>DATBGH010000007.1:0-11616 GCA_036558085.1 Hyphomicrobiaceae bacterium
GCCCTAATGGACAAGGGTCAGCTTGGTCACCCTTGCGGGCACGACCGTTGCGGATCTGACGACCCGTACAGCCGGGTCCGGCTCGACAGCTGCGCGAATCGCGGGTAGGCGATGAGGGTGCGCGCGTCCCAATCCCCGGAACGCCCGTTTGGAATCCAGCCTTTATCTGCCCGTCAAGCGCTTCCTCGAGAAACTGGGCTTTGAGGTCAAGGGTGAGGTATGCGGCTGCGATCTTGTGGCGCTGGACGCCAAAGAGCCGGTTGGCGTCGTCATTGGCGAGCTCAAGCTCACCTTCACGCTCGATCTCGTCCTACAGGCCGTCGACCGCATGGCTGCGTGCGATGAGGTGTGGCTGGCGGTGCGGGCATCGCGCCGCGGTCGCGGTCGCGAACACGATCGGCGCGTGCGCAAACTTTGCCGTCTGTTGGGCTTTGGGCTCTTGAGCGTATCGGGCACGGTCGAGGTCCTGGTCGAGCCGGTCCCTTGGCGTCCACGGCGTGATGCCAAACGCCGATCGCGCATCGTCGAAGAACATCGGCGGCGACGAGGCGATCCGGCGATGGGTGGGAGTACACGTCAACCCATCATGACCGCCTATCGCCAGCAAGCGCTCGCCTGCGCAGTGGAGCTGGCCCGGGGGCCTGCGCGTCCGCGCGACCTAAAGCCCAGCCTGCCTGATGCCCCCGCAATCTTGCTGCGCAACGTCTACGGCTGGTTCGTCAGGGTCGAGCGCGGGGTCTACGGGCTATCAGAGGCAGGTAAAGCGGCTCTTGTTCGGTGGAGCTCGCATGTGGCATCCGCACCTGCTCCTGCGAATGGGACGTCGATGGCCAGCCGAGCCGCGTCATGAACCGCCTTCGTTGCGGGACAAGGCGCTTGCACATTGAGCCTCGCTTATGTCCCAGAGCCGACGCGCCGTCGCGATGTCCTGCGCCGCGGGGCTTGGCAGGCGCGAATGCATATCGACGTAGTAGCGGCCGTTGGCGCTGACGACGTCGGGTGAGGTCGCAAGCCACACGAGTGTTTCCGCACCCTTCTCGACGTTTCGCGAAACGGGTCGCAACAGCAGCATGGCCATATCCATCAGGAGGCCGTTGTTGCGGTTGAACCCGCTCGCGACCAGACCGGGGTGGAAGCTATGTGCGGTCACGTTGCTGCCCTCAAGACGCCGCGCGAGCTCACTGGTGAAGAGGATGTTGGCGAGCTTGGTCTCTTTGTAGCGGCCAAAGCCGCGATAGGACCGGTCGGCGTTGAGGTCGCCGAAGGGAATGGTTGCACCGAGGTGGGCATCGGAGGCCGTCGTAATGATGCGCGAGGGCGCGCTTGCCTTCAATCGATCGAGCAAAAGTTTTGTCAGTAGGAACGGTGCCAGATGGTTGACCGCCCAGGTGAGCTCGATGCCGTCGGCGCTCACCTGCCGGGTCGTGTACATGGCCCCGGCATTGTTGATGAGGACGTCCAATTTGCCGTAACGCGCGAGAATGTCAGCGGCCAACTTGCGCACGGCGGCTTGTGAGGAGAGATCGGCGAGGTGGGTACTCACCGTGGCGCCCGGAGCTGCTTTCGCCCGGACGAGGGATTGCGCCGCTTTGGTACGGGAACCGCTGCGGCCGACGATCGCCACGTCGGCACCGCGCGCAGCGATGGCCTCGGCCGCGGCGAGGCCGATGCCGTTGGTGGCACCGGTGATTAGGACCTGGCGGCCTCTGAGCGCGAGCTCATCCATGGATCGTCACATTGAGCTCGGGTTTATTCTGCCGTCCATTTGACCCAACGGAACGCCAACGGCCGATGCGGCTTGAGGCCATCGCACTTACCTCCTCGCGATCTCCTCTCACCATAAACGGAGATAGCGAGGAATTGCCAGAGCAGCAGTGGCTTACCCGGCGCTGCGCGCCTTACGCGCAGGCGACGTGCCTTCAACAGAACGATCACCGGGTCCTAATCAACAACTTCCCGGAGGTTCCCGCGCCTTCCTTGGCCTTCCCGCTTTTCACGGCGTTTTCCCATTAACAATGGCGCACGTGCCTCGCATCTTGAGCCCACGCGAGCGCTGAGGCGCCAACGGGAAATGCGCAATGAATTGGGCTCAGATCTACAGCCTGCAAATTGCCGCCGCACTGCTCATGGTCCTGTCGAGCCTCTGGGCAGCGACGCAATGGGCGGCCAGCATGCTGGGACACCAGCCGGCGCTGGGCACGGCGTGGCTTGAGCTTCTGGGCCTCAAGATTTACGCGCCGTGGAAGCTCTTTGGGTGGTGGCTGGCCTTTGACAGCCAAGCCCCCGGCGTCTTTGCTCGCGCTGGCGCCCTTGCTGCTCTCGGCGGCATGGCCAGCGGCGCGATCGCTCTCGGGGGAACCGCCCGGCGGGCCAGCCGAAAGGTCCAATCCGACACCTACGGCTCGGCCCGCTGGGCGGATATTGGCGATGTCGCCCAAGCCAACCTGCTCGGCGAGCGCGGCATCGTGCTGGGCCGCTTTGGCCGGTTTTATCTGCGCCACGATGGCCCCGAGCACGTGCTTGCCGTTGCGCCCACACGCTCCGGCAAGGGCGTCGGCCTGGTGTTGCCGACCCTGCTGACGTGGGCGGGCTCGGCGGTCATTCACGACATCAAGGGCGAGAATTGGACGATAACGGCGGGGTGGCGGGCTGCGTTTTCGCACTGCCTGATGTTCGATCCCACCAACCCTAGTTCAGCCCGCTTCAATCCGTTGCTCGAGGTGCGCAAGGGCACGCACGAAGTGCGCGACGTGCAGAACATCGCCGACATCCTCGTCGACCCAGAGGGCGCGCGCGAGCGGCGCGATCACTGGGAGAAAACCGCGCATGCGCTGCTCACCGGCGCAATCCTGCACGTGCTTTATGCCGAACAGGAAAAAACGCTTGCTGGCGTGGCCACGTTTCTCGCCGACCCGTCGCGATCGATCCTGCGCACGCTCAGGATCATGTTGACCACCAATCACTTGGGAACTGAGGCCGTGCCGCAGGTCCACCCCGCCGTGGCCTCCATCGCCCGCGAGCTCCTCAACAAGGCCGATAACGAGCGCTCCGGCGTGGTGTCCACGGCCATGAGCTTTCTGGGGCTCTACCGCGATCCGCTCATTGCCGCCAATACCGCGCGCTCCGACTGGCGCATTGCCGATCTCTTGGCGACGGACCGGCCGGTGTCGCTCTATCTGGTGGTGCCACCCTCCGACATTTCGCGGACCAAGCCCCTGGTGCGTTTGATCCTGAACCAAATCGCGCGGCGCCTCACCGAGACGCTGCCTGCAGAAGGCGTGAGGAGCCGTCACCAGCTGCTGTTGATGCTCGACGAATTCCCCGCCCTTGGGCGCCTCGACTTCTTCGAATCGTCGCTGGCGTTCATGGCAGGCTACGGCATCCGCGCATTCCTCGTGGCGCAATCCCTGCACCAGATCGACCGCGCCTATGGACACAATCATGCCATTCTCGACAACTGCCATGTGCGCGTGGCCTTTGCGCCCAACGATGAGCGCACCGCCAGGCGGTTATCCGATGCGCTGGGCACCGCCACCCAATTGCGCGCACAACGGAACCTGTCGGGGAAAAGGTTGTCGGCCTGGCTGCCGCACACCACGATTTCCGAGCAGGAGACGGCGCGTCCGCTGCTGACGCCCGGCGAGGTGCTGCAGCTCCCCGCCGATGAGGCGCTGGTGCTGGTCTCGGGCGCGCCGCCCATCCGCGCCCGCAAGCTCAAATACTACGCCGACGAGAACTTCTCCAGACGGCGATTGCCGGCGCCTCACCTCGGCGAGGAGGGTCAGGCGGATATGCCGCCGGCACGTGGCGATGATTGGTCGGGTCGCATCCGTGGTCCACACGCGCGTCTTGAACGGGACGAGCTTGGGACAGCGCAGAGCGCGGAGGCAGAGGCGCCGCTGCTCGCGCGCTCCATCCCGCGCCGCCGGCGCGACAAGGAGAGGGCCGAGCGCCCGCTCGCCGATCTGCCACTCTTTGCGGCACCTCAATCCCAACCCGACGGCAAAGGCGAGACGCCCGCCGGCAGCAGCGAACTCGATGAGACCATTCAATTTCCGGGGGTCCGTCTTTAGATGAGCAAGAAGCGCTACACACTCCACCTGTCATACGCGCTCGCGCGCAAATTCGAGGCGATCGCCCAGCACCGTCACGGTGCCAAGTCGGCGCTGATCGAGGAGGCGCTGCGCGCCATGCTCGAGCCTCAACAGCACGAGGGATTGGAGGAGAGACTGGCACGTCGCCTCAATGAGTTCAGCAAGGCAGCGGCGCGCCAAGCCAGTGAGCAGACCGTGGCCACGGAGACCCTGGCCTTGCTCGTGCGCTACTTTCTGACGGTCATCCCGCCCATTCCCGAGGCCGATCAGGAATCGGCCAGGCTCATCGGCCGAAGACGCTTTGAGATCTTCATTGCGGAGGTGGGGCGACGTGTCGCCGAGGGGCGCAGACACACGGCGGAAGTGCTTGAGGCCGCGCCGCTGGAACAGCCCGATCTCTTTGCCGCCGCCGTGGCGGCGGGCAGTCCCGAGCGCACGCTCAACGGCGGCGCGGCAGACGCGGAGGGCGAGACCCATGGCTGATCCTTCCTCAATCGCAGCGGCCGAGGAGGCGCAGGGCCGCCGGCGACAAATGTTGCGCACGGCGTTCGGATCCACGATTGCTGCGGCGCTGGCGGATCCAGCGGTCATCGAAGTGATGGTCAACCCCGACGGCAAGCTGTGGATCGAGCGTGCCTCGGTCGGGCGCGAGGATAGCGGCGGCCACATCGCCAGCTCCGAGGCTGAACGCATTATCCGGCTGGTGGCCGCCCACGTGCGCCGAGAGGTCACGGACAAGGCGCCGATCGTCTCCGCCGAGCTGCCCGAGACGGGCGAGCGCTTCGAAGGCGTGATGCCGCCGGTGTCCTTGGGTCCCTGCTTTGCGGTACGCAAGCCGGCCGACGTGGTCTATCGGCTCGGCGATTATGTGGCGGCGCGCATCATGACGCCGCAGCAGGCCGAAGCGCTGGCACTTGCGGTGCGCGAGCACCGCAACATCTTGGTCGTCGGCGGCACCTCCTCGGGCAAGACAACGCTCGTCAATGCCTTGCTGGCGGAGATCGCCGAGCTGGGCGAGCGCGTCGTCATCCTCGAGGACACACGGGAACTCCAGTGCGCGGCCGCCGACTGTGTGTCTCTGCGCACCAAGCCCGGAGTTGCCACGCTCGCCGATCTGGTGCGCTCCACGCTGAGGCTACGGCCCGACCGCATCATCGTTGGCGAGGTGCGGGGGCCCGAGGCACTCGACATGCTCAAGGCTTGGAACACCGGCCATCCCGGCGGCATCACCACCGTGCACGCCAATTCGGCGCAGTCGGGTCTCTACCGGCTCGAGCAGCTGGTGCAAGAGGCGGTGGTCAGGGTGCCGCGCGATCTCATTGTGGAGGCCATCGACGTCGTCGTGTTCCTGGAGGGCCGAGGGCTGAAGCGCCGGGTCGAGACGATGCTCGAGCTCGCCAATCTCGATGACGACGGCGACTATCTGCTCAAGCCTCTCGCTCTGCCCACCCTGAACACCGTCTGACGGGAGAGCCGCGCATGAGGCCCTTGGCAACACAAAGCCGCTGCTATCGGTGGATCCTGCTGCCGGCTGCCGCGCTCTTCATTGTCGCTCTCAGCGATGTTGCGGAGGCCGCAGGGTCGGGCATGCCCTGGGAAGCGCCGCTGCAGCGCATCCTGGAATCGATCGAGGGGCCGGTGGCCAAGGTGGTGGCCGTCGTCACCATCATCGTGACGGGCCTGAGCCTCGCCTTCGGCGATATGGGCGGCGGACTGCGACGTCTCATCCAGATCGTGTTTGGGCTTTCCATCGCCTTTGCCGCCACATCGTTCTTCCTGTCGTTCTTCGCCTTCGCCGGCGGCGCCCTCATCAACTGAGCCAAGGATGCGTGACGCCCATGCTCGGACAACCCGTTTCCGTTCCCGGATTTGAGGTGGCGCTCCATCGCTCGCTGACCGAGCCCATCTTGATCGCCGGCGCACCGCGCGGCTTTGCGATCCTCAATGGCACGCTCGCCGCATCGGTTGGGTTGGGCTTGCGCCTGTGGCTCGCCGGCCTGCTGATCTGGCTTGCCGGCCACGCGGTCGCCGTTTGGGTCACACGCAAGGACCCAGCCTTCCTCACCGTCTTGTCCCGCCACGCCCGCCACAAGGGAGCACTCAGATGTTGAACCTCGCCGAGTACAGGAAAAAGACCGCCTGCCTGGCGGACTATCTGCCGTGGGCGTGTCTCGTTGGCCCGGGCATCGTGCTCAACAAGGATGGCTCGTTCCAGCGCACGCTGCGCTACCGGGGACCCGACCTCGACAGCGCCACGGAGGCTGAACTCGTTTCCACCACGGCGCGGCTCAACAACGTGTTAAAGCGGTTCGGTGCGGGTTGGGCCCTGTTCTTCGAGGCCGAGCGCATACCGGCCAATCACTACCCAGGCGCCCGCTTTGCCGATGCCGCGTCCTGGCTCGTGGACCAGGAGCGCTTCGCCGCCTTCAGCGCCGACGGCGCCCATCATGAGAGCCGCTACTACCTGACCTTTCTCTACTTGCCGCCGCCGGAGCACGAGGGCCAAGCCGAGCGCCTCCTCTACGAGCACAGCGATGAGCGGGCCCTCGAGATCGAGCCACAGGCGCAACTGGAATGGTTTGTGACGGAGACGGATCGGGCCCTGCAGATGCTGGGTTCCATCTTGCCCGAGGTCGAGGCCCTCGACGACCCCGCTACTTTGACCTACCTGCACGGCACGATCTCGGCCAAGCAGCATGGCGTGGCCGTGCCGGCCATCCCGACCCACCTCGATGCCATCCTCTGTGATCGACCATTGCTCGGTGGCATCGAGCCGAAGCTTGGAGACAAGCACCTGCGCATGCTCACGGTATTGGGGTTTCCCAACGCCACGGTTCCGGGCCTGCTCGATGCCCTCAACGATCTGGGCTTTGCCTACCGCTGGATGACGCGCTGGATTGCGCTGGAGAAGACCGAGGCTACCCGGCACCTCACGCGACTGCGGCGTCAATGGTTTGCCAAGCGCAAGTCGGTGGGCGCCATCCTGCGCGAGGTCATGTTCAACAGGGAAACGGCTCTCGTTGACCCCGATGCCGATAACAAGGCCGTCGATGCCGACGAGGCCTTGCAGGAGCTAGGGGCCGATGATGTGGCGTTTGGTTATCTCACCACCACCATTGTGGTCGCCGATGCGGACGTCAGGCAGGCCAACGAGAAGCTGTTGGCGGTCGAGCGCATCATCAATGGCCGCGGCTTCGTGACGATCCGCGAGACCTTGAATGCCGTCGAGGCCTGGCTCGGGTCGCTCCCGGGAAACCCTTACGCCAACGTGCGCCAACCCATCGTGCACACCTTGAACCTCGCCCACATGATGCCGGTGTCGGCGGTATGGGCTGGTCCCGATATGAACCGGCACCTCAATGCGCCGCCGCTGATGATGGCGGAGACGCGGGGCTCGACGCCGTTTCGGCTCGACCTGCACGTTGGCGACGTCGGTCACACCTTGATCGTCGGTCCAACCGGCGCCGGCAAATCCGTCCTGCTCTCCCTCCTTGCCCTGCAGTTTCGCCGCTTCATCGGTGCGCAGGTGATCCTGTTCGATCGGGGACGTTCGGCGCGCGCCACCACACTTGCCATGGGTGGCGAGAGCATCGAGCTCGGGCTCGAGGGCACGCTGGCGCTCCAGCCGCTCGCGCGGATCAATGAGCCCGTCGAAATCGCGTTTGCGCTGCAGTGGATCGCTGGCCTCCTCAGCAACGAAGGCGTGCGGGTGACGCCCGACGTCAAAGATGCAGCCTGGACCGCACTCCAGAGCCTCGCCTCTGCGCCCCGGGAGGAACGCACCCTCACCGGGCTTGCCGTCCTCATCCAATCGAGCGCGCTGGTGGCGGCGTTGGAGCCCTACACGTTGGAAGGCGCCTATGGCCGCCTCCTCGATGGCGCAGCGGAGCAGCTGGCGCAAACCTCAGTCCTGCACGTCGAGATGGAGCAGCTCATGGCGCACAAGGCGCTGATCGCGCCGGTGCTCACCTATTTGTTCCACCGTCTGGGGGCCCGCTTCGACGGCCGCCCAACGCTCATGATCCTCGACGAGGCCTGGACCTTCCTCGACGATGCGCTGTTTGCGGCACGCATCCGCGAGTGGTTGAAGACCTTGCGCAAGAAAAACGTGTCGGTGGTGTTCGCGACACAGTCGCTGGCCGACATTGAGCGCTCCACCATCGCGTCGGCGCTGATCGAGAGCTGCCCCACGCGCATCTTCTTGCCGAATGATCGCGCGCTCGAGCCTCAGGCGCGCAGCGTGTACGAGCGCTTCGGCCTCAATGGCCGCCAGGTCGAGATCCTGAGTACCGCCACTCCCAAGTGCGACTACTACGCCCAGACGGCGCGCGGCAATCGCCTTTTCGAGTTGGGCCTGGGACCCGTTGCACTGGCGCTTACCGCGGCCTCCTCTCCCGACGATCAGCGTCTCATCGACCGCTGTCTCGCCGAGGGCGACCGCGATGGCTTCACTGCGCAGTTCCTGAGAACCAAGGGGCTAGGCTGGGCAGCCGACCTGTTATCGCGTTGGCCACAGCCGGTACCCAACCTGAAACCTAAATCCCAACCAGAAATCCGCATCGCTTCGGCAGAAGGTGCACCAGCGGCGACAGCCGCCTCTCCCAACGGCAGTGCATCTTCGCCGACGGCAGCGGCGCCGCCCTCCGCACCCCGCAGCGAGTCGGCGCCGCTGCCTGGACTTCCTGGCGGACCTCCGCTGCCGGAGCGGCTGTCGCCTTTTCGGATCGCGCCTGCCCCTCGGCAGAGGAGGGCCAGACCATGAAACGCGTCTCGAAGGCGCTGCCCTTGGCTTGCGGCCTCTACGCCAGCTGCATATCGGGCGCACTCGCGCAGCTCACCGTGTTCGACCCGGCCAACTACGGACAAAATCTGCTCACGGCCGCCCGTGCGCTGGAGCAGATCACCAATCAGGTGCGGCAACTACAGAACCAACTCCTCATGCTCCAGCGCATGGACCAGAACCTCGTGCGCCTGGGCTCGACGATCTCGCCTGATCTGCAGCGCACCCTCGGAGACATCCAGACCCAGCTCCGCGCCGGGGAGGGTATCGCGCTTCGCTTGCAGACGACACAGAGCGGCTACAACCAGCTCTTCCCACGCCAGGCCTCAAGCAGCCTCTCGACGGACGACGTGCTGCGCAATGCCCAGAACCGCTGGAACGAGGAATACGCCGCCTTCCGCCGCGCGGCTCTCCTTCAAGGCCAAATCGGCGACAGCATCGAGACCGATACACGCCTCCTCGGCGATGCCATGGCCCGCTCGCGCAATGCCAACGGTGCGCTCGAAGCTGCCCAAGCCGGCAACGAGTTGACGGGCCTCAGCGTCAAACAAGCTCTCGCCCTTGAAGGTCTGCTCGCTGCCCAACACCGCGCCCTCACTGTCACGCGGGCGCGCGACCTCGCCACCGAAGATGAAGCCCGTCAACGCTTCAAAACCTTCGTCGGTACAGGATCTGCTTACACGGCCAGTCGATAACAAACGTCCGGAGGGAAGGATGATGGATACGTTGATGAATATTTCGCTGCGCGAGTGGGGGTCATGTCGAACACATGCTTCCAGAATCGCCCGCAGCCCAACCGGCGGGACACCCGACGGACCACCCGCCATTTGGAGTCTAGAAAGGGAGGGGGTTCGGGGGACACGTCCCCCGAACGGGTGCGGGCAGTGGCCCGCTCGCGCAGCAAGCAGACCCCCAACAGCATAACCAATCTCTGATCTTCCAAGACTGAGACCGGCGGCGACCTGCATCGCCGCTGACGGCGGAGCCTTGCCTGGGACTCGAGAACCCAATGGATGACCTAGCGATCATCGACCGGTTTACGGAGACGTTCAGTCGCTACATCGACAGTGGCTTTGGCTTATTGGCGGGCGACGTGGCGTTCCTGACGAGCGTGCTGGTGGCGCTCGACATCACGCTGGCGGGTTTGTTCTGGGCAATGGTGGGGGAGGACAACCTGCCGGCGCAGCTGATCCGGAAGGTGTTGTACGTCGGTTTCTTTGCGCTGCTGCTTAACAACTTCAAGAGCCTGGCGGACATCGTCTTTCAGTCGTTCGCAGGGCTCGGGTTGAAGGCGTCGGGTGCGTCACTGACGGCGGCAGACCTCATGCGGCCGGGGTTCGTGGCCTCGACGGGGTTCACGGCCTCGCGCCCGCTGTTGGAAAAAGTGGGCGAGCTCATCGGCATCACGTCGTTCTTTACCAACTTCGTGACGATTGTGGTGCTGATGCTGGCGTGGCTGATCGTGCTGCTGGCGTTCTTTATTCTGAGCGTTCAGCTCTTCATCACCATCGTCGAATTCAAGCTCACGGTGCTGGCGGGCTTCGTGCTGGTGCCATTTGCACTCTTTGGACAGACGGCATTCCTGGCCGAACGGGTGCTCGGCAACGTGATCTCCGCCGGTATCAAATTGATGGTGCTGGCGGTTGTGGTGGGCATCGGCGCCACCCTGTTTGGAACGTTGATTCGGCCCGCTGGCGAAATCACGCTGACACAGGCGGCCTCGACCATTCTCGCGGCGATCGCGGTGTTTGGGTTGGCCGTGTTCGTGCCCGGGATTGCGGCGGGATTGGTTTCTGGAGCGCCACAGCTGGGTGCGGGCGCGGCGGTTGCGACGGGCGCAGCGCTCGGCGGGACGGCTGTTGCCGGCGGCATGTTGGCGAGCGGCGCGGCACGGCTGGCGGGTCGGGCTGTGGGTGGCAGCCTCAAGGCCGCTGCGGCACTCACCGGCAGGGTGGGTGCGGCCTATGAGACGGGAGGACCGCGAGGTGTTGCGCGCACGGCGATTACAGCGCCAGCGACGCGCCTGATTACGGCTGCTACGGCGCCCATGCGCGACGCGCACAGACGCGGCGCCGCTCAGGGATATCGCGATGCCGAGCCGCCAGACCCAGGCGATCCGGGACGCGGTGCGGATGCTCTGGGCAGCGGAGGCTCACGGGTTGAACCGCCGGCATGGGCACGCGATCTGGCACGCCGACAGCGGCTGACACAGGCCGGATTTGCGGCCGCGGGCGCGCTGCGCGAGGGAGATCGACCCGTGGCGGGCGGCGGTCCAGATCTCAAGGACAAGAGCTAGAGGGACAATAGATAATGACGTTCAAGCGATCGACCCTGCGTTACGGCGAGACGCCCGAGCCCGTGACCCCCTACCAGAAGGCGGCTCAGGTCTGGGACGAGCGCATCGGCTCCGCCCGCGTGCAGGCCTACAATTGGCGGCTGATGGCGTTGGGCAGCCTGATGCTGTCGCTCATCCTAGCGGCCATCCTGTTGTGGGTGGGGCGCTCCGGGTCCAGCACCCCCTACATCGTCGAAGTCGATCCGCACGGTGGCGCCCGCGCGGTGGGGCTCGCGGCCGAAGCCTATAAACCGAGCGATGCCCAAATCGCGTTTCATCTCGCGCGCTTCGTCGACAACGTGCGTTCGCTATCGATTGATCCCGTAGTTGTTCGCCAGAACTGGCTCAAGGCCTACGACTTCGTCACGGAACGCGCCGCGGTGACGCTCAACGAGTATGCCAGGGAT
>DATBGH010000008.1:0-46984 GCA_036558085.1 Hyphomicrobiaceae bacterium
TTCTACGCCGATTTCTGCTCCATTGTGGCAACCGGCCGCCTCCACGGCAGGAGCCCTCTCGCCGCGATCCGCGACGCTCTGACAGGGCGGTTGAACCCCGCTGCCTCCTGATCAAGGGCCCAAACGGGGTGAGCAATTACCCAAGATTTCGTGCTGACCAATCCGCGGTAGCTCTTCGCGTATGGCAGCCGGAAGATTGAATTTGCTGCTCTCCCAGTTCCCCGGGAGGTTCTGGGCTCCTCGCGTGATCGAGCCATCCTCCTCGATGACGCCCGGACAGGCAATGCCAAGCACTGGCGCAAGGTTGAGGCCTCTCTTCTTTGCCGACTTGATCAGACCGCCCAACATGTGGGTGAGCCGCGCCACGGCCTCGTCCCTTTCGACGTGATGGTCCTTGTGGCGCCATAACTTCATGTCCAGCACGCGGGCCTTCGACAGGTCTCTCCCCTTCTCAAGGTTCAAATCCACGACGCCGACGCGGATATTGCTTCCGCCAACATCCGCAGCAAGGATCGCGTCGTGGCCATCGAGCATCCATGCTGGCAGCAAATGCGCGGCGCCAATCAACCCAGCTTCGTCTGGATCGTGATGGATCGGCTGAAGGTCGACGTTGATGTCGTCCTCCTTCAAGAGGATGGCCGCGCGAGCAATGGCCAGCTCGCCAACCCGGCTAGCGCGGAAGCCGCCGCCTAGAACAATGCTCCCCGTACCGCGCCAAGCTTTGATTCGAAGAAAACGCTTGACCACACTCGCTAGTTGTCGGGCAAAGTCCTCGATGGCGCTTTGGATGACGGCGGCAGCTTCGGGTTCTCCCTCAGCGAGCAGCATGTCCAGCTTCTTCTTGCTAATATCCTCACTCTCCTTCTTGCCGAGCGGATCCTCACCGGAGGTACGGAGGGCTTTTCGCACGCGATCTAGGATATTGCGGAAAGCGACCTTGCTCGCCTTGTCACCGACGAAGCCGTCCTCGTCCTCAAGCTCGCAGTTGTAGGCATCGACGCGCACGCTGGGAAGCACCAAGGCCCCGTGCGTGGGTAGTGTGCGCGGTTGCGTCTTAGTCCCGCTTGTCGTCATGGGGCCGGTACCCGATCGTGCCACCAATCCACTCGCTTCCAGCGGCCGTCGACTGCGATTGCCAGGCCTTTGTTTTGCTCACGTTGGCAACGCTTGGCCATGGTTCCCATCTGCGCCATTGTCGCCAGCGCGGATGCTGATCGCGTTGTGGGCCGGTGGACCGTGACCCCGGAGCGACCCTGCCTGGGCCAAGCACTGCGGGCAGTGCAAGCCTTGAAAGGCCGACGTGCGTCTTTGGGTAAAGCGGTCATATGCCCTAAACGGTAGCCGCGCAGCTCAAGTTCCTAACGTGGATTGGATTTCTGGCAAACTGCGGGGGTGCAGAGCGGGGCTGACGCGGCGCGCCGGGCTGACGCCATCGATCAGGAACGCCCGCCGCCAAGGTCGCTCGGCTCGCCGAAGTCGGTCGCAGTGGAGGATTTGCGAAGCGACGGCTGGCCTCGTTTCTTGCGCCCGCGCGGGCGGAAGTTGATCAGGCGTCGAGCCCTTGTGACCAGGGCCTCAATCTCTGTCATAATTTGATGGGCATCCGATCCGCATGCCAGCGCGCTGTTGATACGATCCTCAGGCAGCTGCCGCATGTTCTGGCATCCTCGCGTTGTCAAAGCCTCCCACGCGGAGCGGGTAGCCTCAGCGGTTTCGCAGCACGCGCGAGCAATTTTGTTCGGTTAGCGGAACGTACGATAGCGTACTTTGTTCCCGACGAGGCGCCAGCGATGCACCGGTAGTGGCGGGGATGTCGCCTGCACGAGCGTCAAGAGACTTGCGCGCGCCTCCGCAGGACCGCTGCCATTGCGCCAAGAACACGGATCGGATGATGCCGCATCACCGGGCAATGATGGGTCGCGGTCGAACCGGAATGGAAATGGGCCGGTTCGATCGTGCTCGTGAGGTCCGCGCGGGGAGGCTAATCTGGGGCAGTTGCTCCGGCTTGGCGAGCAACTCACGGGGGTTATGGGGCAACAACTGCTTGGGGGAGCTTGCCATGAGGTGTGATGCGATCGATGACCGCCGGCAGCAGTCGTGCTAGCTCTTGAAGAAGCACCTCCCGGGGCAACCTGCTGTCGCGCGATAGGTCGGTCGCGCGAGGGCCCAACGCGGCAGCAATTTGCTGCGGCTCAATGGGTTCATTGCCACCGTCGCCAATCCAGGAACCGATGATCTCGCGGTAACCCGCATGTTCCAGGCGCGAGATCAGTTCTTGGAGGGCGTCGGGTTCGACATGGGTGTCGTTTGGCGCAAGACCCGCCTGCGCCGCCTTTGGAGCGAGCAGCGATCGAAGAGCGTCAGCTAGGGATGACGCACCTGCGAGGTCAACCCGGCCAACTTCGTGTTCCCGCAACGCGGCATTGATTGCTTCGTTGAGAAGGCTCATCGACACCCCACGGCTGTCACAGTGTACCCGTCCGATAACTCACGCATCTCGGCAGCGTTCCCCATCTTTCGCGATGGTCCTGCTGCTACAGGGCGGAAACTGCTGAGGGTTGATAACTTGTGAGCCGAGGACCAGTGTTGCTCACATGCTTGTGCAGTGCAACGGGAACGGCGAAATTGATGCCCGCGTTTTCCAGGACCCCGCAACGGAATACGGAGTCCAAGATGATAAAATATGTAGTTCCCATAACCATTGGGTCACTACTGCACCGGCGTTTGCTGCCGACTATGACATCGTTCGCGGTCCGGACAAGAGGTGCAAAATCGTTGAGACGCGAGCGAACGACAAAATCATGATGATCACAGGCGACAAGTCCTACATGCCGCGCGAGGAAGCGACGCAACAGATGGCCGTCGTCCGCAAGGAATAAAAGGACCTCAAGCGGCGGGCCTCGGGTTAGCGCGCCTTGTTTGCGAGGTGTTGTTTGCGAGGTGTTGCATGACGTTCGATCCATTTCGCGATATGCGCGATGCCGTGCCCAACGAGCCCCCACCCGTTAGTGAAGAACCGCGTAACGGGTCTTGGCTCGGCGTGGCATTCGCTCTGGCCATGCTCATCCTGGCGGCGTGGTACTTTTGGGGAGACAGTATGCGCAGCAGCATGCGAGCTGACCCTCCTTCATCCGCCTCATCGGCGAGCACCAAGATCGTTGAACACGAGTGAGGCTCACGTAGGCCAACGGGCAATCGTCGGGCGCGATAGTTGGGCGTGTCAGCACGCCGCAAACGCTTGGGTCCAATGAGGAGCTCTGTAGACGCTATCGAAGAAGCCATTGAGGTATTTCGCTTGCGGAAGATCATCATCGTGGTGGGTTGACCACCATTCATGCGGGCACGGCACTCGCCCAAATCGGGGTTCTAGCTCCGTGAACCTTCGAGCTGTCGGCGCCCGGCGCCTCGCGCACGCGGGCACCTGCACATCCCGACAACACCAATTCAGGGGCCGGCAGGCTGAGCGCTTCTCTTGAGCAATCTACCAGGCACAAGGCTCACAAGGCGCCTTTTGGAATAGCCGACTTGACGAAGGGGTTGTTGCAGCCGGCAAGGTATTTCCGGTCAAGCTCGGCAAAGCGCGGATCGCCAGGCTTCACGACCTGAGCCTTTTCCAGCGCGGCTTTATCCTCCGACTTTTGCGGTAAAAAGACATGCGGCGCTGCACAAGTAAAGAGCATGTAGCCTCGTGCATCCTTCTTTGCGGTAAGGCGCGAGGCATCGCCATAGCGATAGAGATGCTCTCCTTTGGCATCGTTTATCACCACGTAGGCAAGCCCCTCACCGGAGGTGTACTGCGACCTAAATCGCGCAAGATCCGCATCGGCACTCTGTTGAGCGATGGCCAATATGGGCAAGGAGCAGATAGCGCCGGCCAGGGCTAACGCAGGCGTGGACCTACGCATTGGAACCTCCATGTTCGCGTTGCATAGAACGCAACTCTAGGGACATGCACTGGGTTCCTTCTTGAACCCTGGGGCTCTGCGTCTGCTCTGCGTCCTGTGCGCGTGTCCAGCACAGCGGCCGGCTGGCCTTCGGACAATGTATCAAGCGCCAGGCCTCGCCGCACTACCGCAGACAAACCGGACGGCGTTCAATGCATCCATCACCAATCCTGACGGACGCGACCCAACCCCCCGACGCGTCGGCCTTCCTTTCGCGTCGTCAGCCATCGTCGGTTGCGAGGAACACAGCAAGCGACGCGGGCGTTGGCACTCCGAAGGTCGAGGAAGGAGCCAGATGTTTAGAAGGAGCCAGATTATGAGACGACTTGTTCTTCCCACAGCAGCAGGATTGGCGCTCATCGCGTCCAGCGGCCTGGCTTCAGCTCAGCCGCACGAACGCGGCGGCGGACAAGGTGGGCCAGGGGGAGGCGGTGGCATGCATGCTCCGCGCGGCTCCCCCGGAGGAGGCGGGATGACACACGGGCCCAGCGCACCGGGCGGGGGTAGCATGCATGGACCTGGCGGCGCCGCGCCACGCGGTGAGTTGAACGGACCTCGCGGCTACCAAGCTGAGACTGGCAATCGCGCCGAATCGCCCGCTCATCGCGGCGAGCCCAATCGACGAGCGGAGCCAGAGCACAAGAGCGAACCCAATAGGCGTGCAGAACCACAACGCGCTCCGGACCGGCAGAGGGCGACTGAGCAACAGCGTCAACGTGAAGATAGGGCGCGCACCGAGAATCAGCGTGAACAGGAACGCAATGCGCAACGCGAGCGCGCGACACAACCGAGGTCGGAGGATCAACGGCGGGCGCAAGAGCGGGGTCGGACCGACCAGCGCGAACGCCTTGGTGAAGGCCGCCAACAGATCGCTCAAGAACGGAACCGACTAAGCCTGCGGGATCGCGAGAGGCTGCATCGTTCGTTCGACTTCGAACATGCGCGAGTGTCGAATGTCCACTTCGACTATCACGTAGGACACCGAATTCCGCGCACCGTGCACCTCTTCCCCGTGCCGCGAGAGGTGATCGCGTTCTTCCCCTACTACCGCAGCTACAGCTACTTCGTCGTCGGCGACGAGATCTGCATCGTCGATCCGAGCACCTACGAGGTGGTCGATGTGATCGACGAAGGCTATTGGCGAGTTCCACGGCACCAGGTGGCTGGATTGCGGCTGAGTTCCGGGCAGATCGCGCTGATCCGCGACAGCATTCCGCGCGACTTCCCAGAGGCCAACGTGAGATTGCGGCTTGCGCTCGGCGCCGAAATTCCCGATGACGCGGAGCTCTATGATTTTCCGCAGATCGTATTGAATCGAGCACCGGAATTGCGTGAGTTTCGGTTCTTGGTTGCCGGCGAACAAATCGTCATCGTCGATCCGCGCGACCGCTCGATTGCTCTGGTGATCGACAGAGCCTGACGCGTCACCGAAGGCACTGCTCGCGGGGCCTGCTGGCTTGCTGTCAGGCCCCGCGGATGCAAGCGAACGTCTGAGAGCCCGGTCGTCTGTTGGCCCGCCGGCGAACGCCTCCTCACCTTGGCGCGACGTCGGTTGCAGCCGCCGGCGTTGTCTTCACCAAACCGTGGATCCACCCCGCTCCATCTCAATGCCCCGGCTGTCGTTTTGTTTTCGTCCCCGACCGTCGGGCGGCTGAGGACATATTGAGTGCCACGGCGGCTCGAATGAGCCCCTTCAGCGCCTTTTCATCAATGTTGTCGCCGTCATGGAAATCGATGGCACGCCTGGTATTGCCTTCGAGGCTGGAGTTGAAGAGCCCTGAAGGGTCCTGCAACGAAGCGCCCTTGGCGAAGGTCATTTTCACGACATTCTTGTAGGTCTCACCCGTGCAGATTATTCCCGCGTGCGACCACACGGGAACGCCTCTCCACTTCCACTCCTCGACCACTTCGGGGTCGGCCTGCTTGATGAGACTTCGGATCCGAGCGAGCGTCTCGCCCCGCCAATCACGCAACTCCTTGATCCTCGCATCTATCAGCTGAGTGGGAGTGTCTCCGCCTCCTTCCTTCGAACCGCTCTTCTTCGTGCTGCTTGTTGTCGGTTTCTTCATGGTTGTTTTCGCTCGCACCATCGCATCTCCTTCCATAAGGGGCTGGGATCTCGCACCGGCTCACCGACCCGAGGACGGCAGGCCGTCTTTCGGCTGCGGCGCCGTCTCGAAGCTACGCCGATCCTCCCTGGCCTGTCATCTTGATCCCCCAAACAACATCGCTTGGAGGATCTCGCGATGACACCGAAACCTGTCGACGGGGGGCCGGGCGCATTGCCAAAGCTGGCTCTAGCCCCACCTGGTCGCTGGGCATCCTCGCGAGGTGTTGCAAGTTGCGCATACGAAGAACCGGTCAGAGGCGGCCAAGGTGCATCCATATCGCGATGCCCCGTCCGCCTCGCCACATCTGGAGGAGCCGGAACAAATTGGTGCGCATGGCCGTTTTGGGTAGAGCAAAGGAAGGGTTCGGGGTCGCGATGAGAGCGAGCGGGGCGACCACGCCGACTGGATCTTCGGAAGAGGGGCGGTCCAAAATAATCGGCAACTTAGCCGGAGGCTTGGCCAATATAAGCCATGCTTTTTGGGCGTTCTTGCAGGGCGATGCACGGTTTCGGGAGATCATTGAAGCTCTGCCGGCAGCGATCTACACGACGGACGCCACAGGGCGCATCACCTTCTTTAATGAGGCAGCGGCAGCCATGTGGGGGCGCCGGCCGACATTAGGCGAGGAGCAATGGTGCGGCTCCTGGAAACTTTATTGGGCAGACGGCACACCGCTGGCGCACGACGAATGTCCCATGGCTGTGGCGCTCAAGACCGGGCGGCCGGTACGCAACGTCGAGGCTGTCGCCGAACGGCCCGACGGCACGCGGGTGCCCTTCGCACCCTACCCCACGCCACTGTTCGATAGCTCGGGGGACCTGGTCGGCGCGGTCAACATGCTGGTAGACCTCACCCACCGCAAACAGGCCGAAGAAAATGCCCAGCGGCTTGCATCGGTGGTGGAGTCCTCCGACGACGCGATCATCAGCAAGGACCTGCAGGGCGTCGTTCAGAGCTGGAATCAGGGGGCTGAACGCCTTTTTGGCTATAGCGCCGAGGAGATCATTGGTAAGTCGATAACTCTCATCTTTCCCCCCGATCGGATGGATGAGGAGCCCTCCATTCTGGCGCGACTTCGGCGCGGCGAGCGCATCGGCCACTATGAAACGGTCCGCAGACGCAAGGATGGTGCGTTGGTCGATGTTTCGCTGACGGTGTCGCCGATCTTCAGCAGCGACGGCAGGGTCATTGGAGCATCGAAAATTGCGCGGGACATTGCCCTTGCAAAACGAGCGCGGGAGCAGCAGAAGCTCCTCCTCGCCGAAATCATGCATCGGGTAAAGAACACGCTGGCCACCGTCCAGGCCATCGCCTCGCAGACACTTTGCCAATCCCCCGCCGAGGAGAGGGGGGCGTTCATGGCGCGCCTTCATGCCCTGAGCAAAGCCCATGATCTGCTCATCACCGACCGGTGGGACTGCGCCCCATTGACCGCGGTGATTGAGGCGGCAGTCGAGCCGTTTCAACACGACCGGTTCCGACTAGAAGGGCCGGACGTGGGGTTAAACGCCAGCACCTCGTTGCATATCTCCCTCGCGCTGCATGAGTTGGCAACCAACGCCGCCAAATACGGTGCGCTTTCAAATAGGACCGGCCGCATCCGCATCAGATGGAAACCAATGGGTAACGACTGCCTGATGTTCTCTTGGCAAGAACGGGGCGGCCCCTCGATTGCGCCACCCAAACGCAAGGGTTTCGGTTCCATCCTCATCGAGCATGCGTTCGAACGTGTACGGTTCAGGTATGCACAGCGAGGCCTCACGTGCTCTTTCCAAACGCCCCTTCCAGCGGCCCGGAAAGGGGATGACGCAGGCATTGATGGAAGCTGTGCTACCCGTGCCGATACGTCTGCGATCGGCGCGCCGCCCTCAAAACCGCGACGTCCGTCGGGCTCGCCATGACTCGCCATGACCGGCGCTGCTCTCAGCATGGCGCTCCGTTGCGATCGCAAGTGCCGCCGCTCGCATCAGGCCAAGACGTCCGCCGAGAGCGCCTCGAAGTTGCTTGACTTAGATTCAGCACGGCTGCCAATCAGTTCCGAATATTTTGCGAGATAATCCCGCGCCATGCGCGCCGCCGTAAACCGCTCTTCAAAGGCAGCCCGAACCCGGCGGCGATCGAGCTCGTTCGCTCGCGCGATGGCGGCGACCGCCTCATCCTCATTGTCCACTACAAAGCCTGAGACGCCGTCATCGATCACTTCGGGGACGGATCCCCTACGGAAGGCAATCACCGGAGTGCCACAGGCCATAGCCTCGATCATCACGAGTCCAAACGGCTCCGGCCAATCGATTGGGAAAAGCAGCGCCGTGGCATTTGCAAGGAACTCAGCCTTGCCCTTGTCGTCGACCTCGCCGGTCAGCTCAATCATGTCGCCGTCAACTTGCGGCAGCAGCTGCTCCTTTACGTATCGGTTTTGCGAACGCGGGACCTTGGCCGCGATGCGCAGAGGCAGCCGCACGCGACGTGCCAGATTAATCGCGACGTGAGCGCCTTTCTCGGGCGAAAGCCGGCCAAGAAAGCCAAGATACCTGCCGCGCTCGAACTTCGCAGCCAAATCCCGCTCCGGCATTCCGTGATACACCGTGCCGAGCCAGGAAAGGTGTGGCAACGGCAGGCGCTGATGATCAGATATGGAGATAAAATGTGCCCCGGAAAAGCGCTTGAGCACCATTTCAAGTCCCGGCAGGTCGATACGCCCATGTAGCGTCGTCAGGAACGGCACAGCTTTGGTGCGCAGCAACGGTAGATGCAGCCAGTCCAAGTGCGCATGGATCACATCAAACTCGCGCGCGCGTTCATCGAGGTCGGCAAGCAAAGCGGCATAGGCCGCTGCCGGATCCTGCTTCGGCTTGGCCAACCGCAGGGCGCGCGGAATTATCGGCACGAGCGCGGCACTCGTGCGCGAATCCGCGCTTGCGAACAGCGTCACCTCGTGTCCCTGCTGGACCAGCTCCTCGGTCAACCAGTGCACGACCCGCTCCGTCCCGCCGTACAATTTGGGCGGAACGCTTTCGGCGAGCGGCGCGATTTGGGCAATCCGCATCTTCGGATAAGACCTGTCGCATTTGAGCGAGCCTTGCCTTTCGGCACGAGCAAGGGCAGATGTACCGTGGTTGATGCTATTTCTTCCAAAGTGCCCCAAGCGCAAAGCCAATAAGTGAAGCGACCGCAAGCGTGGCCATCGGCCGCTCCTTCAGGGAGTTCTTGACGAAGGGCTGGAAATTGCGCGCGGCATCCTGTGCCTTTTCGCCGTATTCGCTCAGCTGCTCCGTAATCTTTTCCGCATATTCCTGGGTTCGCGCCGCCGCATCCTTGGCGCGATCCTTGGTTGCCTCGGCCGTGGCACTGCGGGGCGGTCCTTCCGTGTAGTCGAGCGGGTACTCGGAGCGCTGCTGGGTCATCGGGTTCTCCTGTAACGGTCTCAGGTAGAACGCACAGCCTGGTCTGCGGTTCAATTGCCAGCGCGGCCGGCCGCGTACAACCAAACGACCCATGAGACCAACTGCATCTCAGGCGGCCTTCACCTTGTTTTGGTGTGAAGTCGCTCCTTGGATTGCCTTGGCACGATCCCGAGCACCGAGCGCCGAAAATGTGCAGAACGGAGCGCGAGGATGCGCTGTGACGTTGGTTGGAACAGCCATCGCTTGGGACCAAGGGCCTTGAAACGGCGACGTGCAAGCGTTGCGGGACGCCACAGTGGCAGGACCTCGCGTGCCGGCCACGCGGCGGCGAGCCCGTGCGACGGCTCAGGCGAGATAGGCGGCAATAATTCCTGAGAGCACGATGCCGTCGAATGTGCCCGCTCCCCCGATGCTGGCCATGCCGGTTCCGATCCGTCGCACGTCGGCAAGGTGCAACAGATCTGCCCCGACCAGTGATCCGACGACCCCCGCCACGAAGGCGACTGGTGGTGCCTCGCTGGGCGCAAGGAGGAGAGCGGCTGCCGCGGACACGAGCGGCGGCACGAATCCGGGCATCGCGATGCCGACGCCAGGCACAGGGCGCGCCAGCAAGTAGCAAACGATCGTCACAACCCCCACGGCGATGCCGGTCTTCGTCAGCAGCTCGGGCTTCTGCGCGGCAATGTAGGAGAGCTGATAAATGGCAATCCCGAGCGGGATAATGCAGCCCCCCACGTTCACGGCGATAACGATTTGGCGGGGCTGTCGCTGCAGACGCGGAAAAAGTCGGTCGAGACCGTACATGGCGAGTGGATTTGCCGCGAGCTCTTGAGGCTGTGACAGACGCGTGACCGGAATGTTGATGAAGCCACCGAGGATTATTGCAAGCACCAACTGTCCGGCGGCCGCGTGACTGATGTGGAGCTTTGCCAATGCACTCGTCATCAGTCCGGCGAATAGATAGGGCAGCAGCAGCAGCAGGACGAGCGCCGCGACCATCGAGAACCCAATCGACGCTCGCATCCGCATCGCACGCACCCTGCATTGAACCGATATTAGGCCGTCGCGCCCGGCAAAACTCCTGCGCCGCGAACAGGTTCCGACCGAGCCAGGCGGCGAAGCGCGGTCTTTTATGCTGACAGTGGTTCGGCCTGTTCGGGCCGTGAGGGGGTGCCCGGTGTCCTCCGGCAACCGCTGGCCATTTCGTCGATCGTCAGGATCGCAGGACTTGCAACGTAGCCGATGATAGCTGCCGCCACACCGTAAAGTGCAAGCAAAACCAGAATGGCGCCCAAAGTCGCATAAGTAATGCCGCTGGCGAGGGCCTCCACGTATGACCAAAGCTCGCTCGTGCCGAACGGCACCTCGGGATTGAAGAGCCGAAATGAGATCGCCAGGGCAAGCCCGCCAATGAGGGTGGCGATCCCGCTCAAAGCCCGATAGAGCACCGCCACCGGTAAGCGAGCGGCCCGTTGCGCCCATGATAACTCATTCGTGTCGATGCCGGCATGCTCCTTGAGAATGAGGAGCACCGATCGGTTCGCGTATGCGATTGCGATGCGAATGAGGGCGGCAACACTCAATACCGCCAGCAACAGCACAAGATGATGCGGATGCGCAAACAGGCCAAGCGTATCGGCGATATAGCTTAAGGCTCGCTCCACGCTGAGCGGCGTGCCGGACTCCAAGGTACTCTGCGCAAAGCCAATGAAGCGACCTGCAAGGGCAAGCAGCACGATCGATACCATTTCGCCCGCCACTTGCACAATGCCACTGGGTTGTTGCCGCATCGCACGATCTCCAGGCCAGTCCACGCGGAGCGGCAGGACAACCGCGCAAGGCGCTTTGGCGTTCCGTGTGCTCCGGGAGCGCCGGCACGAAAGCGACCTCGACCGCGTTGTCTAGCGAGCTCTCAATAACAAAGCCCTTGGCGTGCAACATGCCGGATGCCCAAACCGTGAGGTTTGCAACAACCGCCGATCCGCTGTCGCGGTTTGTCGTGCTCTATGCTCTGCTCTATGCGGCCTTCGGGGTGAGTTCGCCCTTCTTGCCAGCATTCATCGAGACGCGCGGCGTTGGCCTCGAGGAGATCGGGCTGATCTTCGCGGCTGGCACCGCGCTGCGGCTGGTCTCTGCACCGCTTGCTGGACGCGTGGCCGACCGTCTCGCGCTCCGGCGTGAGACCCTCGGCGCCTGCGCCGTTGTAGCCGCGGTTGCCGCGCTGCTCTACCTGCCCGCTTCAGGTCTCACCGCCATCGTGATGGTCAGTCTCCTTCACGCCATCGCGCTTGCGCCTCTCACGGCCCTGGCCGATGCGCTCGCGCTTCTGGCCGCCACCCCCCGTCTGCGCGGGCAACGGCCTGCCTTCGAATATGGTTGGGTTCGTGGCACGGGCTCGGCGGCTTTCATAGCGGGGTCGCTCACGGTGGGCGGAACAATTGGGACGATCGGGGTTGAGAGCATTATTTGGCTTCAAGCGCTGCTGTTGATGGCGCTACCTTTTGCCGCCCGGCTGGTACCCGACGACCGAAGCCTCGCCATCTCCCCCGCGCCCGAAGTCTTAACGCGCGAGAACCTTCGCACGCTGCTGGGAAACGTCGTCTTTCGTCGGGTCGTGCTGGTAGCGGCGCTCGTGCTTGGAAGCCACGCCATGCACGACACTTTCTCGGTCATCCGCTGGAGTGCAGCGGGACTATCGCCAATGACGACAAGCCTCCTCTGGTCTATCTCGGTTGCGGCCGAAGTTGTGGTGTTCTTGCTCATCGGCCCCTGGCTCGTGCAGAAACTGAGCCCAGCGGGGTCGATCATCATCGCAGCCTTGGCCGGTGCCGTACGCTGGAGCGTCGCTGCGGTTACGGTCGACGTGACGGCCCTCCTTCTCATTCAGCCGCTGCATGGACTTACCTTCGCCCTGTTGCATCTTGCGTGCATGAGGTTGCTGGCACGCAGTGTACCGCCCAGCCTTGCGGCAACCGCGCAGGCGATCTATGGCGTGGTCGGCGTTGGCGTAGCGAGCGCGTTGTTGACCTCGGTCTCGGGCTGGCTTTATGGCCAGTTGGGCCCAATCGCCTTTGCCGCCATGAGCCTCCTGTGCCTTGGAGCCCTACCCCTGGCAATCAAGCTGCGTCAATCGGCCGGGAACGCCCTCCCCGACATCGCCCAATAGGCGAGGGGGGCGCGGCCGAGCCCACGGCTACCCCGGGAGAATTGCTGTCCTTGGCAACCTTTTCCTCAAAGATAGACGGCCTTCATGGCCGCCGCCGGGTAGCGTTCTCCCGCGGCAGTTCCTGCCGGCACCGCCGCCGACATGCGCGCCACCTCCTCCGGAGTGAGTGTCACCTTGAGGGCGTCGAGATTTTGCGCGAGCCGCTCAACATACCTGGTGCCTGGGATCGCCACCACATCGGGTCCCTGCGCCAGCACCCAGGCCAGGGTGATTTGCGCCGGCGTACACCCCTTGTCCGCCGCCAGTTTCTCAATCCTCGCAACCAAAGCTCGATTGTGGGCAAAGTTCTCCGCTTGAAATCGAGGATGGGCCGCGCGGCGGTTGTCCACGTCCGTCAAACTCTTGATGCTGCCCGTAAAAAAGCCGCGACCGAGCGGCGCGTAGGACACGAAGCCAATCCCGAGCTGTCTGGTGGTCTGCCTCGTTTCTTCGGCCTCGGTCCGGTAGAGGAGCGAGTATTCGGTCTGTACCGCGGAGATGGGATGCACTTGATGCGCGCGCCTGATGGTGTCGGGTTTTGCTTCCGACAAGCCGAGGAACCGCACCTTGCCGTCCTCGACGAGGCGGCTCATGGCACCGACCGTCTCTTCGATGGGGACGCTTGGGTCGACGCGGTGCTGGTAATAGAGATCAATCACCTCCACGCCCAAACGCTGTAAGCTCGCTTCGCAGGCGCGCTTCACGTATTGCGGCCGACCGTCTACCCCGTTGGCCTGACCCTCGCGGTGCACCTGGCCGAACTTGGTGGCGAGCACGACGCGATCGCGCACACCCTTGATGGCACGCCCAACAACCTCCTCGTTGTGGCCCCAGCCATACATGTCGGAGGAATCGAGGTGGTCGACACCGAGCTCAACGGCTCGGCGAATGAGGCTTTCGGATTGGGAATCGTCGGCGGCGCCATAGATCCCAGACAGTGACATGCAGCCCAACCCGATCGAGGTCACTGAAAGCCCCTGGGTGCCGAGCGCGCGGCGCGCAAGTTTCTCCATCGACTGCTCCTCTCGAAGTTGCGAACGCCCAAAGTAAGGGCTGGTCCTCTCCCGAAGGCCACAGCGAGACGTGCCGCCGCCGCGGGTGCATCATCCTGCCCCACAAGTTGGGTCCGGCTCAATCGCAAGATGGCTTTCGTCATTTGCGTCGGCCATTGTGTCCATGGCCCGCACACGGGCGCAACTTGATCTCGGCATCACCGGTTCCTACCAAGCGGTCCTTGGTGCTAAGCGTGCCGGCCTCAGTCCCTTCGAAACGTGCCGGTCACGGTTGCGTGCGAGGCGGTAAGTTGACGTGGGGGCTGCCGGGTCGATGGCGCCCAATCCATCGAAGCGAGCCGTTAGCTACTCCTCGCCGCAGCGCCGCCGCGGCGTGGACGCCTCAGGTGATCGGCGACGGATTGAAGAGAGCAAGGGAGTTCTTGAGACCCCACTGCTCCGTCCAAGTCTTGCGGCGACCGCTGGCAACTTCGAGCATCGCATGAAACAGCTCCCAGCCGACCTGCTCGATGCTGGCTTCACCGGTCGCAATACAGCCGGCATCGAGGTCGATGAGGTCGTGCCAGCGGCGTGCAAGATCGCTGCGAGTGGCCACTTTGATCACCGGACAACCGGCCAGGCCATAGGGCGTGCCTCGTCCCGTGGTGAAGATGTGCAGGTTCATTCCGGCCGCGAGTTGAAGCGTGCCGCAAACAAAGTCGCTGGCAGGCGTTGCGGCAAATAGGAGGCCCCTTCGTGATGCCCGCTCACCCAGGCAGACCACGCCCGCAATCGGCGCAGTGCCTGACTTGACGATCGATCCCATTGCCTTTTCGACTATGTTTGCAAGTCCGCCTGTTCGGTTGCCGGGCGTGGTGTTGGCGCTGCGGTCAACGCCGCCCCGTTCCAGATAGCGATCATACCACGCCAGCTCATTTATCAGGGCCTGCGCAACGTCTGGATTCTCGGCGCGCGAAGTGAGCTGATCGATTGCATCGCGCACCTCGGTAATCTCAGAAAACATCACCGTCGCGCCCGTTCGAACGAGCAGATCCGATGCGAAACCAAGGGCAGGATTGGCCGTGACACCGGAGAAGGAATCACTGCCGCCACACTGCATACCGACGACGAGCGCCGATGCCGGGCAGGTTACGCGTCGCCGCGCGTCCAAGCGTGCGAGATGCTTCGTGGCAGCCGCCATGATGGCAGCGATCATCGCCTCAAAGCCGACATGCGGTGCATCTTGCAGACGCACCAAATCGAAGGCCGACTCCCCACTCTTGGCCATGCGCGCTGCCACGGCTCCCGGCGGAAGCAGGCGCTCGGGCTGCAGCTTCTCGCAACCCAGGCCGACAACCATCAGCCCGTCACCGAAATTGGGGTTGAGGCTGATATTGCGCAGCGTTCGGATCGGAATATCAGCATCGGGCGCGTCGATAGCGACGCCGCAGCCATAAATGTGTTCAAGGCCGATTGCGTCGTCGACATTGGTAAACCGTGGCAAGAGCTCGGATCTGATCCGCTGCACGGCGTGGTCGACAACGCCGGCCACACACTGCACCGTCGTGGTGATGGCCAACACATTGCGTGTGCCTACGGATCCGTCAGAGTTGCGGTAACCCTCAAATGTGTAGCCTTCAAGTGCTGGCTCGTTCCATTGCGCGCGCGTTGCACGGGCTAGGCGATGAAGCGGCGGAGCCTCGGGTAGCGAAAGCAGCGCTTCATGCACCCAGCTACCAGCAAGCAGTGGCTCATTGGCATAGCCGATGACGACGTTGTAGCGCCGTACCGGGGCGCCTTTGTCGATATCGACGAGCGCGACCTTATGGCCTTGGGGCACGTGTTCGCGAAGCTGGAGCCCACACGCAAACCGCGTTCCGCGGGGCAGGCCAAAATCATTGACGACGATCGCGACATTGTCGGCCTTGTCCACCCGGATATAGCGTGGCACGTTTGCCGTCACGTCCGCAGTTGGCAAATCACCGTCCTCCGACTGGCCTCCCGTCATGCGGCTTGCGCCAAGTCGAGCACGCATGCAAGCTCCCCCGATTAATCCGTGGTGAGGTCGGTCAACGCAGGTCGGACGGGACCAGGCGGGCGGCCGACGATGCACATCTGGCTTTGACGTTGCTGACTGCATGCATTGCCCTTGCGGGCGGAGTGGAGCATACGGGGAGGAACAGGGTTCGCAAGACGGTCGATCGTTGCGTAATCGCCGAAGGGCGTTTGCCTCAAGGCAAGTAGGCCCGGGGTCACCGGCGGCGCAGAGTGGAAAAAGGCCGGGAGCCTGGGTCCCTTGTACCGCGGGACGGCTCCTCACCCAACGGCGAGGTCCTCAACCCGCGCGGTCCTTTGGCATCCGACACTGGACACGCCTCGGCCAGCAGCGTGCTCTTCTTCCGGTCGGCGGGAGCATAAGCCTCCAATGCCCACCCCTGCCAAGGTCAAGCGAGCACATCCCGATGGTTGCCACCAGATCTCGTCAACGATCTTGCGAGGGGTCGCGCTCCACCTGGCTTGCAAAGGCACGCAGCAAGTTCGTCTGTTGCTGCAGGTCATCCAATCGATGCTTCAGCACGTCGCGAATGCTGATCATGCCGACCAGACGATTTTCCTCTTCCACAGGCAGATGCCGGATGTTGCGGGCTAGCATCGTTGAGGCCACATCCGCAAGCTTGTCGCCTGGGGAACACGTGACCACAGTTTTGGTCATGAGAGCCGAAACCGGCAGCTTGTGGATATCAGCCGCATGCAAGTCCACAGCGAACGCGATATCTCGCTCCGAGATCACACCCTCAATCGTCGCCCCGTCGCTGCTCACAATCGCTGCTCCAATGCGCCGCTCACGCAGGCGCTGCGAGAGCGTCCCGATAGTGTCGGTGGGCTTGACGGTGATCACTGTGGAACCCTTGACCGCAAGAATGCTGGCTACGTTCACGATCCTGCTCCTGCAACCAATAGCGCTCGCTCAGATCCTTTGGCTTATAGCAGCATCTGCAACACTCGCGACACAGATCCTCGCTTGCTTGTAAATTGCCGACAGTTCCGTCCTGCGATCTAGGCACCCATCCGATGTCCCGTATGACCGGGGCTGTTGAGTGCACTTGCGGGGAGGGCCCGTGCCCCCGCGGTCATGCGCTGCTCTCCGTTAAAGCAGCTCGCGGACCAACCGCCGTCCCGGGTGTATTGAGGCTTCCTCCCCAACCCCCCAATTAGCCACGCACTGACCCCCGGCGCGCAAGAACAGCGCCCAGGGGCCTTGATCGCCACCGCGATCGACGGCACAGTGTTTGAACCCGCGCCCCAATGGACCTTGCGATGCTGCTCAAATCGAACCCTTCGTCACAGGCTCATGCAGAGAAGAGGGCTCACGCAGGGAATAGGGCTCATCTTGGGAGGTGCTCGTCGCGGACTGGGCTCATCCCGCTGCGGGGTGACGCGGGCTTTCTCCGCGAGCTCAACGGATGCCTCTCAAGAACCAGGAGGCGCGGCTGATGCCAAAGAAGAGCAAGACACCGGGCCCTGCCAGTGCCGAGATCCCCAGTCCCAGGTCGGGGCCAGCCTACTGGTTGTTCAAGACCGAGCCCGACGCTCATTCCTGGGAGATGCAAAAATCGCGTGGCAAGAAGGGCGAGCCATGGGACGGTGTGCGCAACTTCGTCGCCCGTAACAACATGAAGGCAATGCAGCTGGGCGACCTTGGCTTCTTCTATCACACGGGCGAGGACAAAGAGATCGTCGGTATCGTTGAGGTGTGTGCCACCGCCCACCCCGATCCGAAAGACGACACGGGCATCTGGAAATGCGTCGACGTGCGCGCCGTCCGCGACATGCCGAAGCCGGTAACTCTAGCGGCGGCCAAGGCCAACTCCAAGCTCTCCAACATGGCCCTGGTGCGCACCGCGCGGCTCTCGGTGCAACCCGTCAGTCCCGAGGAATGGCAGGAAGTGTGCCGCATGGGCGGGCTTGATCCCAAGACCTTGGTTGCTGGCTCGGCACGGAAGACTTGATCGCGCCAGCGGGGCCCCCGCCATTGCAAGCGAGCCCATGACACTCCCATGATTGCCTTCAAGGCCATCCGAGCACGCGCTGTCAAACGCAAAGGCGGTGAAGCGGCGCTTGCGTCGCTGCTGCCCAATATTCCAAGCCAGAAGGGGCTCGCCCGCCTTGCCGATGACCGCGTGCTCTCCGAGATGGCAAAGCGCATCTTTTCGGCTGGGTTCGTCTGGAGTGTCATCGAGAAGAAGTGGCCGGGGTTTGAGGCGGCGTTCCTCGAATTCGCGCCGGCCCGGCTCCTGCGCGAGCCCGACGAGTTCTGGGAAAAACTTACCGGCGACCGGCGCATCGTGCGCAATCCCCAGAAGATCATGGCGGTGCGAGGCAACGCTCGGTTCGTTGCCGACATCGCCCACGAGCACGGTAGCTTTGGTAAGTTCCTGGCTGGGTGGCCCATCGGCGATCAAATTGGCCTGCTCGAGCTGTTGGCCAAGCGCGGAATGCGTCTGGGTGGACGCACCGGGCAGTACTTCCTGCGCTTCATCGGCAAGGACAGTTTTATTACATCGACGGATGTGGTCGCATGTCTGCGCGATGCGGGCCTCGACATCTCAGAGACCCCGACCTCGAAGAAGGACCTCGCTAAAATTCAGGCGCAGTTCAATGTCTGGGCCAAGGAGACCGGACTGGCGCTCACGCATCTGTCGCGCATCTGCGCCATGTCCATCGGTCAAAACTACGATGCCGAAACGCTGCACAGCCGCGGCTCCGTGGACGAATAGCGCTTATGCGAATGGCTCGAACCAGCTTGCGTGCTGCCGTCCTCCTCCTGTTGGGGGCAATGCCCGCCGCGGCCCACACGGGCAATCTCAGCGGTGGGTTCCTGGGGGGGTTCGCCCATCCTCTGTTCGGTCCCGACCATGTCGTGGCCATGGTAGCGGTGGGACTGTGGGGTGCATTCCTCGGCCCGCCGCCGATGTTCATCCTGCCGATCGTATTTCCGCTCGTGATGGCCATTGGCGGCGTGCTTGGCATACTCGCCGTGCCGCTGCCCGCCGCGGAGCTCGCCATCGCCGCATCGGCCATCGTGCTGGGCCTCATGGTGGCGTCGGCGGCGCGGCCACCCCTCTGGGTCGCCGCCACCATCGTGGCCGCGTTTGCGATCTTTCATGGCTACGCCCATGGCGCCGAGCTCCCGGCCGGCACGGATGCAGCCGCCTATTCGATCGGGTTCGTGACCGCCACGGGCCTCTTGCACCTTGCCGGCATCGCCCTCGGCCTGACCGTGCGCTGGCCGGTCGGGCGCATCGGCGTGCGTGGCACCGGGGCTGCCATCGCCGGTGCCGGCGTCGTGTTCCTCTGGCGTCTGGCATGAGGCGGCTGGTGGGCCTCGTCATGGCCCTGCCGGTCCTGCTGCCAGAGCAAGCGTCCGCCCACCCGGCGTTCGCAGGCGCGACCGGCTTTTACGGCGGACTGCTGCATCCCCTGTTTGTCCCCACGCACGCGATCGCCATCCTGAGCTTGGGGCTGCTCATCGGACAGCAGATGCCGCACTGGCGCTGGCCCATTGCGCTCGCTTATGCAGCGGGCCTCGGCACTGGGTTCGCGGCCATGATCTGTGCCTTCCCACCCCGCTTCAGCGCCGAAGCGCTCCTGGCTGCCACCGCCGTCGTCGCCGCCCTGGTCGCTCTCGCGCGGGGGTTGCCTTGGCCGACCGCTTGCGTTTTGGCGCTCGCTGTCGGCACCGCTCTGGCGCTCGATTCCTCACCGGGTGGCATTTCGGTGCGGGAAGCCAACGTCATCATTGTCGGCACGTTTTGCGGCGCTGTCATTCTGCTGTGGGTCACACTCGAGGTGGCGACCGTCTTCCGCCGCGAGTGGCAAAAGCTTGGCGTGCGCATCCTCGGTTCTTGGATGGCTGCCAGCGCCGTCCTGGTGCTGACCTGGCAACTCGCGCGGTGATCGGCAAACTGACCCGTGGACTGCGCGACGGGAGATATTCGGTGACTGAGGGAACGCGCTGGCGCGGTGCTGCTGACGCTGACCACCGTCGTCTACGTCATCCTACCGCCGATCATCGACATCAGCCCACGCACATTTTTCATCCGGCTTGGAGTTTAGACATATGGCTTGGCAGGTTTCGGTCAACACGATGCTGGGCATCCTCGCTGCGGGGCTCATCTGGTGGCCTGGACCAAGCCGAGCATTGCGACCGCAACTTGCCGCGCTGCCGGGCTGCATCGTGCTCGGAGGCGTCTTCGTGGCGGCGCCCACACGCCCCCTCGGTGGCCCATTCAGCGAGCCTGGAGGCGTCGCAGGTCTGGACGCCAACCTCGTCGCCCGCCAACGTTGTTGATTGATCTCGCGCTCGTGCGCGAGGCCAGGTTAAGGCCGCTTGACAGGCTCAGGAGCGCGCGTTGCGCTTAAGGTCGTCGAGGTCCTTCCACATCAAGAACTGGGGACCGAGGCTTGCAATGTTGGGCGCTCCCATCTGCGCCAAGGCGCGGTCGATCTCGTCTTTGAAAATGCCCAACGCCCGGCTGGCGCCGGCCAACCCGCCCGCCGCCACGCCGTAGAGCGTGTGCCGACCCACAAACACGAACTTTGCGCCCAGGCACAGGGCCACGATAATGTCTGAACCGCGACGGATGCCGCTGTCGCACATCACCGTCATCTTGTCGCCGACCGCGGCATGGATGGCCGGCAACACCTCGATGGGTGAGGGTGCTCGGTCGAGCTGGCGCGCCCCGTGGTTGGATACCATGACGCCATCGACCCCCATGGCGGCGGCGCGGGTGGCATCGTCGGGGTGCATCACGCCCTTGAGCACGAGATTGCCGGGCCAAAGCCGGCGGAAGTTTTCCACGTCCTTCCAGAGAACCGGCGAGGGGGTCTGGCCGGCGACGAATTCGGCAATCTGGGCGGTCGAGGAGCCGGGGGGTGCATAGCGCTGCCAATTGGCCAACAGCGGCATGCCGTGGCGCAGATATTCGGCCATCCAGTCGGGATGCAAACAGGCCTCTAGCTTTGTCTTGAGCGTGAGTTTCAATGGCCGCACGAAGCCGTTGCGGATGTTGCGCTCGCGCTTGGAATTGATCGGCACATCGAGCGTGACGACGAGGGTGGAGAGAGAAGCCTCGCGCGCACGCCGTATCATGTCCTCGGAAATCCCGCGGTCCTTTGCGACATAGAGCTGAAACCAGCCGTGCTCCGGAGCAACGCGGCCAAGGTCCTCAATAAGCCCAGTTCCGGTTGCGGACATGATGAAAGGCACATTGGCAGACTTGGCCGCCTGCGCCAGCATCATGTCCCCGCCGCGTCGGAACAGGCCGATGAGACCGGTAGGAGCGATCCCGACCGGGCTCGAGTAGGTGCTGCCGAACACCGTGGCGCTTTGATCGCGCACCGTTACATCGACGCAATAGCGCGGCACCAACCGGTATTGCTCAAAGGCGCTGGCGTTTCGGGCGATCCCCGCCTCGTCCTCCAGCCCCCCCTCGATGAAATCGTAGGCAATCTTCGGCAGCCGACGCTTCGCCAGCCGGCGCAGGTCGTCGAAATTGATGGCAGCATCGATCCTGGCGGCCAAGGCTCACTCCTTTTGGATCGGGCTGTCGCCAATGGCGCTGGCGACCCGAACGATAGCACAGGCCTTTGCTCTGGCCCGATAGACCTCAAATCGGGGGGACAGGGAGCGGTCTTGACACCTGTTGCAGTCTGGACGCGCCCTACCGCATAGAACGTTCACATACAAACTTGCGCTTTGCAACGCGAGCGAACCGGAACAGCATATGCAGCACTGCGTTTCGCGATCAACAAGCTCCCACACAAGCTCCGACATAAGTGAGCGTCCGGATGATCACGAGGCAAGGCCATGCAATCACCCCCCTTGGCGGAGGGATTTTGGTCTGACACCTATCGCGGGCACACAATTGCCATCTTGAACCATGGCGGGCGTTGGCTCGTCTATCTCGACCATGTCCTCCAGCAGCGCCTGCAGTTCGACACGCCGGAAGCGGCGGTCAATTGGTTGCAGCGCAAGGTCGACAAACCTAAAGAGCGCTTGCGCTTGCACTAGCCTGCGCCGCCTGAGCTTACGCGGAACGCTTCATTGTCCAGTGAACCGCGCCCGGCGCCGCTCGATGAACGATCGGACCCCCTCGGCGGCGTCTGCGGTTGCCATGAGTTGAGCCTGCTGGGCTTTCAATTCGCCGAAGGCGGCCTCCGGACCACGCTCGATGGCCGTCCGCGAGGAGGCGAGCGAAGCGCGCACGGCCAGAGGCGCCTGCTCGGCGACGACGCCGGCGATCTCCATGGCCCGGTCCTTTTGCCGACCGGTGGGGACCACCTCCTGCACCAGCCCCAACCGTAAGGCCTCGCCGGCGCCGAACTCATCCGCAGTCAAGAGGTAGCGCTGAGCATTTCCCCAGCCGGCGCGCTCCACCATCCGCACGGTTGCTCCGCCGGCGGGCATAATCCCACGCGCGATCTCGATTTGCGCAAACCGGCAGTCGTCTGCGGCCACCACGATGTCGGCGGCCAACATCAACTCGATGCCGAGCGTGAAGCAGATCCCCTGCACCGCGCAGACCAAGGGCTTGCTGCGAATTGGCGACCTCAGAGAGAGGGGATCGATGGTGCCAGGGGGAAATACCCCGCCGCGCTCGCGCATGATCGGGGCCACCTTGTCGAGCTCCAGCCCAGCCGTGAAATTGGCTCCGTGTGCATAGAGCACCCCCACCCACGCTGCCTCGTCACGTTCCAGGCTCGTGAAGGCTTCGGCCAACTCGACCAGCATCTTGGGCGAGAAGCCGTTGAGCTTCCTTGGCCGATCTATACCGATGGTGAGCACACGGCCCTTCCGCTCGCTCGTGATCCGCCCCTCGGCCGGCCCGGCCTCACCATCGCTCATTGCTACCTCGGCGGTCAGGCGCCCTTGTGCCATCAACTGCGCGGCGTACCAGGTCGTTGCTGCCGCGGTAGCCGTTTGACGGTCGCTCCCGCGGAGGGCTCCGCACCGATCTCCGGCTCCGACCGCGGCCAGGCGAAATCGTCGGCGCGACCGGGCTTGGGGGTGGGCCGCTCGCCCTTGATCAGCACCTGATAGTACGGACTGAGGCTCGGCGCCAAGCGTCGACTGGGACCCGGACCCATGGTTGTGGCTGGGGTGATCGAACTCAGGACCACCAGCCCGTCGCCCACATCGTCGGCAACCACATCGCCCATCTGCGATGGCCGGTCGCTTGATTCCTTGCGCGTCACGAGGGCGACCACGGCAGAAGGGATGGCAGGCCGCGGGATATCCACCGTGACAGCCTCTTCTCGCCCGCCGGTGCCAACGCTCTTCAAGGTGATGCGGCCGTTATCGGCCTTTTGATCGTTGGAGGTGTCGGCCACCGGCGCGTCCCGGGCGCTGGCCGCCGCCTTGGGCGAAGCCGACTTGCCGTCGCTTGCGGCGGCAACCGTGCCCTTCCAGCCCGTCCCACCCTCGCTCGCGGGACGAGGCCGCAGCGCAGCCACGCGCTTCTGCTCCGCCTCGTTGCCGGCGAGCGGGATGGCGCGCTCGTTCTTGGCCAGATTGAGATCGCGCTTGATTTCTTGTTCCACAAACAGCGCCAGCTTGCGATTGCCGGCGGCTGTGAACAGCATGCCGTCCGCCTCGCGCAGCAATCGCTGCTTACCGCTGATATCGGGTCCATAGGGCGCGTAGTTGCCACTCTCGTCCGCGAACTGCGCCTGAATGTCGATGAACTTGATGCCGTTGAGATAGGCCCGCTCGCGGACGATGTCGTTCATTGCCTGAGCGGTCTCGTTTACGTCGGAGCGCCGCATGATCGGCAGGCCGACCCAGTAGAGCGCCAGGCCCTTGCGCTTGAGCGTCTTGATGAGGCGATCGACGCGCTTGCCGTATTCCTCTCGCCATTCGCTCGAGCCGAGCACCAGGCGATCCCTGGGAGAGACGCGCATGTGGATGCGGTCCCAAAAGCCCAACATCACCACGCCGATGTGGAAGGTGTCCTTGCTGGCCTCCTCCGCCTTCATCTCGTCGTCGAACTCAGCCCGGGCCAGGCCTGCCAATGCGCGATGCCGGCGCGCCAGGTCGAGGCGGGTGTCGCCGGCAAAGGCCTCCGTGAGCCCAGCGAGCAGACCCTCCGCGAACGGGTCGCCGTAGGCCTGCAGCTTGTAGACGTCTCCCTCTGGAAATGGCGTGATGTAGCTCGTGCCTGTGGGCTCCTCCTGTGCAGCCGCGGGCCATGCCGGCGCGAGCACCACCAGCACGATCATGACCGCAAGCTTGGCGCCGAGCGTGCGCATCTGCCTAACGCCCCAGGATCAAGGAGCCGTCCTCGAAACAAGCACTCCAGCCTACTCCCACCCGAATCCCATTGCACCATGCGGCAGTTTCTCTGTCACGACAAGGCGTTGACATGAAGGCATAGACCCCGGATGCGCGGCTCGACGCGCCTTGGGGGAGGCCCAATTGACGCGCTGCAATCGGGCGGTCTTGGGCCTGGTCTTGGGCCTGGTCTTGGGCCTGGTCTTGGATCGCACCCGGCCTGTTACAATGGGGTCTAGCGACCGAAGAGGGCCCGCAGGGCTGATCTGAGCGCAAGGCAGGGAAGGAACGAGCCCTATGAAGATTGCCAAAGTGTCCGCCATTCCCATGTCGGCGTCCGTTCCTAAGGAGAGGCGACACCGCACCGACCTCGGGACGAAGGTCAAGAGCGACGCGACGCTCATTCGCGTTGAAACCGATAGCGGCCTCACCGGCATCGGTGCGGCGCTTGGGAGTCCGCCCATCGTCGCAGCCATCGTCGAGCACGAGCTGTCGGCCGAGGTCGTCGGTGAGGATCCGATGTTTTCGGAGCGCATCTACGAGAAGATGTACAACGGTTCGCGCAGCACGCCGGCGCTTGAGCGCGGCGTGGCGCAGGCCGATGAGAGCCGCCGCCGCGGCGTCATCATGGAAGCGATTGCCGGCGTCGACATTGCGGTGTGGGACGTGAAGGCGCAAGCACTCGGTATTCCCCTCTACCAGGCGCTCGGTGCCGTGCGCAGATCGGTCAGAGGCTATGCGAGCGGGGGCTGGGCGCCCGGCGATGAGGCCGAGGCGGAGCTCGCAGGCTACGCCGCCAAGGGCTTCACTGCAGCCAAGATGCGCGTCGTCGGCCGCGACGGCTTCTCGATTGCCAAGTGCGTGCGCCGGGTGACGGCGGCGCGCCGCGGGCTCGGTCCCGACGTCGAGCTCATGGTCGACGCTCACGGCTCCCTCGAGGTCGCGACCGCCATCAAGCTTGCCAAGGAGCTTGAGCGCTATGACATTGCCTGGTTCGAGGAGCCGGTGTCGCCCGACGATCATGCCGGCCAGGCGGAAGTACGCCGTTCCACCACCATCCCGATCGCATCCGGGGAACGGGAATTCACCCGCTTCGATTTTCAGGATTTGCTGGAGCGCCGGGCTCTTGACATTGCCCAGCCGGATGTGGCGCGCGCCGGCGGAATGACCGAGATTCGCCGTATCGCCGCGCTGACCTCCGCGCACGGCGTGCGTCTGGCACCGCATGCCTGGGGCAGCGCCGTGCTGTTTGCAGCCAGCATTCATGTGGCCATGGCTGCTCCCAACTGCCACATCCTTGAGGTCACGCAGGGCTACATGCCGATGATGTGGGAGCTCTTTAACGAGCCGTTCGATATCCGCGAGGGATGGGTGCACGCGCCAGAGCGGCCCGGGCTCGGCTTCACCTTGCGCGCCGACGCGTTTGACAAGTTCCGGTATGTCGCAGGCCCAGAGTTCGAGTTCTAGAATTCGAGTTCTAGAGTTCGAGTTCTAATGGCCGGCCTGCCGGGATCGTTGGCCTGCTAGCTGCAGCCTTAGCCCTCTCAGGGCTTCCGCCCGAGGGCCGTGCCACCGCTCGGCGCGGCATCTGCCCCCTTCACTGCCGGTCCCAGCGCCGCGGCCTTGGCGCGCACGTGCCCAAGCAAGGCTTCGGTGGGCCAGCAATCGACCTTGAGACCGTTTGCCTTCTGGTAGGCGCCAATCAGTGCGCGGGTGTTCATGCCGGCCTTGCCATCGATCTTGGCAACGGCATACCCCAGCGTCTGGAGCTTCTCCTGGATGCCCTCGATGCTCCTGGCGGAAAGCTGTTGGATGTCGGCCCAAGGTGTGACGAAGGCGCCGCCTCCGGCGATGCGATCGCCGAGGTTGCCGACGAACAGCGCGTAAAGATCTGACATGTTGTAGCGCTTGATGACGAGAAAGTTCTCGAGCGCCAGAAATGCGGGACCATAGGCCCCCGCGGGCGTCAGGATGAAGGCCTGTTGCTCCAACGCCTGGGGCGGGAAGTCACCGGCGATGCGCACCACGCCAAGCCGCATCCATTCCGCCACTGTGCGGGTGTTGTCGGGCCCTTCCTGCAGGCAGGAAACGTCCTTCGGCAGGCGCACCTCATAGCCCCAGCTCTGGTTGGGGACCCAACCCTTGGCACGCAGCTGGTTGGCGGCCGAGCCCAAGGCATCCGGCACCGAGGTCCAGATGTCCGCGCGGCCGTCGCCGTCGAGGTCGTAGGCCAAGGTGTAGAACTCGGAGGGCATAAACTGGGTAAGCCCCATGGCGCCGGCCCAGGAGCCTGTCAGCGTGTCACGCGTGCGCACGCCCTCCTGCAACATCTTGAGGGCATAAATGAGCTCGCTGCGGAACATGTCCTTGCGGCGGCCGAGATAGGCCTGCGTGGCAAGTGCCCTGATGATGTAGTAATTCGACCGATGCGACCCAAACGCGGTCTCGCGTCCCCAGATGGCAAGAACGAACTGGCGCTGCACGCCGAGCTCCTTCTCGATCTTGCCAAGCCAGCCCGCATGCCGCGTCTCGAGGCTTCTGCCCTCTGCTGACAGGTTGGCGAGGTAGGCGGCGCTGAGATATTGGGCTGGCGTCTTGGTGAACTCGGCCTGCCCCTTCACGTCACCCCTTCCGGGCAATACCAAGTCGGGCAGCGCCAAATCGGGCTCGACACCGCGAAGAGCCGCATCAAACGTCGCGCGCGATACGCCCACCGCCTGCGCTTCAGGCCAAATGCCTTCAAGAAATTGGCGAAAGGCATCGCCCGCCTGGGCACGAGCCACGTCCCCCGTCACGAGGACACCAAGCAGCAATGGCAAGCAGACGAGCAAGCCTGCCCATCGGCCTGTCGATCGGACGAGATCTTGATGCAGCGCCCCCAAGTTAGGCAATGTAGACCTATCCCCTGCACGCGAGGGGCGCCCGCGGCGCCCAGATTGAGCTAACGGTGGCTCGGCTCCGATCGGCCGTCGACGCGGGCCGACCGTCGTCCCGACTACGCTGAGGCCGGCATTCCCGCAAGACCCATCTGTGCCGTTAGAGGCTCTTTTGAGGCGTTCCGGGGGTGCTGAGGTGCCCTGGCCCGCCCTGGCCCGCCCTGAGGCGCCCTGAGGCGCCCTGGGGCTCAGGGTGTCTGCGCCAATTGCCGCACCGATCGGGGCGCTCGCGTTTGCGAAAGCGCAACGCTACAGGCGGTGGGAAGCCTCGCGTCCCACTGATGGCCAACAGGGCGGGGCGAGCCGGGCCTGCCGAGCCCGTTGGTCAGCCTCCCGTGCGCCGAACCCGGCGGAGCCCAGGCCGGGAGCGTTTCAGGGCTAGGCAGCGCCGATACCTTCAAAGTGCCCGCTCGAGAGATGCTCCTCCCAAGCGAGCGCGTGGCGCACAATGGTGTCGAGCTGGTCGTGCTTCGGCGTCCACCCCAGCGTTGCCCGGATGCGCTCGGTGGCGGCAACCACGCGGGCGGGATCGCCTGCTCGGCGCGGTGCCCGCCGCACGTCGAAGTCACGCCCCGACGCCTGTTTGACCGCTTTGATCACGTCCAGCACGGAGAATCCCCGGCCGTAGCCACAGTTGAAGATATCGCTGGCGCCCCCCGCGCGCAGATGGTGCAGGGCAGCCATGTGCGCGCGCGCAAGGTCGCTGACATGGATATAATCGCGCACGCAGGTGCCATCGGGAGTTGGATAATCCATACCAAACACCTCCAGGTGGGTGCGCTTGCCGAGCGCCGTCTCACAGGCGACCTTGATGAGGTGGGTGGCGCGCGGTGTCGATTGACCGGAGCGGCGTTCGGGGTCCGCCCCCGCCACGTTGAAATAGCGCAATGCGACATAGCGCAAGTCGTGCGCCCGGGCGGTGTCGGCCAGCATGATTTCCGTCATGCGCTTGGAGGAGCCATAGGGTGATAGGGGCGCCAGAGGTGCATTTTCGGCAACCGGCGCCTCGCCGGTCAATCCGTAGACGGCGGCGGTGGACGAGAAGATGAAGTGGCGGATGCCGCACCTTACCGCCATCTCCATGAGCGTCCGCGATTTGACCGTGTTGTTGAGGTAGTACCCCAGCGGGTCTACAACCGACTGAGGCACCACGATGGATCCGGCAAAATGGATGATGGCGTCGACATCCTGGCCATCGAGAAGGCGCCCGAGAAGGTCAGCGTCGCCGACGTCGCCCGCGGCCAGGTTGACGCCCTTCGGCACCGCCTGGGCATGGCCGGTGGACAAGTTGTCGAGAACCACCACCCTCTCACCCGCGTCCAGCAGCTCAAGCACCATATGGCTGCCGATGTAGCCGGCTCCTCCCGTCACCAGAACGCTCATCGGCTCATCCCTTTTTAGGTTACGTGCGTTGTTGCCTGTAACTGCGGCGCAGTTGCGGGTTGTGCAGCCATCCGGCATTCCTAGCACCGCTGATGCCTAAGCTCCGTTAATAGCCTGCCGGCCTCGCACCGAAATAACTCCAAACCCGAGATGTTGACCATGGCAAGAGAGACCAAGCGCGTCCGCAAGGCGGTTTTCCCGGTGGCGGGGCTCGGCACCCGGTTCCTGCCGGCCACCAAGGCGGTGCCCAAAGAGATGCTGACAGTGGTCGACCGGCCGGTCATTCAGCACGTGGTCGACGAGGCCAGGGCAGCGGGCATCGAGCATTTCATTTTTGTCACCGGCCGCAACAAGGCGCCCATCGAAGACCATTTCGACAGTCAGTACGAACTGGAGCGCATCCTGTCGGAACGCGGCAAGACTGCGGAGCTCGATGCGCTGATGGCTGACTTGCCGCGTCCCGGACAGACGAGCTTTACGCGTCAACAGGCCCCGCATGGGTTGGGCCACGCGGTGTGGTGCGCGCGCGCGATCGTCGGCGACGAACCATTTGCACTGTTGCTTCCCGACATGCTTCACTTCTCCACCCGCCCATGCCTGGGCGACATGATGGAGGCCTACGCTCTACACGGCGGCAATCACATCGCGGTCGCGCCGGTGCCGGAGGATCAGACCCACCTTTACGGCATCGTCGGCGTCGAAGACAAAAGCGCGAAGGTATCGCGCGTGACCAGCATGGTCGAAAAACCAAAGCCTGCAGATGCACCATCCAACCTCCACATCAGCGGGCGTTACATCCTGCAGCCTGATATCTTTGCCATCCTGGAGCGCGGTGAGCGCGGGGCCGGCGGCGAAATCCAAGTCACGGATGCAATGAAGAAGCTCGCCCTCACGCAGCCCTTCTTTGCCGTACGCTTCGACGGGGCGATCTACGACTGCGGAGCCAAGATCGGTTTTTTGTTGGCCAATGTCGCCTACGGGCTGGCACGCGAAGAGTTGGCTGCGACATTGCGCTGCGAACTCGCCAGGCTGCTTGAGACCTGATCAGATCGCGGCCTTGCGACGGGCCGGCGCCTTGGCGCGCGGTCGGGATGCGATCACCGGGTCCTCCAGCACGCGCTTCAAGTAAGCGACGTTGTTGGCGGTGATACCGACAAGCTCCCATCCGTCCTTGCCCGCATCGTCAAGGGTGTCGAGGTCGCTCGCCTTCGCCGGCACATTGTTGAGATCGATCTTGCTGTATTCCCACTGGGGCATCCTCAATCTCCTTGCGGCCCTATTTCGGCTGGGCCAGGGAGGGTTGGTCGTGCTGGTGGGATGAACGACCAGCAACCGACGTCTTCACTGTCCGACCGCGCGGAGCAACTGCTCACGCGCGTTTGGGTTGGTGCGCGCAGCTGCACCAGGGGCAGCATCGCCCTGCGGCCCTAGGGGCAAGCGGAACATGCACACAGATCGCGCATCGGGGCATGCAGAGGAAGAGCGCGCATGGACCCCAAAGACGCCCACAGGCCAGCGAAATTTGCCGATGCGATCATACGACCAGCCGGCGCGCCAACGGCATGCCCCCTCGGCCCTCACGCTCGCCTGCACTCAAAAGGGTGTACACGAACCGTCCGGTGCGGTCCTGGGCGGCGAGCATCACGTCTGCGGCCAAGGCATCTGGTGGAGGCGAGAAAATCGGGAGTGACGTGGTGGCAGGAAGGCTGCTGGCACCCTAAGGTTGCAGCCACGCCCCCGACCAGCAAACCTCGCTAGAAAGTCTCCCGTCAAAGGGGACTTTGCAAAATCGCCGAGCGATTTGCGGGCGCTGGTCGCTGGGACACTGCCCTGTTAGTAATGCCCGCGCTGCCGATGTGAGGTAGGGCCGCATGAGAAAGATTATCGATGGGCGCGGGCGCGTGTGGCACGACACTGCGCCGGGCAGCGCTGCCGTGGAGGAGAATGGAGGCGTGGCCCTGCGCCGCCGCCGATCGGGGGCGATGGAGGTTCGCTTTAGACCGAACTCGGTCAAGCCGATGGCCCTGTTGAGGGTCGTGAAGATGCTGGAGACATGCGAGCGGGTGGTGCTCGTGCCAGGCTTCGCCAATCGCGATGAGCCGCTTGTTAGCCATTGCGCGGCTGCCATCGAGCGCCTGACCCAAGTGATGAACGAAGCCCAAAGCTCGCGTGCCCGTGACTTCGATTCGCAACGGCATTGGCGCGGTGCAGCCGCTGTCGACCGCGCTTTCGGGCCCGTTCACGAAGCCTGGTGCGCAGCGGGCGGCAGGAGGAATGGCGCCCTGCTCGAGGCTGTGCGTGACGCCTCCGGGGGCCGCTTTCTTGAAGTTGTTCCACGCGAAGGCGCCACCAAACTCATGATGGCAGCGGTGGGCCAGGGCTACAGCCTCTACGGCAATGGGTGGAAATCGGTCGCGGTCGGCGGCCTGTTCGAGGACATGCCCGATTTTGAGTATGCCTGTTGGGCCGCACAGGCCTACCGCGAGGCGTTCCGCACCGCTCAGCCGATCTTCGAGGACGTCGTCGCCACCGTTCGCCTACGCCACGCCGGCCCGCTGCGGCTCGAATATCGACGCGTCATCCTGCCGATCGGGAGCGGTGACCAGCCAACCTTGCTGCTAGGCGCGACGCTGCAGCAGAACGTCAGGCGTCTGTCGTTGGGAGCGGCCGACGAACTTCGCGACGTCCTGCAGTAGCTGGCGCGGCTCCATCCACATGAAGGCGAACCGCACGTCGCCGAGCGGGGAATTGCTGATGCAAATGTCCCAATCGATGTTCGTATAGCCGGTGCGCTCGGTCATGCCGCCCCTTACCACCCCCTCCGACATCATGGCGACGAGATAGTCCGTGTTCCAGTGGGTGAAAGCGTAAGCCCTCGACAGGATTGGCACGATCCTCGACAGCCCCTTGCCCCGATAGCCGGGGTGGTACCAGGCTGCACCAGAGAAGACCACGCTGCCAGCGATCGATTGGGCTGCCTTGGCTGTCACCGTGCATGTCTCGCCGGGACGTTTGGATCTGGCGGGGTGGTCGTACATGAGGTGAAGGCTCTGCGCCAGGTCGTGAAAGTTACCTAACTTTAGGTTGAATAGTCGACCCGCATGGGTGGCCACCACGTTGCCGCGCTCGTTGCGCCCAACGATGCAGAATGCATCGTCGGGACCGATCGAGTTGCAGCGGACGTCATAGGTGGGAAACAGCGGCAACCAGCTGTCGCGGTTCTGTTCGTTGACCTCGATCAGCTCGGCCATATCGGCAAATGACAGCGTAACGCCCAGCGCGTGAGCGGCCGTGTCGGCATGCCGGAAGAAGCGACCCAGCAGATCGGCGGGACCGTGGTTAATTGCGAGCCTGGCAAGCAGCGGCGAGCCATTTGATGTGATCGGAGTCATGTCTGCGGACCTCTAATTTAAGTTGAGGTCCCACTATGACCGGCGGCCGGCTGAGGCGGAAGGGTTGCGAAGTCAAGGGCGCGCTGGCATAAGCCCCGCTATTGGGGGCGCGCGGCAGACGCCGCGCGCCGACGTTCACAGGGTTGGATTGCTTGCGGGCGAGGTAGGCGGCATGTCGAGATCCGAACCGGGGGCCGCGGCCAGGCCACTCGGTCAAGCGCGCCGCGTGCGTAGCGCCCGCCGGGGCGTGTCGCCTCGCAAGCCGACCGCCGTCGACAAGCACGTGGGCAAGCGGCTGAGATTGCTGCGCCAGATCAACGAAGTTAGTCTGGAGAAGCTGGCTGAGATCGTCGACGTCGCTCCGCAGCAGATTCAAAAATACGAGATCGGGGAAACCCGCATCAGCGCTTCGCGCATCTTCGAGCTGGCGAAGATTTTCTGTGTGCCGGTCGCCTGGTTCTACCACGATCTCGAGGCCACGACGTCCGCGGCGATGGACGCGCGCATAGAGCGCCACCGCGCCGATGTCGACGCGGTGGATCGAGTGACGCAGGCCTCACGAGAGGCATTGCTCCTGGGCTACTTCGCGCAACTGGGGCCCGAGATGCAGCAAAAGCTCGTGGACTTCGCGCGCATGTTGTCGGAAGTGCGCGCTGGCCAAGCCAAATAAAGGCTCGGGCGAGACGGCACCGGCCTCACGTCGAGCGCGGGGCAAGCATCGATGCTGCGCGCTGGATGGTTGCTCTTCACGACCTGCTAGGCAGGTCATCTGGCAGGCGTGATGGCAGGCATCATGAGCGGCGCCGCCGCCGGCGTGAGATCCCTTGCAATCTCAGCGGCCACGCAATTGGCTCGGTTGATGTAGGAGTTGGCGAGCGCGGCGTGGCTCTCAAGCGAGCGATCGAGCTGGCTTGGATCGCATTTCTCGGGATTACCCTTGAAGAGATCGATGTAGCTGCGCGACAGGCTCGAGAGCTGCCAGCCGAGCGGCAGCGGCATGAAATTATAATAGACGCCCGCCTCAAGGATCTTAAAGCCGGGTTTTGGATCCGCGGCGAGATCGTATTGGGTCGTATATCCGCGGCCTTGCCAGGTCGCGAGCGCGGCCACAAACGGGGTAAAAACGTCACTCTGTGCGCGATTGTTGGGCGCATCCATCCAGAAGCGATCAAAGGGTATCCACGCCGCGGAGATCATGATGAGCTTGATCTCGACGGGAGGAAGTGTCGGGTCCTTGGAGTGAAGCTCGGCAAGGGACTGGGCAAGCTTGGACGCCGTTGCCACGCCCGAGTTGTCGACATAGCCGCCGTCCACGAAACTCATGCGCCGCGTTTGGGCAGTCGTGCCGAGGTTCTTTGCGTTGGGATCGGTAAAGGTGAACCAGCCGGCCGGCGACACCCAAGGGAAGCGCGCGCTCAAGCCGACGGCGGTACTGAGCGGCATGTCCACGGGGTCGACGCCGGTGGAGAAGAAATCAAACGCCTTGGCCGAACCCGTCCACGGCGGCCCGATGGACGTGAAATCGAGCGGGCTCAGCACCATTTGCATACCCGTCTCGATGTTGCTGACGTTGAAGGCAAGCGCCGGAGTTGCCCCGCTGAGGCAGGCGACCGCGCCCGCCCCACAGAGGGTAAAAAGCGAGCCGCTCAGCGGATTGTTGGCCCTATCGCCGCCGTAGCGCCAAACCTCCTCGAAGGCATATTCCAAGGCCCGCGCCCGATCGAGGGCGGGGAACGGCCAGGGAATGAAGCGCTGCAGGAAATCGGGGAACAAGCCGCCCCAAAGCACCGGTGCCAACAGATCGCGCGACAAGATCGCGTCGGCGCGCGCTTCGAAGTTGCCGCGATCGGCCAGTTTCTCGAGGCATGGCTGTGCATCCTCATTGGCGGCGAACGCGCGCGCAAGGCCGGCAAATACGGCTGCCCCGAGACTGCCTCCGGAGACCGAGCTCACGGCAAACACGTGCTGGGCAAAGTTGGGACACAGGTCCTGCATGCGCGCCAGGAACTTGGCGCTTTGGTAGGCAGCGTAAAGCCCGCCGCCCTCGGCGGCCACGACGTAAAGCGGATAGGGCTTGTTGACGTTGCGGTAGGCCGGCCCATCCTTGCGCGCGGCGAGCCAGGCGCGCAGGGCCGCCTCGACGGTGGGGCGCTGGATGTCGGCCGACATGTGGCGAAACCGATGATTGTCGGTCAGCCCGAAGACCTCAAAGGCAATGAGCAGGATGATCAGCGTCCCGAGGATCGGCACTCCAAAGATGCGATAGTAACGCGAGAATAGGCCCGTCAGCACAGCGAGATTGACCACCCACAGGGCAAATAGCGGGATCGACCCAAGGGCTTGCGGCAGGTGCACAGGGTCGCGGATCAGCAAGACGATGGAGGCCAACACCACCACGGGAAACAGCATCCAGTTGCTGAAGATGGCGAGGTTGCGCGCCCGACGGCTGCCGTGAGGGGTCAAGTGCCGCTCAAACAACGTCACAGCGAGGAACACGATGATCGCCAGAACCAGGCAGATCAGGCTCCCGACGATGAAATCTTTGCGCAGCTGGGCGATGATCATCAGCGGGCCGGCAAGCGACTGCGGCGTCTCGGCACCGTCGAGATTGGGCAGCCGGCTCAGCCAAATGCCGAGGGCCGCTCCCAATAGCGGCAACACAGCCATTAGGCGCGGGCCCCACCGCAGCACCCAATGGCACAACGGATGCGGCACCACGTGTTCTCCCGGAGCGTCCTCGGCCGCGAATTCGGCATGTTGACGCGCCATCTGCCAGAGCACCATCGACAGGGCCACGAGCGACACAAGGCTCAACAGCCAATGGACGTTGAAGATGTTCTGCGCCCGCTCCTGCGTCAGCACGCGATGGACTTCGAGCACTTGGTCGGAAAGCGTCAGCACCAGGATCGTGAGCACGCCCAGAGCCAGGGGTATGCGGATAGCAAAGAGGCCGCGCAGAAGCGCATCGATCAAGCGCTCAGTCTGCATCTGAGGCGAGGAAAGCGACTGCTCGGGCATGGTCTCCCCCCAACGAGAGTAAGGCTCAGGGCTGGCTGAGCGTGGCGAGCACGAACTGGGGCATAGGGGCTGCGCCTGGCTTAGCGCGCACCCTTGTTGCCGCAGCGCAGCTGAAGGTCGCGCTTGCGGTTGTCATAGGCGAGCGAGCGGGTCTGCGAGCTGCAAGCATCGACGCACAGTTTCACGCAATCAACCTCGCAGGATGGCGGGCAGGACCTGCGCCCGCAGCACTGATAGGAGCACGCTTGCCTTGGATCGGGTGTGGCACAAGCGTTCTCTTGTGCGATGGCGCAAGCGGCTCCAACGCGGAGCGCCAACAGATTGGCCAACACCACGGCCAAGACGGTGCAAGCGCGTCGGGCCGTGTCCTTCGAGCCAATCGACATCGCCACCTCCCCCACTAGATCCGCCCCGCTAGATCGCAAAGTGCGCAGCCGCGAGCCCTCGGCACACCCTGTCGCGCGGATCATGCCGGCGCCGCGGCGCCGGCATGAATGGCGCATGACCACAACAGGTCAGGCAGTGTGCCGGCACCTCGTGCTTCAGGTCACGCTAGGGCCGCGTGTCACCCGGATCGGGGACGGCCTCACGCGAGACGGAAGCGCACGCCAGGCAAGAGGTTGTGGTCGTAGTAGTTCCAGAACACGTACGCCGCAACAAACAAGATCACTGTCAAAATTGCGCCGACGAAGGGGTTGCGCACCAAGGAGTGGCCGATCAACGAAGCCACGAATACCACAGCTGCCAAGAGGCCAAGCGCTTGCAGGGGCAGGGCTGCCAAGTTGGGCATCGGATTCTCTCTCCTGTTGGCTTCGATTGCGGGCATCGATGCGTCCTAGCCAGTTTACCAGATCAGGCCTAGCCCGGGCGATGCTTTCGCCAGCGCTCCCGCTTCAGCCGGGGACGATGAAAGCGGCCGCACATGCGCTTACCTAACGAAAGTGTGTGCCCTGCCAAACGGTTAGTGGCAACCGGCCAAGCCCAGCAGGGGCGTTGCCGGACGGCATCTCCCGCCAGAAATCGCGTGCCGGCGCTCGGACGATCACCACGATTTCGACGCAATCGGTCGCGCCCCCCGGATGTTGCTTGCTGATTTGGGTTGCGGCTGCGTGCGGCCCGCGCAACAGATCCTCCACCTCAACCCGCATCCCATGACCCCCATCCTCTCCTGGCCGCGCTGACATCGGCAGCCTTCTACGGGGCTGCAAGCTAGAGCTATAGGTCGCACCGTATTGGCGCCAGCAGCCTGCGGCGTCGTCCCGCGCCGCTTGCCGCGCTGCTCGGTGCGCCCCATCGGCAGCTAGGCCCTACATCTGGGCCCGCGGCGATCGCGCTCGCACACCTATAAATCTTGGCGATCTCGCCCAAGTCTTTCCGATTGCCCGAAGAACCGCTCCGCCAGCTGGCGGCGATGCTGACCACGCGCTGGCTTGGCGGCGGCGGGAGAGTGGCGGGAGTGCTGCTGCTTGCTTTGGGGATTTTGCCATTGGCCGCCCGCGGCAGCCGGACGCTGGCGCGGTTCGATGTCACTCGGTCGATCGTTCGCACTCACCATCGCGGCACGCTGATCGACGGCAGCTGCGCACGCCACTCATACTCGGCGGCGCTGTTGCTCATCAGCCGTGTCGCCATGGCGCTATTCGGCTTGCTGCACGGGTGACGGAGCTGTCCCCACTGCGGTCGCCAAGTTGCCGCTTTCAGTTGCTGGCGCGGTGCTCTCGATTGCCGCTTGTATGCCGGCATCGCTGCCCGTCCTGCGCTTTCGCCTTGACGACCCGTATGACCGAAGATAGCGAGACAAGCTCACTCGTCATGGTCTGCGTGGGCTACAGGGAGGAAGCATATGCGTCAGTTGCGTCGCGCCAGCCTGGGGCGCGCCAATTCCGCGTCGCTGACGGCCATCCTCGCCTTGGCATTCGGTGTCGGCCTGCCATCGGCCGCGACCCTCGCCAAGGACATCAAGGTGTGCCTGATAGCCGGAAAGACCGGCCCGCTCGAAGCTTACGCCAAGCAGACCGAGAACGGCTTCATGCTGGGGCTTGAGTACCTTACCAAGAACACCATGAAGCTCGGCGACGACAAGCTCGAGGTGCTCGTCAAGGATGACCAGCTCAAGCCCGACCGCGGCAAGTCGCTGTTGGAGGAATGCTACAGCGACGATGGCGCCGACCTTGCTGTCGGGACCACCGGTTCGCCGGTAGCGCTGGCCATGCTGCCCGTTGCCGAAGAAAAGCGGAAGGTGCTTATCGTCGAGCCGGCGGTGGCCGATTCGATCACCGGCGACAAGTGGAACCGCTATATCTTCCGCACCGGGCGCAGCTCCTACCAAGACGCACTGGCCGGGGCCGCCGCCTTCCCCGCCAGCGGCGAGGTGTCGGTCGGCATGCTGGGGCTCGACACAGCCTTCGGTCGCGATGGCGTCGCTGCGTTCAGAGAGGCGCTCGCCGCCATCCGTCCCAATGTCAAGATTGTGGCCGAGGAGTACGCCGCCGGCAACACGGCCGACTTCGCCCCGTTCGCCGAACGCCTCTTCAATTCACTCAAGGACAAGCCGGGCAAGAGGGTCATCGGCTTCATCTGGGCCGGCCCGCACCCCTTGGCCAAGTTCGTCGACATGAAGCCCGACCGCTTCGGCATCGAGCTTGCACCCGGCGGCAACATCCTTCCCGTCATGAATGCGTGGAAGCAATTCGCCGGCACCGAGGGTGGAATCTATTACTACTACGACTTTCCCACCAACCCGATGAACGACTGGCTCAAGGCCGAGTACCAGAAGCGCTTCGGTGCTCCGCCCGACTTCTTCGTGGCGGGCGGATTTGCGGCCGCCGCAGCCGTAGTGGCAGGGCTGCAAAAGGCCGGCTCCCGTGACACCGAAAAGCTGATCGCTGCCATGGAGGGGCTCACCTTCCAAACGCCAAAGGGCCCAATGACCTTCCGCAAGGAGGATCATCAAGCCCTGCAGGAGATGTATCATTGGCGCATCAAGAAGGATGCCAAGGACAACGACGTCCTGGAGCTGGTGGCGGCCATTCCCGCCAACACCATGCCGCTGCCCATTCGCGTGAAGTAGCTCCAGGCACGCTCGCATGGTCTGCAGACCCGCGTACTGCGCTAGGCGAGGTTGCCCGTGCCGATCGCCAGAATGCCCGAGAACAAGCCATGGAAGTAAATTGGGGCCGGCATGTCCAAGCCCGCGTTGGAGACTAAAGGTCTTACCATCCGCTTCGGCGGTCACCTCGCCGTCGACAGCGTAAGCGCCGTGTTCCATGCCGGCACGCTGACCGCCATTGTCGGACCCAATGGCGCCGGCAAGACCACCTACTTCAACTTGATCTCGGGCCAGCTCCCTGCCACCGCCGGCAGCGTTATGATCGACGGCGTGGAGGTGACGGCGCTTGGGGCTGCGCGGCGAGCCAAATTGGGCATCGGCCGCGCCTTCCAGCTCACCAACCTGTTCCCCAACCTCACCGTGCACGAGAACGTGCGCCTTGCCGTGCAAGCGCGTGCGGGGGGCGGTGCCAGTATCTTCTCGCGCTGGGACAGCCGCCGCGACTGGATCAAGCAAGCCGACCAATTCATCGAGGCGGCCAACCTCGCCGATAAACATGCCACTCCGGCGATGGCACTGGCGCACGGCGACAAGCGCAAGCTCGAGGTCGCCATCATGATGGCCCTTGAGCCACAAGTGTTGATGTTCGATGAGCCGACCGCGGGCATGTCGGTCGACGATGTCCCGGTCATTCTAGACCTCATCAACAAACTGAAATCTCACGGCGACAAGACGATCTTGCTCGTCGAGCACAAAATGGAGGTGGTGAAGAGCTTGGCCGACCGCATCCTCGTGCTGCACAATGGCCGCTTGGTCGCCGACGGTCGGCCAGCTGAGGTGATCGGCTCGGCCGTGGTGCAGGAGGCATATCTGGGAATTGCCGCCGGGCGACGGCGCGCCGCAGCGGAGGCGCCACATGGCTGATGCGCTGCTGACGCTGGAAGGCGTGCACACCCACATCGGGCAGTACCACATCCTGCAAGGCGTCGATTTCACGGTACCGCGCGGCGCCATGACCGTGCTGCTTGGCCGCAACGGCGCGGGCAAGAGCACCACGCTGCGCACGATCATGGGCCTGTGGCAACCAAGCCGCGGTAAGATCACGTTTGAGGGTCGCGAGATCGGCGGCTGGGCGACGCCTGACATCGCCAGGGCTGGCATCGGCTACGTACCGGAGACGATGGGCGTGTTTGCCGATCTCACCGTGCGCGAGAACATGATCCTTGCAGCACGGGCGGGTGCGCCCGATGCGACGCGGCTGGAGTGGATATTCGCCTTCTTTCCTGCCCTCAAACGCTTCTGGACGCAGCCCGCAGGCGTCCTCTCGGGCGGGCAAAAGCAGATGTTGTCGATTGCCCGCGCCGTCATCGAGCCGCGGGCGCTGATCCTCATCGACGAGCCAACCAAAGGCATCGCGCCGGCCATCATCGATAACATGATCAGCGCCTTCGACGAGCTCAAACGCGGCGCTACCACGATCTTGCTCGTGGAGCAGAATTTCCGCTTCGCCGAGGCGCTCGGCGACCATGCCGTGGTGATGGACGATGGCCGCATCGTGCACCGCGAGACCATGGCCGCGTTGGCGGCAGACACGGCGACACAGACGCGCCTGCTCGGCCTGTCGTTGGAGGCGCATGGATAGAGGTCTGCCCCGGCCCGAGGGAAGCCACGCCAGTCTCTCGCGCGGGTGAAGCATGGTGCGGGCGTCAATGCCACTGGAGCAGGGAATGGTCGAACAAGATGGAGCTGCCACCGCGAGTGGCGCGTCCGAGGCCGTCGCCGCGGGCGGTGCCGATTACCTACCCATCCTCCTGGTGCCGGCGCTGGCGGCGGCGGCGCTGCCGCTCATCGGCAACCCCGTCACCTGGATCACGCTCACAATCGCGGCCCTCGCCATGGGCATGATGATCTTCGTGATTGCTAGTGGGCTCACCCTCGTCTTCGGATTGATGGACGTACTCAACTTCGGCCACGGAGCCTTCATCGCCATTGGCGCCTATCTCGCCATGACGACCCTCGTTCCACTGGCAGGCTGGATCCAGGCCGATCAGCTCGGGCTCAATCTGGCCGCGCTGGGTCTGGCCATTTTGGCGGCGATGGCCGGAACGAGCGTTATCGGGTGGGCGTTCGAGCGCGTCATCATCATGCCCGTCTATGGTCAGCACCTGAAGCAGATCCTGATCACCACCGGTGGTCTCATCGTCACCGAACAACTGATCCACGTCGTTTGGGGAGGTGACCAGAAGCCGATGCCGCTGCCGACCGCGTTGCGCGGAGCCATCACCATCGGCGACGTCGCGGTTGAGAAGTTCCGCCTGCTGGCGATGGTCGTTGGCCTTGCGGTATTCGTTGCCATGCTGCTCGTGCTCAACCGCACCAAACTAGGCTTGCTCATTCGTGCCGGTGTGGAGAACCGCGAGATGGTGGAGGCGCTAGGCTATCGCATCCGGCGCCTTTTCGTGGCTGTCTTCGTGGCGGGCTCGGCCCTGGCCGGCCTCGGCGGAACGCTATGGGCGCTCTACCGTGAGACCCTCACGGCCGGCATCGGCAGCGAGGTAATCGTGCTCGTCTTTATCGTCATCATCATCGGCGGCCTTGGCTCCATCGGCGGCTGCTTCCTTGGATCCGTTCTTGTCGCACAGATGGCCAACTACACGGGTTACCTCGCATCCAAGGTGGCATTGGCCTCAAACATTCTCTTAATGGTGATCATCTTGATGTGGCGGCCACAGGGCCTCTATGCGGTGGGCGGGCGATAAGGAAAACCCGGTCGAGCGGCGCGCAATGATCAACACCCTTCTATCGGGCGATCTGCCGCGGAGCCGGCTGCTCAGTGCTGTCCTGGTGCTGATCCTCGCCACGCTGGCAGCCGCGCCGGTTTTGTTCCCAGGCGCGCAGGCCATCAACACTGCAGCCAAGATTTGCGTGTTCGTCGTGTTGGTCGCCAGCTACGATCTGCTGCTTGGCTACACTGGCATTGTCTCCTTTGCACACACCATGTTCTACGGGCTCGGCGGCTATGGCGTCGGGCTTGCCCTCTACACTTGGGGTCCGACGTGGACCTCGGCGCTGGCCGGCCTCTCGGTCGCGCTCGTTACCGCCATCGTGCTCGCATTCCTGATCGGTCTCTTCTCGCTGCGCGTGCGCGCCATCTTCTTTGCCATGGTGACGCTTGCCGTGGCCTCCGCCTTCGCCATCCTGGCTGCACAACTCTCCACCCTCACCGGCGGAGAAGACGGTCGTTCGTTTCGCGTGCCCGAGCTGGTGCGACCCAATACGCTGATCGAGCTGCCGTTCGCCGGCCCCATCACGGGCCGCACCATCGCCTACTACGTGGTTTTCCTGTCGGCGTTTGCCCTGTTCCTTGCCGCCCTGCGCATCGTCAATTCTCCGTTCGGACGCGTGCTGCAGGCGATCCGGGAGAACGACTTCCGTGCCGAGGCGCTGGGCTACCGTACGGTCGTCTATCGCACCTCGGCCAACTGCCTCGCCGCAGGCATGGCGGTGCTTGCCGGCGCGCTCAACTCCTTGTGGTTTCGCTACACCGGTCCGGATACCACGCTCTCGTTCGCCATCATGCTCGACATCTTGTTGATGGTGGTAATTGGCGGCATGGGCACAATGTACGGCGCGGTGGTCGGGGCCACACTCTTCATCGTCGCCCAGAATTACCTGCAAAAGCTGATGGGCGCCGCGGCCAAAAGCACCCAAGCGCTGCCGCTGGTCCCCGACCTCTTGCAACCTGACCGTTGGCTGCTGTGGCTCGGCGTCCTGTTCGTACTCAGCGTGTATTTCTTCCCCACGGGTATCGTGGGCAAGCTGCGCCAAGCGTAATGGCGCCACGGCAAGGGTGGTACCATTGCGAAGCCGACTGGCACCTCATTCATCAACGAGGGCGATCAGCCCCTTGAGCAGCGCGTTGGGCGTGGGGGGGCAGCCGCGAATGTGCAGATCGACCGGGACTACGGCGGACACGCCGCCGACCACGCCGTAGCTGCCCGAGAACAAGCCGCCGTCGAGCGCGCAGTCACCCACCGCCACCACCCATTTCGGATCGGGTGTTGCCGCATAGGTGCGCTCCAGTGCCTCGCGCATGTTCCGCGTCACAGGACCGGTGACGAGCAGCACGTCGGCGTGACGCGGCGAGGCCACAAACTTGAGACCGAAGCGCTCCAAATCGTAGAACGCATTGTTGAGAGCGTGGATCTCGAGCTCGCAGCCGTTGCAGGAACCGGCGTCGACCTCGCGAATGGACAACGACCGGCCGAGCCGGCGGCGCGAGGCGCGCTCCAGGCTCTGCGCCAGCTCGGCGAGCGCGCCATCGTCAGGCGAAGGTGGCGCTTCGGTGAGCGGGGCTTTGAGCAGGCTCTCCAGCAACAGCTTGCGCATCGGCGTCTCGTGTTACAGATCATGACCCGCATAAGAGCAGTTGAAGGACTTGTTACACAATGGGAAGTCGGCAACGATGTTGCCCTCAATCGCTGCCTCGAGCAGCGGCCACTGGAACCAGGAGGGGTCGCGCAGATGACAGTGCGCGATCGTGCCCTCGCCGGCGACCCGCACCCAGGCGAGCACGTCCCCGCGGAAGCCTTCGATGAGCGCGAGCCCCTCGCTTGCTTGTCCCGGTGCGGGCGGGTGATCGGCGCAAATGGGGCCAGGCGGCAGCCGCTCCAGGATCTGCTCGATGAGCGCCAGCGATTGAGCGATCTCGCCGATGCGCACCCACACCCGCGCGTCGACGTCGCCGTTTTGCCGCACAACCATTTCGAACCGCAGGTCGCCATAAGGCGGATATCCTGGCAGCTTGCGGGCATCAAAGGCGCGCCCGGAGCCCCGGCCAACGAAGCCGCCGGCGCCGTATTGGCGCGCCAGTTGTTGCGTGAGCGTGCCGGTCGTGATGGTGCGGTTCTGCAGTGAGGCAGTACTGTCGTAGAGCTCGACCAGCTCTGGAATGCGGCGCCGGATCGTGCGCATGAGCGTTGGTAGCGCCTGCGCGCCCGCCGGCGCGAGGTCGACGGCGGTCCCGCCCGGCGCCACGCAGTCCATCATCAAGCGATGGCCAAAGGCGATGTCGGCTACGCGCAGGACGTGTTCGCGCAAGATTGCGCAATGGGCGTGGATAAGCGAGAAGGAGGCGTCGTTGCAGACGGCACCGATGTCGCCAAAGTGGTTGGCGAGACGCTCAAGTTCGGCCATCAGAGCGCGCAGGAACATAGCCCGCGGCGGGATGTCTAGGCCCAGCGCCGCTTCCACCGCGCTGGCAAAGGCGGTGGCGTAGGCGACCGTACTGTCCCCCGAGGTGCGCCCTGCCAACTTCGCCGCTCGGTCGAGGGACGCGCCGCGCATGAGACCGTCTATGCCCTTGTGCACATAGCCCAGTCGCTCTTCCAAGCGCACCACGGCTTCGCCGTTGCAGCTAAAGCGGAAGTGGCCGGGCTCGATGATGCCGGCGTGGACAGGGCCCACCGGGATCTGATGCAGTGGCGCGCCGACCGCTGCATGGAAGGGGTAAGCATCGCCCGCAGCAGACGCCGGCTCGGGCACACCGAGGGGCTGGCGCAGGCCCCAGCGCCCGTGATCGAGCCAGGGGCGCCTGTCGGGCGAGTCCTCCGGTTCGAGGCCGTAGAGGTCGCGGATCACACGCTCAAGCCGCAGCGCCGGCGGATGTGCGATGGCGACAGAGGGAAAGCGCCGCGCGGGGCAGGGTATGCTGATGACGAGGACCTGGGCTGTCTCGGCGGCGCACAGGGCCAAATGCACGGCTTGTCCGTCGCTCCACAGCCCAAGCAGCGTGGCCTCGCCCGCGGCGAGCCCGACGACCGCCTCACGCCAGGTCGGTGCATCGACCTCGACGCGCGGCCAAGGGCGCTGCGCCGCCACCCGGCTGCCTTTGCTCGCCAGTGCCGTCAGGAAGGTCATGGCACGCACCGCGCGCGATTTTGCCTCTCGCGCTGATCTTGGAGGGGAGAGGAAATACCGAGGATGAGCCGGCGATGTGACATGGTTTCAACCGAGCAGTCGCGCGACAGTCTGGAACCAGACCACCAGGGGGGCCGGCAGGTAGATGCCAGCGGCGAGCACCAGCCCCAAATGTGCGAACAAGGGCACGTAGGAGGCCTTGACGGGCGCCGTGCTGCCGGCAGGGTCTCCGAACGCGACCTCACTGAGGCGCAGCAGCAGCGCGCCAAACGCAATCAAGAGCCCGACCATGAGAAAAATCGCGAGCAGCGGCGCGCGCGCGAAGGTGGAGCTGACGATCAGGAACTCGCTCATGAAAATGCCGAGCGGCGGCAGGCCGGCAATGGCCACCACGCCCAGCACCAATCCCCAACCCAACACCGGATGACTTTCGGTAAGGCCGCGGATGGCCGCCATGCGCTGCGTTCCCTTGACCTGAGCGATGTGGCCGACCGCAAAGAATATCGCCGACTTGGTGAGCGAATGCATGCTCATATGGAGGAGGCCGGCAAAGTTGGCGAGCGGCCCACCCATGCCGAAGGCAAAGGTGATGAGGCCCATGTGCTCGATGGAGGAGTAGGCGAACATGCGTTTGATGTCGCGCCGACGGTAGAGCATGAACGCTGCAAAGATCAGCGACACCAGGCCCATCGCCACCATCAATGAGCCGGGAGCGACCGCAGCCGAGTTGCCAGCGAGCAGCATCTTGAACCGCAGTAGGGCGTAGAGCGCGACGTTCAGGAGCAAGCCCGACAGCACCGCCGAGATCGGGGTGGGACCTTCCGCATGCGCATCCGGCAGCCAGGCGTGCAGGGGTACCAGCCCAACCTTGGTGCCATAGCCCAGCATTAGGAAGACAAAGGCGACGTTCAAGAGCTCGGCACTGAAGCCACTTGAGCGCTTGATCAGCGTCGTCCACACCATCGCGTCCTGGCCCTCGCCCAGCACCGGGCGCGCCGCCATGTAGACCAGGATGGTGCCGAACAAGGCGAGCGCTATGCCGACGCTGCCCAGGATGAAATACTTCCAGGCCGCTTCGATCGCCTCATGCGTGCGGTAGATGCCGACCATGAGCACCGTCGTGAGCGTGGCAAGCTCAACGGCCACCCACATCAGGCCTATATTGTTGGCCAGCAGACCGAGGTTCATGGCGAACATGAGGATCTGGTACATGGCGTGATAGAAGCGCAGATAGCGCGGCGTCAGCCGCCCGATCTCCAACTCATGGCCGATGTAGCTGGCGCTGAACGCGCTGGTTGTGAAGGCGACGAAAGTGGTGAGCATGACAAACACCACGTTGAGGTCGTCGACGAACAGGAAGGTACCGGGGGCGGGCCGGTCGATGAGCAGGGAGAGCGCAGCCGCCAGGGTAGCGAACGAGATCAGCACATTGAGGCGTGCGCTCAGCCAGAAGCCGGGCAGCAACGCCAATAGGACAGCGCCGGCCGCAGGAATTACCAGGACTGCGCCCAGGGCATCCAAGCCCGGATTGAGCCCAAGCGCGCTCACAGCCGCTCCCCCCGGAAGGCATCGAGCGCACCCACATCAACCGAGTCGAACCGCTCGCGGATGCGGAACAAGAATACACCGATTACAATGAACGCGATGAGGACAGAGAAGGCGATGCTGATCTCGACCACCAGCGGCATGCCTTTGGCACCAGCGGCGGCAAGGATCAAGCCGTTCTCGAGCGACATGAAGCCGACCACCTGGCTCACGGCGTTGCGGCGCGTCACCATCATCAACAGCCCGAGCAGCACGACTGAGAGCGCGAACGCCAGATCTTCGCGGGCGAGTGGGTCGGCCTGGGCGGTCGCCTTCAGCATGACCACCATGGAAAGGGCGACGAGCCCCATGCCGGCCAGCATAGTCGGGCCGATTCCCACCACCGTCTCGATTGTGCGGTGAATGCCGAGCCGCACGACGATGCGCCGCAACGCCACGGGGATTATCAACGCCTTGAGCACGAGGGCGATGAGCGCAGTGATGTAGAGGTGCGGCGCGTGTTGGACCTGGGCCTGCCAGGCAACGGATAGCGACAGCACCAGCGCGTGCAGGCCAAACACGTTGAGGAGCGCGAACATGCGGTCCTGGTAGAGCAGCATCAGGCTCAGCAGCACCAGGCCGCCGGCCAGCATGTGTGCGACGTCGAACCAAGCCCCGGTCACGCTAGAAGCTCCCCGAGACGAACCGCAGCAACGTGCCGAGCAGGCCCAGCATGAGAGCAATGCCAAGGAAGTCGGGCACGCGAAACACCCGCATCTTGGCGATCGAGGTCTCGAACAGCACGAGCAGGAACCCGCCGACCGTCAATTTGCCGAGATAGGAGATGACACCGACGAGATAGGCGCGGAAATCGCCATCGGGTCCGGCCAGGCCCCAGGGAAAGAAGATGCAAGCGATGAGGGAGACGTAGAGCAGCAACTTGGTGGCTGCGGCGAGCTCGATCATGGCGAGATGGCGGCCCGAATATTCCAGCACCATCGCCTCGTGCACCATCGTGAGCTCCAAGTGCGTGGCCGGGTTGTCGACGGGGATGCGCGCGTTTTCGGCAATGGCGACGATGATGAGTGCCACCAATGCCAGGCCCAGCGAGACACGCAAGGAAGCATTGGTGAGGATGAATTGAGCGATGCTCGAGAGCTGGGTTGAGCCGGCGATCAGCGCCACCGTGAAAACAATCATGATCATTGCCGGTTCGGCGAGCGAAGCGAACATCATCTCACGGCTGGAGCCGATGCCACCGAAGCTGGTGCCGATATCCATGCCGACCAGAGCCAGAAAGAAACGCGCCGACCCGATCAGCGCGGTAATGGCGATGAGATCGGCGGCCCAGCTAAATGTGAGGCCGGTCGCAAACGTCGGCACCAGCGCCGCCGCCACCCAGGTGGCCGCGAAGATCATGTAGGGGCCGCTGCGAAAAAGCCACGACGCATTCTCGGCGATCACCACCTGCTTGCGAATGAGCCGCAGAAGATCGCGATAGGGCTGCAACAGCGGCGGACCACGCCGGCGCAGCATGCGCGCCTTGAGCTTGCGCGTGAACCCCAAGAGGAGGGGTGCCAGCGCCAGGACCAGCAGCATTTGCACACCCTGTACGGCAAGATCACGGATCACAGCCATATCGACACCACCAACAGCAGGCCGACGAGGGCGACGAAAACGAGGCTCAAGTACTGCCGGATCGTGAGGAACTGCAGCCGGTTGAGCCATGCGGCCAGTGCGGACACGATGTCGGCGAGGGGTGCATAAACGGCTT
>DATBGH010000009.1:0-72611 GCA_036558085.1 Hyphomicrobiaceae bacterium
TGATCTTGCGCGCGCCGACCTGCGACAATACGGCGGTCGGGGCGGGAGAAAGCCTGCGGCGCGGTCGAACAAGAGAAAGGGGGACAGGAAGAAAGAAAGAAAAGAAAAGGGGGGGGCTTGACATGGGGGTGCTCATATAAGTGTGCCACTAACGAATACTCGCAAAGTTATCGAGCTTTCGCCCCGTCAATCAATCGACGTGCTTTCATCCCCGGCCTCGCTGCGCCCAGCTTGAGAACTTGCAAACGATCGGCCTGGTCCGCGGGTGACCTATTTCAGCCCGGGTACCTGAGTTGGAACACATTGCCCTCAGGATCGTGGCCATCGCAGACCTTGGCGCCTTCGAATTGCCATTCGCTGGCGCCCGGTCTGACGTTGCCGCCCCGCTCAGCCGCGCTTTTGCGCGCAGCCGTGATGTTCGCGACGATGAAGACGAGTTTGATGGGCGTGTCTTCACGGAGAATGGGGGGTGTCTCGATGCTTATCGACTCTGAGATGCGTCGTGGAATTCGCACGATCACCAATTGGGATGGCCGTTGCCCCAGGACGGCAAATCCCTCGCGGATAATCTGCACCTGGAGACCGGCTACGGCGGAGTAGAACTCCGTGAGCCGTTGAAGGTCCTTCGCGTAGAGGACGGCGCCAATCAGTCCGGGCTGCATCTTGAGGTCGAAGCGCGAGTTTGTTGATTCTGGAGAAGAACGATATTTGGGACGACCAGTTCCTGTCTGGGAGATGGCGGCGATGCGGCGGTTCCGGTGCAGCGGTTCGTTGCACTAATAGAGGGCCGCGACAGTTCGCGCTTCAAGGTTAGTCGGCTTTACTCTACAGACCTCTCGCACGCCACTGCGGATCGATTGTGCCGCTGCGATCAACGATGGAGGTCGGCCCAATCACCCTCCGAGGCAATGGCAAGAGACTCACAACCCCTTGCACACACACACGAACTTCATGCCGCTCTGCGTTGGAAACGGGGGTCGGTGGTCATCCGCCGCAGCGCTGCCGGTCGCATGTCGCCGACGCTGCTCCGACGACGTCAGCCAAACCCTATAGCGCTCGCTGAGCCGGGTGGCCTATAGTCCGCCTTGCTTCCCTGGCGGCTTTCGAACGCCTGCCCTCGTGCACGCAGCAACGTTCGCGGGTGCAGGAACGATCCAGCCCCTTGCCCTCTAAACCAACTGACCACGGCAATCCACGCAGCGCAAGGCGACCTTGAGCCAGGGCGGAATTGCGAAAGGCGCTGCAAAGTCCGATTCGGTCGGGATAGAGGTACGGCGCGCAACCTTAGGCAAAGCGGCCGTGGCGCTTACGAGCAGAACGCGGTTCGTTACCTCGCCGCGCACCGGATATGCTAGCCGTTCGAAGTCGGGCAATTGACGGCAGAGGTCTTTCACCTCCTAGATCTGCAGCCTTGCTGGCCCCTCCGGTCAACTTAAGACAAGAACGCGATCCGCCGTCGAGACAATCATCCAGCTCCTCTCATCTTCACCGACCTCCGGCTGATTTATTCTCTGTGCTTCCTGCCATCATCAACCTTCGCCGCCTGCAAGGCCGCTGTCCGGCGATCGTGTGGGCCGAACTTGACGCCGAGCCTCAACCGACTACGGCCGGCTGCGGCGCGCTCTGTCAGCTACGCAGCAACGATCGCCGGGACGTCTATTGCTTGGGGCCTTCGCCGGACAACGTTCGGGCAATCGAGGTCGTCACCGTCACAGTGGACCACGGGGCTATGGACACGTCTGGTGCATGTTCCGGGAACACTGAAGGAGCAATGGCTAGGGGTGCGTTTGCGTCGTGGCGCGCGATCGGCTCGATTTGACCGCGATCGCGGAACTCAGCCGGGCGAATCGCAGGCGGCGTGCTCGGGTTGACGACCGCTTGCTCAGTGTTAGTCGATTGACGCGATGGGTTGCGCGGAAGGACGCGATCATGAGATTGACCTCGCTGCGCATCCAAAACGACCGCTGAGAAGGTGCCAAGAGCTACAATGAATGTCGCCAGATACACTATGCCCGCCAACTTGTGCATGTGATACCCCCGCTTGCTAATGCACGTCCACAACAATCCAGAATCGCGGTTTTTTAGCGTCGCGCATCGCGCGTTTTTCACGCCGTACCCAGATGTTCGGACTTGACTTTAGGGAACATGCGAATTGTGATTCGCGCGACCGAATAGAATGCGTGCAAACAAACGTTGAGCATTCGAGGCCTGTCCTCAGCTTCTTGAGTGTGGCACGCACCTCAAATACCAAACCGTGCGTTTACTCCGGAAATCCACCGGCTCCGAAGCACATCGTGCGGGTGCTTAAATCGCCAATAGATCTTCCAACGCGCCCGGGACGGCGTCGATGGAAACTCCGACTTGCCCCTCATGCTGCCCCTCAACATGTCGTGCAGCCGGTTCGCGATTCTGTCCGCGCAATTCATTGCGCGTTGTGCCGGGCTCCGCGAGGCGTGTGTCAGCCCATGGCATTGCCGACAAGCGATTGCCAATCCGCCGGCTACAACGCCCGCACTTCAGACAAGTGAGCGATTGCCGGCGTCCGCCGAAGCTGGTCGAGTGTAACCGAAGGGCACGAACTCATCGACGCTGACCCCCTCGCCCGTTGGACGCGTGGCCCAATAAAGAACGCGCAGCCCATTCGCCTGAGCAACGATGCTGATTGGCAGCCACCTTTCCCTTAAGCTCTGAGGCCTGGCCCATTACGGCATCTAGATCAATGCTCTTTGTGCTCTCCCATGTCGGACCCGATGAGTATCGACCGCTTCCAAATCCACCCATGCCAGTCCCCGTTGTTCCCGAAATCTTATGGCTAAACGCATTGGCGAATGTCCTCAATGGCCGCGGACCAGCGGATGTCTCTGACGCGTTACGCCCCGTATAGCGGCCCAGCTCAGCGGCTTGGGGCCGCTGCTCCTCATGGCGACCTGATCACGCCGTCGATGCCGCTCAGTAGGAAACTGCAAATCGAAAACGCCCAGAAAACAGCGGGGCAATGCTGTTTGTCACCGCGCATGAAGCCATTGAAATAGAACACCAAGTGCGGTTGACCTCGTAGTCCAACATGCTCTCTGACCCATGTGCCTTGCGCGGGCGGCGACGGGTCGACTGCCCAGGCTTGGCCTTGCGTCCGCCTCAGATCGGCTCTTGCCAGAGGCGTTCCTCCAGCAGCGCCTTCGCCACCGCTGATGCAATGGCCTGGAGCAAACGCTCGCCCTTCTCGGGGCTCGCCGCGCCAACCTCGCCGATAACGCCGCTCAGCGAACGGCTCGCCAGCTGACGCCAACGGTATACGCCAGCATTCACGCCAGGAATGGCGCTAAGCCCAGGAACGAGATCGCCGCGGATCTGTGAGAGCCCATCTCGATCTATCAGCTCGGGGGCGAGCGCCAGCATCATCGACGTCTCGGCCTCGCAGGCGTGCAGCAGCGCCTTCTGCTTCTCGAGGATCTGGGTGATCTCGGTCTGGGCGATATTCCAATAGGTGCCGCCGGCCAGCGGTACCCGATGTCTGACCGTGAACTCACTGATGAAAGTATAAATGCCGTCGGTATTGCCCCCGTGGCCGTTGAGGATGAAGATGCGCTTGAAGCCATCCCGCAGGATGGAATGGCACACGCATCCCAGCATCCCCGCCATGGTGGCGTAATCGAGCGTAATGGTGCCGTTGAGGGACATGTGATGCTCGCTCATGCCGTAGGGGATCGTGGGCGTGACGAGGGTTGGGTGTCTGGAGCTCATGACGCGCGCCGCGCGTTGTGCAACCTCGGTGACCAAGCGTGTGTCGACTTGGGTCGGCAGGTGGGGCCCGTGCTGCTCGGTCGACCCGATCGGCACGATGACGATGGCATTACGTTCGGCCAACTCGGCGAGCTCGGCCGCCTTGTGGCGCGCCCATTCGATTTCGCTCAAAGTGTCCTCCATCACAGCGTGGGCAGCGGCGCCATTGGCGCGTTCAGCCATTTCCTGTGCAGTTTGTCGAGCTCGCCATTCATCGTATTGAAGAAGATGAAGCTGTTGAGCCACTGCAGCAGCGCAAACTCACCCATTTTCACGCCCATGTGGGCAGGGCTTCTCCGAATGACGAACTTGAGGTCGAACTCTTTGTTGGGCGCCCGCTTCATCATGTCCGGAATGATCAAACTGTTTGTCGCGAAAAGATCGGCTTGGCCCGTAATGTACGCTGTGGCTGCTGTTGCGTCGTCTTCCGTGCGCATGATGTTGGCTTGCGGGTTCATCTCGCTGAGCCCAAGATCCTGCGTCGTGCCCTTGGCGGCAACGACCCGGAGCGAGCCAAGTTCGGCGGCCGACTTCACGGCGGTGCTTTTGGGTCCGTAGACGGCGAGATTGGTATCTGCATACGGAGCCGTGAACATGATCTGCTTGGCCCGTTCGGGTGTCAGACCCAGTACCGAGATCACGACATCGACCTTATCGGTCAGCAGATAGGGAATCCGATTGGCGGCAGTGACCTGCTGCAGCTCGACCTTAACGCCCAGTGATTTGCCCACCATCTGCGCCAGGTCGATGTCGAAGCCTTCTGGTTTACGCTCCTGACTCATCGACCCGAAGGGTGGCACGTCGAGCGGCACGGCGATGCGAACAACGCCGGTCTTGAGAATATCTGCGAACGTATCCGCTTTCGCTCCAGCAATGCCGGAAGCAAGGGCGGCTGCGGTTACCAGCGCGGTGAGGACGCGATACATGACGGGGTTCTCCTGCTCGGTACTGTCCGGCGCTCAGTGAAGTACGGCATCGAGGAAAGTTGCAAGCTCGGGCGTGCGCGGCTTGGCGAGTACATCGCCAGCAGGGCCCGCTTCCCAGATGCGGCCACTGTGCATGAAGATGAGGCGCGTGGCCACACGCCGGGCGAAACCGATCTCATGTGTCACGAGCATCATTGTCATACCCTCTTTCGCAACTTGCTCGAGCACCTTGAGCACCTCGCCAGTGAGCTCAGGATCCAAGGCCGAGGTGATCTCGTCGAACAGCATGAGCTGGGGCTGCATGGCGAGCGACCGGGCGATTGCCACGCGCTGCTGCTGGCCACCGGAGAGCTGGTCCGGATAGGCATCGATCTTGTCGGCAAGACCGACCCTGGCGAGGGCGCGCGAAGCAAGATCGCGGGCCGCATCGCGCTCCATGCCCTTCACCACACGGGGTGCCAACGTGATGTTCCGCTCCACCGAGAGGTGCGGGAACAGATTGTAGCTCTGGAATACGATGCCGACGCGCTGGCGCAACTTACGCAGATTGGTCGCAGGATCATTGACTGTCTCGCCGTCGAAAACGATACGCCCGCCTTGGATTGACTCCAAGCCATTGATGCAACGCAGCATCGTACTCTTGCCTGAGCCGGAGCGACCGATGACGGCGATGATCTCACCGGGTTCCACGGTGAGCGAGACGCGGTCAAGCACGGTGTTTGCCCCGAACCGCTTAACCACGTCGCGGAGTTCAACGAGAGACACGAAGCGTCCTTTCCAGGCTCCGGCTCCACTGCGTCAGCGGAAAGCACATGGCGAAATAAATCGCAGCGACGACGATGTAAACGGTGAATGGACGGTAGGTCGTCGAATTCGTGAGCTGGCCCTCGCGCGTCAGCTCGACGAAACCGATCACAGCGGCCAACGATGTATTCTTGATGAGCTGGACCAGGAAGCCAACCGTCGGTGGAATGGCGACCCGCACGGCCTGCGGAACGATGATGTAGCGTAGCTGGTCGGCGAAGCTAAGCCCGAGCGACGCGCTAGCTTCCCATTGTTGGCGCGGGATCGCCTGCAGGCAGCCGCGCCAGATGTCGCCGAGAAAGGCGCCTGCGTATATTGAGAAGGCGACCATCGCCGCGATCCAGGGTGATACGCGCACGCCGGCAAGGATCGGAAGGCCGAAGAAGAAGACGAACAGCCAGGCCAACAATGGAATGCCCTGCACGATACTGATATAGCCCGCGCCGAGCGCACGCAGGGGAGCCACGGGCGAGACGCGGAGAACGGCGATCAGTAGGCCGACGAGGCCGCCGCCCAGGAACGCAAGTCCGGTCAAGGCCAGCGTCCAACGCGCGGCGAGCAGCAGATAGTAGATGTCGACGAGAGAGAATTCGCGGATCATCGACGGGCGAAGGCGATCTGGGCGGTTGCGGCGAACAGCAGCTTCAATATCAAAGCCAGTGCCAGGTAGACCATGGCGATGACGGTGTAGATTTCGAAATCGCGGAAGGTACGCGACTGAATGATGGACGCGATGTGGAAGAGGTCTGGAGCGGAAATCTGGGAGACGATACTCGTCGCCAGCATCATCAGCACGAACTGGCTGGTCAGTGCGGGATAGACGATGCGGATAGCGGGCGACAGCACGACGTGGCGAAACACTTGTACGCCAGAGAGCCCAAGGGAGTAACCGGCCTCAATCTGCGACCGCGGCACGGCCTCGAGGCCGGCACGGATGATCTCGGTAGTGTAGGCGCCGAGGTTCACGGAGAGGGCAATGAGGGCCGCCGTTACCGCATCGAGCCGCACGCCAAGGCTTGGTAGACCGAAGAAGATTATGAAGAGCTGCACGAGCAACGGGGTATTGCGGACCACCTCGACATAGGCCGCTAACGGCGTTCGCAGCCAGGACCGCCCGTAGACGCGGCCTGCCGCACCGAGGGCGCCAATCGCCAGTCCTGCCAGCATAGTGACAGCGGTGAGCATCAGCGTCACGCCAATGCCTTCGGCTATGGCAGGCCACTGAGCCCAGATGTCGCGAAAGTTGAAGGCGTATCGCATTTCCGTCCGTTCTCAGTCCCCTCTTCTCGTCGGGCGCGGGGCAGCATTCCCGGCACGCCAATCAAGCATATTTCGGCTTGTTCCAATATCCCTGTCGACGGCACGCGGCCTATCAATCTGGCCAAGCCCACTTGCGAGCTGCGCTGATGCTATTGCCGGACACAGTCACTATCGAGACGCCGCTCGTTGGGTCAGCCCAAACGAAGTTGCTTGCAAGCCACGGCTGTGCTTAAGGGGAACGCGCGCGGGGCCCTCTGATTTGTCGATTACAAGGGTCATCGATTAGATAAAGTACCTGCAGAGAAAACAAGCACAGCGTCAAGCTCGCTCTCTGCGCGCAAAGACGAACGGACGGGGGCTGGACATGATGGGCATACCATCATGGAAGTGGAGACGCATATGGAGGCGCCTGCAAATCGACCTCATTTGTGTTGCGCTGATCCTGTCGCTCTGCGGCGCGCTCTCCGAAATCGGGAGAGGGAGTTTTGGGGAGCTAGCGGTCGGCACCTTGACTTCCTTCTGCATTCACGCAGTAAGCAAGATCGCGTTTCTGGCACTTGTTTTCGCCGTTTTGATCCTGTGCATGCGACTTAGAGCGGCTGTTGCTCCAAAGGGGCGATCACCTCGCCAAGCAGCGAAGAAATACATTGAAACAAGAACAAGTTCTGTGCCGGTAAGAGGCCTTTGGCGGAGCACTCCCAGCGTGTGAGAGCGGCGAGGGGGGGCACCCCGCACGAATATGTGGTCACAGGCGCCGATGATCTTGACGACCGGCGGGAGCAGCATCTGCCGGGCGGTTAGGCTCGGCGCACGACCGCCAGCGTGTGCGTTGTAATCGTCTCCTCCCTGTACTGTGATTGCATCGAGACCAGGGTAACGGGCATCTCCCGTGGTGTCGCCGGCTGCAAAGGGTTCGATGGATACGGCAATGCGAGACTCTAACTTGGTGATAGCAGTAGCGATCCTGATCACCTTCCTCGCGAGCATCACGCCTGCGGCCGCGCAGACCGAGACGGAGCCCTCGAGCGACTGCATGAACATCTCCGTCGACACCGAAAGTGCTCCGCAGCTCAACGCCGCGATCAGCGTATGCACGCGCGTGCTCGGCCACAACGACCTGAGCCCCAAGACGCGGACCGAACTCCTGGTTCACCGCGGCGTCGCCTATCGCAATGTCGGGGACCTCGACAAATCTCTGGCCGATCTCGGCGCCGCGCAAGACCTCACGCCGGAGGCTCCGTTGGTGTCGCGCATGCTGGCGTGGACCTATCGCCAGATGGGGCGTCTGGTGGACGCCGAGAATGAGTATGGCCGTGCGCTGAAACTCGAGCCGCATCCACAGGCGTTCTTATCGCGCTGTTTTGTGCGGTATGGCATGAAGAAGCTCGAGGACGCGCTTGCCGACTGCGTGAAGGCGCACGGCGTCGATCCGAGCGAGGACAGCACATACATGATGGCGCTGCTCTATCGCAAGTTGGGGCAAACATCCTCCGCGCAGCCGCTGCTCGAGGGTGCGATCGGTACGCCTATCGAGTCGGGCCGCATCTACGGATTGCTGGCGGAGATTTACGAGTCGAGCGGCCGACCTGATGACGCGCGCCACCTCAGGCAGAAGGGGCAACGCAAGTTCCCAAAAGACCAGAACCTGACGTTGCCGCCCACGCGGTAACCCAACTCACGCGCAAAGGCTTTGAAGAACTTCACGAGTGTGTCGGGGTGGCTCTCCGCCTTCGCTTCCTTCACGAGCTCTCCGGTTGCGTCGACAATGCACACGCTTGAAAGTGCCAAAATCGATTCCGGCATAGTGATTCACGGGGGGGCTGTCTCCCACCGGGTTTGCGATGCTTGGGGCCCGGTGCTCAAACATCCAGGGACCGTTCACCACCACTTACCGGGAGACAGCCACCTTTCCCTTAAGCTCTGAAGCCGGGCCCATTACGGCATCTAGATCAATGCTGTCCGTGCTTTCGCCTGTCGGCCCCGAAATGAGCCTTAGACTATCTACTTCTTCGCGTCCTTGAGAATGCCCTTACGGCAGGCCGCCATGAACTCATCCTTGCCGACCAGTCCGTCTTTATTGGTATCGATGATTGCCAATACCGCTTTTAGCCGAACTGCCTCAGCTGCGCTGAGAATGTCGTCGTCATCCTTATCGAAGTCCCTCCACAACGCGACGCACTCGTCATCAGGTCCCTTGGCTGGAGCCGTCTGGCCCCATGCCGGGAAAATGCACACGACCGCAAACATGGCGGCAAGCGGGGCCCTCTTCATACGATCTCCCTCACCAATGGGTCAGCGTGGCGAAGCTGTCAGACCAACCCTGCGTCACCACGCCATTTGGCCAGACGGGGCCCGCACCAATAGCCGGCGCATCAGCTGGGGCAACGAGGATCTGGAAGGGCAATGCACGTCACCGACGCCGAGTTCGGGTCGTGTCGACCGAAGGCGGCGGCTCGCGGACGGCCAGCCCGGCGGGGTGCGTCAAGTGGGCGGGTTTGGGTACCAAGCCGGGCCTGGAACGTGACCATTCGCAAGGCTCGCGGCTGTCTTGCGTCAAGGGCACTGTTTTTCGTTGTCCCGCTTTCCTTTCTTCTCCCTCTTTGCGAGTACCGCTTCGACCGCCTTGTCGCTCAGCTTGTCTGCAACCTCACTTGCCAGTTTCCGACCAAGCCCGTGGTTACCATGGACGCCGACGCTGGCCTTGGCGCTCGCCGCCGATGCCTTGGCAGTCCACGCTTTGGCAACTGCACCAGAGGCGACTTTGCCAACAAGCCCGGCGAGAAAGAAAGGCAGCGGCATCGCGTATCTCCCGTCGTTATCGGTTAAGGACAGAGCGTGTTGATGGCGAAATGGGGAGCGCGCGGATGAACTGCAGATGAATGGAAAAGGAAGCTCCCGCGTGTCCATGCAAGCGCGCGCACACTGCCAGCCCATGCGCTCGAATAGGCGCCATCGCCCCCAGTTCGCCTCACGCCGGGCAGCCGTCTTTGGCCTTCGCCAATCCCCGCACTCACCAAAGCGATGGGCGCGTCGGCAAGCGCGCGGTAAAATCATGCCGATTGCGCCTGAGAATTACGACGCGCGAGCCGACCTTGTGGGTCGAACGTCACCTCTCGTTGTCGCACGCCGAGTCGACGGCGGCGCACCGCCCGACCCTGGCCGCAGGTCAGGTCTGCATGGGAAATCCGCTGCCGCCGGGTTGACGCTCGTTGTTGAATGGGAGCCAAATTGCCCCTCTCCGGAGCGGCCACACTCCTGTTCGGGGCGTGGCCATCGGCACTAAAGGAGGGGCGGGAGAATTATGCACCAGGAGACCTTCGACTTCATCGTCACCGGGGCGGGATCTGCCGGCTGCGCGGTGGCGGCACGCCTATCGGAGTCGGGGCGCTATCGGGTGCTGCTGCTCGAGGCCGGTCGCCGCGATCGCTACCCTTGGATCCACATCCCGATCGGTTATCACAAGCTCTATACGCACGAGATCTATAATTGGAAGTTCGAAAGCGAGCCGGTGGCCGGTCTCAACGGCCGCACTTCCTATCAGCCGCGCGGCAAGATGCTCGGCGGAACGAGCTCTCTCAACGGCATGGTCTACATGCGAGGCACACCGGCCGACTATGACGGCTGGCGCCAGCGCGGCTGCGAGGGCTGGGACTATACCGGCGTGCTGCCGTACTTCCGCAAGGCGGAAGACCAGGAGCGGGGCGAGAACGAGTTCCATGGCGTGGGTGGGCCGCTCAAGGTGAGCGACAATCGTTTTCGCAGCGAAATTATCGATGCCGTCATCGACGCCGCGGTCCAGGCGGGGATCCCGCGCAATGAGGATTTCAACGGCGCCACGCAAGAGGGCGTCGGCTACTACCAATCGACCGTCGGCAACGGCCGGCGCTGGAGCGCCGCGGTTGCCTATCTGAGACCCGCACGCCACCGAAAGAATTTCATGGTCATCCCGAATGCGCATGCCACGCGCATTCTCATCGAGGATGGCCGCGCTGCCGGCGTCGAGTACCACAGCCCGCGTGGCCTCGAAACGGCACGCTGCCGCGGCGAGGTGGTGGTCTCAGGCGGCGTCTATGGCTCGCCGCAGCTGCTGTTGCTGTCGGGCATCGGACCGGCCGCGCATCTCAACGAGATGGGGATTGCCGTACGGCGCGACCTGCCGGCGGTCGGCGCCAATCTGCACGACCATTTCAACTCCTACGCCGCCTGGCGCGCCAGCAAAGGACGCACGCTCAACGATCTTGCTTCCTCTCGCGCCCGCAAGGTCTTCGCCGGCCTCCAGTATGTGCTCGCTCGCTCTGGGCCGCTCGCCGGCATTAGCACGCTCGCCGGTATCTTGGTGCGATCGGATCCCCGCTTCGATCGTCCGGACCTGCAGATGAACATTTTTCTTTGGTCGATCGAGAAGCGCGACCGCCATGGGGTCTGGGCCCACAAGTGGCCCGGGTTCACGATCTCGCCGGTGCACCTGCGCCCCGAAGGGCGCGGCAGGCTGAGCCTGAAGAGTCCCGACCCGCTGCGCCCGCCAAAGATCGAGTTCAAGTTTCTCGAGACCCCGCACGATATCGACGCCATGCTCTATGGTATCCGGCTAGCGCGCAAGATCGCCGCCCAACCGGCGCTCAAGCCCTACATTGTCGCGGAGGTGCAACCTGGACCGGAGGTGACGAGCGACGCGGCGCTGATCGAGGATTTGCGCAACCGCGGCGTCTCCAACCTTCATCCCGTCGGCACGTGTCGCATGGGACACGGACCTGACGCCGTCGTGGACCCACGCCTCAGGGTGCACGGGCTCCGCGGGCTCAGGGTGATGGACGCATCCATCATGCCCCAGGTGATCGGCGGCAACACCAACGCCCCCTCGATCATGATCGGCGAAAAGGGGGCGGCGATGATTCTGGAGGACGCAAAGCAAGCTTGAGCCGATCGCAGCCCAAGGAGCACGAGCGATGCCCGCCAACGATTTGCCGGAGGTCCTGGAAACCACCGAGGCCGAGCGCCTCGCCACCGGCTTCATGTTCACTGAGGGCCCGATTTGGCACCCCGATGACTACTGGTACTTCGTCGACATCCGACAGAACAAACTGTTTCGCATGGCACCGAGCCAGAGGCCCGAAGTGGTCAGGAGCGACACCCAGGGCGGCAACGGCACGACCTTCGATCTTGAGGGGCGCCTCATTCTGTGCGAAGGCGATGGCAGATTCTTGAGCCGTATGGAGAGGGACGGGAAGGTCGAAATCCTTGCCGACAGATATAGGGGCGGCCGCTTCGCGCGGCCCAACGATGTCATTTGCCACTCGAATGGTTGCCTCTATTTCACCGATCCTGACAAGCGCCGTGCCTATCACCAGCGGGAGATCCCGGGCCCGGCCGGTGATGACAACCTCTGGGATGGGGCGGCTGTCTATCGCCTGGGGCCCGACGGCGTGCTCACCCAGCTTGCGCTTTGCGAATACCCAAATGGGCTGGCGCTGTCGCTCGATGAGCGGACCCTATATGTGGCCAACACGCGCTCCTCCAAGTACATCCACGCGCTGAAGCTTGATGCCGACGGCAAATTGCTCGGACGCGGCATCTTCGCGGACATGAACGAAGGCACGGAACCAGGCATCCCAGATGGCCTCAAGGTGGACAGCATCGGCCGCGTCTATTGCACGGGGCCCGGTGGCATCTGGGTGTTCACGCCCGACGGCAAGCGCCTCGGGGTCATTCGCTGGCCAGAGCAGGCGGTAAATTTCGCCTTCGGCGGTCCGGATCTGCGCACCTTGCTATGCTGCGCGCACACATCGCTCTACACGCTGCGCGTCAAAGTGCCTGGCAATCCCCATCCCTGGTACAAGTTGCGCGCGGCGGCAAGAGCCCGACCAACCTGAGCGAGCCGCTGGGGTGATTGAGCTAGCATCAGTTGCGGGCTCATGCGTGCGCAGCCAATGGGCAAATAAGCGGCTCAATTCACCGCGCTCGGGGCTCGGCGCTCGCAGCCCCGCACGCAAAAAAGAGCCGAAGCGCGCGGGCTCGCGGGGCAACGTCGTCGATTGCGCCAGGCGTGCGCTCGTGCTCCAACGCCCTCCATGCCGCTCTTTAAGATCCGTTTCCCCCCAGGCGCGCTGGCCGCGGCAAGGGACATAGCCGATCTCCTTGCCGAACTGGCGAGCCCGCGCGCGCTCGCCGTCACGCTGTTTGAGAACGGGCCAGGACGCTTCGTCGTTGAGGCCTACTATGGCGCGCCACCTTGCCTTGCGGATCTAGCCGGCGCGCCATGGTCGCCGGCGCCCGTTCTGGAAGTCGTGCCCGACCAGGACTGGGTGGCCCTGTCGCAAGCCGCGCTGCCTCCCGTTGCGGCCGGGCGGTTTCTGGTGCATGGCCGCCACGACCGCGAGCGCACCCGTCCACGGCGGATGGCGATCGAGATCGAAGCTGGCGCGGCCTTCGGCACCGGACACAACGCCACGACCACCCTGTGCCTTGAGGCCATGGACCGGCTCCTCCGACGCCGGCGTTTCAGGAGCGTGTTGGATTTGGGCTGCGGAACGGGTGTGCTTGCCATCGCGGCTGCCAGAGCCATTCCCGGTGCCCGCGTGCTCGCCGTCGATAACGACCCGCTGGCGGTCGCCATCGCGCGCACCAACGCGCGCCTCAACGCCGTCGGCCAGAGCGTCGACGTCATCGCGGCTACCGGCTTCGCGCATCCGCGCCTGCGCCGGCCGCGAAGCTTCGACCTGGTGCTCGCCAACCTGCTGCCGGGCCCCTTAATCGAACTCGCCCCCGCCATGCGCGCCGGGCTACGCCCGCTCGGGATCGCAGTGCTCTGCGGACTTCTCGACCACCAAGCACGCGAACTGGCCGCAACCTATCGTGCGGCGGGCTTCGGGCTGGCAGCTCGTAGCTGCCGAGCGGGCTGGACCGCGCTAACACTCGAGCGCATGGGGGACAGCCGCCGCTAGCCGGCGTTCTCACGCCCGCCAATCGGCAGCTCTCAGCTTCGAACTATCGCCGCCTTGCGCCCTGCGCGAGGAGAGCGAAACACCAGTTCCCGCGCCGGCTCGGCGGCCTCCTCTTCGGCAATTCGCGTGAACGCTGCATGCAGGGCGGACTTGGCGCACGCGGGATCGGTCAGGCCCGCGTCGCCGGCAAAGGCCAGGGCCTGGCAGCGGCAGCCGCCCCAATCGACCGTCCTCAACTCGCAGGAGCGGCACGGCTGCGCCATCCAATCGGTGCCGCGGAACCGTTGGAACGCGTCGGAGTGGAGCCAGATTTCGGCGAGGCGCTTGTCGCGCACATTATCGAACCGGATCCCCGCAATGGTCTCGGCGGCGTGGCAGGGCAGCGCCTTTCCCGAGGGCGTTATATTGATGCTACCGCGTCCCCACCCGCCCATGCACGGCTTCGGCCGCTGGGCGTAATAGTCCGGCACCACAAAGTCGATGACCAGGACGCCCTTGAGGCGCTCGCGAGCCCGCTCTACCAGCTCGACGCTGTCGAGCACTTGCCGGCGAGTCGGCATCAGCGCCTGGCGGTTCTGGAGCGCCCAACCGTAGTACTGCACGTGTGCCACCTCGAGCCGTTGCGCAGCAAGGTTGACGGCCAAGTCGATGATCGCTGGGAGATTAGCGATGTTCTGGCGGTGCATGGGCGCATTGATGGTGAGCGGCAGCTTGAGGGCGCGCACCCAATGGGCGACCTCAAGCTTTCTAGCGTGGCTGCCGGCATAGCGGGCGATGCGATCGGCGTTGGCAAGCTCCGCGTCCTGGATGGAGACCTGGACATGATCGAGCCCGAGCGCCGCCAACCGCTCCAGCCGCTCACGCGTCAGCAGCACACCCGCCGTGATGAGGTTGGTAAAAAGCCCGGCCTTGGCCGCCAGCGCCACCATCTCCTCAAGATCGCGCCGCAGCGTCGGCTCTCCGCCCGAAAGATGCAGCTGCAGGACCCCGAGTGCAGCGGCCTGCTCGAGAACGTCGAGCCAAACCTCGGTTGGAAGCTCGCCGTCGGCGCGCTCCAGCCGCAGCGGGTTCGAGCAGTAAGGGCACTGCAGCGGGCAGCGATGCGTGAGCTCGGCCAGCAAGCCGAGCGGGGGTCCGACGGTGGGCGTTGGCTCAGCGCTCGTTGAAGGAGGGCTCATGCCGTCACCACGCCCCTGTCGGCAAGATCCTGCAGCATGGGCAAAATATCCTGGAGGATGAGCTCCTTGGACGCGTTGTAGGTTTGCTCCAGCGCGACCGCAATGGCCTCGACATTGCGCTTGCCATCGCACAGCTGGAGCACGGCGACCGCAACGGCATCAGGCGTGAAGACGCGTTCCGGCGCCAGGATCAGCCAGCAATTGCGCACGTTGTCATGACGCATTTTGACATGGCCCGCCAACGCCGGCACCGACGCTGGCACCAACACTGTTCGTCTTGCCTCGCCGCGCATGCCGCCTCCAGGCATCTCCGGGGCCATTCCGGGAGCGAAGGATTAAAATTGGGCTCAGCGCCTCGCCCCGGCAGGCAATTCCTCGCCCGTCGCTCCGCCGTCAAGACCGGGCGAGGCAAGGCACGCCAGAGCGTCACACAATCTTGAGGAATTTCAGCTTGCCGTCCACCACCTCCATGTAACGGAAGCGGCAACCCTGAATGTCGCCGATGTCGGTGAAGTCGCACGGGCCCGATACGCCCTCGTAATTGATGTCCTTGCCCGCGGCCAGCATCGCCAGGCCCTCGATGGCGCTATAGACCTTCTGGCCGGAACCTTGGCTGATCTTGCGCACGTTGTCCTTGAGCGCGGTCCCCGTAGCCTCCTTGGCCTTGGCGACCGTGAGGATGACAAGGCTTGCCCAGTCGGTTGCCTGCGCCTCGTAAGAATCGGGCTCAAAGCCCAGACGTTGGGTGGCAAGCTTGAAGGCCTGGCCGTCGATGTCGGCCGACGGCTGGCCCGTAAAGGTTCCCGACGATACTTCGGCGGGGATGGTGTCCAGCGTCTTTTGCGGCACGGCGTAGGACTGGGCAAACTTCGCCAGATTGATGTTGGCCTTGAAGAGATCGCGCAGCACCACCACGGTGTCGGGTGCGTAGCCGTTGAGATAGAGGAAGTCAGGATCGGACTTCATCGCCTGATCGATCTCGGAGCGGTAGGTCGGCTTGTCCTTTTCATAGATCAGGTGCGCCACCACGCTCGCCCCTTTGGTCTTCAGCACGTTGTCGAGGTGCTCCTTGGTAGCGATCGCAAAGGGCGCCTGGATGCCGATCACCGCGATCCGTTTTTTTCCCAGTCCGGCGATGAATTCGGCATGCGAGGTGGCTTGCAGCTTGGTGTTCGGCTGTGTGCGGATGAGGTAGCCCTGATGCGGCAACTGGGTAATGGAATCGGCACCCGACACCGTGCACAGGAAGGTCTTCGATTCCCAGCACACCGGCGCCACTGCGCTCGTAACCGCGGACGCCCAGGTGCCCATGATCACCGGCACCTTGTCCACCTCAATCAACTTGCGTGCTGCGCGCACGGCAGCTTCGGGATTGGTCTGATCATCCTCCACGACGGTTTCGATCCTGCGTCCGAGCACGCCGCCAGCCCGGTTCACCTCTTCAATCACCCCCTGCATGGCCTTGAGCATGCGTGGACCGTCTGCTCCACCCGCCCCCGTCAACGGCGTAAGGATGCCGAATTTCAAAGCCTCGCCCTGGGCGCCGGCGCGTCTCGGCAACGCGGCGGTAACCGTGATGGCAGCGGCGCCCAGGACAAGATTGCGGCGGGTGGTGTCGATCATGGGTCGGCCCTTAGCTGACCAAGTTGGGCAAAAATACTATGCAGGTTTGGCCGTCGACGCCAGCAGATGGCGTCTCAGCTCACCGCGCGCGCCCCGTGCCTTGTGCGTCCTTCGCAACTGCGCCGTAGTTCATGGTGCGGAACCAGGTCATGTACTCCACGTACGTTATGGGCTCATACTTGGGCGGATTGCCGGGGCTCGTGCAGGTGGGCAGGCATCTCATGACATGATCTGCCCCGCAATCGAAGAAAAACGGGATCGCGTAGCGGCGGGCGCCGGTGCGGTTGATGACACGATGGGGTGTTGCCAGGAACCGGTCGTTGGTCCAGCGGCGGAGCAGGTCGCCGCCGTTGACGAGAAACGCGTCCTCGATCGGGGGCGCATCGATCCAGCGTCCGTTGGGCAGACGCACCGACAGTCCCGGTACCCGATTGGGCGCCAACAGCGTCATGAAGCTCGTGTCGGTGTGTGGCGCCAGACCGAACTCGTTCTCGGCTGGGGCCTGTGGCGGATAATGCGTCATGCGCAGCTTGAACATCGGGTTGGAGAACGCCTCGGCGAAATAGGTCTCGGGCAGATCCAGGGCCAGCGCATAAAGCGGTAGGAGGCGCAACGCCAGTTTCTCCAGCGCGGCGGCGTAGGCCAGGCAAGCCGCGCGGAAACCCGGCAGGTCCCGCGGCCACCGATTGGCACACCGGTAAGGCTTGCCGGCGAGCACATCGGGATGCTCGCGCGGCAAATCGCGCGCCATGAAGAATGCTTCATTGACGTTGGGCTTGTTGTTCTCATTGAGCGCGGAATGCCGCGTGAGGCCGCCACGCATTGGCAGGTAGCCAACGTTGTATTGGTCGAGGTGAAGCTCAAGCTTGCGTTCGAGGGGCAAGTCATGGAACCGCTTGGCCGCAGCGAACGCGCCATCGATGAGGGATTGGGCGATGCCATGATCGCGAATGAAGTAGAACCCGACATTCTCAAAGACGTGCGCAAGCTGGGCCGCGAGGCGTCTCTTCGCGCCCGGTTCGCCTCTCCGCAACGGTCCAAGATCGAGGATTGCAATCTCCTCAGCCGCGCCGGGCCGAACCGGCGGTAGCGAGGGTGCGGGGGATTTCATGGGGCACCTTCCTGGCTCTGCAGATCGATGCTCTGCCGCGCTGCGACCGTCTCAAGGCTCGGGCGGAAGGGCGGGACGCCCTTAGGCACCGAGGAAAAGCTTTCTGATCTCAGGATCGCTTGCGAGCACACCAGCCTCGCCGGTCCGACCATTTTGCCCGTCCACGAGGATGGCGGCGCGATGGGCGATGGCTAGGGCCTCGTTGGCGTTCTGCTCTACCATGGCGATGGCGACCCCGTCCGCGTTGATCTGCCGAACCGCATCAAACAGCTGCTCGGCGGCCACGGGTGCGAGACCGGCTGAGGGCTCGTCGAGAAGCAGCACCACTGGCTCGACCATCAGTGCCATCGCCACTGCCAGCATCTGCCGCTCGCCGCCCGAGAGGGTGCGCGCGGCGCGGCGCCGCTTTTGGCCGAGCACCGGAAAACGCGCGAACGCTTTCTCGATCCGCTGGGCTATCCGCTTGGCATCGGTATAGCCGCCAATTTCGAGGTTCTCGCCAACCGACATGGTGGGAAACACGTTCATCTCTTGGGGGACGTAGGCGAGACCCAGGCGGGAGATTTCGCGCGCCGGCAAATTAGTGATCTCGCGGCCGTCTAGTCTCACCGAACCACGCTTTGGCCCCAACAGCCCGGCGATGACTTTCAAGAGCGTCGACTTTCCCGCGCCGTTTGGCCCGATGATGGCGACGATCTCGCCCCTGCCGACGGCCAGGTCCACGCCCTTGAGGATCTCGTCCTGAGCACCGTAGCCGGCCACGATGCCGCTTGCCACGAGCAGGCTCATCTTCAGGCGACCGCGGCACGGCGGCGACCCATATAGGCGGCTTGCACGCGCGGGTCTGCAGCCATCTCGGCAAAGGAGCCCTCGGCGAGGTGGCTTCCCTCAGCCATCACGATGACTTGGTCGCACAGCTGCGCCACCATGTCCATGTGATGCTCAATCAGCAGGACGGTGATCCCCTCGCCCACGAGCACCTTGAGATGTTTGCCGATCTCGCTCGCCAGGGCCGGGTTGACACCGGCCACGGGCTCATCGAGCAAGATCAGCTTGGGCTCACGCATCAGGGCCCGGCCGATCTCGAGCAGCTTCTTTTGCCCGCCGGAAAGATCCGAGGCCGGGTTGCGGATGACGGGCATGAGGTTGAGCCGCCGGGCGATGCGCACGGCCCGGTCGATGAGCTCCTGCTCCCGCCGCCGGGCCGCCTGCGAGCCCAACAGCGCGGGCAGCATGCGCTCACCGGGCTGATGACCGCCATAGAGCAGCAGATTGTCGAGCACCGAGAGACGGGGGAGGCCGCGCGCGATCTGAAACGTTCGCACCAGGCCCCGCGCGCTCACCTCGTCGGGCCTCAGCCCAGCAATGTCATATCCTGCAAACAGGATGCGGCCACGGTCCGGCGGCACCACGCCGGTGATGCAGTTGAAGAGCGTCGTCTTTCCCGCCCCATTCGGTCCGATAAGTCCGGTGATGCGCCCAGCCTCCACCTTCAGGTCCACACCGCTGAGGGCGTGCACGCCATAGAAGCTGCGCTCGATGCCTATCACTTCAAGGAGCGCCATCGCGAGGTATCCCCTGGCCCGACGTCATCCCTTGGCGCGCAACAGGCGTGCCCTTTGCCGCTGCCAGTCGCGCTTGGCGCTATCCTCGCGCTTGTCATGCAGTTTCTTGCCTTGCGCCAGGGCAAGGCGCAGCTTGGCGCGCCCCTTGGCGTTGAAATAGAGCTCCAGAGGCACCATCGTCATGCCTTGCCGATCCACGGCGACAGCGAGCTTATGGATCTCCTTCTTGTGCAGCAGCAGCCGGCGCGGCCGGCGTGGGTTGTGCTGGAAGAAAGCGCCGGCCGAGCCGTATTCGGGAATATACGCGTTGATCAGGAAGATGCCGCCGTTCTCGGCCGAGGCATAGCTCTCCGCAATGTTGGCCTGACCAGCGCGCAAGGACTTCACCTCCGTGCCGGTGAGCTGGATACCGGCCTCATAGGTGTCCTCGATGCGATACTCGAATCGGGCCTTGCGGTTCTCAGCAATGCGCTTGCGGCCGTCGTCCTTGTCGGCGGCCATGGCGGGACCTCGCGCTTGAGCCCTTTATTCGGCGGCCTTGGCCTGCAGCAAGCCGACCCTCGCCAATACCTCATCGATGGACTTCTTGGTCTGCTCGCTGGCCGGAGCCAAGGGCAGGCGGCATTCCGGGGATCCGATGATGCCTAACCGCCAGGCGGCGTACTTGACCGGCCCCGGATTGGTCTCAACGAACAGCACATCGTGCAGCGGCATCAATCGGTCCTGCAGTGCAAGCGCCGTCTTCCAATCGCCGCTGAGACAGGCGTTCTGGAACTCGGAACACAGCCGCGGCGCCACGTTGGCGCTGACTGAGATGCAGCCGTGACCGCCGTGGGCCATGAAGCCCAGCGCGGTGCCGTCCTCGCCCGACATCTGCACGAAGTTCTTGCCGCACGCTAACCGTTGCTGTGTCACGCGCGCGACGTTCGCCGTCGCATCCTTGACGCCCACCACGTTCTTAAGCTGCGCACAGCGCGCCAGAGTGGGCACCTGGATGTCCACGATCGTGCGCACGGGCACGTTGTAGACGAAGATCGGGATATCGACCGCCTCGCTGATGGCCTTGAAGTGACGGTAGAGGCCTTCCTGGGTCGGCTTGTTGTAGTAGCCCGTCGAGTGCAGCACCGCGTCGGCGCCCGCCTTCTCGGCGTGGCGGCTGAAGTCGATGGCCTCGGCCGTCGAGTTGGAACCCGCACCGGCGATCACCGGCACGCGCTTCTTGGCCGCCTTGATGCAGAGCTCGACAACGTGCTTGTGCTCGTCGTGGCTCAGCGTCGGGCTTTCGCCCGTCGTGCCGACGGGAACGAGCCCGTGCGTGCCCTCCGCGATCTGCCACTCGACCAGCTGTTGGAAAGCCTTGTCGTCGACCTCGCCGCCCTTGAAGGGCGTAATCAACGCCGTGAATGACCCCTTGAACATGGGTTGCTCCCGAGCTTGGGGCGCGCGCTGCTTGGGCGATGCCCCGCATTGCTGTAAACGCCGCACTACCCTAGATAACGCTTTCGCGCCCGGCGCGACAGAAGAAATCGAGGCAAAGGCAGCCCCGGCCGCGCACCTTGGGCGACTATGCCCAGCAGAGGTGAACCGGGCAAGGCGGGGGGCAGATCTTTGCACCGGTCATGCTGATGCCTTGTTTACTAGCTGAGTGCGCCGTGCTCACCTCTTCATGCCGGGCCGGCTGACGACACGCGATCATCGGATTGGACGCGATGCGATCGATTCTGAAGACCTTGCTCGCATGCACCCTGCTGGCACTGGCGGCGGCGGATCGGCCGCTCTTGGCCTCCACAGCGCTCCAAGATGCGCCCGCTGTGCCGCATTCGGCCGAGGCCCGACCCGCAGGCCAGTTTCCCATCGAGCCCCGAATCACATTCCACCCCCAGGCTCAGTTTTTGGCCCAAGCGGGCGCCAAGAGGGCCGCATCCGGCGCCACCTCCGGGACCAAGAGCGGCGCTCCACAGTCGCACGCGGCGCAGCAGCCCACAGCCGCATCAGCCCCCACCTCGGCGGCCCCCGTCGTAACGCAGCTGATGGCCGAGGAAGCCCAGCACGTGGCCCGCTATGACGTCGCCATTCAGCCCGCCCGCGACCATGCGCTTTCCGGCACGGATCCATCCACTTTGCGCGAAGCCATGGCGGCCGCGGCGGGTGGACGATTGATGGAGGCCAAGTCGCAGCGCGACAAGCTCTCAGACCCGGCCGCGCGCAAGCTCGTCAGTTGGTACCTCTATCGCGGCGGCTATGGGACGGCATCTGAGATCCGTGCCTTCCTGGACGCCAATGCGGACTGGCCGGATCGGGGCCTGCTCGCCCAGCGCGCCGAGGAGGCGCTGTTCAACAGTTCCGCAAGCCCGGCCGACATCAAGGCCTTCTTCGCCGGCAGCAAGCCGCAAACCGCCGTCGGGCATGCCGCGCTGGCGAGCGCCTATCTCGCCGACCGGGGTGATCCCAAGGCACAGGAGTTGGCCAAGGCCCTGGCGCAAAAAGCTTGGATCGAGCTCAACGTACCGTCCGGCCTCGAGGCTGCTTTTCTGAAGCGCGTCGGCCCGTTGCTGACTGAAGCCGACCACAAGCGCCGCCTAGACCGCCTTCTCTTCAACGATAGTCGCTGGCAGGGGGAGCGCAACGAACGTGCAGCCGTCATTCGCCGCCTGATCCCGTTGTTGTCGGCAGACGAGAAGAAGGCCGCCGAAGCGCGCCTTGCCGTGTTCCTGCGCGCCAAGAACTCCGTGCAACTCCTGTCCAAGCTGCCGACGGCAAACCAAGACTGGGGACTTGCCGTGCAGCGCGCCCAGGCCCTGCGCCGGCAGAAGAAGGAGACGGAGGCCTGGAAGATCCTGCTCGCCGAGCCGCAATCATCCCTGCTCGTGAAGCCGGACGGCTGGTGGGAGGAGCGACGCGCCAACGCCTATGCGGCCCTGCGAGCCGGCAACCCCAAAGTGGCCTACGAGCTTGTGCACAACCCCGGCGCCCTCTCGGTCAATGCGACGAAGGATGCTGCGTTCCTGGCCGGGTGGTTGGCACTGCGCCAGCTGGGCGATCCCAAGCTGGCGCTCGGCCATTTCGAGGCACTGGCCCAGGCGGCCGACGGACCGCTAAGCCACGCCAAGGGTCACTATTGGCTGGGTCGAACCTATGAGACGCTGGGCGAGGCGGCGAAAGCAAAGGAACACTACCAAGCCGCATCGGTCTATTTCGATACCTTCCACGGCCAGCTCGCCCGTCTCAAGCTCGATGCCAATGCGCACGAGCTCAGGATCGTTCCCCCGGCTACGCCTACGCCGGAAGAGCTCGCTCATTTCAACGGTTCAGATGCGGTGTTGGCTGCCGTCATCGCGCGCAAGGCCGGCCTCGATATCAGCCTTTCACGGGCCTTTCTCTACCACCTTCGCAACACCCTCAAGAGCGAGGCGGAAGTGGCGATGCTTGCCCATCTCGCCGAGGCGTTGGGTGACACACAAACCGCCGTGCGCATCGGCAAGGCGGCCATCGCGCGGGGACTGAACCTCGTCTACTACGCCTATCCCATACACTCGTTGCCGGCCTACACGCCGCTGCGCAAGCCACCCGAGCCTGCCTTCATCCTCGGCATCGCCCGGCAGGAGAGCGAGTTCAACTCGCTCACCTTGTCGGGTGCGGGCGCCCGCGGGATCCTGCAGGTTATGCCGGTCACGGCCAAGCACGTTTGCCGCGACTACAAGATCACCTGCGATATCCCTCGGCTCATGAAGGACCCGGCCTACAACACGATGATGGGCAGCGCCTACATCTCCGACCGCATGGACGAGTTTGCAGGTTCCTATGTGCTGACCTTGGCCGGTTACAATGCCGGACCCGGCCGGGCGCGCGAATGGATCAAGGAGTTCGGCGATCCGCGCGATGCCAAAGTCGATCCCGTCGATTGGATCCATCGCATTCCGTTCGAGGAGACCCGCGAATACGTGCAGAAGGTGCTCTCCAACATTCAAGTCTACCGCGCGCGGCTCGGCGAACAGGCGACCGCATTGCGCCTTAGCGTGGATCTGAAGCGCAGCCCCGGCGGACCGGCAAGCCAATAGCGCGCGCAAGCTCGACGCGGCCAACCCCGCCAAGCTCCCCGGAGCGCCAGCGTGGCGCCGGGCCAGATGTCGGCCGCCGGGTGTTGGGTTGGCAAAGCTCAAGATGCGTTGAGCCCTGGTCGTGGACCCGCACCTCTGCGGGTTCCTTGTTGCGCCCTCACCCATCTGCGGGCCGGCAGCGGTCTGATCTGGCGCGACTGCGCTTTCTGACCCTGCAGCTGTCGCAGGAGAGCTCGCAAACCTGATGTCCGGCGTAGAGCCGGTTGCGTAACGCAGAGACAGCAACGAACCTAGCGCGATGCGGGCCGACCCAAGAGGGATGCCGCTCTTGATCGGCCGGTGGAGACGCCGCCACTGCAGGCGCAAATCAGGCGGACACGCCCCACTGTCGTTCATTTACAGTCAAGCAGATTTTCTTGTAAGCGCCCATTTTGCGCCTTCGTGTTGCCCCACCACGACGATTAACTCATGAGAACGCAAAGAGAACACGAGTGGGGTCAAAGTGTCAGTCCAAGTGTCAGTCCAAGTGTCAGTTCAAGTGCCAGTCCAAGTGCCAGTCCAAGTGCCAGTTCGAACGTCGGTGCAAGGGCGCGATCCAGTCTTGCTGACAGGCCGGGAGTTTACGCAGTTATCCACAGTTCTGGCCGGCCCTCGCGACCCAAAATCCTCGTTTCGGCGTTTTCCCACTGCAAAAAGTCCGAGTGTTGCCGAGTTATCTTGCACTGAGTCCTATCGGTCACGTCGCATTGAGTCTCCTATGAGCCATCTGTGTTCCGTAGCGTCCCGTCCGTCTTCTGTTGCGTCCCAGTTGCGTCGCCTGCGTCCACGTGTCGAGGCGTCTGCGTCGGTGTGTTCGCGTCGGGTTGCGTACCAGACAGCAGGTGGTCCCGCGTATCGCCTCATTGAGCCTTCAGTTGCGTCTGCGTGGCAGTTGTCCCCCAGAGTTGCGTTGGCCCCCGCCATGCAAGCCTTGCGGCGCTCCGCCCTGGCGCAAAAGTGCACGCGTATCGCCGGGCGGCTCGCCCGCCTTGCAGGGAGCGGGAGGCGGCAGTCGCAGTGAGTGCCAGCTGCGATGTCGTCCCACGCTGCTGCCAAGTGCCTGCGTCTCAGCAGGAGTACCAGAACCGTTGCGTTAAGTTGCGTCGCGTTTTCGTTCCCGCGTTAGGAGGGCGATCTCCCTCCTTGGGGCAGGCGCATCGAGCTTGCGACATTGCATGTCACCCAAGGCTTCGCGTGACAAGGTTTTGCGTCGTGAAGCCGTACCGCTGGATGCGCCTGCCGCCCCTTCCCGGTTGCGTGGAGTTGCGTCCCGTCGCTCCAGATTGAAAAAAATGCGAGGCGAAGACCAGATGCCCCACCGCCACATCAATCCCGTGCAATGGCAGCAGGCGATGGGCTACGCGCGCCAAGCGTGTGCCCGAATCTTCCGCGACGGCGGCAGCCCCGGCGATGCCGTCCGCGCCTTCGGACTGGCGATGGCCGAACCCACGACCGATTGGGGCACCGCCGTGGATCGGATAGCGCACGCGTTGTGCACGCCGGCCCTGCGTAAGGCGGCATGACTTGAGTTGCGTTCCCTCGGGGCGGGAAACGTGCCTCTGGACGCGCCTCAGCCCGATTTTGGCGTGCGCATCTTGTCGGTGAGATTGGCTTTGTTGGCCGCTCGTCGGCCTTGCTTGAAAGCTTGGTCCATTCGCTTTGCGCGCCTCGTTGGGGGTATGCCGCTCCGCCACGGCCCGCGCTTTTCCATCACGGGGCAGCCCACAATTTCCACCGGCGTCCCTCTCGGGCTCGCGCCCGTTGCGCTTTGCTTTGAAGTTGCTGCGCATCGATGGCCGCCTTCGGCCCCTCGCGTTCGGCGCTTGTTGTCGGCACCGTTGACGGTGGTGTAAACGAGGCCTTTGGAGGTCTCATGCGGGATCGATTGAAACCGGATCATCGGCCAGCCCGGGGTTCGATCAACAATCCGTGACGGGCTGGAGGGTGCGATGGCCATGGCCGTCTGAGGTGCCCTCTGGCCCCCAAACCTTCACATCACCACGCGGTTTCCCGCTGCACGTGCCTGGAGAACCCATGTCCCCCGAAGTCCTCGCCGCCTTCATCGCCACCTGCATCGTTTTGGGTCTGACGCCGGGGCCAAACATGTCCTTGATCCTCGCCAGCACGCTCACAAGCGGTCAGCGCGCGGGTCTTCTCACAGTCGCGGGCACCACCAGCGGGCTTGCGCTCTTGGTGGGGGCTGCCACCGCCGGCATGACCTCGCTCATGGTCTTCATGGCCGAGTGGTTCGACGTGATCCGCTGGATTGGCGCGCTCTATCTCGTCTATCTCGGCGCACGGCAGCTGTGGCTCTTTCGCCGGCGCCGCGCTCCGGACGCCCTGCCGCCATCCCGCCCGAAGGGCGCCAACCTTTACTTCGAAGGGTTGCTGGTCAGCCTATCGAATCCGAAGGTGCTGCTGTTCCTGGGCGCCTTCCTTCCCCAGTTCGTCGATCCGGCCGGGAATGTGCTCATCCAGCTTTCGTTGCTGGCGCTGCTCTTCATCGCCGTCCTGGCGGCCATCGATATCGGCTATACGCTGATCGTTGCACGAGCGCGCGCAACCATTGATGCCGCGCGCTTGCGGTTTCTGGACGGATTGGCCGGCGTCCTCTTGCTGCTGGGAGGTTTGGCACTGGCGATGGCGCGCCGGCCATAGCAGTTGCGGGCGTCAAACCCCTCGCGTAAGTGTTGCGATCACTCGCCCCCAAGGGGGGCGGAACCACGGCTTTTCGACTGTCCCGCGCACCGCCCAATCCACCGCCCAATCTCATGCGACGCATCGGCTTTACGTCCGGTTCCTTCGACCCCGTCACCAGCGGACACCTCGACGTGATCACGCGCGCCGCGCGCATGGTGGACACGCTCGTCATCGGCATCGGCGTGCATCCCGGCAAGACCCCGCTGTTCTCCACCGAGGAGAAAATCGAGATGCTCAAGGCCGAAACGGCGGGCATCGCCAAGAAGAGCGGCACCAAGGTCGAGATCACTACCTTCGCGAACCTTACGGTCGATGCGGCCAAGGCCGCGGGGGCCACGGTGATCTTCCGCGGGCTGCGCGATGGGACGGATTTCAACTACGAGATGCAGATGGCCGGCATGAACGGTGCGATGGCACCGGGCATCGACACGGTGTTTCTCCCAGCCAGCCCGCATGTCCGGCACATCACCGCCACCCTGGTCCGACAGATCGCGCTGATGGGTGGCAACGTTTCCGAGTTCGTACCGCCTGGGGTCGCACGCCGTCTCAAGGCCAAGGCGGCCAAGACCAGGCCGTAGATCGGCCGCCCCGGGCTTGCTGCACCGCCCCAGAAAGGCCATAACGCGAGCGTCATTGCCTCGCACCCGCCGGCCTAACCCTTGAGGGTTAGCGAGCCGCATCGACCTCAACAAAAGCCGTTGGAGCCCTTCGTGATCCGCCTCCTTCTCATCCTGGCTGCCCTGTTCACCGGCAGCGCCATCAGCCAAGCCCAAGCACCTGACCCGCAGAACACCCTTGTCATCGAGACGTCAAAGGGCAACATCCTCATCAGGTTGCGGCCGGATCTGGCGCCCAAACACGTGGCCCAAGTCAAACGGCTGGCGAAGGAAGGGTTCTACAACGGCATCGTCTTCCACCGCGTGATCGCCGGCTTTATGGCCCAGACGGGCGATCCGACCGGCACCGGTACCGGCGGCTCCAAGCTCCCCAATCTGCCGGCCGAGTTCACGCAGGAGCAGTACAAGCGCGGCAGCGTCGGGGCGGCGCGCACGAGCGATCCCGACAGCGCCAACAGCCAGTTCTTCATTTGCTTTGGCGCGCCGTGCGGTCAGCTCACCGGGCAATACACCCTATGGGGCGAAGTGATCGAAGGCATGGAGAATGTGGACAAGATTGCCCGCGGCGAACCGCCGCCCCAGCCCGACAAGATGTTGAAGGTCTACGTGTTGGCGGACAAAAAGTGATCTGAGCCGATCAAGCGACGTGAGCCGAGGCGACCTCAGATCAGGATAACCGCAATTGGGTGACCTCGACTGGGTGACCTCGCATGATGTGACCTCGCATGATGTGACCTCGCATGAGCTGACGTGCCGATCGGTTCTCTTGGCCGACGCCTTGGGCGTTGCCGTACCGCTCCGCCGGTTGCGCGCCCATCGACTGCGGCGAAGCCTATAGCAAAGGTGCAGGTTGGCAGGCCTGATGCAACGCCAAGCGTGCGTTAACAGTCATCTGCCGATTTTTCGACTGCCGATCGCCTCTGGCGCTGCCTTGCAAAGGAGTTTGGAGAACATGGCCGACATCAAAGACCCCGAAAACACGCTGATCATGGACACGAGCAAGGGCAAGGTGGTCATCGCCATGCGCCCTGACCTGGCGCCCAAGCATGTCGAGCGCATCAAGACACTGGCGCGCGAGGGTTTCTACGACGGCATTGTCTTTCACCGTGTCATCGACGGCTTCATGGCGCAGACCGGCTGCCCCAAGGGCACCGGCACCGGCGGCTCGACCTACCCCAACCTTGCCGCCGAGTTCAACGCCGAGCCGCACGTGCGCGGCGTGTGCTCGATGGCACGCGCACAGAACCCCAACAGCGCCAACAGCCAATTCTTTATCTGCTTCGACGATGCGTCGTTCCTGGACCGGCAGTACACCGTGTGGGGCAAGGTGGTCGAGGGCATGGAGAACGTGGACAAGATCAAGCGCGGTGAGCCCGTGCAAAATCCCGACCGGATCACCTCGCTCAAGGTAGCGGCTGACCTCTGAGATCATGCCGCAGCTGCGCAATTGATGCCGCAGCCCCCAGTTGCCAATGGCACGCAATGGTGTCAGACCCGCAGGGTCTGACACCGCCATGCGCACCGACCTCTTCGACTTCGACCTCCCCGACGACCGCATTGCGCTGGAGCCCGCCTCGCCGCGCGATGCGGCTCGGCTCCTGGTGGTGCACCCCAGGCTGCGCACTGCAACGTCGACACAGCGGCCAGCCACCCGGCTCGTGCCTGACCTGCCGTCCTCTGCCGCGGATCCTTTCCTCACCGCACATGATCCGAGCCTCGAGGACCGCATGGTGCGCGACCTCCCCGGCCTCGTCCGCCCCGGCGATGTCCTTGTGTTCAATGACACGCGCGTCATTCGCGCGGCGCTCGAGGGTGAACGCTGGCGGGAGGGCCACCGCGCCCTCATCTCCTTCAATCTGCATAGGCGCGTTGATGAAAGCCGCTGGCGGGCCTTCGCCCGACCCGCCAAGCGCCTTGCCGTGGGCGATCGCATCCGCTTCGGTCACGAAGGCCGCGTTTGCCTGTTGGGCACGCTTGAGGCCACCGTAACCGCGATCGGGCAAGCCGGCGAGGTTGAGCTCTCCTTCAGCCTGCACAGTGCCTACCTCGACGAGGCAATCGCCATCCTGGGCGATCCTCCACTGCCACCCTACATCCTGGGCCGGCGCCCCGTGCGCTCCCAGGACGCCGAGGACTACCAGACCGTCTACGCTCGTCGCGAAGGCGCCGTCGCGGCGCCGACGGCGGGTCTGCATTTCACCGATGGCCTGCTCTCCGCGCTCGATGCGCGCGGCATCTTGCGGCTTTGCGTTACCCTGCACGTGGGTGCGGGGACGTTCTTGCCTGTCAAGGTTGAGGATACGGACCAGCACCATATCCATGCCGAGTGGGGCGAACTTTCCGCCACCACGGCTGCGAGCCTCAATCGCGCAAGGGCGGGCGGAGCGCGCGTGGTGGCCGTCGGCACCACGGCACTGCGACTGTTGGAAGCGGCAGCGGCCGAGGATGGCGCTCTGCAGCCATTCGCGGGTGAGACGGAGCTTTTCATTACACCCGGCTATCGTTTCAAGGTCGTGGACGCGTTGATGACCAACTTCCACCTGCCGCGCTCCACGCTGTTCATGTTGGTGGCCGCCTTCAGCGGCCTCGACACCATGCGAGCGGCCTATGCGTACGCGATTGGCCAGGGCTATCGCTTCTATTCCTATGGCGATGCCTGCCTGTTGCACCGAGCACCGGCTCAATGATGCGGGCTTCCTTCGCCTTCGCGCTGCTCAAGACGGACGGCAGTGCGCGCCTTGGTCAGATCTCCACGCCGAGGGGACGCATTCGCACCCCCGCTTTCATGCCGGTCGGCACGGCAGCCACCGTAAAGGCGGTCTATACCGATCAGCTCGAAGCTGCCGGCGCCGACATCGTGCTCGCCAACACCTATCATCTGATGCTGCGGCCCGGCGCCGAGCGGATCGCCAGGCTCGGCGGCCTGCATCGCTTCATGCGCTGGGAGCGTCCGATCATCACGGACTCCGGCGGCTTTCAGGTCATGAGCCTGGCCAAGCTGCGCACGATCAGCGATGCCGGCGTCACCTTTCAGTCGCACATCGACGGCTCGCGCCACACGCTGACCCCCGAACGCGCCGTCGAGATCCAATGCCTTCTCGGTTCGGACATCCAAATGCAGCTTGATGAGTGCATCGCGCTCCCCGCCACGGCGCAAGAAACGCGCCTCGCGGTCGAGCGTTCACTCGCCTGGGCGGAGCGGTCAAAGGCAGAGTTCGGTCGCCAGCTCAATCGAGGCATTGCGAGCCCCGGCCAGGCGCTCTTTGGCATCGTCCAAGGCGGGATCGACGAAAGATTGCGTCGGCAATCCGCCGACGCCCTGGTGGCGCTCGACTTTCAGGGCTACGCCATCGGCGGACTCGCGGTGGGGGAAACGCGGCAGGCGATGCTCGACACGCTCGAGCTGACCGCGCGCGGGCTGCCCGGCGATCGGCCGCGCTATCTGATGGGCGTCGGCACGCCCATCGATCTCATCGAGAGCGTTGCGCGCGGCGCGGACATGTTCGATTGCGTCATCCCGACCCGCTCGGGGCGCCACGGCCTGGCCTTTACCTGGTCCGGCAAGGTCAACCTGCGGAATGCCCGCCATGCCGAGGATGCAAGCCCGCTCGACCCGGCGAGCACGTGTCCGGCTGCGCGGGACTACTCGCGGGCCTATTTGCATCACCTCGTAAAATCGGGGGAGTTCCTCGGCTCCATGTTGCTCTCCTGGGCCAACATCGCCTTCTACCAACAGTTGATGGAGGCCATGCGCGCCGCCATCGCCGAGGATCGGTTCGCGGCGTGGGCCGCTCGAACGACGGCGCAGCTCGGTGGCGTTGCGCCAGACCCCTGATCGCCACGCCAAGCCTTGAACGCCAGGACTGCCATCAGTGGTTGCGCCCCACTACGGCATCGCCGTCGAAAACGGCGCGGAGACGGCGGATGTTGATCCGGGATTAGACCGGGTCCGCGCCACTCTGCGGGGCGCCTCCGCCACCGCATCTTGCCGCGCAAACAGCGCGCAATCAGCTCGCGCGCCCTGTCAGTGAGGCTGTTTGTGGCCGGCGCGCCAAACGTTTCGGGGATGCCTCGCCCGCCACGATGACCGCGAACTTGAGCAAACCCGCTATTCGTGCAACGCCGAAAGAGGAAAAAGTCGCGCCTAGCACTGGCGCAGAATTGCCGCCCCGACGATGGGGCCGGCTCGGCCTTGCTGGAGGAATGCAGCGCACCTGTCGGCGCCCGGCCGCATGAAGCTGTGGCGCTCCAGCTGAACCGTCATTGGCTTGCCGTTCCACATGCCGATGGGCATCAGGTCACGCACCACATTGTTGTAGGTGACCGTCTTGCCCTGGTTCTCGCCCCGCGAGATGGGCACCGTCACATGCGCAGCCAGGACGGCCAACCACAGGGTCGCTTCTTTGCCTTGCGCGCCCGTCTGTCCAGGCCCCGCCTCCACCACGAGCCGCTCCTTGCTCTCCGACAGCCGCAGCGGCACCAAGGAGCCCGCCACGGTCTTGCCCGTGTTCTCGATGGTGCGGCCGATCAACTGCTCATCGGCACCGTTGACATGCACGAGGCCGTTGACGATGGCCTGCGGCGTGTAAATCGCTCCATCGCCCCGTGTCTTGGCATAGGCACGCTGGCGCTCGCTGAACTTGGGATTTGCCAGCGTGTCCTTCCATCCAAGGTAGTCCCAGTAGTCAATGGAGAGCGAAAGCGCGATGATGTCATCGCGCTCGGCCAAGCGTCCCAGCACCGCATCAGCGTTGGGGCAAGACGAACAGCCCTGGCTTGTGAACAGTTCTACGACCGCCTTTGGCGCTTCGGTCGCCTTACCCGGCGGGGCGGCATCGGCAGTCTCAGGCGTCGGAACTTGGGCCGGGGCCGCCCCCGAGAGGCTGGCAAAGCCAGCCATGAGCGCGATGAGCGCGATGAACCGCATGAGCCGGACAGACCCTTTTTCCTGCCGCAACAGGTGATCGTGCCAGGGCAACAGGTGAGTGCCGGTGAAGGCGAGGCAACACCCCTGCCGCCTACGCCCTGCACTATCGGGATTTCTCAAATCAAGTGCGAGTCACGAATGGGTGAGACGCGGTGCCGCGCTTTCACGGATTCGTGCTTCCCCCATGCCGGTTCTGGCGAAAAACCGTGCCCGGGCTAGGCTGCGCTCGCCAGGTTACGCAGCACGAATGGCAGGATGCCGCCGTGCCTGTAATAGCTGAGCTCCTCCTCGGTATCGATCCGGCATAACACCTCAATCGCGCGCACCTTGCCATCGCTCGATTGGACGGAAAGGGAGAGTTTTTGGCGCGGCTTCAATGTGCTCAGGCCGCGAATGGTTACCGTCTCCTCGCCGGTGATGCCCAGCCCCTGCCAGGATTGCCCAGCCTCGAAGACGAGCGGCAGAACCCCCATGCCCACCAAATTGGAGCGGTGAATCCGCTCAAACGACTGGGCGATCACAGCGCGGATGCCAAGCAACCGTGTGCCCTTGGCGGCCCAATCGCGACTGGAGCCCGTGCCGTACTCCTTGCCCGCGAACACGACGAGAGGGACGCCCTCGCTCTTATAGCGCATGGCCGCGTCGAAGATCGACATCGCCTCCCCGGACGGATAGTGGACGGTGTTGCCGCCCTCCTTGCCGCCCATGATGATGTTTTTGATGCGCACGTTGGCGAAGGTGCCGCGCATCATCACGTTGTGGTTGCCGCGGCGGGCGCCGTAGGAATTGAACTCTGGCGGGCGCACTTGATGCTCGATCAGGTAGACGCCGGCCGGCCCGTCGCGCTTGATTGACCCGGCAGGCGAGATGTGGTCGGTGGTGATGCTGTCCTGGAAGAGCCCCAGCACGCGCGCGTCCACCACATCCTCGATCGGCGCAGGCGTGGCCTGCAGCCCGTCGAAATAGGGCGGGTTCTGCACATAGGTCGAGCCGGAATTCCAGCGATAGGTGAGACTGGGCTTGGCTTTGCCCATGGCCTGCCACTTCTCGTCCCCCAAGAAGACCGCACCGTAGCGCTTGGCGAACATCTCGGGCGTGACGCAAGTGCGCACAAGCTCGGCGATCTCGGCGGAACTGGGCCAGATATCCCTGAGGTAAACCGGCTCTCCCTCGCTACCGGAGCCCAAGGGTTCCCTGGTCAAGTCCTTGTTGAGCGTACCAGCCAACGCATAGGCCACCACCAGCGGTGGCGAGGCTAGGTAATTGGCCTTCACGTCGGCGTTGACGCGTCCCTCGAAATTGCGATTGCCGGAGAGCACCGCGCCAACGACGAGGTCGTTCTTGCGCACCGCATCGGCGATGTCGTCCGGCAGCGGCCCGGAATTGCCGATGCAGGTGGTGCAGCCATAGCCGGCCAAGTTGAACCCGAGCGCATCGAGATCGTCCTGCAAGCCCGCCTTGGCCAAGTAGTCGGTCACCACCTGCGATCCTGGAGCAAGCGAGGTTTTCACCCACGGCTTGGATTGGAGCCCCTTCTTGTGGGCGTTGCGTGCGAGCAGTCCCGCCGCGATCAACACGGAGGGATTGGACGTGTTGGTGCAGGAGGTGATGGCGGCGATCACGACGTCGCCGTTCCCCAAATCGTAATCTTTTCCCGCCACCTTGACGCGCTTCTTGAGATCGGCGCCCCTGACGATATCGGGCAGCGCCTTGGCGAATTCCGCCTTGGCGCCGGCCAGCGAAACCCGATCCTGCGGCCGCTTTGGTCCCGCCATCGATGGCTCGACGGTGCCGAGATCGAGCTCGAGCACGTCGGTATATTCCGGACGCATGCCCGCCTCACGCCACAACCCTTGCGCTCGGCAATAGGCCTCCACGAGAGCCACGCGCTCGGGCACGCGACCGCTGGCTTTGAGATACTTGATGGTGTCGGCATCGACCGGAAAGAAGCCGCAGGTGGCGCCGTACTCTGGTGCCATGTTGCCAATGGTGGCGCGATCCTCCACGGAGAGGTGGTCGAGACCCTCGCCATAGTATTCGACGAATTTCTCCACGACGCCGCGCTTGCGCAGCATCTGCGTGCAGGTGAGCACAAGGTCGGTGGCGGTGACGCCTTCCTTGAGTTTGCCCTTGAAGCCGAAGCCGATCACCTCTGGGATCACCATGGCCACGGGCTGGCCGAGCATGGCGGCCTCCGCCTCGATGCCGCCCACGCCCCAGCCGAGCACACCCAGCGCGTTGACCATGGTGGTGTGACTGTCGGTGCCGACACAGGTATCGGGAAAGGCCTGCTCGAGGCGTCCGGTCGGCTTGGTAAAGACCGTCTGTGCCAGGTACTCGAGGTTGACCTGGTGGCAGATGCCCGTGCCCGGCGGCACGACGCGGAAGTTATTGAAGGCGCCGGCCCCCCAGCGCAGGAACTCGTAGCGCTCCTTGTTGCGCTCGTATTCGATCTCGACGTTCTTCTTGAATGCGTCGGGCGAGCCGAAGAAATCGACTTGTACGGAATGGTCGATGACGAGATCCACCGGCACCAGTGGGTTGATCTTCGAGGGGTCGCCGCCGAGCGCTTTCATGGCATCGCGCATGGCGGCGAGATCGACGACCGCGGGCACGCCGGTGAAGTCCTGCATCAACACGCGCGCCGGCCGATAGGCGATCTCGCGGGTGGACGTCCTTTCCTTCAACCACTCGACGACGGCGCGCACGTCATCGGCCGTGACGCTGCGGCCGTCCTCGTGGCGCAGCAGGTTTTCAAGCAGGACCTTGAGGGAGATGGGAAGCCGAGAGATGCCCGATAGGCCGTTCTTCTCGGCTTCGGCGAGTGCAAAGTACTCGTACGTCTTGGCTCCAATTTTGAGGGTCTTGCGACACTTGAACGTGTCCAGCGATGCGGGTGCGGCGCTCATTCTCGGTCTCCTTGCAATCCGTCAGGCGGGGATAGGGATCCCTGCCTTCCAACAACCGGCCGGGGGCGGGTGCGCCCGCATCTCACTGGCCTCGCGGCGGACCCCGGTCTTATAAAGCGGTTCTAATATGCAGCGCCGGGCCGGGGAAGCCCTCATGAAATTGCTCGTCGAGAACCTCGCTCTTAATCGCGGCGGGCGCCCGCTGTTGGCGGGGATCTCCTTCGTGGTCGGCGCCGGCGAGGTGCTGGTGCTGTTGGGCGCCAACGGCGTGGGCAAGACCACGCTCATCCGCGCCATTGCCGGTCTTCTCGCGCCCGCGGCCGGCTCAATCCGCATCGAAGGGGGCAAGCCGGAACGCAGCGTGGGCGAGCAGTGCCACTACATCGGGCACCTCAATGGCGTGAAAGCGAGCCTCACTGTCGCACAAAACGCGGCGTTCTGGGCACGCTTTCTCGGGCGCAGTCGAGATCGGCTCGACGCCGCGCTGGCGGCATTCGGGCTTGCCAACCTGCGCGACATTCCCGCGGCCTACCTCTCGGCCGGGCAGCAGCGCCGCTTGGGCTTGGCGCGGGTGCTGTTGGCCCACCGCCCCATCTGGCTGCTCGACGAGCCGACGGCCTCGCTCGACCACGCGGCCGCGGCGGTACTCACACGCGTGGTGAGCGAGCACCTTGCCAGCGGCGGACTGGTCATTGCCGCAACCCACGTGCCCCTTGGCTTCGCAACGGCCCGGGAACTTGCCCTCGGCGCGGCCGCGCCGACATGAGCGCCTTCCTCGAACTTGCCCGGCGCGACCTCAGCGTGGCTTGGAAGGAGGGCAGCGCCGTGGGTGTGGCCTTGGGCTTCTACCTGGTGGTGGTGACGTTGCTACCCCTGGGCATCGGGCCGGACCTCAACTTGTTGCGGCGCATCGCGCCGGGCGTGCTGTGGGTCGCGCTGCTGCTCGCTGCCTTGCTCTCGCTCGGCCGCATGTTCGAGACCGATCTGGAGGACGGATCGCTGGAGGTGCTGGCGATCGGCCCGCTTCCGCTCGAGGCCGTCGCCGCCGCCAAAAGCCTCACGCATTGGCTGACAACGGGCGTGCCCTTGACCGGGCTGGCGCCGCTGTTGGGCCTCCTCCTCGATATGGAGCCCGAAACCTATGGCGTGCTGACGCTGAGCATGCTCGCGGGCACGCCGGCGGTGAGCTCGCTCGGGGCGGTCGGAGCCGCGCTCACGTTGCGCACGCGCCGCGGTGGGCTGCTGCTCGCCTTGCTGATGTTGCCGCTGTTCGTGCCGACCCTCGTGTTCGGCATTGAGGCGGTTCGCGCCGCAAACTTGGCCGCAGAAGCCTTCCTACCCTCCTTCCTCATGCTGTGCGCCGTTTCGCTGGCAGCGCTCGTGCTGGCGCCGCTGGCCGCCGCCGCGGCCCTGAGGTTCCATCTACAGTAGCGCGGCAGTTGCAGCAGCCCGGCGATAAGGATCACGCAGCGGGGCTGCCGGCTTGAGCCGGCAGCGCAGAGAAGGCCCTTTCTTCGGATCTGCCCCGCGCGCGGGATCCTCGCTGCAAAGAGCGGCCGAGCGCGAGTACCGGTGCTGCAGCAAAGGTTGTGGCACTTCCGGGCCTTCGGCTTCTGGCCCCGAGCGGGCCGTGGGTCGCCAAGCGACCAGGTTGCCGCCGAGCTTGACTTGTCACCTTCAGGGGGGACGGTCGTTCACTTTGCCAAGTTGTTTTGGCCAGGCATCGCCGCTACATGGTGTTCATGCCGACGTTGCGCCAAAGCCTCGCCAACCCCACGCGGTTCATGGAACTTTCCGCCTGGCTGCTGCCGTGGATCACAGGCGCCGCCTGTGTGCTGCTGACCCTAGGCCTTTATATGTCGTTCACCGCCCCGCTCGACTACCAGCAGGGGCACGCAGCCAAAATCATGTTCGTGCACGTGCCGACCGCATGGCTGTCCATGTTCGGCTATGCCCTCGTCGCGTTCTCGAGTTTCGGGCTGCTGGTGTTCCGCCATCCGCTGGCCGACGTCTCCGCCAAGGCGGCCGCCCCGGTCGGCGCTGTCTTCACCCTCCTTTGCCTCCTCACCGGCTCGTTGTGGGGCAAGCCCATGTGGGGCACCTTCTGGGTGTGGGACCCCAGGCTCACGTCCGTGCTCATCCTGTTTCTCCTTTACCTCGGCCTCATTGCATTGCGCTCATCTATCGAAGATGAGACCTTGGCGGCCAAGCTCACCGCCGTACTCAGCCTGGTCGGCATCGTCATTCTGCCCGTCATCAAGTTCTCGGTGGAATGGAACAGCCTGCACCAGCCGGCGAGCGTGATGCGGCTCGGCGCGCCCACCATCCACCCCTCGCTGTTGCGGCCGCTGCTGGTGATGGCACTCGCCATGTCGGTGGTGTTTCTGGCGCTCTACCTCAAGGCCATGCGCAACGAAGTGCTTCGCCGGCGCCTCAAGGCGCTGCGCGCCTACCAGGTGCAGACAAGCGTTGATTTGGCTCGCCAACCTGCGGAGTGACGGGCATGGATCTTGGGCCACACGCCGCCTACATCTGGAGCGCCTATGCCGCGGTCGGCGTGGGGCTTGCGATCCTCATCGTGTGGCTCCTGTTTGATGGGCGGCGACACCAACGCTTGATCGACGAGCTCGAGGCACGCGGCGTGCGCCGCCGCTCCGACCAGCCGGGTGGCGAATGACACCGCCATAGCGGCGGGCGCAGCTTGTGGCGGGCCCACCGGTCTAAGCTGCCCTTGGCTCAGGCCGCGCGCACCATACGGCTCTGCACGTCGAGTACCGCGATCATGAAGCCCACGCGGTCCTCGGCAGCTTCGGCCATGATCGAGAAGTAGTTGGGCGTGTCGGGCATGATCTCGCCGATCACCTCGCCGTACTCGAAGCGCAGGTCGGCCTCGTGCTTGCGGGCGATCGCCTGCATCTTCGAGTTCTCGGCAAGGCAGCTCATGTAGAGCCGGCGTACACCGGCGTTGCGCGCAGAGCGCACGATGCGTCCCATGAGCTCCGTGCCGATGCCCTGGTCTTGGTAGGCTTTCTCGACGGAGAACGCAGCCTCGGCCTCCTCGCCCCAGCTGTCGCCGAGGCGCCGCAGCTCGGCGGCCGCGCGCACGCGCCCTGCCACCAGGAAGCCATAGACCACGCTACCGAACTCGGCCATGCGGCTCGCGTAGTCCTCAATGAAACTGTCCGACACGGCATGCGCAAAGCGCATGCGTCGGCTCTCCTTGTCGAGACGCAATAGGTGGTCACGAAACTTAACCGTCTCCGTCGGCCACAGCTTGCGGGCCGTGCCCTCGTTGGCCGCCGCATGGGCAATTCGTTGGCTCATGATCACACTCCCATGTGCTCGGCACGCTCCAATGCGTCCTCGCCGTTCTCCGGATTGTCGTTGGGAGCGCGGGGGGCGTGCGCGCGGGCCCCGCCGCTGCGGGGGGAGCCCATCCTGCAGTGCACAATCCAAGCTCGATGTGACGGCAGTGTGATTGTTAAAAACCGTGACAGAACAATGAAATAATTGTGATGTTGCGCCGCCACACGCGGCGATGCGCCGCGCGCCACCGGGAGCGCCCCCCTGCCGATCGGCGAGCGGGGCGGCGGCCGCAGGCGGGTTGGACCCGTGCGGCCAACCGCTGGGCCAAGCTGCGTCCCTGCGCCCGAGCCAACGCTTTCTTGACCCACCGGGGCAGCCGCGCTAGCGGGAGCGCCAATGACCCTCCTTGATAAGTATCGCTCCCTCATCGCCAGTGGTGTGATCGAAGCGGACCCGGCGCAAGCCGCCGCGGCCGCTGGCCTTGATGCGCTGGCGGGTGCCCTGTGCGGCTGGCGGCCCCGATCGGGCGGCCTCAGTCGTCTATTCGGGCGCCCCACGCCGCCGCCCAAGGGGCACTACATCTTTGGCCCCGTCGGCCGCGGCAAGACCATGTTGATGGATCTCTTCTTCGAGACGGTTCGCTTCCAGCCCAAGCGGCGCGTGCACTTCCACGAGTTCATGGCAGAGGTGCACGAGCGCATCGGCGTTGCCCGGCAAAGCGTGGCCGGCGATCCGCTTCCGCGCGTTGCCCGAGACCTTGCCAAGACGGCACGTCTCATCTGTTTCGACGAGCTTCATGTCACCGACATTGCCGATGCCATGATCCTGGGCCGGCTTTTCAACGAGCTGTTCGCCGAGCCGGTGATAGTCGTGGCGACGTCCAACGTGCCGCCGACCGAGCTTTATAAGAACGGGCTCAACCGTGCGCTGTTCTTGCCATTCATTGCACTCATCGAGCAGCACATGAACCTGGAGGAGCTATTGGCGGCGAAGGACTTCCGGCTTGAGAAGCTGGTAGGCCGACAGCTCTATTTCACACCTGCCGATCTGCATGCCCGCAGCGAGCTGGATCGACTTTGGAGCGAGCTCACCGGCAAGCATCCAGGCGCACCGGCCGAGCTCACGGTCAAGGGCCGCACGGTGCACGTACCCATCGCCTCCATGGGCGTGGCGCGCTTCGCATTCGCGCAGTTGTGCGAGCAGCCATTGGGAGCCAACGACTTTCTGCACATTGCCCATACCTTTCATACCATTTTGATCGATGGCATCCCGATCTTCGCCCACCGCGACGTGACACGCCGGTTCATCAACCTGATCGACACCCTTTATGACAACCGCGTCTGTCTCATCGCCTCAGCCGCAGCTGAGCCGCATGACCTCTATCCGGCGGGAGACATGCTATTCTTGTTCGAGCGCACGTCCTCCCGTCTCTACGAAATGCGCTCGGAAGCGTATCTCACGGGCCGCCTTGATCGCATCGCTGCGGCGGCGTCGGCATGAGCAAATGGCTTTGCCGCAGATTGCAGCACCCGTTCCACGCACCGGGTCACTTCGCTTGAATGGTGCGGGATTTCGGGTTAACCAACGAGGGTCGACGCACCTTAGCCAAGGAAAGCATCAGTCATGGCGCGCAAGAAAATTGCGCTGATCGGCGCTGGCATGATCGGCGGCACGCTTGCCCATCTCATCGGCCTCAAGGAGTTGGGTGACGTCGTCCTCTTCGACATCATCGAGGGTGTGCCAGGCGGCAAGAGCCTCGACATCTGGCAGGCCGGTGCGATCGAAGGCTTCGATGCCCAGTACAAGCCCACCAACGCCTACGCCGATATCGAAGGTGCCGACGTCATCATCATCACCGCTGGTGTGCCACGCAAGCCTGGCATGAGCCGCGATGACCTGCTCAGCATCAACATCAAGGTGATGGATCAGGCCGGCGCCGGCATCAAGAAGTACGCACCTAACGCCTTCGTCATCGTCATCACCAATCCGCTGGACGCCATGGTGTGGGCACTGCAGAAGGCCTGCGGTCTGCCAAAGAACAGGGTCATCGGCATGGCCGGCGTGTTGGACACGGGCCGCTTCCGCACCTTCCTGGCCGAGGAGATGAAAGTCTCCGTCGAGGACGTCACGGCGCTCGTCCTGGGTGGGCATGGCGACGATATGGTGCCGATCGCTCGCTACTCAACGGTCGCGGGCATCCCGCTCACCGACCTCGTCAAGATGGGCTGGATCCGGCAAGACAGGCTCGATGCCATCATCGAACGCACGCGCAAGGGTGGCGGCGAGATCGTCAACCTGCTGAAGACCGGATCGGCTTTCTATGCCCCGGCTTCCTCGGCCATTCAGATGGCTGAGAGCTACCTCAAGGACAAACGCCGGGTACTCCCGTGTGCCGCCTGTCTCAACGGCGAGTACGGCGTAAAGGGCCTTTATGTGGGTGTGCCGGTGGTGATCGGCGGCAATGGCATCGAGCGAATCGTCGAGATCGATCTTAATGCCGCCGAGCGCGCGATGTTCCAGAAGTCGGTCGAATCCGTGAAGGGGCTGATCGCGGCCTGCACCAAGATTGCCCCACACCTGGCGGGATGAGGTAGGTCGCATGGCCAAGAATGCCATCACGACGCCGAAGGCCAAGGCCATTGGCCCCTATTCCGCGGCGATCGAAAGCGGGGAGCTCGTTTTCGTCTCGGGCCAGATCCCGCTCGATCCCCTGGCCGGCAAATTGGTCGAAGGGGATATCGCCGCGCAGACCCGGCAGTCCCTGGAGAACCTCAAGGCGATCCTTGCCGCGGCAGGCCTCACCTTCGCCCACGTCGTCAAGACAACGATCTTCCTCACGAGCATGGGTGATTTTGCTGCCGTGAACGACGTCTATAAGTCCTACATGGCAGAACCCTATCCCGCCCGTTCCACCATCGCAGTCGCGGCGCTGCCGATGGGCGCGAGGGTCGAGATCGAGATGATCGCGGCCCGCAGCGCCGCCTGAACCGAGCAAGCTGGACCCAAGCGCGATGAACGTTCACGAGTACCAGGCCAAGGAGCTGCTGCGCCACTACGGAGTGCCGGTGGCCCAGGGCGCGCCGGCCTTCACGCCTGAGGAGGCAGTTGCGGCGGCTCAGAAACTTCCCGGTCCCGTGTGGGTCGTCAAGGCGCAGATCCACGCCGGTGGCCGCGGCAAGGGCAAGTTCAAGGAGGCAGATGCCGGCGACAAGGGCGGCGTGCGTCTTGCCCGGTCCATCGATGAGGTCAAGACGTCGGCCGCACAGATGCTGGGCAAGACCCTCGTGACGGCGCAGACAGGTCCGGGCGGCCGCACCGTCAAGCGGCTCTTTATCGAGGACGGCTGCGACATTGAACGCGAGCTCTATCTTTCGGCGTTGGTCGACCGTGCCACCTCGCGTGTCTCCTTCATCGCCTCCACCGAGGGCGGCATGGACATCGAGAAGGTGGCGCACGACACGCCTGACAAGATCGTCACACTGTCGATTGATCCCGCCTCGGGCTATTCCCCCTTCCATGGCCGCAAGGTGGCCAACGCTCTGGCGCTCACCGGCGACCAGATCGACCAGTGCGTCAAGCTGATCGGCCAGCTCTATGCGGCCTTCGTCGAGAAGGACATGAGCCTGCTTGAAATCAACCCGTTGGTGGTGACGAAAGCTGGCAAGCTCACCTGCCTCGATGCCAAGATCAACTTCGAGGACAACGCACTCTTTCGCCACAAGGATGTTGCGGCCCTGCGCGACGTGGAGGAGGAGGATCCCGCCGAGGTCGAAGCGTCCAAGTACGACCTCAACTACGTAAAGCTCGACGGTCAGATCGGTTGCATGGTCAATGGCGCAGGCCTGGCCATGGCCACCATGGATATTATCAAGCTCTATGGCATGGAACCCGCCAATTTTCTCGACGTGGGTGGCGGCGCATCCAAAGAGAAGGTGGCGGCAGCCTTCAAGATCATCCTCTCCGACACCAGCGTGAAGGGCATTCTGGTCAACATCTTCGGCGGCATCATGCGCTGCGACATCATCGCCGAAGGCGTGGTGGCTGCCGCCAAGGAGATGGCCATCAAGGTCCCGCTGGTGGTGCGGCTCGAAGGCACTAATGTCGATTTGGGAAAGCAGATCCTGGCGCAGTCGGGCTTGAAGATCGTGCCCGCCGACAACCTCGCGGATGCGGCCAAGAAGATCACCGATGAGGTACGCAAGGCAGGTTGATCAGGTGGCCGAGCGCGGCTCATGAGCGCGCGCATGCGATGGTGCGGGGTGCGGCTCTAAGATGGCGCAGGCAGGCGCAAGCGGGACAGCTTGATCCTGGGTGCTCGCTGCCCGGACACCCGAGCACGCCAACGGCACATTTGACAAGCGCCAACGCCAGGGACGGTGCCAACTTGGAACGCATGGGCCATTGGCCGCGGCGTGTGGCCTCGCCCTTGCAGCCATTGGCGCACTTGATCCGGTCGGAAATCTGCCTCACAACCCCAGGCGACATCACAGGGGCACGTTCATGGCCATCCTTGTCGACAAGTCGACCCGGGTTATCTGCCAAGGCATCACCGGCAGCCAAGGCACCTTCCATACGCAGCAGGCGTTGGCCTACGGCACGCAGGTTGTGGGTGGAGTAACCCCCGGCAAGGGAGGCTCCAAGCATCCCGATCCGAAACTTGCCGGTGTGCCGATCTTCGAAACGGTCATGGAGGCCAAGAAGAAGACGGGTGCCACCGCTACCTCCATCTACGTGCCGCCACGCTTCGCCGCCGACGCGATCCTTGAGGCTATCGACGCCGAGATGCCGCTCATCGTCTGCATCACCGAGGGCATTCCGGTGCTCGACATGGTCAAGGTGAAGCGCGCGCTCGACGGCTCCACGTCGCGTCTCATCGGCCCCAACTGTCCGGGCGTGCTCACGCCCAACGCCTGCAAGATCGGCATCATGCCGGGCAATATCTTCAAGCCCGGCAAGGTCGGCATCGTGTCCCGCTCAGGCACGCTCACCTACGAGGCGGTGAAGCAGACCACCGACGCGGGACTGGGCCAATCGACCGCAGTCGGCATCGGTGGCGATCCGGTCAAGGGGACCGAGTTCATCGCGGTGCTTGAAATGTTCCTCGCCGACCCGGCCACCAACTCCATCATCATGATCGGGGAGATTGGCGGCGCCGCCGAGGAGGACGCGGCTGAGTTCATAAAATCGGAGGCCAAGCGCGGCCGCACCAAGCCGATGGCCGGTTTTATCGCCGGCAGGACCGCGCCGCCGGGCCGTCGCATGGGCCATGCCGGCGCCATCATCGCGGGCGGCAAGGGCAGGGCCGAGGACAAGGTGGAAGCCATGCGCTCGGCCGGCATCGCGGTGGCAGAGAGCCCGGCGGCGCTCGGCACCACACTTGCCAACGTGCTGGGCGCCGGCGGCAACAAAGGCTGGTTCTCGCGTTGATGGCCCCGGGCGATCCACCCCGTGCCATTCGTAATGCTCCGGTAATGAATCCGCCCACATCCGGACACAGCCCTACTGTGGGCTTGGCGGATCAGCTGGCGGAGACACCCCATGCGACGCCTTCCCACCCTGGCAGTGCTCACCCTCGCGGCCGCCCTGTCGGGCTCGGCGTCGGCGCAATTGCCCTTGCCGTTCGGCAGCCCCCAGGTGCCCGAGCCCGGCAAGTTCGCCAAGTGTACCAAGGACTACGTGAAGTCCGTCGAGGAACAGATCGCCGCCATGGAGAAACTGCGCGTCTCCGGCCCCGAACTCGTCGGTCAGGTGTGCACGCTGATCGAATCAGGGAGTGCGCTTCTCGGCGGCGAGCTGCCCGACAGCGTGCGCCAGCAGCTCAAGGGTTTGCTCGGTTTTGACATCGATCTGCGCTTCATCAAGGCGCAGTGCCGGCTCAGTCAGGGCAACCTCGACCGCGAGGTCATTAGCCAGATTGGCTTTCTCAAATCCGAGCTCATTCGCTGCGACGGCACCATCTAGCAGCAGCTCAAGATGGGCCGGCGAATGTTGAGCGCCGCATTGACATCGCGATCGTGATGCAAGCCACAGTCCGGGCAGTCCCGGCCACGAACGTCGAGCGGCAGTTCAGCAAGCCGCTGAGCGCAGGGCGCACACGTCTTGGACGTGGCTTGCCACTGATCGAGCTTGACGAAGTGCTGCCCTGCACGCTCAGCCTTATAGGTGATCTTCGACGCGAGGGGATGCCCGCCTGCATCCGAGATTGCCTGCGCCAGATTGCGGTTCTTGAGCATGTTGCAAACCCGCAGCGTCTCCACGATGATCGCTTGGTTTTCGTCGATTAGTCGCTTCGATAGCTTGTGCTGGAAGTCCGCCCTCGCGTCGGCCACCTTCTCGTGCGCCTTCGCGACGATGCGCCGTGCCTTGGCTCGGTGCTTTGACCCCTTCTGCTGACGCGGCAGAGCCTTCTGTTGGCGGCGCAGATTGCGCTGCGCCCTCTTGAGAAACTTCGGGTTCGCGGACTTACGGCCCGTGCTCTCGATCGCCACGTGCGCAAGACCTACATCGAGGCCGATCACATCGCGCAACGACCTGGGGTGGCATTGGAGGCTCGGTTTCAACTTCGTACAGGCACGCCGAAAAATGCTTGCCGGTGCGCGTCTTCGTCAGCGTGATCGAGCGCAGCTTGCCTGGCGTCACGCGATGCACCACTGCCCTGACTGGCCGGGCATCTTCGGGATTGTGATCCAGCGATCACGCTCAAGCTGGGCCAGCCCCCTCCCGCTCACTTTCTGCACAGCAAGACGGAGCTGGCGTGGATGCGAGATGAGCGAACCGCAGAACCCGCCGGGTGGGCGGATCCTGCGGTCCTTCCCTCCCTCAATCAGTAGAGCGCGATCGGATTACCGGGCGAGCCCGTCGCACCCTTCATCTTCAGCGGCGACCACACGAAAAAGAACTCGTAGGCCTTGTCGGCCACCAGCTGTGTCAGGTCCAGATTTTCCAAATTCCAGATGCCCCGCTTGGTCTGCATCTTGAGGTGGCATTCGAAGGGCTGCGGGGTCTCGCCGCCGGCATCCTTGCCAACGGCTTCCACCGCCCACGTATCGGCCCCCGTCAGGATGATCTTACGCTCGGCGAGGTATTCGCACGCGGAGATCCCAAAACCCGGCTCGCCGGCGTTGAATTGCGCAACCCGCTTGGCCTTCTCGGCTGCGTCATAGGTGTCCCAGTCTTTGGGGTGCCAGATATTGCCGTGGCCGGTATGGAGGAACACGCAGTCGCCAAGGCCGATCGGGCCGATACCTTGACGCTTCACCATCTCCTCCACGTCCTTGGCGGTGACGATGCCGGGGTCGGAAGCACTGTTCTCCTTCGGGATGGGCAATTGTCCGCCGCGCAGCGCCACCGCATCGAGCAGCACGCCGCGGCACACGAAGCCCTTCTGGGCCACGTGCTCGACGCCGAGCGGGCCGAGGCCGTTCGCACTGATGCCTTTGTCGCTGAGGAAGCGACCGTTGTAGTAGAACATGCCTTTGGACGTGATGACGCCGATATGCCCGGGGCCGTCGAACTGCGTGCCGATCTGGCCGAGCTCCGCTGCGACGAACTCGTCGTTATAGACGAGCTTCTGCCCCCCAAAGGGACCGCCGGTCGGCATGCCGGGGATGATGAGCTTCCAGCTACGGGTCCCAAACGCTGGCGCATCGGCGGCATAGATTTTACCGAGCGTGGCAACCTTTCCCTGCTTCACAAGGCCCACCGCCTTCAGCACAAGCTCAGGCGTTGTTCGGTTCGGAGCGCCGACCTTGTCGTCGGCACCCCACTCGGTCGGCGACCATTTCTCGTTGAACGGCGCATCGTTCACATCCTGCGCCTGTGCCGCCGCGCTTGCGATTGCGATCATCGTCGCGAGCCGCAAGAGATCTCTCATCGCTTCCTCCTTGCGCAAAGCCCGCACGCTCTCGAACTCTATCGAGACGCGTAGGCGGCAACAACTGAGGAGAAGCGAGTGCCACGCAGGTGGCGCTGAGCCGAGAGGTTGCCCGACCACACCTCGCATGGAGGGCGGGCCTTGCGCCTTGCACCTAATGCCGTGGCAGACCCCGCGCCGGCCTGAGCGGCTCAGTCAGGTCCACAGCAAGCGGCAATCGCGCCAGCGCGGGATCGATCAGCCTTGCCGTTCGCGTTCCCTGATCGCCTGAATGAGCGCCAACCATGCATCGGGAACGCGCTCGCTGAGGTCGCTCTCCGTTTGCGTCCGATAGGCATCCCCCAACTTGCCGAGGGTCTTGGGACCAGGACCTCGCATGTAGTGCTTCTCAGGACGGTAGCGCGCCAGGCGGGAGCGCAGTGCGAGCAGCGCTTGCACGAGGTCACTAGTACTCTTCCGCATGGTCTCGCTCACCCCGCAGGAGACATATGCGCCTGCCATAACATTGGTTTGTGGCCGCACCTCGAACTGAAGCTTGACGGTCGCCACCCGCCGCCCCGGCCTCGCGGCGTGCCCGCACGGCTGCAAAACGCCGCTGCACCCGCGACTTCGCCTCAGCAGCCACGACCTCCAGCGGCGGAGGCAGCCCGCGCAAATTCAATTTGCTCCGTCCGGCGTTGAAGACGAGCGCATAATCCGGCGCTGCCCTGGATCATTGTCGGGGTGATAGGGACCGCAACCCTCATTTCGCGCACGTCGCAATCATGGGATGCGCGGCCTCGGTGCGGCGCCACCCATCCCGTGCGCTGCCGCCTGCCATTGCATGCGACGAACGGTCCGTTGTGCGCCATCGCCGGCGGTGGCGCACACGCGACGCACTGCTATGATCATCGATTGAGACGAGCGAAGTCCCGCTTCGCCCAATCGGGCCGATGCGTGGCTCCTCAGCGCACGAGCGTGAAGATGCGAGACCAGCGGACGTCGAAGGGCCACGTCCAGGGGCTTGTTAGGCGAAACGCGTTTGGATCGTCGCTCGCCATGGAGAAGAACACAATTTCTGCTCGGCCCACGAGGTTCTCGTAGGGCACATATCCCACGCCGTAGCGCGCCGACACCCGACTATCGATGGAGTTGTCGCGATTGTCGCCCATCATGAAATAATGACCCGCCGGCACTTGGAAGGGGCCAACGTTGTCAAGATCGGCTTGACGCTCCCAATGCAGCACATAGTGCGTCACGCCATTGGGCAGTGTCTCCTGGAAGCGCGGCTTGGGTCGCCAGCCTTCCTCAGGGCCCACGTAGGACCCCGCAGGCGTTTGCGGCAACGCGCGACCGTTGACGTAGACGATCGCATCGCGCACCTGGATCTCTTCTCCAGGTAAACCGATGACGCGCTTGATGTAGTCGGTTGCATTGTCACGGGGAAGCTTGAAGATGACCACGTCGCCGCGCTTTGGCTCGGCGCCAAAAAAACGACCCTTGAAGGGAATGAGGCCGAACGGGAACGAGTAGCGGCCATAGCCATAGGCGAACTTGGATGCAAACAGATAATCGCCCACCAGCAGCGTCGACTTCATCGATCCGGACGGGATGTTGAACGGCTGGTAGAAGAAGGTTCGCACCACCAGAGCGATGGCGACCGCGTAGGCGATCGTCTTCAGAGCCTCGCGCCAACCGCCGTCAGCCGCTTTCTTTGGCTCACCGGCCGTCTTCACGACCTTCCTTGGATCGCCGATCATGCGAGGCCATCTATCCGATTGTTGGGCTCGATTAGGTCCATCGACTGCGCTCCAATGCGAGGCATTTGGCCTATCCCCCTTGTGCACCACGCGAAACTTGCACGCACTGTGGCGGCGAGAGGGATCAATGACAACCCATTGCGCGCGAAGCAAGAGGACAACACGCCCTGTGACAGCTCGCCTCCGCGGCGGGCGCAACGCAACCGGGGATCGGATGTCAATCGTTTGGGAGCGCCCTCCTGTCGCTCGTCTTGGCGTTGGCACGGGGTGCCCCGCGGCCCCGGACCGTGAGCCTGGGCGAAGGTAAGACGAAGCCAACCACCGGCGCACTATGACGCAGCCCGAGAAGGAACATTGGCCCTGAACTTTGGCCCTGAACTCTGGCCTGAAGTCTGGCCCGGAACTCTGGCTTAGAACTTTGGCTCGCAACTCCAGCTTGGACCTCGAGCGCGTTTGGAGCGAAGACGAGACCTATCGGCCCTGGACCGGGTTCCACGCCGGCCCCGGCAAAGCCGGTGCGAGGGGGAACCCGTCCTGCCCCAGCAAGGCGGATCCCTGGGCGCGCGAGGGGCACAGGGCGGGCGCTGGCGCACTTTGCCTCCCACCGCACACCGCGAAACCTCAACATCAAGGCGGCAGACCTCTGCGGCGGGAGCTCGGCGCGTGCGGGGCCAACCGCCGCTCGAGTCGGGGCTGGCCCTCCGCGCTCGGGACATTCTAAGTTGGGGACTTTGAGGATGGGAGAAGGGCCATGGCCAAGCTCGATGGGCGCATTGCCATCGTTACGGGTGCCAGTCGAGGGATCGGTGAACAAATCGCCGAGCTGTTCGCCCTGGAAGGTGCGCGTGTCGTCTGTGCCGCGCGGACATTGCACGAAGGCGATCACCGCCTCTTGCCTGGTTCGCTCTCTGCTACCGTCGGCAAAATCAGGGATGCCGGCGGCAAGGCCATTGCCGTGGCGGCAGATGTCTCCAAAGAGGAAGATTGCCAGAACCTAGTCAGAACCGCGCAGGAGGCCTTCGGCACCGTTGACATTCTGGTCAATGACGCGGCGCTCACCTACTACAAGCCCATCATCGACTACAGCGTCAAACATTGGCACAAGGCCTTCGCCGTCAATGTGCATGGACCCTTCATGCTGTCGCAGCTGGTGCTGCCTGGCATGATCAAACTGGGCCGCGGCGCGATCGTGAACATTTCATCGGGCTCGGCCATCGGCCCGGGCCGCGCCCCCTTCGCGGGCGCGCGCCCCGCCAATGGCGGCACCATGTATGGGGCCACCAAAGCGGCCTTGGAGCGCTTCACGCAGGGGCTTGCGCAAGAGGTCGCCAGGCACAACATCGCCGTGACCGCATTGTCGCCGTCCCAAGTCGTCGCCACGCCTGGCACCGTCTATCACAAGCTGGTCTCCGACATGGCCGACCCCAACGCCGAGCCACCCGCCTTGATGGCGCGTGCTGCCCTGCTGCTGGCCAGTGAACCAGCCGAGAAGGTCAACGGGCGGGTCACCTACAGCCAGCAGATCCTTGGCGAATATGGCCGCATCGAGCAACCAAAGGGGCGCGGCGTAACGACCAAGGGCTCGGGCTATTCCCAGATTTGAGTGGACCCGCCGTGGCGCCATAGCGGCGGTGGGGCCCTTTGTTTGCGTATCGCATGCCAACAGCGCGCCATGCTATGGCCTGCTATCATGCTGTCGGCTGCCATAGAAAGACCCACAGAGGCTTCCTGACGCCAGGGAGGTGCGCGCGCCCCATGTTCATCCATGCACTGCAGCACAATAGTGAGCTCGACGCCTTCCGCGCGGAGGTGCGCGCCTTCTGCACGCGCGAGATCCCGCCCCAGGTCGCCAAGAAGCAGGCGCGCGGCCAACATCTGGAGAAGGAGGAGTACGATCTGTGGCTGAAGCGTCTGGGCGCACGGGGCTGGCTCACGGGAAAGTGGCCCAAGGAGCACGGCGGGCTCGGCTGGTCGCCCGAGCAATTTCTGGCCTTCCAGGAAGAGCTTGGGCGCTCCGGTGCACCACCGCTCGTGTCCTTCGGCCCGACCATGGCCGGGCCCGTGATCTATACCTTCGGCACGCCCGAACAGAAGAAGAAGTACCTGGGCGACATCATCAGCAACAACACCTGGTGGTGCCAGGGCTACTCGGAACCGGGTGCCGGTTCGGACCTTGCGAGCCTCAAGACGCGCGCGGTACGCGAGGGCAATCGCTACCTGGTGAACGGTCAGAAGATCTGGACGTCGATGGCCCACTGGGCCGACATGATGTTCGCGCTTGTGCGCACAGATCCCAACGCCAAGAAGCAGGAGGGCATCTCGTTTCTGCTCATCGACATGAAGTCGCCCGGCATCACCGTGCGGCCGATTATCGGCATAACCCTGGGCCACCACCTCAACGAGGTGTTCTTCGAGAACGTGCCGGTGCCGGTCGAGAACCGGATTGGCGAGGAGAACAAGGGATGGACCTACGCCAAGTTTTTGTTGGCCAACGAACGCGTCGGCAATGTCGACGTCGCCAAACTCGAGGCCTATCTGCGCCAGATCCGCAGCCTGCTCGAGGCGACGAGGGAGGGGGGCAAGGCGCTTGCCGAGGACCCCGCGTTTCAGCGGCGCCTTGCCGAGCATGAGGTGGGGCTTGCCACGGTCAAAGCCCTCATGGCCGACCAGCTTGCTGCCGCAAGGCTCAACGGCGCACCATCGCTGATGGGGGCCGCCGCCTTGAAGCTGCGCGGAACCGAGTTGGTGCAGGCGATCCTGCAGACAGGGATCGATGCCCTCGGGCGGCACGGCATGGTCTACCAGAGCGAGGCCTTGCACGCAGGCTGGAACGGCGAGCTCATTGGTCCCGAAGAGTCTGCCGATGTCATCTACGAACACCTCTATCGGCGCGCCGCCACCATCTACGGAGGCTCGAGCGAGGTGCAGAAAAATATCATCGCCAAGGGCGCGCTCGGGCTCTGACCCTGTGGGGAAGACGATGGCAATCTTTTCCGCCGACGAGCGCCAGCTGCTCAATGACAGCGTCAATGCGTTCTTGAGGGAAAACTACCCATTCGAGCGCTGGAAGAAGCTCGCGCGGGGACCGGAAATGGAAGGGTTCGGGCGGACCGAATGGGCAAAGTACGCCGAGCTTGGTTGGCTTGGGGTGGCACTGCCCGAGTGGGCGAGCGGCGCCGGCGGCGGCATGACTGAGCTTGGCATTGTGATGGCCGCCGCCGGTCGCCACATGGTGCTGGAGCCGCTGCTCGGCACGATCGTGCTCGGCGCCCGCGCCATCGAGCAGGCCGGTACGCAGACGCAGCGCGAGACGCTGTTGCCGCTCATTGCCAGCGGGCGGCTGGTTTTGGCCTTCTGCCACGCCGAGGCGGGCGGCGGCTACACCCGCGACTACGTGCACACAATTGCGCGCCAGGACGGCAGCGAGTTCATCATTGATGGCGAAAAGAGTTTCGCGCTTGGAGCACACGCGGCAGACACCCTGATCGTTTCGGCTCGTCTCGGTTCGCAGGCAGGTCCGGTTGGACTGTTTCTGGTGCCGCGCGTCGCCGACGGCGTCCGGCTCAATGTTGCGCCGGCGCTCGACGGGCGATCCGGCGCAACGGTCGGCTTTGCGGGAGCGCGGCTTGCTCGCAGTGCGAGGATGGGTGATGGCGACGAGGACCGGCTCGGCATGATCGATACGCTGATCGACCGCGGCGCCATAGCAGCCTGCGCCGAAGCGTGCGGCGCGATGGCGGCCGTGACGGAAGCGACCATTGAGTACCTGAAGACGCGCCAGCAGTTCGGCCAGCCGCTCGCAAAATTCCAGGTCCTGCAGCACAGGCTTGTAGATATGAGCGTGTCTGGGGAGGAGGCGCGAGCCATCGTGCACGCGGCGCTGCAGGCGCTCGATGACAACGCGCCCCACGCCCAACGCGCCGTGTGGGCAGCAAAGGTGCAGACGGCGCGTGCGGCGCGATTTGTCGGCGGCCAGGCCATCCAACTGCACGGCGGGATGGGGATGACCGACGAGCTGGCGATCGGCCACTACTACAAGCGATTGACCCTGTGCGAGACGCTGTTGGGCGACGCGGAATTCTATCTCAAGAAGCTTGCCACTGCCGCGACCGAAAGCGCCCTTGCCTGCAGCTAGCCACCCGCGCCAGCCGCTTCCCGCCTCCCCTGGCCGCTTTCTGTGCGGCGCAAACGATTGGCGCTGCGGCGTGCACGTTGTGCGCCTTGGGACCTCTAGTCGATCGATGGCAACTCGGGGCCGATCCGGGCGTGGCCTTGCGCCCGCAATCGGCAAACCCCGCACGTTGACATCTCATCTTTGAGGCGCTATTAGCCCGCTCGCCATGTACCTCGCAACAAGTCCGCGACGACGCCGGATGCTCACGCCGAACCGGGCGCGAGTGCGATGAGCCGCAATTGAAATGCGCTCATCCCCAAGCCGCGCCGAGTGCGCGGCTTATTTGTTTGCAAACCTCCTTGTCGCGAGAAATTGGCCATGCCGGCGCCATGCAACTGCAACGATCCCCGCTTGATCGAGATTACGACGCAAGCGTCGCGGATCGACCTCGACCGCGTGCATAAGTGGCTTCAGCGCAAGAGCTACTGGGCAGGTGAGATGCCGCGCGACGTGTTTGATCGGGCTGTGCAGGGGTCCTTATGTTTTGCCGCGCTCGAGGGGAGAACCACGGTTGGCTTCGCCCGGGTGATTTCCGACCAGGCGACGTTTGCCTACGTGTCCGACGTGTTCGTCGACCAAGAACGCCGCGGGCTGGGCATAGGCAAACGCATCTTGGCAGCGATCGTGGCCCACCCCCAGCTGCAAGACCTTCGGCTGTGGCTGCTGGCGACCGCCGACGCCCACGGCCTCTACGCGCGCCACGGGTTCACCTCGCTCGCCGCACCTCAGCGCTACATGGAGCGGCGCGATGCTGAGGTCTATCAGCGCCGGGCGCTGGTGCGGCCCGGGGCCGCTTAAAGGCCGTGGGTAGAAAGTCGACCCCCTCCTCACGCGGCGCTGCCGGCAGGACGCGCCATGCGGGGCCACCAATTTGGCCAGCGCCAGACGGGTCCGCCGCCCGGTGTTAGGGTCGGCCGCTCCGCATCAGAAACGTGCGAGCCTCTTGAGGCAATGCGGCTTGCGCGGGCCTGGCGATCCCGGTGGCATTTCGCGAACAATCCTGGTTGCTCCGCGGGAACGCCCATAGGATAGTCAGGCCGACTGAAGGACGGGACAAGAGGAAAACGCGCAGGACGGCGCGCATCGGCACGACATGGGAAGGCGTAAACAGGCGGGCCCATTTGACTTCCCGACCAGGGTCGAAGACGCCACCGTGCGTAAACGGGCACTGGCGCTGCTCAGGGACAACGGCGTCCGCCTGCCGACGTTTGCCGAGTTGGCACAACCGGACCGCATCGCCCAGTCGACCCGGGCGGGTCTCGCCAACATCGGCGCCGACGCGCCCCATCCGCTCAACCTGCAGCGCGTGCACTGGTTCAACGATCTCGCGCGCACGGGATCGGTGACCACCCCGGTGCACATCGAGCTGCCGTCGGCGCTGACCGGGGTAGAGGCGCGCATTGTCGTGGTGCTGGGAGCCCTCTTTCCGATGATCGCGGCACACAAGGTGCTCGCTGCCTATGCTTGCCTAGCGCCGCGGCTCGTCTCGGGGCGCTTCGATCCCACCCGTCAGCGCGCGGTGTGGCCCTCGACCGGCAACTACTGCCGCGGCGGCGTCGCCATCTCCAGGATCCTCGGCTGCCGCGGCGTGGCCGTGCTGCCCGCAGGCATGAGCCAGGAGCGCTTCGACTGGCTCGCCCGATGGGTGAGGGCGCCGGAAGACATCGTGCGCACGCCAGGCACGGAATCCAATGTCAAGGAAATCTATGACAAGTGCGCGGAACTCGAGCGCGACGGCGCCAACGAGATCGTCAACCAGTTCAGCGAGTTTGGTAACTACCTCGCGCACTGGCGCTGCACCGGACCGGCACTGGCGACCGTGTTCCGCGCGTTGCGCGCAGGCTCCCCTGACCTAAGCCTTGCCGGGTACGTCGCTGCCAGCGGGTCAGCCGGTACGCTGGCCGCCGGCGATTATCTCAAGGAGGAGCTCGGGACCCGCATTGGCGTGGTAGAGGCAGTCGAATGCCCGACGTTGCTGATGAACGGTTACGGCGAGCACAACATCCAGGGCATTGGCGATAAGCACGTGCCGCTGATCCACAACGTCATGAACACCGACCTGGTGATCGGTGTAAGCGACCAGGCCACCGATGGGCTCAATGCGGTGTTCAACACCGAAGCGGGTCGCGAGCACCTTGTCCGGCGGCTCGGTGTCGAGCCAGCAATTACGAGCGCACTTGCCTATTTCGGGCTCTCATCGATTGCCAACGTACTGGGTGCCATCAAGATGGCCAAACATCTCCGGCTTGGTCCAACCGATGTGATCATCACGGTGGCCACCGATGGTCACGCGATGTATGCAAGCGAACTGGCCCGCTATCTGCAGCGGCGCCACAACCGCGCGGAACTGATGTTGGAGACGGCGGCTGAGATTGTTGGGCAGCATCTGCTGGGCGCAGGCACCGAATACGTACTCGACGCCACCGAGCGCGAGCGGCAGCGCATATTCAACCTCGGCTATTTCACCTGGGTGGAACAGCAAGGCGTCGCGCTCGCCGATTTTGACCGCCGTCGCTCCGTACAGTTCTGGCGTGGCTTGCACGACCTGGTGCCGCAATGGGACGAGATGATTGAAGCCTTCAATCGCGACAACGGCATGGCGGCGGCTGCATGAGCAAATCGGAAGACCACGAGCCCCGCATGATGAGCCAGAACCTGATCAACCCATACCAACAGCTGCGCAGCGCCACCCTCGCTCGCGACCGCGGCCTGCGCGAGAAGGTGATGTCGCTGGAAGAGGCGGCGAAACTCGTGCACGACGGCGATCATGTCGGCATCGGCGGCTGCACGATGTCGCGCACGCCGATGGCCATGATCTGGGCGCTCATTCGCGCGCGGCGGAAGGATCTCACCGTCTCGCGCTCGATCACCTCCACCGAGGGCGATTTGCTGTTCGCCTCCGGCGCCTCTCGACACATCGTCACCAGCTGGTTTTCGCAAGGCATCGTCTGGGGCGTGTCGAAGGTGATGCGTCATTTTACTGAGAACAAGCTCGCCCGTTTCGAGGAATGGAGTCACATGTCGCTCGGATTGCGCTATCGCGCCGGCGCCATGGGCATTCCGTTCATGCCGTCGCGGTCGATGATTGGCTCGGACGTGAGCAAGCGGGTCGGCGACGCATTCAAGACGATGGAGTGCCCCTTCACCGGCGACCGGTTGGTGCTCCTGCCCGCGCTCAATCCAGACGTCGTACTGATCCACGTGCAGCGCTGCGATGCTTTTGGCAACGCGCAGCTCGACGGGCTTCAGTTCATGGACATCGACATGGCCATGGCGGCGAACCGCGTTATCCTTACCACCGAGCGAATCGTCTCCAACGACCAGATCCGCCGCATGCCCGATCAGACGCGCATCCCCTTCTTTACAGTGGAAGCCGTGGTCGAGGCACCGATCGGTTGCGCGCCGCATGAATGCTATGGCGTCTACGAGCCGTTCTTTGCGCAACTCGACGCCTACGCGGAACGCACCGCAAAAGACGCGCTGAAAGGCTGCTGCGACTATTTGGACGAGTTCTACTACGGCCCCAACTCTTGGGCCGGCTATCTCGCAAAGATCGGCATGGACGAGGTGCTCGACGCATGCCGCCGTGGCCGGAGCGTGCACAATGACTAAGCATGAGGCGCCGCGTCGTGCCTACACGGCCGCCGAGCTGCTGGCGGTGATGGCCTCGCGGCTGTTGCAAGACGGCCAGGTCGTATTCGCCGGCGTCGGTATTCCCCTGCTAGCAGCGACGCTGGCGCAGCGCAACTTCGCACCGCACCTCACCATCTTGTTTGAGGGCGGCACGATCGGCCCCTTCATCGTGCCGGGCGAGCTGCCGCCGTCCACGAACGAACAGCGCTGCACCCGTCGCTCCAATATGGTGCTGCCGATCACCGACGTGCTCCTGCTCCTGCAACGCGGCTATGTGGACGTCGGCTTCATGGGCGGAGCCCAAATCGACCGCTTCGGCAATCTCAACTCTTCCTTCATCGGTGATGCCGACAACCCCACAATTCGCTTGCCGGGCACCGGCGGGGGTAACGACATCTCCTCGCTCACGAACATGATCGTGGCCATGAAGCACGAGAAGCGGCGCTTCGTGGGCGAGGTGGATTTCATTACCTCGCCCGGCTGGATCAAGGGCCGTCACACACGCGATCGCGCCGGGTTGCCCCAGGGTGGGATGTGGCGCGTCGTCACTGATCTTGCCATCATGGGCTTCGACGAAGAGACCCGCGAGATGAAGGTACTTGCCATGCACGAGGGCGTGACGCGGGAGGAGGTGCGGGATAACACCGGCTTTCCGCTGCTGTTCGACGAGCGCGTGGCGACGGCCGAGCCACCGCGCCAAGCGGAACTCGCGGTGCTGAGGGAGCTCGACCCGGAACGGTTGTATACGGCTTGACGTGCTCCGGCAGGTGGGTCGGGACGACGGCACAGAGTTGCTTTTGTACCCCGTCTTGGCGGGGATGACGGAGGAACGGGATGGCAGCCAAAAACAAGAATGCGACCGTATTCGGCATCGCGATGCGCAACTTTACCAAATACCCAGAGATGCCGGATGCGCGGGCGCTCATCGACTATGGCGTCAGGATGGAGGCGTTGGGCTATGAATCCCTATGGGCGTGGGATCACATCCTGCTTGGCGTCGAGCCGAGCTTTCCCATCCAGGAATCGCTGACGATCCTCACCGCGGTGGCAGCCCGCACCAAGAAGATCAAGTTGGGCACCGGCATTCTGGTGCTGCCGATGCGCAACGCCGTACTCTTGGCCAAGGAGCTCGCCACCATTGACCACATCTCTGCCGGCCGGCTGATCGTTGGCGCAGCCGTGGGCTGGTACAAGCGTGAGTTTGATTCCCTTGGCGCGGATTTCCATCAGCGCGGCAAGGTCATGGAGCAGAGCCTCGAAGTCATCAACCGGCTCTGGACCGAGGAGAAGGTCGACGGCGACTACCCGCCCTACAAGCTGCGCGGAGCGGTGCTCTACCCCAAACCCGTGCAGAAGCCGCGCCCACCGATTCTGATCGGCGGATACGTCGATGCCGTGCTCAAGCGCGCGGCCACCAAGGGCGATGGATGGCTCACCTACTACTACACCGCTGACGGCTTCACGCGCGCCTGGGCCAAGGTGCGCGCTTTCGCCGAGGAGGCGGGGCGCGATCCCGACACCCTGATCTCCACCAACCAGCTGCCCATCTGCATCGGTGCCCGCGCCAAGATCGAGGCGCCGATGAAGGAATGGCTCAAGACCGAGTGGGACTACGCCTCGTGGTCGGAATCGACCATGGAGAGCGCCATTATGGGAACGGTGGAGGAGTGCGTGGAGCAGCTCGAGGCGCACTTGGCCACCGGCATCGATCGCATCATCTTCGTGCCCTATCGCTACGAGGAAGAACAGGTCACAGCCGTCGCCAAGGAGATCATTCCACGCTTGCGCAAGAAGATGGCGTGAGGGAGGACGCCCAGTCATATTGCGCGCCGCAGCCCGCTGATGGGGCATCGACGAGGCGGGCGGGTCAAAACCACAACCGGATACCCGCAGAGGGAGCCAGAGCCTGAACCAAAGCTGGAACCAACCCACCGCCAATCCAGTGCCCGCCCCCGCGAGCGGTGCAAGATCGGTTGGGGCGCCGCCGGCGGCAATCGTGGCTTGGCTGGCGGCAGCACCGGGCCCGGCACCTGTCTTTGGAAACTTGTCAGTGTCGGAAGGCTCTCCTATCCTCAATCCGTGATGGCGTTGGCAACGTCCCTACCAATTCGCCAACGCCACGCCGCGGGGGAAGCTTCTGTCAATGGCGCACGTCGAGCAACGGGAGATGCCTATGAAAGCCATGGCCGTCAGATTTACCCTCGCCGTCGCAGGCACCGTGCTAGGCACGGCGCTTCTCGGTGGATCGGCGGGCGCCCAGGACACCGTCAAGATCGGCGTGACGCAGCCGCTCACGGGTGCGTTCGCCGCCTCGGGCAACTACGTGACGCAGGGCGCCAGACTTGCCGAGGAGGAGATCAACAAGGCGGGCGGCGTGCTCGGCAAGAAGATCGAGCTCATTGTGGAGGACAACAAGTCCAATCCGACCGAGGCGGTGGCGACAGCGGAGAAGTTGATCGTGAAGGACAAGGTGCCCGTGATGATGGGCGCCTGGAGCTCGACCCTAACGCTGGCGGTCATGCCGAAGCTTGAGGAGTACAAGGTTCCGATGCTGGTCGAGACCTCTTCATCGGGCAAGATTACCACCTCGGGCAACCCTTATGTCTTCCGCATCAGCCCAACCTCGGAGATGGAAGCCAAGGCCTTCACGCCGCTGTTCAAATCGCTCGGCATCAAAAAGGCCGACTTCCTGGCGACCAACAACGATTTCGGTCTCGGCGCCTCCAAGGAATTTTCCGAGGCCGCGGAGAAGGCCGGCGTCCAGATCGGCGTCAAGGAGACGATGGATCCAAAGGCTACCGACTTCTCGGCTCAGCTCGCCAAGATCAAAGCATCAGGCGCGGACACGCTCTTCGTGACCACGGCAGTTGAGCAGATCACGCTCATTCTCAAACAGGCCAAGGACCAGCAGCTGACGGCGCGCATCATCACCACAGGGGGATCCAACTCACCCGACCAGCTCATCGCACAGGCAGGCGAAGCGGCCAACGGCTCCTACCATCTCGTGTTCTTCACGCCCTGGTTCCCCGAAGCGGTGAAGAACCCGGACGTCGCCAGAAAGTTCGTCGGCCTGTGGAACGAGAAGAAGTACAATGTCGGCGGTTTGACCGAGGGTTTTCGCGGCTGGGACGGCATCTTTGTCATTGTCGAGGCCATCAAGTCGGCAGGCAAGGCCGACGCCGAGGCCATCACCAAGGCGCTGTGGGACGTCAAGGTGAAGGGTATCAATGGCGACATCGCTTTCATCAAGCAGGGACCGGCAGGCAAAGAAAGCGGCCAGAACGTGCCCAGCGTATACCTCGTCAAGATCGATGGCGGCAAAGTCGTGAGGCAGTAGGCCTGAGGGGTGGGGTGTCATCCCTGGCTCCGTTGCCGGACCACCCTCCACGGGCATCGGGGCGAGCGGTGGGATGGATCCGGGGACAACCACCGGGGTGACACCATGGACCAGCTGCTCCAGCACGCGCTCAATGCCCTGATCCTCGGCGGCACCTATGCGCTGCTGGGTATCGGTCTCACTCTCATCTTCGGCATCATGCGGGTGGTGAACTTCACCCACGGCGAGCTCTACAGCTTCGGCGCCTACATGATGTTCTTCTGCGTGATGATCACCAACGTGAACTTCTTCGCGGCGCTCGTGCTCGCCGTGCTGCTCGGCATCGCCCTGGGAGCGGTCCTCGAATTTACGCTGCTGCGCCGGCTCAAGGGCGCCGACATCGATACCACGATGCTGGTGATGATCGGCGCCTGGATCGCGCTGCAAAATCTCGAGCAGTTCACGTGGTCCGGCGTGGCCAAGTCCATCGACACGCCGTTTCCCTCCTCTCCGCTGGTGTTGGGACCGGTGTCGGTGTCGTGGAACCGGCTGTTCGTGTTCGCGGTGGCGTTGGCGCTCATCGCCGGCAGCTACGCGCTCATCAACCTCACCAAGCTTGGCAAGGCCATGCGCGCTACCTTCCAGGATCGGGAGACCGCCTTGCTGATGGGCGTCGATATCGATTTCATCCACACCGCGACATTCGCGCTGGGCTCGGGTCTCGCCGCCGCCGCAGGCGCACTGCTGGGTCCGGTGTTCGTCGTCTATCCGACCATGGGCGATCTCGCCTCGCTCAAGGCCTTCACCATCGTCATCCTCGGCGGCCTCGGCAGCATCCCCGGGGCGACGGTGGGCGGCTTCATTCTAGCCTTCATGGAGGAGCTGGGCGCCGGCTACGTGTCCTCGGGCTTTCGCGACGGCATCGGCTTTCTGCTCATCATCGCCATCCTCCTGGTCAGGCCTACGGGCCTATTTGCGCAGAAGGAACGCATCGGGTGAAGCGCGCGCTCACCGCACTTTGGTTGCTGCTGCTTGCCTCCATCCCGCTGTGGCTCACGGACCTGTATGCCCTGCACGTGCTCATCATGACCGGCATCTTCATCATTGCCGCGATGAGCCTCAACCTGCTGCTTGGTTACACGGGTCAGCTGAGCCTCGGTCACGTCGCTTTCTTTGGCATCGGCGCCTACGTTTCGAGCCTGGCATCGTTGGGATTTGAGGTGCACCTGTTGCCCAACTGGGTGGTGAGCCTGGAGCCCAAACCGGTGTGGTTTTCCATGCTGTGCGGCGTCGTGCTGGCAGGACTGAGCGGCTGGGTCATCGGGCGCATCTCCTTCAAGGTGCGCGGGGCCTATTTCGTCATCGTCACGGTGAGCTTCGCCGAAGTCGTGCGCCTGGTCGCGCTCAATTGGGTGGAGCTGACCCAGGGACCCATGGCGCTCAACAACATCCCCCCGCTGCGGCTCGCGATACCAGGCATCGCCGAACTTAGCTTCCTGCGCAAACCCGCCAACTACTGGCTCACGTTCATCGTAGCGGTGCTCTGCTACGTCCTCATCCGTCGCCTGGTGCACTCGCGCGCCGGCCGTGCCATGGTGGCGCTCAGGGAGAATGAACCGCTCGCGACCTCGGTCGGGATCGATGTGACCTACTATCTCGTGCTGGCCACGGTGGTGTCCGCCGCCATAGCCGGCGCGGCAGGCGTGCTTTATGCCCACTATGTGCGCATCGTCGACCCCGACGTGTTCCTGTTCATCTACACCGTCACCATGGTCATCATGGTGATCAGTGGCGGCAAGGGCACGCAGGCCGGTCCTGTCGTTGGCGGGCTGATCTTCGGTTTGCTACCCGATGTGCTCCGCGCTGCCGATATCAAGCCCGAGATACAATGGGTGATCTACGGTGTGCTCATGATTGTGATCGTGTATTTCCTGCCCGAGGGCATTGTGCCGGCGGCTCGGCGCTGGTGGCAGGGGCGCATGCCCACCGCAGCCGCCCCATGAGCGGCAGTGCCATTGCGCTCGCCGTCGACGGGCTGACGCTTCGTTTCGGCGGGCTCACGGCTGTCGACGACGTCTCCTTCGACGTGCGCGAAGGCGAGGTGCTCTCCCTCATCGGCCCCAACGGTGCCGGCAAGACGTCGGCATTCAACGCCATTACCGGCTATATCGAGCCCGCCAGCGGCGAGATCCGTTATCGCGGGGCGCGCCTTACCGGCCTCAAACCCAACGCGATTGCCGCGCGTGGGGTCGTGCGAACCTTCCAGAAAACCAGCATTTTCGCCGGCCAGACCGTGCGCGATAATGTAGCGATAGGCCGACACTTGCACTCGCGCCAGCCGACGCTGGCCATCCTTGCCGGCCTGTCCTCTATAACGCGGGAGGAGCAGCAGTTGGCCCGCGACGTCGGCGACATCCTGGGCTTCGTCGGACTGAAGTCGCGCGCTGACACCATCGCCGCCTCGCTGCCTTATGGCGAGTTGCGCTTGCTCGAGGTGGCCGTTGCGCTCGCCGCCAAGCCGGCGTTGCTGCTTCTCGACGAACCCGTGTCGGGTATGAACCCCGTGGAGACGGCAAGCTTTATGAAGCTCTTGGCAGAGATCAAAGCCCGCGGCATCACGGTACTGCTGGTCGAACACGACATGAAGATGGTGATGGGCGCGTCCGATCGCATCGTTTGCCTAAACCAGGGCCGCGTCATCGCCAGCGGTACCCCGGACGACATCCAGGGCCATCCTGAGGTCATCCGTGCCTACCTCGGCAGCAAGTATGCATCGAAGAAGTAGCGCTTACGGGCGTCGCGGAGGATGCGGCGGTTGCGGGGCGCGCACTCGTTAAGGGGCCACCTCGAGCCCGAGCGGGTCAGCCCCGCCTGCCTTGCCCAGGCATCCCTTGAGTGGCGCACGCGTCATTGGCGCTTGCATCGGGCCTTTCCAACGCGGCATATCCCGTGCCGACCGTGGCGTTCGTCCTGCACCTTGCCTGCTGCGACTTAGGTCGGTGAGCGGCGCTCGGTGCCGGTCCTGTGACGGAAGATGCCCAAGGTGCGCAAAGGTCCACAGACGTTGAACGAAGACGCCGTTCCACCGGGACTGGTTGCGCGCGCGCTAGCGGTGCAGCTCGTCGCAGGCGTGCTGATGGAGGCCCGGCCCTTGGAGCAGGTGTTGGGGGAATGCGCCGTCTCGTCCGAGTTCGCCGTCATGGCGCCGCGCGACCGGGCGCTGGCGCGTGCGGTTGCCGCCACGGTGCTGCGCCGCCAAGGCGAGTTGGAGCACGTTCTCAAAGCCTTCCTTGAGCGGCCGTTGCCCGTCAACAAAGGTCGCCTGTGGCCGATCTTGCTCACGGGTGCCGCGCAGCTTGTCTCACTCGGCATGCCGCCGCACGCCGTTGTGGATCTGGCCGTAGAGATCACCCGGCGCGATCGCGGCGCGCGTCGTTTCGCCAAATTGGTGAATGCCGTGTTGCGTCGGGTTGGCGAGCGCGGGCCGGAGCTCATCAGGGGTCAAGATGCCACGCGGCTCAACGTGCCAGACTGGTTGTGGCAGCGTTGGAGCCGCAGCTACGGCCCAGAGCTGGCGCGCCGTATCGGAGAGGCAAGCCTACACGAGGCGCCGCTCGACGTGACTATAAAGGCCGGCGGCGACAGCCCTGCAGCCTGGGCGGAGCGGCTCGGCGGGCGTGTTTTGTCCACCGGCTCGGTTCGGCTCACGCATCATGGGCGCATCGAGGACCTGCCCGGCTACGGCGACGGCGCCTGGTGGGTGCAGGATGCAGCCGCGGCGCTGGTCGTTGCCGCCGCCGGCGATGTGGCGGGAAAATCCGCGGCTGATCTGTGTGCCGCACCCGGCGGCAAGACCGCCGCTCTGGCTGCCGGGGGGGCCAAGGTCACAGCCGTCGACGTGTCGAGGGCACGCCTGGCGCGCCTGGGCGAGAACCTCGCGCGGCTGCGGCTCTGCGCCGACGTGATCGAGGCCGATGCGGCCCATTGGTCGCCGGGGCGAACCTTTGACGTGGTGGTCCTCGATGCGCCCTGCACCGCCACGGGAACGATCCGCCGCCATCCCGACATCCTGCGCCTGAAGCGCGCTGAAGACGTCGCCCGCATGGTCCAGTTGCAGCGGGCGATGCTCGCGCAGGCGGCCACTCTCGTGGGCCCCTCAGGCCTCCTGGTCTACAGCACCTGCTCGCTCGAGCCGGAGGAGGGGGTGATGCAAATTGCAGACTTCCTGAAGGAGCGGACCGATTTTGAGCGCGTGCCCATCGTGGCGGCCGAGATCGGCGCCGAAGCCGAGTGGATTACCGCCCAAGGAGAGCTCCGCACGCTCCCCTGCTACCTGCAGCAGGACGCAGAGGAGCTCTCTGGGCTTGACGGCTTTTACGTGGCGCGGCTGCGACGCCAGCCCTGAAGGGCCGAGGACGCGGTCACGCGCGGCGCACCATTGCTGGGCGCAGATCCCCGAGCGAGGGCGCGCCCAGTTGCTGCATCGCTGCGCGCGTCTCGCCGCGCAGGATCTCCAGCACGCGCTCCACGCCAGCTTGACCGAATGCACCAAGCCCCCACAGATACGGCCGGCCGATGCACACGGCACGGGCGCCCAGGGCCAGCGCTTTGACAATGTCTGTTCCGCGCCGAAAACCACTGTCGATCAGGATGGGCATGCGACCGGCGGCGGCTTCGACGATGTCGGGGAGCGCCTCGATGGTAGCCCCGCCCCCGTCCTCGGCGCGGCCGCCATGATTGGAGACGATGACACCATCAAGGCCAATCTCGGCTGCGAGCTTGGCGTCCTCCGGAGCGAGGATGCCCTTGAGTACAATCTTCGTGGCAGTGCCATTACGCAGCCGTTTGACGTAGTCCCAGGTGAGGTTGGCAGCAACTGTACTGGCGGCGCCCTTGAGGTCGATGCCTTCGAAGTTTGGCTTGCGACTGAGATAGGTATTGACGCCGTGGCAGCTCCCGCACTCGCGCGTGTCGGTCCGGGCCAGGCGGACAAAGCTCTCCCACTTCTGTGGCCCGAGGACGTCGACCGTCAGGACGATCACCGGGCTTCCGGCCCGCTCCGCGCGCTTGACCAAACGATCCCCAATCTCCCAATCACGAGTTGGGTAAAGCTGGAACCAGATCGGCGCGCCGCGCGCTGCGGTCGCCTCTTCGACCGAAGCTGTGGCGACGGTCGACAGGATCTGCAGATGGTTGCCCGTCCGCGCCGCGCGGGCGACGGCCAATTCGCCATCCGGATGAAAGGCACGATTGCTGCCGGTCGGCGCGATAACGATCGGACTCTCGTAAGTCGCGCCCAGGATCTCACAGCTCGTGTCGATCTTACTCACGTCGACGAGCCGCCGTGGCCGCAGCTGATAGTGCTGGAAGGCCTCGCGATTGCTACGCAGCGTGACCTCATCGTCGAGACCCGTGGCCATGTAGCCGAAATGCGCCGCCGGCACATTCCTCTTCATCACCGGCTCGAAGTCGAAGACGGAGAGCGCCTCCTTCGGCTCGCGGATGAGTTTGCCGAGGTCCCGCGGCGCCCACGGCAACGGATCGGGCAGGCGCGAGGGAGCCGTGGCCTCCTGCGCGAGAGCCGGAGGGCTGATGTGCGACAACACTGGGCTCGCGACCAGGAACTGCAGGACGCGCCGACGGCTCGTGGACCGCTGAAATGGCGACACCATCACCCCCTCGCACCGAACCTCACGTCCATTGCTAGCGTGCGCCTTGGCAAGGGGCAATACGGCCAGCGCTTCTATCCCCCCGCCCGGGCGCCCATCCCAAGCGCCCATCCCAAGCGCCCATCCCAAGCGCCCATCCCAAGCGCCGGTCACAAGCCCCCTGGGCGCTTGTCCACAGTTGCTGCACAGCTGTTGTGCCGGCGCCGCTTGGCTCGCGGGCATCGGCGGGCTAAGCGAGCGAGATGACTGACCTGTCGGAGCGCATCTATGCATCGATCACGTCCCCAGCGCCTGCGGCATCGGAGGGGGTAAGGCACGGGACGCGCGAGCAGCTGGGCCTGGCCGCGCTTGCCGTTGCGAGGGTAAGGCGGGGTGCGTTGGCCCGCATGCGCCGTTCGCGTCTGATGCTTTGGCGCTATCGCGCGCCCGCCGCCGAGGAGCTCCTGCTGGCGCCACCCGACTTGCGTGCGCACGATCCCAGCTTTGCCGACGAGGTCGCGTCCGGCAGCTTTGGCCTCGCCGGCGCCGTCGCCGATCTGCGTGGCCGCTCGCCCTTCACGATCGAGCCGCCGAGCCCAGCCTGGGCCCGCGAGCTCCACGGCTTCGGTTGGCTGCGACATCTCGACAGCGGCCAACCTGAGGACAGGGCGATTGCTTGCAAGCTCACCACCGAATGGATCCGGCGCAGCCGCAAGGCCTCCGAACTCGCGTGGCGGCCCGAGGTCGTCGGCCGCAGGGTTCTGTCTTGGCTTGCGCACGCCGGCCTCATCCTGGATGGTTCGCAGCCCAAGCGTTACGCCGCCGTGATGCGACGCCTCAGCGATCAGATCACCTATCTTTCCAGCTCGTGGCAGGATGCAGCCGATGGCTGGCCACGCCTGGTCGCGCTGATCGGCCTCGTGCAAGCCGATCTGTGCATGGCCGGCCATGACCGTCGCCTGGCGCTATCCCAGAAGCTGCTTGCGGGCGAGCTCGAGCGCCAAGTCCCGGCCCCGGACGGAGGCCACATCGGTCGCAATCCGTGGACCCTGGTCGAGCTCCTGCTCGACCTCCTGCCGCTGCGTCGGTGCTATGCCGCGCGCGGCAAGACGCCCGACCCGGCGCTGTTGTCGGCCATCGGTCGGGTAACTGAGATGCTGTGCCATCTGCGGCTCGGCGACGGCATGCCGGGGCGCTTCAACGGCATGGGACCGGGCGAACGCGGGGCGCTGGCCACGGTGCTGGCTTATGACGAGGGCCGAAGGTCTCCGGCCAGGGTTGAGCGCTCAGGCTACGTCCGGCTGGAGCGGGCATCGACCGTCGTCCTTGTTGACGCCGGGCCTCCCCCACCGATGCTGGTCGCGGGCGCGGCCTGCGCTGGCTGTCTCTCATTCGAGGTCAGCTCGGGTAGCAAGCTCCTACTCGTCAATGGCGGCGTTCCCGGGCAGATTGACGCCGGCAGCCGCAGCCTCGCGCGCGCCACCCCGAACCACAACACCTTGTGTCTGGGCGAGCAGTCCTCGGCCAGACTTGTGCGCGATACCCACCTGGAGCGCCACATCGGTGCTCCACCGCTGCGCCATCCCGACCATGTCAGCTGTGCCCTGCAGGAAGGGGACGGCGCGATCGGTGTTGAAGCCTCACACGATGGCTACGTCGGGCGCTGGGGCGTGGTGCACACGCGCACATTGAAGCTCGACGGCGCCGGATCGCGGCTGGAGGGGGTGGATCGGTTGGGATCTGTCAAGGGCGTGGTGCGCTTCTCCTGGGACGTGCCGTTCTCCATCCACTTCCATTTGCATCCGCGCGCCGAGGCGCGCCTTGTGCCTTCGGCAGAAGCAGCCGAGTTGGTGCTCGATAACGGTGAGACGTGGCAACTGAGAGCCAACGGAGCGGCGCTATCGATTGAGGATAGCATGTACTTTGCCGATGCGGCAGGCGCTCGCCCCGCTCAGCAGCTGGTGCTGCGCGCGCAGTGCTACGGTGCCTCGGAGGTGTTCTGGGTCATCGAGCGCATCCGCACCGCCCATGCGGCAGAGGCCGGCGCCGCCGAGGTGAGGGGCCTCATCGACCGGCTGGCAGAGACGACCGCGGGGTTTGAGGCGGCAGCTGCACGACACGTACCGCGGTGAGCGGCCGCGCTTTGGGGCCATGCACCTGTTTTGCCGCCCCAATCCATGCTAACGCGCTCCTTCGAGCCTCGATACTCAAGGCCAGATCCTATGACCGATCCCGCCGCTGCGGCAGCTCCCAAGATCGAACGCGCCCTGATCTCGGTTTCGGACAAGTCGGGGCTGGTCGAGTTCGCCGGCGCATTGGCTGCACGCGGCATCGAGATCCTTTCGACCGGCGGCACCGCCCGGGCCCTCCAGGAGGCCGGCATCAGCGTCACGGATGTAGCGGCGCACACCGGTTTTCCCGAGATGATGGACGGCCGGCTCAAGACCCTGCATCCCAAGGTCCACGGTGGTCTGCTGGCGATCCGCGGCAATCCCGAGCATGCGCGCGCAGCGCAGGCGCACGCCATCCCCCCAATCGACCTCGTGGTCGTCAATCTCTACCCCTTCGAGGCGACTGCAGCGAAGGCTGCGCCGTTTTGCGAATGCATCGAGAACATCGACATTGGTGGGCCGGCGATGATCCGTGCCGCGGCCAAGAATCACGCCTCCGTCACCGTGGTGGTCGACGCTGAGGACTATGCGATCGTCCTGGCGGACATGACCCAGCATGACGGCGCCACCAGTCTTGCCGTGCGCAAGAAGCTCGCCGCCAAGGCCTACGCGCGCACGGCCGCCTACGATGCCGCCATCAGCAGTTGGTTTGCAAATGCCGTCGAGGAGGAGACGCCGGCTTGGCGCGCCTTCGGCGGGCGGCTGGCGCAGGCGCTGCGGTACGGCGAAAACCCGCACCAGCGGGCGGCGTTCTACGTCTCGCCCAGCACGCGTCCCGGCGTCGCCACGGCCGTGCAGCACCAAGGCAAGGAGCTTTCCTTCAACAATCTGAGCGATGCCGATGCGGCGATCGAGCTGGTGGCCGAATTCGACCCCCAGGCGGCTGCGGCCGTCGCCATCATCAAGCACGCCAATCCCTGCGGAGTCGCGGTCGGCGCCACGCTGCTCGAGGCCTACGTCAAGGCCTTCCGCTGCGATCCGCTGAGCCCCTACGGTGGCATCATCGCGCTCAATCGTCCGATTGACGCAGCCGCGGCTACCGAGATCACCAAGATCCTGACCGAGATCGTCATCGCCCCTGATGCGAGCGCCGAGGCGAAGGCGATCTTCCAGGCGAGGCGGAACCTGCGGCTCTTGACCACGGGCGCCCTGCCCGATCCGCGCGCGCCGGGGCTTTTATTCCGCTCCCTTGCGGGTGGCTTCCTGGTGCAGTCGCGCGACAATGGGGTGGTGGAGGATTTGAAGCTTGCGGTCGTCACCAAGCGGCGGCCGAGCGATCAGGAGCTGGCCGACCTCAAGTTCGCATTCAAGGTGTGCAAGCACGTCAAGTCGAACGCCATCGTCTATGCCAAAGATGGCGCAACGGTCGGCATCGGTGCCGGCCAAATGAGCCGCGTCGATAGCGCCCGCATTGCTGCGTGGAAGTCGCAGGAGGCGGCAAAGGCCGCCGGCCTGCCGGACCCCCTGGTCAGCGGCTCGGTGGTGGCCTCCGACGCCTTCTTCCCGTTCGCGGATGGCCTGTTGGCCGCCGCCGAGGCAGGTGCGACGGCTGTGATCCAACCCGGCGGCTCCTTGCGAGATCAAGAGGTCATCGCGGCCGCCGACGCCAAGGGCCTCGCCATGGTGTTCACGGGCATGCGCCACTTTCGGCATTAACCCTGACAAGCGGCCGTGTGCGACACTTTCGCGACCGATCGGCTGTGGCCCCGGTCGCATTTTGCGGCAGGTGTGGCCGATGCAGCCGCGATGCGGACACGGAACGCACGTCGGACAAATTGTCCTCTAGGGCCGAGCATGGGCTTGCTGCTATGTCGCCCCTTTTGTCGCTCAGCCTTGCGACTGTGGCGATCTCCGTCTGTACTTTACCGGCCGCCTGACGACGGCCGCCTTGGTCGCGAACGGTGAGCCGAATTGAATGGCGAGGGCGGGCCCGTGTTGATGGCGTGTTGATGGGCGACCGTTGCCGAAATAGGCCGTATACTGACGAATTAGCGGCGTCCGCGGTCGGCACATTGCTGCATCGAGAGCCGTTGCAGCGAAAAAAGCGCGGTGAGACGCGGAGCCGATCAGGTTTTTGCCGACAGCATGGCCACGAAAGCTGCACATTCTTATCCGTTGGCTCATCCGTTGGCCCATATGTCGGCCCAGACGTTGGCCCAAACGTAGGTTTGTGCCTAGACGCTCTCGCAATGGGCGGGTTACGCTGCGCCGCAGACGCTGGAGGAAACTGCCAATGATTTCTCGGGTTCTTGATCACCTTGAGGAGTGGTTGATCGCCACCCTGATCGCGGGCGCCACTCTCATTATCTTTGTTGCCGTTCTGCACCGCTATAGCGCCGGGCTCTCTGCCGATCTCGCCCGTTGGGCAACCGCGCACGAATTTACGAGACTTGCCGACGTGGCGGGTCGCTTTTTCCGATGGGTGATCTCATGGGACCTGTCATGGGCACAGGAGCTCTGCATTTTCATGTTCGTGTGGATGGCCAAGTTCGGCGCCGCGTATGGCGTTCGCACCGGCATCCATGTCGGCGTGGACGTCGTGCTCAATCAGCTCGCCGAGCGATCGCGGTATTGGGTGATCTTGTTTGGCCTCATGAGCGGCGCTTTCTTCACCTTCGTCATCGGCTCCTTCGGAGCGCGCTTCGTATGGCACATGTATGAAACGCAGCAAACCTCCAGCGATCTGGAAGCTCCGATGTGGATCGTGTACCTGGCCATTCCCCTTGGCAGCTACCTGATGTGCCTCCGATTCGTTCAAGTTGCGCGCCGCTTCGGGCGCACCGGCGCGCTGCCCCATACCGATGAGCGTCATGTTGAGGGAATCGAGCAGCGGTCGGCCCCAGCCCCAGTCGCCGGCCAGGCGACATCGTTGGGGGGAGCGGTGTGATGACCGTAGCAACAGCTCCAGCACCCGCCCAATTCCGCGGCCGGCCGGGACCGGCTGGTTGGCTCATCATCGGCCTGCCGGTTCTCCTTGCGACCCTGTGTTTCGCCAACAAACTTGGACTGCTTCTCATCACGCCTGGGCCACGCGTCGTGATCATCTTCGCATTGCTTATCGCGATGATGCTCACGGGAATGCCGATTTCGATCGCGCTGGGCCTCACCGTGCTGATCTTCATTTTCACGATGACCGACGTGCAGATCGACGTCGTAGCACTGAAGCTATTCACTGGGATCGAAAAATTTGAAATCATGGCGATTCCATTTTTCATTCTTGCGGGTAATTTTCTGACCCATGGGGGTGTCGCGCGGCGCATGATCGCTTTTGCGACATCGATGATTGGTCACTGGCATGGCGGACTGGCGCTCGCGGGGATCTTGGCCTGCGCCATGTTCGCTCTGGTATGCGGATCGAGCGTTGCCACCGTCGTTGCGATTGGCTCCATCATTCTCCCCGAGATGGTGCGCCACGGCTACCCGATGCGCTTTGGTGCAGGGGTCATCACGGTGGCTGGGTCACTCGGCATCTTGATGCTGCCCTCGATCCCCAAGGTCATCTACGCAATCTCCACGAACACCTCGATAGGGGCGCTATTCGTCGCCGGCCTCCTGCCCGGCAGCTTGCTAACAGCCATGCTCTGCGCAGTGACCTGGTACATTTCCAAAAAGAACGATTTTCCCCGCCTGGAACGAGCTCGCTGGTCCGAGACCTGGCGCGCCTTTCGTCAGAGCGTCTGGGGTTTGATGCTCGTCGTCATCATCATTGGCGGCATTTACAGCGGGATCTTTACGGCTACCGAAGCCGCCGCGATGAGCGCGGTCTACGCCTTCATCATATCGGTCTACGTCTACGGCGAGATGCGCCTCAAGGATGTACCGCGCGTCTTGCTTAGGTCCGCCAACATGAGCGCCATGTTGCTCTATATCATCACGAACGCGGTGCTCTTTTCTTTCGTTCTCGCCAATGAAAATATTCCCAATGCTCTTGCCGACTGGATCCTCGGTCTGCAGCTTGGATCATGGGGCTTCTTGCTGCTCGTAAACTTGCTGCTGCTGCTTGCCGGCAATTTCATGGAACCCTCTTCAATCATTCTTATCATGGCACCTATCCTCTTCCCGACGGCTATGAGTCTCGGGATCAACCCCGTTCACTTCGGCATACTGATAGACGTCAACATGGAGGTGGGCCTGTGCCATCCGCCCGTTGGGCTCAATCTGTACGTTGCCTCGGGCATTTCCCGCATCGGCATCACGGAACTGACGAAGGCCGTCATGCCTTGGCTCCTGACGATGTTGGCCTTTCTGGTCATCGTCACGTATTGGCCATGGTTGACGCTAGTTCTGCCGCGGCTGCTGAGCATGATGTAGAAGCTGCGGGCTCCAGCACGGGTTCGCTGATCAGCGGCGCGCCATTGCGGATCATCCCGCCCCCGCCAGTGCGAGAGACCCAATTGCCGCGCACTCAACGGGGTGGCCGTGATAGCCCGCGCACGGCAGCTTAACGTTCGGAACTTTGGCTGCTTCTCGCGTGCGACGAACCCCGGCGCTCGGCGTGCCGGGGCTCGTCAGTGCACTCGTGGTTCTTACTGGGGGCTCGTGCGCGTGGCGCGCACGAGTTCATCCATCAGACGCAGCAGCGTTCATCCAGTGTTTCCGCCCCACTACGGGCTCCCCTCACAGGCGCCCCTCACAGGCGCCCCTCACAGGCCATTGCACCAGGTGTCGACTTCCTGCTTTGCCTTGTCCTTCGCATAACCATACTTTGACTGCAGCTCGCCTTCGAGTTGCTCGCGATTGCCGTTGATGCGCGCGATATCGTCGTCGGTGAGCTTGCCCCACTGCTCCTTCACCTTGCCCGTAAACTGCTTCCAGTTGCCTTGTACCCGATCCCAATTCATTCCTCGTCTCCATTGGCTGGCCGGAGAGCCGCGGCGAGCGGCCTCCGGTTTCTCACCACTTGCCGACCGGCTGCTGCGTCGGTGCCGAGCTGTTCCCGGTTGTCCCACTTCGATCACCGATCCATTGCCACCCGGGTGCCAATTTCAGGCTATCCTTGGTCGCGTGGATGGAGACCGTCGTCTGATTGTTGCTGTCTTGCGCGATGCGCAGCGATGCGAAGTCAACTGCGACCTCGTGCTCTCCTATGCCGAGAAGACCCCCGACGCCGATCACCACGGCCGCCACCCTTCCATCCTTGCTGAGCACGAGCTCGCTGATTTTTCCGACCGATCGGTTGGCGTCGTTCGCAACGGCGCTGTCAATGAGGACGGTGGTGCCAATCAGCTTGCTCGCCCGCAATTCATTGCCGTGCTGCGTATACCACTGCGGCTGCGCACCTGACGCCGCCTCGACGGCAAGCGGGCTCGGCTGCAAGCCCGGCATCCCACGTTGCTGCGCGAATGCCGCACCTGACGCGCCAAGAAAGGCCGATACCGCGGTCGCTGCAACGACACTCTGCATACGCATCTGTCCACGTCCTCCGACGACTTGGCCTTTCGGCACAGACCACAGGCTGCGCCCGAGAGCTTTCAATGAACGTGCAGTGCCAAAGCTACGTTCCGACAGCTGTGGGCAATGAAAATCCGTGAAGATGCGGAACCGTAGAGCCGCGTCCTTCGTTGCCCGACACGACGGTTGACACGGAGGGGGCTGCGCAACGATCGCGGTCCGCAAGGATGCGTGCGCTCTTGCCGCGCATCACCTTCAAGCCCAGATCGAGCCCAAAATCCGCGTTTCTTGAGCCTCCTGCGGACGGTCCAGTGCCCATCACGGCTCTGGGAGGGAACAGCAGACCATCTGTCGCCGTTGCTTCCTCAGAAAAACACCAAGGGATGTGTCATGAGCAAACGTCACCGCACGCACGAACCTGGCAATTCTTCCGATCCGCCTGCCGATGATTTGCGTGACTGGCAAATCATCGGTGCTGTGGTGATCATGAGCTCCCTGTTGGTGTGGGGGTCGATCCTTGCCCTGCACGGGGGCACGTGAGAGAGAGCGGCTCTGCCCAGTATGATCGGCACGCGTCCCAGCGAATGCCGGCGATTTCCACGACAGCCAACCGGCTGCTTCGGGCGCTACCCATGGCCGAATGGGACCGCCTGAGGATGACGCTCGAGCATGTCCGATGTGAGCGCGCAGCTGTGCTCGTCGATGCCGATAGCTCGCTTGATCATGTCTATTTTCCCAACAGCGGCATCATCTCCATCGTCGCCGTCTACCCCGATGGCAGCATCATCGAAATGGCCACTATCGGTCGCGAAGGCGCCACCGGCTTCCAGGCGGTATTCGGTGCCAAGATGTCGTCCGCGCGACTGCTCGTGCAGCTCCCGGGCACTGCAGCGCGCATGTCGCGCGTGGCATTTCAGCAGGC
>DATBGH010000010.1:0-16885 GCA_036558085.1 Hyphomicrobiaceae bacterium
GAGCTGCACGTGCCGGCCTTGCTCGAGGTGCTCGGGCTTGGCTACACCGGCGCCGGCCCCGCAGCGCTGGCCGCCTGCTACGACAAAGGTCTCGTTCGTGCCGTGGCCCAGTCACTGGACGTGCCGGTTCCGCTGGAAAGCTATGTACGGCCTGGCGATCAGGGCGCTACGCTGCCCTCGGTATTCCCGGCGCTGCTCAAGCCCAATCAGGGCGACAGCAGCCAAGGCATTACAAAGGAATCCGTGGTCACCAACGAGAAGGCGCTCCTCGACTCGTTGGATCGCCTGCGCGCCGACTTTCCCAGGCGGGGCGTGCTCGTGCAGGAATTCCTGACGGGCTCGGAATATTCCGTTGGTCTGGTCGGCAATCCAGATCAGGGATTGAGGGCACTCCCGCTGTTGGAGGTGGACTACTCGCGCCTCGATCTGAACCTGCCAAAAATTCTGGGCTACGAGTCCAAGTGGGAACCCGACAGCCCGTACTGGACCCAGATCAGATATCGGGAAGCCACGCTTGCCGATCAGATGCAGCAGCAGCTGATCGATCATTCGACCCGGCTATTCGAGCGGCTGGGGTGCCGCGACTATGCGCGCTTCGACTTCCGCACTGACGCCAAGGGCGAGACCAAGCTGCTGGAGGTGAACCCCAATCCTGGCTGGTGCTGGGACGGCAAGATGAACATCATGGCCGGCTTCGCCGGCATTCGCTACTCGGAGATGCTCGCCCAGATCCTGCAGGCGGCCGTCGAGCGCCTCGGCGTCGTCGGCAAGCCAGCGCTGCAGCAGGCCGGTGCGACCGCCAGTGGCAACGGCCACGCCGTGGCCGCAGAGTAGACGCCCCCCGGGCTTAATCCGCCAGCGTCGGGCGAGCCCGAGGGAGGCTCGGCTATCGCCCCTTGAGCCCGACCAACGGCCCAACCTAGGGGTCCGGTGCGAGCTTGATGGCGGCGTTGCCCAGGCTAGGACCTGTCGTCGGGCTTGGACGGCACGAAGAGCGAGACCGGCAAGTCCGCGCCGTAGCGGCGACCCTTTGGCCGGGGGTGAAACTCGGGCCTTGGGCTCGTGTCGGGCTCCACGACCTTGCGATACAGGTGCCAGGTGGAATGACCAAGCACAGGCATCACCAGGGCAAGACCGATCAAGAACGGCAGCGTGCCGATGACCAAGGCTCCCGCCACGAACAGTGCCCAGGCCGCCATTGGAAGCGGGTTCGTGAGCACCGCTCGGATCGAGGTGATGATGGCGACGGCGGCGCCTGTGTGACGATCAAGCAGCAGGGGGAACGAGACAACGCTCAGCGCGAACGCCACCACGGCGAAGAGGAAGCCGACCGCGTTGCCGATGATGATGAGCTTCTGTCCCGCAGGCGTCGTCAGCACGTTGCGGGCGAAAGTGGCGGGCGTTGTGGGGACCTCGCTGCCAAAGCTTGCCACATAGATCGCATTCGCCACGGCAAGCCAGATGGCAAAAATCGCAAGCAGAAGAAAACCTAGGGCTGTGATCGACCAAATGGAAGGCGAATGGAGGATGTCGAAGGCGTGCCTCCATGAAGTGTCCAGTCCAAGCTCGCGGCGCCGGCTCAGCTCGTAAAGGCCAATCGCAGCGAAGGGACCGATGAGAGCGAAGCCCGCCGCAAGTGGAAAGAGCAGCGGCACGACATCGTAGTCGAATGTCGCGCTGGCGAGCGCGATGCCGACGATGGGATAGATGAGGCTCAGAAAGATTACGTGCGTGGGCATGGCCCAAAAGTCGTCGAGCCCTTTGGCCAGGGCCTCCCTGAGGTCAACCAACGTGATGATGCGAACCGCGGGCAATTCATGCAGTCGCTCCGTGGGTAGGATAACGTCGCTCTGTGCCATGGCGATCTCCACCTCCTGTTGGCGGGTATCCTTGGTCGCCTCGCTCAACCGAGAACGCGGCCGAGACAAGTCCAAGCTTCGTTTGCGAGCCGGCGGCACCTCCGCGTGCTGCCTGGCAGGCCGCGGGAGGGTTGGCGTCGGGGCCGTCCAAGTTCGAGGAGCGGCAAGCCCTTTGTCGTGCGCTTCTGGCCTTCTCCCATCGAAGGGTGCCTCACAGGGGTTGAACTGATGTGGTCGGCGCCTGGCGCCCGCCCATGCGCTGGGCCACGGGTTCCAACACAATCCAGGCGGCAAAGACGGGTTGTGCGAGGCCACGGTTGCGCCTGTCGCGTTCCGCTTCCGCCTCCTTCTGGGTCAAGTGTTTGGAAACCAGCTTTACCCGGCTTCCCGGCAATCTCTGCTCGACCACAATCCAGGTGTTCAAAGGTAAATTGCCAATGGGCATGGGCCGTGTCCTCCGATGTGAAATGGTGGGGGATGGCGGGCTCCTCCGGCCGTGCCGAAAAGTGCACCGCCACCGGGCTCGCCGCACTTAGCTGCGTTAAATCCTGTCCGGTTTGGCATCCCGGCGGCACGCGATGGCGTCACGCAGATGCGCTTCGGCGGCCGCGCTATCGGCGGCAACGCCGGACTGGCGATCATCAAGATAGGATCGCCACACGTAGTGGGTAGGGCTGGTCGCTTGGCTCACCGAACCCACGGCCAGCAGGGGATCGGAACGACTAAAGAAGTTCACAATCCCCGTATGTGGGCAACGCCGCTTGGTAATCACGGGGGGCGGCCTCCTTCGTTCAGCGTTCTGTCATCCTCCCCCCTCCCGTCTGACCCAGCCTAGCAGCGTGAGGCGAAGGCAACACCCCCTCGCTTTGGCAGTGCAGCATTATGGCTCCGTCCCTGCCACGCTGGCGACCGCGTGCGGCCGTGCCTGACAACAACCCTAGCGAGCGTCCCAAGCGCCCGCAACCCCGGTGCACAGCCGTGCAGCAAGAAGGTAGGCGCAGGCGGCCAGGGAGGTTTGCGGCCGGCACGGTCTCGCCGGCACCGTTTTCGAGAGCGCAAACCGTCGGCATTGCCTCTGACGCGTCGGTGCTTGCTCGACGTCCCGATCGCCGTCGGTCGGCACTGTCGACCACGTGCGTAGCGGGTGATCGCACGAACGCCCGACAGCCCATCGGCCGCTCCATGGGTGCTGTGACAGTCTCCGCAACAGTCCTGGGCAACAGTCCTGGGCAACAGTCCTGGGCAATAGTCCTGGCAACCCGCGTGCCCGAGCCGAGCCAGAGCGATACGTCTCTCATTCGACCGCGTGGGCACCGCATATGGCCGCCGCATGGCCGCTGGATGGGCGTCCCCCGCCGCCAGGCCCCGGATGTTGCCTCGATGGCCTTGACGCGCAAGGCCTAGGGGAGCATTGCGGAGCACCCTTCGGCGCGCTCCGGCCATTTGCGTCCGCCGCCGCCATTGCCGATCGGCCCGTGGGATGCGAACATTCAGCACCCACCAGCGAGGTCTCCCATGATTTACGAGTTCCGCACCTATACGCTGCATCCACGCAGCCTGCCCGAGTTCATCAAGCGCTGGACCGACATGATCGACAAGCGCCAGACCTACTCCAAGCTCGCGGCGCTCTGGTACACCGAGATCGGCCCGCTCAATCAAGTCGTCCACGTGTGGCCTTACGAGAATGCGTTGGAGCGCAGCAAGATCCGTGCGGCGGTCGTCAAGGACAAGGTTTGGCCGCCTCCCACGTCCGATTTGATTGCCGAGATGCGCTCGGACATTTACGAGCCATTGCCCTTCTCGCCAGCGTTGACGCCGGCAAATGACGGCCCGTACTTCGAGATGCGCACCTACACGCTGAAACCTGGGTCGATCGCCGCCATGGCTGAGCGCTGGAAGGAGCATCTGCCTGCGCGCATCAAGCTCTCGCCGTTGACGGGCGTGTTGACCTCCGATGTGGGTGGTCTTAACCAATGGCTGCACATCTGGGCTTACAAGAGCCTCGACCAGCGCACCGAAGTGCGCAAGAAGGCAGTGGAAAGTGGCATCTGGCCTCCGCCCGGCGGCAACGTCACCGTCAAGCAGGAGAACAAGATCCTGCTGGCGGCACACTTCTCGCCCATCAAGTAAGGCTGGCTAGCTGACCTCCAACCCTCGGTGCCGTCCTGAGCATGTCGTCGAAGAGCGGGCGGCATGCGTCGGCCCGTGGGTTGCCAGCTCGGCCAAAGGGGGAGCAAGAGATGCGCTGCGAAGTCATCGCCATCGGCACCGAGCTGCTACTCGGCATCATCGTCGATAGCAACTCGGCATGGATTGGAGAGCAATTGGCGCTCGCCGGGATCAATTCCTACTTTCAGGTCAAGGTCGGCGACAACTTCGGGCGCATCGAGGCGTGCATCCGCCAAGCTCTAGAGCGCAGTGATGCGGTCATCTGCTGTGGTGGGCTCGGTCCCACTCAGGATGACATCACCCGCGACGTCATCGCCCGTGTCATGGGCGTTGCAATGCGGCGCGACGCGTCGATCGCCGCCAAAATTCGGCACATGTTTGAATCGCGTGGTCGCGTCATGTCGGAGAACAATCTGCGCCAGGCCGATATTCCCATTGGCGCCAGCCCGATTGCACAGATGCCGGGCACGGCACCCGGGCTCGTCTGCCCGGTAGGCAACAAGGTGATCTATGCCACGCCCGGCGTACCACACGAAATGCACGAGATGTTTCTCGGCACCATCCTGCCCGACTTGCGGCGCCGCGCCGGACAGGCGTCCGTGATCAAGAGCCGCGTCCTGCGCACCTGGGGCGTGAGCGAATCGGGCCTTGCAGAGATCCTGGAGACACGCTTCGGCGAGCTCGACAAGCTCGGCACTCCCACAATTGCGTTTCAGGCCAGCGGCATCGACGGCATCAAGGTGCGCATCGTTGCCAAATGCGAGGATGAGGCCACCGCAGTGGGTATCCTCGATGCCGAAGAAGCCCTCATCCGCGGCCTCCTGGGCGAGGTGATCTTCGGGGTCGACGATCAGTCTATGGAGAGCGTGGTGCTCGACGTCTTGCGGCGCAAGGGACTGACCTTCGCCGCGGCCGAAACGATCACCGGCGGGATCCTATCGGCGCGCATGAGCGCGGTCGATCCGGCCATGGAGGTCTACCGCGGTGGGCGGGTCGGCGCCGAACGCAGGGCTGCCGGCGATCCCGGGCCGGAGCAACGCGCGGCGGCGGCCGCCTCGCAGATGCGGTTGGACTTTGGCGCCCACGTCGGCCTTGCCGCCATCGCCCCTGATGCTTCCGAGGGCCATCGACCCGGCACGGTCTTCCTCGCCCTCGATATCGACGGAGCCGGGCACGGCGAACGCGTGCTGCAGCCGCCTGATCGGCGCCGGATGCGCGAGTTCTCCGTCATCAGCCTATTGAATCTCTTACGCCGAACGCTGTCGGCCTGAGATCTAAAGCAATGGCCGGCCTGCTTGCGGGGACGGATGATGGAAGTTGCGAGTGGCGCTCAAACGGTACCCCCGGCCTGAGCCCGCATCGAGCACCTCCGACAAGGGCACCAAATTGAATTGCACCCGCGCGGGGAATGTGTTCAAGCCATGCTCGCTGGCGCCAGCGGAGGCGGACAATGCGACTAGGCATCACGCTGCCATTGACGGACATCCACGGGGATCCCTCCACCGTTCGCGACTTTGCCCAAGCTGCCGAGGGGTTGGGCTATCACCATTTGGGGGCACCTGACCACGTGCTCGGCGTCAACGTCGCGAGCCGGCCGGATTGGGGCAATCGCAACACCTCGAAGGATTTCTTCCACGACCCCTTCGTGTTGTTTGGCTTTCTCTCCGCTTGCACGCAAGCCATCGAGTTCTCAACCCAGGTGATGATCCTGCCGCAGCGGCAAACGGCACTGGTGGCCAAACAGGCGGCGTGCCTCGATGTGCTTTCCCGCGGACGGTTCCGCTTCGGCATCGGCATCGGCTGGAATTCCGTCGAATACCTGGGCCTCAACGAAGATTTCACGAAGCGCGGCAAGCGCTCGGAGGAACAGATCGAAGTTTTGCGCGCGTTGTGGGCCAACCCGCACGTCACGTTCAATGGCAGCTGGCACACCATCGCCGATGCAGGCATAAACCCGCTTCCCTCGGCGAGGCGCATCCCGCTCTGGTTTGGAGGACATGAGGAGGTCACGCTGCGCCGTATCGCCAAGTGGGGCGACGGCTGGATCATGCTCGCCCATCCCGTAGGTCCCGTTGCCGATGCGCAGTTTCAAAAGCTGCGCGGCTACGTCGTGGAAGCCGGTCGCGAGGTGAACTCGGTCGGCCTTGAGGTCTGGGTCTCGACCGGTGAAGGGGGCCGGCAGAGTGGCGCAAGGAATTTCAGGCCTGGAAGAAAGCCGGTGTGACGCACATCACCGTCAATAGCACCTACGGTCGCGGACCACACAAGCGCATCGCCGGCCGGACCATGAACGATCACCTGGCGGCGATGCAGCAATATCACGCCGCCGTGGCTGATCTCCTCTGAGCGCACGCCAAAGTTTCGCGTTGCCGGTGCGCCCGGCCACGCCTGATCGAATGCGGCTCTCCGCGGCAAAACGGCGGGCCGTGCCCTGGGAGACCTTGGCCTGCGCAAATGCTGCGGCACAGTCCGCGGCGGCCGGCCTCAGCGTTTATAGAGGCCCATGATGGCCGCCTTGGCGAGCGTATTGAAATTGAGCTGAAAGCCGACGATTGCGGCCGACGTGTCGGCCTTCACCGGCAAACTGTCGACACCGACGGCGAACACCGTAAAGAGATAGCGATGCGGATGATCGCCCGGCGGCGGGCAGGGACCACCGTAGCCGGGGGCACCGAAATCGGTGCGCGTCTGCAGGGCGCCTGCAGGCAGCTTTGGCGCTTTGGGATTCCCGGCATCGACCGCAAGCGAGGTCGTGCCGGGCGGGATGTTGACCACAAGCCAGTGCCAAAAGCCGCTGCCGGTGGGTGCGTCGGGATCAAAGCAAGTCAGAGCGAAGCTCTTGGTGCCCGCCGGTCCCCCCGACCAAGCCAGCTGCGGCGATTTGTTGCCGCCGGCGCAGCCGAACCCGAAATCGGCGGAAAGCACATGATCCGCGCCGAGGTAATCGCCGTCCTTGAACGACGTGCTGGTGAGTGCGAACGGCATTGCTTCCTCCCAAGTGCCTGGCTCCCGTGTGGCGCCCGTCGTGCCTGGCTCACGTGCAGATAGCGCAAACACGCTAGCCTATCGCCATCCAGCAACGCTTGTCAGCACCCCTTGTCGGCCAAGCTGGAGCCGGGTATCGCCCTGCTGCGGGCTGAGCCATGCCCTACGGCTGCGGAGCTGCACGGGCCTCAATTCCCCGTCAGAGGTGCGGTTTCCCCCTTCCTCCGGCGAGCGCGCACGTCTATTTCTTCGATGCGACTAGACCGAGGTTGACCGACATGTTGATCCGTCGTCCATCCGACATTCAACCGTCTGAGATTACGCCGCGCCATCAGTACCTGCAGCGTCGGCAGTTCATGGCGGGTGCTGCGGCGCTCGGCCTCGGTACGGCGTTCGCGACGGCAGGTGGTGGAGCCGCCAATGCGGCCGCGCTGCAGGCTGGCAAGAGCGCTCTCTCTACGATCGACGAGCCTCTCACCCCTCGCAAGGACATCACGAGCTATAACAACTACTACGAGTTTGGCACCGACAAGGATGATCCGGTCAGGAACGCACACACCCTGACGATCAAGCCGTGGAAGATTAAGATCGATGGGCTGGTGGGCAAGCCCGCGGACTACGACCTCGACGATCTCATCAAACCGCCAGGGCTCGAGGAGCGCATCTATCGCATGCGGTGCGTAGAAGGCTGGTCGATGGTGATCCCGTGGGTCGGCGTGCCGCTGGCTGGAGTTCTGCAGCGGCTGGAGCCGCAGGCAGGTGCCAAGTACGTAGCCTTCGAGACGGTGGTGCGGCCGGCCGAGATGCCGGGACAACGGGGGCTGTTCCAACCGCTGCCTTGGCCCTATGTGGAGGGCCTGCGCCTCGATGAGGCCATGCATCCACTGACCATCCTGGCCGTGGGCCTCTACGGGGAGACGCTGCCCAATCAAAACGGCGCGCCGGTGCGGTTGGTGGTCCCCTGGAAGTACGGCTTCAAGGGCATCAAGTCGATTGTGCGCATCAGTCTCACCGACAAGCAGCCGCCAACGACGTGGAACATAGCCAACCCCCGCGAGTACGGCTTTTATTCCAACGTCAACCCAGGCGTTGACCATCCACGCTGGAGCCAGGCGACTGAGCGGCGGATCGGAGAAAGCGGCCTCTTCGCCAAGCGCCGCCCCACGCTGCTCTTCAACGGATACGCCGAGCAGGTTGCGAGCCTCTATGATGGCATGGATCTGAAGGCCAATTACTGAGATGGCTGCCACGCGCACATCAACTGCCGCAACCTGGCGCAGCCTCGCGCTTGGCAGCGACCCGGTGCGGCGCGCCATCTACATGCTGGGCATGCTGCCGGCCGTCTCGACCTTCTATTTCGGGCTCACGGATCAGCTGGGCGCCGATCCGCAGAAGACGCTGGAGCGCACGCTGGGCGTATGGGCCCTGCGCTTTCTGATCGTTTGCCTCGCCATTACGCCGCTACGCCGGCTCGGCGGTCCCAACCTCGTGCGCTATCGCCGCAGCCTCGGCTTGCTAGCCTTCTACTACGCAGCACTGCACCTCACGGTCTATACCGTGCTTGATCAGGGCCTCGATCTCGCCGCCATCTGGGGAGACATCCTCAAGCGCCCCTACATCACCGTTGGGATGTTGGCGTTCCTCGTCCTGGTGCCGCTTGCCATCACCTCCAACGCAGCGATGATCCGCCGCCTGGGCGGCACCGCGTGGCAGCGGCTGCACCGCCTCATCTATCTGGCGGCCGCTGCCGCGGCCCTGCACTTCGTAATGCTGGTGAAATCTTGGCCTGCCGAACCGCTGATTTATGCCGCGCTGGTGGCAGCGCTCCTATTGTTGCGTTTCATCTTCAAGTTGCAGAGGCACGCCAGGCCCAACCGTCGGGCGAGGCCGGAAGCGGCCAGGGCCTGATCAGGTGAAAGACGACGTCAGCGCCAAACCCTCGACCGACCGGCTGTTCCTCACCGTCTTTCCCTCGATCATGCTGCCGATGTTTTTGGCCGTGGTGGATCAGACCATCGTCGCCACCGCACTTCCTTCCATGGCCGCGATGCTGGGCGCAGTAGAGCGCATCTCCTGGGTGGTCGTCTCCTACCTGGTGGCCACGACCATCGCGGCTCCCATCTATGGCCAATTGCGCGACGTCTACGGTGGCAAACCCATGATGTTCGTGGCCCTTGGCATATTCCTGTCCGCTTCGCTGATCTGTTCGATCTCCACTAGCGTCGAGATGCTCACTGCTGCACGCACCCTGCAAGGGCTTGGCGGCGGCGGGCTCATGACACTGTCCCAGGCGCTGATCGGCGAGACCGTTCCACCGCGCGAGCGCGCCCGCTATCAAGGCTACCTCGCGGGCGTGATGGTCACGTCCTCCACTTTCGGACCCCTCGTCGGCGGCCTCCTCACCAACTATTTCGGTTGGCGCTCGGTATTCCTGATCAACTTGCCGCTAGGCCTCGTGGCCGTGCTCCTCACGCTGCGTTTGCAGTCCAGGCCCGCGCGGGAACGCTGGACCTTCGACACGCTCGGTCTGGTGCTCTTTGTGGCCTTCATTGCCCCCGTTTTGCTGGCCCTCGAGCAGGTGCGCAGCAGGAGCGCCGGTGCGCTTCCATCCTTCATCCTCTTTATGATGATTGGCCTGGCCGCGCTGGTGGCGCTGATCCGGCGAGAGAAGCGCGCCATCTATCCCCTTCTGCCGATGCATCTTCTGCGCCAGCCGACGATCTGGCGCAGTGACGCGCTTGCCGCCTGCCATGGGGCGACGCTGGTCTCCCTCGTCACCTTCCTTCCCATCTACCTGCGCGTGCTGCGAGGCACGTCGGCCTCCGAGACCGGCCTGCTACTGCTGCCGTTGATGCTGGGCATCGGGACCGGGTCGATGCTGACGGGACGCATCGTCAGCCGCACGGGACTAACCATGATATTTCCGGCTGTTGGTTTGGTTGTGGTGACTGTCGCGCTCTTCATGCTTGGCCTGCTCGCCAACGAGCTTGGACCGCGCCAGCTCGCGGCCTACCTGTTCATCAGCGGTCTCTTTATGGGGACTGTCATGGGCGTTGTGCAGGTGACGGTGCAGAACGCCGCGGGCTCCGCTTCGCTCGGCTCCGCGGCGGCATCCGTGCAGCTGTCGCGATCCATCGGCGCCGCGGTCGGTACCGCGCTGGTGGGTAGCGTGCTCTTCGCCTCGGTGTCCCTCAGCGACCCTGATGCCGCGCGTCTGTTCGCGGCGCTGTTGCAGCTGGGACCCGGTACGCTCGGCGAGCTTTCTCTCGAGCGGCAGGCGATCATCCTCTCGGAGGTCGGTGTGGCGTTCCGCAATGCCTTCCTCACCGTCGCCCTATTTGCCGCGGTGGGCGCGATGCTTGCCTGGACCATCCCGTCCCGCCGCATCGGCTGACCCGCGCTGCACACTTGCAATCTGCGGCGTCTGCCCCTCTATAGTCGCGCGGGGCTGGCGCAAAGGGGGGGGACCGGACATGGCGGAAACTAGGGCGCCCCGCTTGGGCTGGGGCCGAGTGGCCGATTACCTGTTCGGGCGCAACGCCCTCATCGGCATCGCCTCGTTCATGCTCCTCATCCTGTCGGGCTATGCCACCTGGCATGGCATGCGCGACTTCATCATCGGCGTTTCTTCCAACCCGAGAAACCAGGAGCAGTTGCTGCCTGGCGGCATGTCGATCTCCAATGACGCGCTGGTGATCGCCGTGGTGGTCGCCCTCACGTTTCTCATGTGGCTGATGTTGCGCGAAACGTTCGGCGCCAAGCGCCGCTTGCGCGAACGCCTCGTCACGTTCCCCCTCTACGCCTTCCTTGCCATCTGGTCGGTCGGTTTCGGTTACGGCTTCTGGTGGAGCCTGATCTCGGGTGAGGAGGCAACGCGCACCGGCCTTGCCGGCCTTCAGGAGGATGCGCGTGACGCGGCCGCCGTGGTCGCCGCGCGGCTCGATGCCGTACGCGGTCAGCTCGACAGCGTGGTCGGCTGGTCCGATAGCCAAATGGCCCGCGAGGAGAACAGTGGCGGCAGTTGCGGCACGCCGTCGGGCGCTGGGCGCGGACCCCTCTACAATGCGCGCCGCAGCGTCCGCGATTCGGTCAACACGCTGCGCGATGGCATGACGCGCGCCTGGTTCGAACCGCTGCACGCCGACGTCGAGCAGCTCAAGCAGAGCGCGGCCGGCCTCGAAGGCGGGGCCGTGGAGGAGCGGCAGCGGGCCTTCGAGGCCAGGGCATCCGACATCCGAGGCCGCGCCCGCAACATCGCCGCACGCAGCAACCAACTCGGGCGCTCTACGGCCGCCGAAATGCGCGCGATCGCGGCGGCGGTGTCCATTCAGCCGGGCATCTCGGGCTTCTCTTGCTACGACCCGACCCTGGCAGAGCGACTGCGGCAAGCGGCAGCGCAAGCCGAGCAGCCGGCCGAACTCAAGTTGCGAGAAGCCGTATTCAGCGAGGGCCCCGCAGGGGTGGCCAATGCAGTCAAGAACCTATGGCGTAACATTGGCACCTACCTCGTGAGCCTGCCCTCTGCGTTCTCTGGCGCAGGCCCGGCGATCCGCCACACAGATAGCGGAGAGCCGATCACCGGCCGCGACCTCATCGCGCTGCTTGCGACCATCGGCATCGACCTGGGATTGCTCGCACTGGCCGTGCTCAACCCGCCGCAGGAGCCGCCTTCGATCCGCCCCTCGGGCGCGCTCAGACGCCAAATCAAGGACGCCATCGATACGGCGATTGCGCGATCGGGGGTCGACCATGAGTGGGTGCATCGGCACTTCATCCACCACCGCAGGGCTTCTTATCTGGTCATTCCGAACCTCTACGCGTCCGATCCAGCCAACAAGGATGAATCCGCCAAAGCGCTCGCCATGAACCAGCTAGCTGGTGTGCTGAGCGACTTGGAACTGGTGCGCTGGCCCAAGCCTAGGGAGCTCAAGCACCTGCGCTCTGAGGAGACCCACGCCAGCCGCACGGATCTGACCGACGTCCGCAAGCAATGGTTCGAGGAGAAGGGCCTCGATCCGGCGAAAGGCGTGCGTCAGCACAATGCTCGGCCGATCCGCAATCACGGCCTGTTCTCCAAGGCGGAGCGCGCCTTGGAGATCGCCGGCTGGAGCGAGCGAGCCCGCAACGACATCGAGATCTTCCGCCTGGTCGACGCCGAGGGCCTCACCCCGCTCCTGATGGTCCTCAATGAAGCACCGCCCGCAAGAGGCGGGGCGGAAGCACCGGACCAAGCCCGGGCGGTTGCTTGAAGCGCGCCGCTGGCCCGTGATCGCACGCCCGAACGTGGTGCGGGCGCAGAGGATTGGCTCCGCGGTGGGCCGATCGCAAGAAAGGTTTGTGGTCGCACCTCTAGCCGTTGCCGCGCGTCTTTGTCTGGCCCCGCTCGGCGTGGCGCTCCAGAAACTCTATCATAGCGCCCGCTACGTCGGTGCCGCTTGCCTGCTCCATGCCCTCTATGCCCGGCGATGAGTTCACCTCAACGACGACGGGCCCGCGGTTGGAACGCAGGAGATCGACGCCCGCGATGTTGAGGCCCAGCACTTCGGCTGCGCGCACCGCCGTGCGCCGTTCCTCCTCTGAAACCACCACCGCCTCGGCTTTGCCACCGCGATGCAGGTTGGCGCGGAACTCGCCCAACTTACCCGAGCGCATCATGCTGGCCACTGCCTGGCCGCCGATGACGAGCACGCGGATGTCATTGCCGCCGGCTTCCTTGATGTACTCTTGCACGAGAATATTCATGTTGGCGGCGCCGAACGCCTCGATGATGGATTTGGCCGAGGCCGCCGTCTCCGCCAGCATCACGCCGCGTCCCTGAGTGCCCTCGAGCAGTTTGATGACGCAGGGGGTACCACCCACCTCCTTGATCACATCTTCAGCGCGCCGGGGATCGTGGGCAAAAGCCGTGATCGGGAGGCCGATGCCCTCGCGCGCCAGCAGTTGCAGGGCGCGCAGCTTGTCGCGCGAACGGCCGATGGCGACGCTTTCGTTGAGCGGGAAGACGCCCTGCATCTCGAACTGGCGGAGCACGGCAAGCCCATAGTGAGTGATGGAGGCGCCGATGCGCGGGATCACCGCGTCATAGTGGGCCAACATGCGTCCACCATGCCAAAGGGTCGGCTTGCTCGACGTGATGTTCATGTGCACGCGGAGAGTGTTGATCACGTCTATATTGTGGCCGCGCGCCTGCGCCACCTCCGCGATCCGCCGATGCGAGTAAAGGCTCGGGTTGCGCGCGAGCATGACGAGTTTCATCTGCAGGCCTCCTCGCGCCCGGCGATCCCCGATCCCTCGCGAAAAGCACTGCGATGCCGCGGCCGATGTCGCCAATAGCACACGCGCCAGGTTGCCCTGAAACCGGGCCAGTCTCGGCGGGTCTGCCTACCAATCGTCTAGCGCGCCGTCTCGACCGTCTCCTGTGAGGTGGCGGGCCCGGCGGTAGCTTCGTCGGGGTCGATGCTGGCATAGAACAGCCAGGCGCCCGCTGCCACCATTGTGGAAAGCATCAGCAGCCAAAGGGCTGTCCGTCGCAGCGCCCAGCCCACCGACACCGGTTGCGGCACTTGTGCCTGGGGCTGCAGCAAAGCATCCGGTACGTCGGGATGAGAAGACAAAATCGACACCTCCCTCGTGCACTCGCCCCGCTTCGCTGGGCCATCTTCCCCGCGGCAACCGTGCCCCGCCGAAGCCGAAAAAGAGCCGTTCAATCGGGCGCAGTCAAGGCGGCGCGTGCGCCGCCGGGGCGCAGCTGAACGCTTCTCAGTTGCGGCTGTGGCGCGGAGGTGACAACGGGCTCACAACGCCGTTACCGACCTCGCTATCGGAGCTGCCTGAGCCTGCCAACGAGCGCCAATCGCTTCGGGGCCGCTCCTGACGGTCGCACACCGAACCCGCACGTGCCACGGGTGTCACGCCTCGCCGTGTGCAACAGAACGCACGGCCAATCCGCCATCCCCCCCAACAAGCCTGGCAACCTGCCCGGGACCACCCGCGCCGCTCTCGAGCACCGACCGGAGGGCCTGGGCCATCGGCGTGCCGGGCTAGGCTAACTGCGGCGCGCAGGAGGGTTGCCCTCCCGGCATCACTCAGCCGGTGGCCAGGCGCTGTGGCAAGCGCCGCAGCGACCACCTGAGTTGGCCGCTGTCGCCACCGGCGAGGTATTCCCGACCGACAGATGAGCGGCGTTCTCAAAGCTCAGGTCACGCGCTATGGGAGCGAACGTCTCGGCTTGTCTTGCGTTTCCCAAGCCAGTACCGTGCACCACTTTCCGTTCATTGGTCCTCCCACGAGCGCAACGGAGACCCCCCGTGACCTTCAAGCTTCCCGAACTCCCCTATGCCTACGATGCCCTGGCGCCCTACATGTCCGCCGAGACGCTGCAATTCCACCACGACAAGCACCACCAGGCCTACGTCGACAATGGCAACAAGGTTGCCGGCCCCGGCACCAAATACGAAGGCAAATCCATCGAGGATATCTGCAAGGCGGCCTTCGCGGCCAAGGACGCGCCGGTCATCAACAACATCGGTCAGCACTACAATCACATCCACTTCTGGCAATGGATGAAGAAGGGTGGCGGCGGCAAGAAGCTGCCCGGCAAGTTGCAGACCATGGTCGACAAGGATTGCGGCGGCTTCGACAAGCTGCGCGCGGATTTCGTCAACGCCGGCGTTACGCAGTTTGGCTCAGGCTGGGCCTGGCTCGCGGTCAAAGGCGGCAAGCTCGAAATTGTCAAGACTGCCAACGGCGAAAACCCCCTCATGCACGGCGCCAGTCCCATCCTCGGGGTCGACGTGTGGGAACACAGCTATTACATCGACTACCGCAACGCACGACCCAAGTATCTCGAGACCTGGTTCGACCACCTCGTAAACTGGGAGTACGTAGAGGCCATGCTGGGCAAGGCGACGTAGGGTCTGGGCAGGACAGACGCTGGGCGGTGATCAAACCACCGCTACCGCCGCAGCGCCTCGTGTTCCACGGTGAGCGTGCCGCGGAAGCACGCGCGGCGCTGTGGGCTGACGTCAAGGCACTGCTGCAACCGATCAAGGAACCGTGTCTGCACTCGGTAGCTTGCCACCATACACGGGCGCTCTAAGCTGCAGCGGGAGCGTTCCTCGCTCCACAGCGCATGCCAATGCCGAAGGCCGAGGTATTGGCCGAAGGATATCCGTCGGGCAAACCCCGCGATGCGCCGCGTTATCTGGTCCTCGGTGCGGGAAAGCTGCGGATCACGACAGATGGCGATCTCCGTTTCGCCCAGCCAACGAGAGGCGCAGTCGAGGGCCGCGGCCGGCAGCGACCCGGCGACGCAGGCCAATGCAAGCCCGAGGCACGCCGCGAACCCGTTCTCTACCCGCTTTGGCATCGTTGCCCGACCGCTCCGACCCGTCTCCATTGCGCATGCGTGCTGTGCAGCTTAGGCGTGCCGGATGCCGCACAGCAATCAAAGCCCGCGCCACCCCGACCCGATGGCGGGGCCGAACAAGGGCGGCTCCCACGGAGCCGACCGCCAAACTGCGCTCGACGCCGATGTGAGACCACTATGTTCATTGTCATGTCCCAACCGCAATGGGCACTTACTGCGTCGCGACAGCTTTGACACGCAATGGCGAAAATGCGCAATAACCGCCGCTCGCACACATCTCAAGGCTGAATTTCGCCAAGATTTGGCGTTGAGCGGCGCGCCCACGTGGCGAGGTCGCAGCAAATGCGCCTTGCGGCGGAGGTGCCTTGCCAGTTCATCGGCAAAGCACTGGGCGAAGTGCCAGGCCATGGTGCGCGGCAGATCAGGGCATTTGCCTCACGCCCCCATCCGTGCAGGAGGCTCACCTGCGACGTCACCCATGGCCGCGCCAGTCCCGGTGCCAACGAGCCACCCATGGCCGCGGTCCGATAATGAGGTTGCAGGACCAAGGTGTGGCACATCCGAGAGATCGGCGACCTCGATGCGGACGACCACGGCGTGGAATGGAAGGGCCGACCGCGGCCAGGACGTAGCCAGCGCCAAGTCAAGATGGGTCGTTTTGAGACCGTCTCGGTATCTTTTGTGGTGAACATCACATTGCCCAAGGAGGAGCCCTGACGCGAGCGCCGCCGCCCCCCGCTCAAGTGCACTGCGGTGCGCGCAGGGTGGCGGATATGGGATGGTTTTGCGCAAGCGTTCACTCCTCGTTCGCCCTTTTGCGCTTTCCTTTGCGCGCCTTGAAACCCCACCGGGTTACGCGTAGAAGGCAATCCCTGTTGGGGCGTAGCCAAGCGGTAAGGCAGCGGATTTTGATTCCGCCATTCCCAGGTTCGATTCCTGGCGCCCCAGCCAAGCATATCAGGGGCTTAGCTCGGGGAACGGATAAGGATTCCGCTCCCGTGCGGGACTTTTGCGGGACTCGCCCTGGCAGACGCGCTCCGCAGCACCACCAGGTCCGGCCGCCTGCCGTCCTTCTCACACACACTCTCGGCGCCCTCGATCAGTCGCGACAAATCGAGGGCGGAGTAGTGAGTGGTGATGCGCCCCGAACGGTGACCCAGGAGATCTTGGCGATCCTCAAAGCTGACGCCGCTCGCGCGCAGGCGCCGACCGAAAGTGTGCTTGAGGTCATGGACGCGAACATGGGCTAACCCTGCTCCCATCCTCGCCTTGCGCCAACTCCGGTTGAGCATGCACCTCAGTGCGAGGTCGATGCCGCGATAGAGGTGATCGGGCTCATTGATCTCAAGGGCAAGATCGTCACCGTAGGCCGAGACCATCATTCGCGGCGAACTCTTCTCGCCTTTCTGATAAGCGCCTTTCAATGACTTGCCGTCGATCGCGATCACACCGCCCTTCGCCAGCGCCGCGACGAGGGTTGCGGTTAGCCGCCCGAACGCAGCAT
>DATBGH010000011.1:0-11730 GCA_036558085.1 Hyphomicrobiaceae bacterium
GCGCAGCTCCGCCTCGTGGCGCCGGCTGTGCAGGCCGGCAATGCCGGCGGCGTCCTCGAGGATGCGGCGGCGCTGCTCAGGCTTGGCGTTGACGAGCTCCCCGATCTGGCCCTGGCGCACCAGCGCCGGCGAGCGGGCGCCGGTGGCGGCGTCCTCAAACAGGATGCGCACGTCGCGTGCGCGCACGTCGCGGCCGTTGATGCGGTAGGCCGAGCCCGCTTCGCGCTCGATGCGTCGCGTCACCTCCAAAGTATCGTGCGCATTGAACTCGGCAGGTGCCTGGCGGTCTGCGTTGTCGATGAAGATCGTCACCTCGGCGGTGTTGCGCGCCGGTCGCGTGGCGGTGCCCGAGAAGATCACGTCGTCCATGGCGGCCGCGCGCATACTCTTGTGCGAGGTCTCGCCCATCACCCAGCGCAGCGCCTCGAGCAGGTTTGACTTGCCGCAACCGTTGGGGCCCACCACGCCAGTCAGCCCCTTTTCGATTACGAGCTCGGTGGGCTCCACGAACGACTTGAAGCCCAACAGCCGCAGCCGATTGATGTGCATGGGGGTCTCGTGTTCCTCAACCACGGTGGTCGTCATACCGGGGTGTGGCGTCGCGATCCAGTGATCCCAAAGCTCCGAAAGGGAGCTTGGCTCAGGCTGGATCCCGGCCCTAGGCCCGGGATGACCAGTGTGCCGGCGGTCCTCGCCGATCGAACCGACGGGCTCTGGGACGCATAAGACTGGGTTAACGGGACTTGGCAGCGCCATCCGATGCGGCGACGCGGCCGGCCAGGATCGGGTCCACCATCTCGCGGATCTCTTTGATCCCGATCACCGATTTCACCAGCTTGCCCTCGACGAAGAAGTTGGGCGTACCGATGATGCCGAGCGTGCGTCCGCGCTCCTTGATCCCGTTGAGCGCGTCGATCATGCCGCGATTCTCGCGGCAGCTGTCAAACTGCGTGCGCGTCATCCCCACCTGCTGCGCGACCTTGAAGATGGGATCGGGGCGCACCTCCTGGCTGACCCAGGTGGCCTGCTGGCGCATGAGCTTGTCGTAGAGCGCAAAGTACTTATCGGGGGGTGCACAGCGCAGCGCGATGGTGGCCAGGCCCGACTGTTTGCCGATCGGAAACTCGGCGCGGAGCACGTAGCGGACCTTGCCGGTGTCGATGTACTCACGCTTGAGGAGGGGCAGGGTCTCGATCTGGAACTGGCGGCAGTAGGGGCACGTCATCGAGGCGTATTGCACGATGGTGACGGGTGCATCTTTGCGCCCGAGCGCCATCTCGGGCAGCGGCCCCGCCTGCATGATCTCGGCAATGGAGGGGTTCGCGAGGACCTCGCGGTGGCCAACCGCGGAGGTGGTGGGGCTCCCGCTGAAGGGGTTGAAGGCTGCCACGTCGGGGGTTGCGCGCGATCCCTCGAGGGCCGCCATCCCGTCGCCCATCGAGATGCTGCCGAGCGTCGTCGCCTCGCCGGTGCATCCGGCAAGCGCGACGGCGACGAAACATGCCGATAGCGTCTGGCGGCCCGGCAATGCACCCCTCGTTGTCAGCTCTTGAGGATCGGCTCGAACGCCTTCTCGAAATCAGCGAGGCTTACCCCGTTGAGCTTCTTGCCGTTGACGAAGAACGTTGGCGTCGCGTTGACGCCGAACGTCTCGGCAGCGCGCGAGCGAACGGCGGAGATGTCATCGAGGAGCTTCTGGTCGGTAAGACATTTCTCGAAGCTTTCCTGGGTGAAGCCTGCCTGCTTGGCAAATTTCAAGAGCTCGGGCCGTGGATCACCCTTGACGAACGCCCACTCGTCCTGCTTGGCAAACAACACCGAGATGAGCGGGAAGGTTTTGCCGTCTCCGGCGCACCGCGCCAGCATCGATGCGGCAGCGGCCAAGTTGTCGAGCGGGAACTCGCGCATAACGAAGCGCACCTTGCCCGTGTCGATGTACTTCTCCTTGAGCGTCGGGAAAACTGTGGCGTGAAAGTGGGCGCAGTGACCGCACGTCATGGAGGCATATTCGACAACGGTGATGGGCGCATCGGCGTTGCCCAGCACCAGATCGGGCAACGGGCCGGGCTTCATGAGCTCGTCCATCGGGATCTCGGTCGGCGCCGGCTTTTTGCGCTGCGCCAGCGCCGCGGGCGCGAACTCGAAGCCCGTCAGGGTGAGGGCGGCAACACCGATCCCAATTTTCAGGCCGAGTTTCAGCGCCTCACGTCGGCTGCCGGCCTCGCCCCATGAGCTGTGCGGTAAATCGGTCACGGATTGGGTTCCTCGCGCTTGGCGTGCCGCGCGTGCCGGCGCGGGCACGGCTCAATTAACATAGGTTCTGGTGTGAATAAGGCAAATCGGCGTGAGCGCCTTCTTTGTCGCGGCGCTGGACATGTTTGACCTTTGTGCGGACCTTGGCGCCTCGGCCGGGCAGCGGGTCTCAGCGACCCGCCTTGACCTCGGCGCCGAGCCTTGCCAGGGCGTCACGCAAGGCGGGATCGGCGACCTGCGCCAGCTCCGCCGGCAGCGGCTGGGACGCAGGGCGGGGGGGCAGGGTGGTGCGGCTGGTTGAGCGCGGTTCGGCACCGACAGGGCCCTGCACGATGCGCAGCTCGGCAACGGCCGCATAGCCGAAATAGGCGTTGATGCGCTCGATGATCTGGCGGGCCTTGTGCTGCACGTCCAGGCTCAGACCCCCATCGACCCGCAAGACCAGCGTCGCACCCCGGCGACCTTGCCCCGGCGCGTTTCCTTCCACGTCGGCTGATGCGAAGCCGCGCGGCCACTTGAGGCGCTCTGGCGCCGTTGCAACGGCGAGTTCGCGGCCGACGATCCTCACCCAATCGGTGATCAAAGTGGCGGTCGAGAACCCGTATTTTTCGAAGGCCTTGCGGGTGAGTGCCGGCAGGAAACTGCCGACCGCCTTGACGCCATAAAGAGGGCTTGGACGCCGCTTGCTGAGCCCGATCGCCTCGCGCGGGCGCAGCGGGGAACCGAGGGGCGAGGGGCGAGAGGGCGAGGCCATGGTGGATTGCTCGAGGGATTGGCCGCTCGGCTGCTATCCGCCGGCCGGCACTTGCGCCTACCATGGGCTAGATGATTCGCGCCGAGCTGGAACGAGCCCTTCCGAAGCCACCATGACTGCTGACATGACCAGTGTGGCAAGAAAGCAACTGCAATTCCGTCTCGCCGGCCAGGATGCTGCCAGCGCCCTGCTCGATTGGTACGACCGCGAGCGGCGCGACCTGCCCTGGCGCGCACCGGCTGGACAGAGGCCGGACCCGTACGCGGTTTGGCTCTCCGAGATCATGTTGCAGCAGACCACCGTCGCTGCGGTGATCCCCTACTATCTGCGCTTCCTCGCCCGCTGGCCCACCGTCGCGGCATTGGCGGCGGCCAAGCTCGACCAGGTGCTATCCGAGTGGGCGGGGCTTGGCTACTACACACGGGCGCGCAACCTCTACGCCTGTGCGCGCCTTGTCGCCGAGCGCTACGCTGGGCAATTTCCGGTGACCGAAGAAGAGCTGCGCACGCTCCCGGGGATTGGTCCTTACACGGCGGCCGCCATTGCAGCCATCGCCTTCGGCGCGCGGACCACGCCGGTGGACGGCAACATCGAACGGGTGGTCGCCCGACTGTTCGCGGTCAAGAAGCCGCTGCCTGGGGCCAAGGAGGAGATCCAGCGCCTCGCGGCCACGCTGACGCCCGCCCGACGCGCCGGCGACTTTGCGCAAGCGTTGATGGACCTCGGCGCCAGCCTGTGCACGCCCAAGCGGCCCTCGTGCCTGATGTGCCCGCTGCAGCGCGATTGCGCAGCCTATGCACAGGGTATCGAGAGCACGTTGCCGGCGCGGGCTGCACGACCTGAGCGACCGGTGCGCGTGGGATTGGCGTTCGTGGCCTTGCGCGAGGATGCCCACGTGCTGTTGCGCCGACGCCCAGAGGCAGGATTGCTCGGCGGCATGCTTGAGGTGCCCTCCACCGAGTGGGCCGAAACGCTGCCGCCCCTCAAGGAGGTGTTGCGCACCGCGCCGGTGCGGACCGATTGGTGGGCGGTGCCGGGGATCGTCGCCCACACGTTCACCCATTTCCGACTGGAGATGCTCGTCTATCGCGCAATCGTGCCCGTGGATGCCTCGCTGACCTTCTGGGCGGACCCGCAGCATTGTCGTTGGGTGGCACGCCGCGAGCTTGACCGCGCGGCCCTGCCCAGCGTCATGCGCAAAATCATTGCCCATGGGCTCAAAGAATCCTGACAGTCCCCGGGACCTCTAAGACCTGGACGCCCAACCCGTGCTGGCCTTGGCGTTTTGGCCGCTGGCCCGCCTTTGGGATGGTCTCCTCGTCGGCCTAGGTGAAGCGCGCGCGTGCCAGCTGGGCTCCCTGGGCGAGCGCTGCGAGCTTGGCGTAAGCCACGTCGCGGCGCATGGGTGCCATGCCGCAATTGGTCGAGAGCTGGATCCGTGCCGTGGGCACGTACTTCACCGCTTCGGCAGCGATGGCCAGCACGTCCTCGGGCGTCTCCACCGCGTCCGTTGCCACATCGATGGCGCCGACGAGAACGTCCTTGCCCTCGAGCAGGCCGATGAGGCTCATCGGCACTTTGGAATTGCGGCATTCCACCGACACCTGCTCAATCCGGCTGGCGGCGAGCGCGGGAAATATCTTCTCGTATTGGCGCCATTCGCTGCCCAGCGACGCCTTCCACTCGATATTGGCCCGAATGCCGTAGCCATAGCAGATGTGCACGGCCGTGGTGCAGGTGAGGCCCGCGGCCGCACGCTCCAGCGCGGCCACGCCCCACTCCGTCACCTCGTCCATGAAGACGTTGAAGGCCGGCTCGTCGAATTGGATTACGTCCACACCGTCGGCGGCGAGCGCCCGCGCCTCCTCGTTGAGCAGGTCGGCGAAGGCGAGCGCCATCCTCGCCTTGTCGCCATAGTGCCGGTCGGCGATGGTGTCGGCAATCGTCATCGGGCCGGGCAGGGTGAATTTGAGCTTGCGCTGGGTGTGGGCGCGAGCCAGTCGCGCCTCCATTGCGTGCACACGGCCTTTGAGGCGCACCGGCCCTATCACCTGCGGCACCATGGCCTTATAGCGGTCGGCGCGGATGCCCATCTCGACTTTGTGCGCAAAGTCGATGCCCTCGATGCGTTCCAGAAAGCCGTGCACGAAATGCTGGCGCGCCTGCTCGCCATCACCGACGATGTCGATGCCGGCGTCCTCTTGGTTTTTGATGGCCAGTCGCGTGGCGTCGCCCTTGGCTTCGTCGAGCAGCGTCCCCTCGAGGCGCCAGGGCGCCCACAGCGTGTTGGGCTCGGCCAGCCACGCCGGCTTTGGCAGGCTACCAGCGATGGTTGTTTCGAACATGGGCGTCTCTCCGCGACTGGACTGGTGGCGCTTTTGCCGGCAATGTTGACACCGATCATAGCCCACGAGCGGCCACACGTAAGGCCTGTGCACGCCTTGGGCACCAATCCCACGCGACTGGCCCACGAGTTGCCCAGAGACTTGCCCAGAGACTCGTCCAAGAGACTTTAGCCGTTCCCGGGGACTTGCCGGGAATTGACGACAAGCTGGAGGTGCACGCCCCCCATGTTCTCAGCCGCAGCCGCCGCGCAATTCCTCGACGAGGCGCATCGCACCCGCGCCCGCTATACCAATTTGCCCGAGCCGATCGCCCCGCAGAGCGTGGCCGAGGCCTATGCAGCGCAGGAGGCGCTCATCGCGTTGTGGGCGCCGCGGCTGGGCGCCGTTGCGGGTCGCAAGATCGCCGTGACGACCAAGGTCATGCAGGAGCTCATGGGCATCGATCAACCCTGCATGGGCGCGGTGTTTGCTTCCCGCATGCATGGCGCACCGGCCAGCATCGCCAAGGCGGATTTCGTCAACGTGCGTATCGAGTGCGAACTCGCCGTACGCCTTGGTCGCGACCTGCCCAAGGGAGGTTCGCCGCACACGCGCCAGAGCGTGCGCGCCGCCGTGTCGGAGATCATGGCGGCCTTCGAGCTGATCGAGGATCGCCATGCCGACTACAAGACTTGCGCGGCGCTATCGCTGATCGCCGACAATGCCTGGAATGGCGGCATCGTGCTTGGCGCTCCTCGCTCGCCGCCGACCGGATCCGATTTCGACGGCATCCAAGGCGGGCTCAGCCGCAATGGCAAGCCGGAACTCACCGGCAAGACCGATGATCCCATGGGCGCGCTGGCCTTTCTCGCCAACCTGGCGGCCGACCGCGGGCGACCGCTTGGCGCGGGCATGGTGGTCATCACCGGTAGCATTGTCCCAACGGTTGACATCGGGGTGGGCGAGCGGCTCGAGTTTGCGCTCGAGGGCGTTGGCAATGTGACGCTGGGTGCGATCTAGGACGCGAGCAGGGATGAAATTCGGCATCTTCTACGAGCTGCAACTGCCAAAGCCATGGCAAGAGGACGCTGAGCGCCAATTGGTCGAGGACGCGCTTGCCCAGGTCGAGCTCGCCGACCGTCTCGGGCTCGACTATGCCTGGGCGGTGGAGCACCACTTCCTCGAAGAATACTCCCACTGCTCGGCCTCGGATGTGTTCCTGGCCGCTGCCGCCGCGCGCACCCGGCGCATTCGCCTTGGCCACGGCATCCGCCAGGTCATCCCCAACTACAACCATCCCGCGCGCACCGCCGAGGCCATCGGCATGCTCGATCTCATCTCCAACGGGCGTGCGGAACTGGGCATTGGCGAGGGCGCCACCCGGCTCGAGCTCGGCGGCTTCAACATTCCGGCCAAGGAGAAGCGGGCGATGGCGCTGGAGGCCGCCGGCGAGATCGCCAACATGATGGTGATGACGCCTTATCCAGGCTTCGAGGGCGCCGCGTTCAAGATGCCGTGCCGCAACATCATTCCCAAGCCGGTGCAGAAGCCGCATCCACCCATGTGGATGGCCTGCACCAACCGCGATACCATCAAGATTGCGGCCAGCCTCGGCCTTGGTGCGCTCGCCTTCTCCTTCCTCGATGAAGCCGAGGCACGCACCTGGAGCCAGATCTATTACGACATTATCAAGAGCGATGCCTGCGTGCCGCTGGGCTACAGCGTCAATGCCAATATCGCCATGGTGTCGGCGTTTTCTCTGCACGCCGACCCTGATGAGGCGGCACGGCGCGGGCAGGAGGGCTTCGAGTTTTTCCGCTTCGCCATCTCGGGCCTGGTCGTAAACGACACGGTGCCCGGCCGCTCGCGGCTCTGGGAGGAGTTCCAGAAGGAGCGCAACAGCGGCGGCATCGAGGCCATCTATTCCAGTACCGAGAACCTTGCCAGCGCCTTCGAACGCTCACCTGGTATCGGCACCCCTGCCGATTTTCGCGCGCACGTGCGCTCATTTGCGGACGCAGGGGTGGATCAGATCATCCTGCTGCAGCAGGCGGGCCGCAATCGACACGAGCACATCTGCGCATCCCTGGAGCTGCTCGCCGCCGAGGTGTTGCCCGAGTGCAAGGAGAAGGCCGGCCTTCGTGAACGACGCAAGGCCGAAGAGCTGGCGCCCTATATCGCACGTGCGCTGGCGCGCAAGAAGGTGAAGGCCCCATTGGCGGAGGGCGACATTCCCGTAGTGCGCGCCTCCGTTGCCAGGCCTCTCGTCAACCGGTCCGCCGGCTAGGCTGCGTGGCGAAAACTTAGGTCTTTTCGCACCAGAACAGATACATGTTTTCGAACAGCTGCGGCCTTTCCTCCTCGAAGCGGCCCCAATTCTCGAGGCTCCCGGGCCAAGTCTCGAAGGGAAACCGCTGCCAGAACGTGGCCTGCCTCTCCTTGGGGAGTTGGAAGCCGCAAAACGCCAGCTGCTCGTCTTGGAGGAAGCGGGCAATTTCGGCGAGCGCAAGCGTGTGCTCACAGACGTGGAGAACCATGTCGCGAAATGACCTGGCGTCCCAGAAGTCGACGAATTTGCGCGCATCGCAAGCTTGTTCGTCTTGCCGCACGAGCAGGCTCTGCCGGAAGGCGCGCAGGGCGCCGTCGTCGCAGCCTGGGCCCGGGTAGGCGCGATCGCTTCGCAACGCCCACAGCTGGCGCCGTGCAATGGCGCTATAGAGGCCGATCCGCATGAGCCCATGGGGCGCCAAACATCGCAGCAGCGCTCGCCAGCCTGCAAAGGGGTCGGCCATGTGATGCAGCACGCCCACCGCCTCGATCACGTCGAACCGACCCGCGAATTGAGCCCCGGTGCTGGCCAAGGTCTCCAAATCCGCCCGCGCGAACGCGACGTTCTTGACGCCAAAGCTTTCCGCCATGCGCGCGGCATAGCCGAGGCTCGCGGCCGACAGGTCGAGGGCGAGGATGCGTGCGTTGGGCCCATAGTGGAGCGCCGCCTGCACGACTTGCTGACCGGTACCGCAGCCGGCGATCAACACCTCGAAGGGACGCTCGAGGAAGCCCGCACGCTCCGTTCCTAGAAAATGCGCAAGCGTCGCGCGATGGTCACGACTGATGATTACGCTCGACCAACGCGGATAAGGGCTCTCTTCGTAGAACTGCGCCACCCTGCGCGAGGTCGCGCCGTCGATGTTGCCGAGGACGGGCATGCCCGCGGCACGCTCGCGCTCATCGCGCTCCATCGCCAGACGGCGCACAACGACTTCGCGCAGAGCATGCGGCTCAAGGCCGTTGCAGGCCTCCGGGGCGACTTCGTCTCCGAGCACCTTTCGCAACGGCGCGTAGAGACAGTGGCGCAGAATGCATTGTCCGCCTTGGAGGTCATCCTTGGCGAGCCGGTCGAGCGGGAGCGCTTCGTGCGCGAGCCACTGGCGCTCCTCTTCGCTCACCGCCCACACGAATTGGTTGATCCAGCACTGCTGCAGCATGGCCACGGCGAAGCCGACGAGCGCAGGATCCAAAAGGCGCGTGGGCGCCACCTCCAAGAGGAGAACGCGGCGGATGGCGGTAAGGAGGTTCTCAAGCTCGGGGCTCGACAAGGTGCTGGTTCGCAGGACCTCAAGAAAGAGTTCGTCCTTCAAAATGGGACTGGTTCGCTCAAGGCACAATCGCCGCGCAGCGTCCAGCCAGCCCTGCGCTTGGCCTATGGCGAAGGCATTCTTCAAGGACCGGCCCGTGATGAGGATGCGGACCGCGACATTGGCGATTGCCTTCTGGTCCACGCGCACGTGGTTGAGGCCGTGCCTCAAGCCGACCGCATTGAGCTCATCGTGGTCGGTGGCGCCGAAGTCGGCACGCCTGAAGAGGGCGGCCAGACGCCGCGCCACCTCCTCTCGCTTGGGATCAAGGCGCAAGGCCTGCGTCAGCTCGCGGGCTGCCGCCGCAAGCTCACCCAGACCTTCGAGCACGACGGCGAGATGGAAGCGATGGCGCGCGTTGGAGCACTCGTCCCTTACGGCGCGCGAGAAACACTGCTTGGCCAACTCAAGATCGCCGGCATCAACTGCCGCCGAGCCGCGCTCGGACCATGAACCCGGCATGGTTCACCTCAAACAGCAAAGCACAATTTCGATGCCTAGGTCGTAAACTACCTCAGACCAATGCTCAGTCGGGATCGATTGTGGTCAAGCCGTCGCGCCAACGCATGATCATCTCGGAACGGATGAATTTCCGGAGGGTCGAGCGCCAGCCAGTTAGTCATCCGACGATCCCCCGGCGCCGGCTCAGCCAGCGCGAAGCTAGGCGTGTTCTCCGGATTGCCGCCGCGCACCGGGTTCGCCGGTCGCAGTAAGATGCCCCAACAGATCGCGGATATCCTTGGAGTTGGAACGCACACGCTCGCTAAGGCACTTATTCAGGGCGTGAGCCAATGGGGCTGACGCAACCAGTTCCGGGACGCGTCCCGGCAACAATCCTCTGGGCATTAAATAGCTCCCCTCGTGGCCGGCAATGCCACCTGCGCGACGCAGATAGCTCGATGGCAAGCACTTCGGGGCGGGTTCGTTTTTTTTGGAGGTCGCCTGGTCGAGGCGCCGCCGGGACGGATGCTGTTTAGCCCCGATCGCGGCAACGTGGCACGAGACCACATTCCTGTCAAAGACAGTTTGTTGGCGGCACATTTCCGGCCGCTGGCCACCCGCCGAACGGCGGCCGCCAGCTGACGCCTCGGTTGGCGCAACGCCACGAAACCGGCTTAGCTCGGCCCCATGATGCCGCTCCTCAACATGGGCGAGGCACTCGCCGTCAACGCTCGGCTCGACCCGGATTAGCCGGGCGCGAGCAACCGCTCGCGCTCGATGTCGTTTCGACAATCGACGAGCGCGCCCGGCGGCTTGCCAATGCGCTCGTGGGCCTCGGCGGAAAGAAGGGTGACCGTGTTGCCATCCTTGAATCCTTGCGCCCACAACGCGGTGATGGAGACCTACGCGGCGACCGCCAATGCGGAGGTCGGGAGCTCATCGGCTGCCGCCAGATCAGGCTGCTCGACGAGAGCGGCAACGCGGTGCCAGAAGGTCATGTCGGCGAGATTTTCTCGCCCACCCCTTGGTGCTTCGATGGCTAGTCGCGGTTCAAGCTAGCGATGCAAAGCCATTGTTGAGTACCACCACGTCGCGCTCCACGACGCGCGCGCGAAACGAAACGCGATTGCTCTCGGGCCAGATCTCCGTGCGGATGGTCTCGCCTGGATAGACCGGCGCGGAGAAGCGCACCTGCAGGCTCTTGAGCCGCGCTGGGTCGCCGCCGCAACAGGCCCTCACCACTGCGCGACCGGCCACGCCGTAGGTGCACAACCCGTGCAGGATAGGCGTCTTAAAGCCGCCGGCTTTGGCCACTTGCGGATCGGCGTGCAGGGGATTCCAGTCGCCCGAGAGACGGTAGATGAGGGCCGAGTTGGTATGGGTTTTGATGTCGACGCGTGTCGGGGGCGGGGTTTCCGGGAGCGGGTGCGGTTGAGGCTGAGGCCCGGGCTTGCCGCCGAAGCCGCCATCGCCGCGCAGCACAGCGGCCGATGTCAGCGTGGCGATAAGGGCACCCGTCGCCTTGTCAGTGATCGTGCGCTCGGCATAGAGCACCGCGCCCTTCTCCTTGCCTTTGTCGAGGAGATCGACGATGCGACCGTGGCCCACGACCGTGCCAGAGGGAGGCAGGGGCCGGTGCAGGGTCAGGTACTGCTCACCGTGCAGGACCTTGGTGTAGTCGACGGTGGATTGCGTGCTGCCAAGCCAGTTGCCGGGAGAGGCAAGCACCACCGCCATGGTGGGCAGCGCCACGAGCTCCTTTTCGTAAACGTACTTGAGGTCCTCCGCATCCGATGCCTCCGCCCCGCAGCCAAGGCCCAGCGCGTAAAGGATGGTGTCCTTTTCGGTGTAGCTGTGCTCGATGGCGCGAAATTTCCAATTGCGGACTTTGTCAGCATCCATGGGGCTTCGGGCTCGCAAGTGAGGATCAAGCTTTGTTAGCGATCCGCTGCGGCGCGCGCAACGCGCATTTGGCGCCGCTGTGCGCATCCCTGCTGCGCGCAAAGCCATTGCAGCTTAATGGTCGCGCGCTTGGACCTAGGGCAATTGGCGGGGCGCCGCCGTGGGCGCGGGAAGCAAGCTATAGGGGGTCGCATCCTCCTGGGGTGACTAGCGGGATCCTCGCTGGCGTCGGCAGGAGGCCTGGCGCTGCCCGCCGCTAGGATCGGCGTCGCAATTGACAAGCTTGGCCCCCGCCTCTAGGTGATGGGCCCCGAACAGGTCCGCGAGCCTGCCCAGGTGGCGGAATTGGTAGACGCACTAGTTTCAGGTACTAGCGCCTTCACCGGCGTGGAGGTTCGAGTCCTCTCCTGGGCACCAA
>DATBGH010000012.1:0-8017 GCA_036558085.1 Hyphomicrobiaceae bacterium
CCTTGCGTCGCCGCCGTGCTCGCAAAGGGCGTAGGCGAGGTCATTGTCGTCGACGGGCAGTCCAGCGACCGCACGGCCGAGCGGGCGGCTGCCGCCGGCGCCAGGGTCATCGTCGAGCCGGCGCGCGGGTACGGCCGCGCCATGCTTTCGGGCCTCGCTCACCTCGCGCCGACCAGCACGATCGTGCTCTTCGTCGACGGTGACGGCAGCGATCGTCCCGACATGGTTCCCGCACTGATCGAGCCAATCGCGAGCGGCCGTGCCGACTTCGTGCTTGGCTCACGGTTGCGCGGCGAGCGTGAACCAGGAAGCCTCAGCACTTCGCAAATTGCGGCCGGCCATCTTGCCGGGATCCTCATTCGCCTTCTCTATGGTGTGAGCTTCACCGACATGTCCCCATTTCGAGCGATCCGCCGCGAGGCACTCGCGCGCCTCGGTATGGCGCAGACGACCTTCGGTTGGAACCTGGAGATGCAGATGCGGGTCGCCGCCGCGGGCTTGCGCACCCTCGAGATTCCCGTAGGTCAACGCCGCCGTGCCGGTGGAGTGTCGAAGGTATCGGGCGATTGGCGAAGTGCGCTGCGAGCCGCGGGGGTCTTGATATTGTCGTTCTGCCGTTTGGCATGGCAGCTGAGGCGCAACCGCCCGGCGGGGCGAACTGAGGAGCAAGCACGGGATTGAGGGGGGTGCTTCTTGCGGCGGCTCCTCTTGCGACGACTGGCTCGGACTATCCTGGCGCGTCGCCGTCACGGGGATGCAGCGTTGCGGCCAATGGGGAGGATCGCAGTGCGACCCCCCACTGTCCTGCGCGATCCACTTCGATCGGGGCAGTGAGCCTCAATCCCGGGCAATGACGATCGTGGTGCAGGCGCTCTCGAGCTTGGGCATCTCGCGGGCGGCGGCCTGCCGGATGGCAAGGTGCCGTCGCTCGCCACGGACGATCGGACAATAGGGGTCCGGCTTGTCGAGCGCGCCCATGAGACGCCGCCGTCCCGCGCATCCGCCGCCGCATTGTGCGAGGTGGGGACACGCGCCACAGGCCTCCGGGACGGAGCGTGCGTCCACGAACGAGCTCGTCGCCACCACGTCGGCGCCGCCCTCAAGCAAGATGTCGAGCGGCGCACCGCCGCCCGGCCAGTAGACGCACGGCTGCACCCTGGCGCGGGGCGTCACCCGCACCGTCGCAACGCCGCACCCGCCGCTGCGCGGCGGCAGCCCCGCCATCGCGCGCACCAGAGGCTCGCCAATGGCGATCACATCCGTGGCGGCAAACAGCGTCTCGAACCCCGACCAGTATTGCTCGTAAGAGAGCGCGAAGGCGTCGGTGCGCACGGACTGATAGACGTTGACCCTCAGGGGTGCGTCATAGCCCCTGGCAATGCCGGCAATGTCGGCGAGCCGGTCGAAGTTCGATGGCATCATCACCGCAATGAACGTAACGGGTACGCCGAGACGTCGGCAGCGCTGCGCCTGCTCCTGTAAGAGCCGCCAATTGCCGGGGCCCCGCTGATCGTCCTGCTCGGCTTCGGTTGGGTAGTCGAGCGAGAACTCGATGTCCTTGAAGGCGGTGAGGTCTTGATCCCTGATGGAGGCCACCGAATAGCCGTTGGTGGTCATGGTCAGCTTGACCGGCCGCGTGCGCAGATAGGAAAGAATTGGCAGGAATTCCGGATGCAGCCCATTCTCGCCGGTCCCAAGGTTGACCGATCGTACGGGAACGCGCTCCATCACGGCGCGCACCTGATCGAGCGTCAACCGATCGATGCGAGACGTGTCGCGGTAGCAAAAGGCGCACGCTAGGTTGCACTCGTTCGTCAGCCCCAGGCCAAGTGCCAAGCCGCGAGCGGGGGTGGAAGGCGTGTCGGCGGCGGCGGACATAGACATCGAGGACTTGCTCGCTCATGAACCGCGGATCAAAGTGGCCTCGGCCCCAGACCGGGTGCGGCCGTCTTACCCCCACCTCATTCGCAGCAACGAGGTCAAATGTTACGCGCGGGCCGCCAGCCGGATCAGGAGCCGCAGCGGTGGGACGATCACGTCCTCGTGTACGAGACGGTGTTCGAGCCGTTCACCCTCCAGTGGGCTCGCGCCGCCAGCGCGGCGCTTGGCCTCGTCCCCGGTCAATCCGTGCTCGATGTGGGTGCAGGTTGCGGTGGGGCCGCCCTGGAGCTCGCCGAGCAGGGCTTGCGCGTGACCGCAGTCGACGCTTCATCACGTATGATTGAACGCATCCAGACAAGGGCTGCCGAGCGCGGCCTCTCGATCGACGCCCGCGCCATGGACGGAGAGGCTCTCACCTTCGCTGACGCAACCTTCGATGCGGCATTATCGGTGCTGGGCATCATACTGTTCCCGGACGCCGCGCGGGGATTAACCGAGATGCGCCGCGTGGTACGCCGCGGCGGGCGGCTTGCGATCGTGACCTGGACTGAGCCGCAGAACTACGAGCTAGCCACAGAGCTGCGCCGAGCCATAGAGGCAGTCATCCCGGAGCAACCAAGAGCACCGCTGCCCGCCCAGCTGCGCTACCGCGAGGAAGACGATTTCCGGACGCTGTTTGCCGAAGCAGGCCTGGTCCAACCGGTGGTCACGACGGCGACAGCGCGCTTGAACGTGTCCTCGGCGCGCTGGCTTTCCGAGCACATCGGATTTGCACCGGGCATGGCCGCGATGCTATCGGGCCTTGGCGAGCGAGCGCCCGCCGTTCGGGAGCGGTTCGTGCAAAACCTCGAGATGCGATGGGGTAGCGGCCCAATCGGCCTCTCCGGCGTTGCCTTCATTGGCGTGGGCCTGGTCCCGTAACCTTTTTTTGGCCATACACGAAGTACCGCGCGGCGGAAGAGAATGAGGAGTTGCGAATGTTCAAGCGATCGATACTTGCTTTGGCCTTTTTGAGCGTGCTGACGTCGGGGTTGGCTCAGGCTCAGCAGGCCACGCTGGTCTTCACCGCCATCCCCGATGAGGATGAGTCCCGCCTCGTTGAGCGCTTCACCAAGTACGCCAAATACTTCGAAGCCAAGCTCGGCGTCCCCGTCAAATACCTTCCCGTCAAGAGCTATCCCTCGGCCGTCACCGCCTTCACCAACAATCAGGTGCAATTTGCCTGGTTCGGTGGCCTGACAGGCGTGCAGGCACGGCTTGCCGTGCCGGGCTCCCAGGTGCTTGCGCAGGGCGCGGAGGACGTCCAGTTCAAGAGCTATTTCATCGCTCACGCATCGACCGGGCTTCAGCTCTCGAAGGAATTTCCAAAAGGCGTCGAGGGCAAGACCTTTACCTTCGGAGCACGTGCATCGACCTCCGGCCGTCTCTTCCCTGAGCATTACATCCGGCAGGCGCTGGGCAAGGAGCCTGAGAAAGCCTTCTCGCGCGTCGGCTACTCCGGTGACCACAGCCGCACCATCCAACTGGTTCAGTCGGGTGCCTACCAGGTGGGCGTGCTCAATCACCTGGTCTGGGAGCAGGAGGTGAAGAGCGGTAAGGTCGACACCAAAGCCGTCTCTGTTATCTGGGAGACGCCGACCTATCCCGACTACCACTGGGTCGCACGCGGCGACGTCGATAAGACGTTCGGCGCCGGCTTTACCGCGCGTCTCCAGTCCTCGATCCTCGCCATCAACGACCCTGAGCTCCTCGCCATCTTCGATCGCACCAAATTCATCCCGGCGAGGAACGATGACTACAAGGTGATCGAGGACGTGGGCAAGCTGACAGGCCTCATCAACTAGCGGCACATCGGACCTTGCCGCATGGGCCCCAACATCATCTTCGAGTTGAAGAGCGCGCGCGCCGGCTACAATGGCCGGCCCGTCCTTTTTGATGTCGATCTCGTGGTGCGGACCAACGAGCGCGTTGCCATCATGGGCCGCAGCGGTGCCGGCAAATCGACGCTTCTCAGTCTGCTTTACGCCCAGCATCCCGACCGCGTGGCGCTCGTTCCGCAAGCCTCCGCCCTCGTCAAGCCGCTTTCGGTGTTCCACAACGTCTACATGGGCCGGCTCGACCGGCACTCCACCGCCTACAACCTGCGCAACCTCGTGTGGCCAGCCACTGCCAAGGTGGCCGAGGTCCGCAATGTCCTCGCCAGCGTCGGCCTCGAAGGCGAAATCTTCAATGTGGCCGGCGCGCTGTCGGGAGGACAGCAGCAGCGTACCTCCGTCGCGCGCGCACTCTACAACGGCCGTCCCGTCCTCATCGGTGACGAGCCCGTCTCGGCGTTGGACCGCGTGCAGGGCTCCAATATTCTCAATCTGCTCAAGGGGCGCTACGAGACGATCGTGTTGGCCCTCCACGACGTACATCACGCGCTGGAGCATGCCGACCGCATTGTCGTGCTGGAGCACGGCCGCAAGATCATCGATGAACCCTCGAGTACGCTCACAGCCAACGACCTCCTGCGCCACTTCGGGGGCGAGCCGTGAACCGTCTCGCCTTCGGTAACACCAGCTTATTGTTTCTGATCAGCGCGCTGCTGTGCTTGGCCCTGGCCGACATCGCCGTCACCACCCTCAATCCGTGGGGCGAGCTTCTCCGCCTCGTCCGCGGCATCCTGCGTCCCGACCTCCTATCGGTCGAGGCATGGAGCGTCGTGTGGACGGTGGCCTTCGCGGTCATCGGCGTGGGCATCGGCGCAACCGCCGGCCTCCTGCTCGCCATCGCCTTTCCTCACTTTGCCGCCGTGCGCGCCTCGGCCCTCGTCCTGCGCTCGATCCACGAGCTGTTCTGGGCGCTCCTCCTGATCCAGGTCTTCGGCCTCGGGCCCCTGACCGGCGTGCTCGCCATCGCCCTCCCCTACGCCGGGATCTTTGCCAAGGTGTTCGCCGAGATCATCGAGGAGGCGGATCTATCGGCCGAGAAGGTGCTCCCAACCGGCACGTCAGCGGCGTCCGCCTTTGCCTTCGCACGCCTGCCCGTGGTCGCCGAGCGCTTCAAGACCTACACCCTTTATCGTCTCGAATGCGGCCTGCGCTCCACCCTGGTCCTTGGCTTCGTCGGCCTGCCCACCGTGGGCTTCCACCTGGAGGGCTATTTCAAGCAGGGCAAATACGCGCAAGCCGCCGCGCTGCTCGCGACGTTCTATGTGCTGATCGGCACCCGCCGCCTGTGGGCGCGGCCGGCGACCGTGCCCTTCCTCCTGATCGCCAGCCTGTTGCTGCTGCCCGAAGCAACCGGTGGCGGCTCCGTGCTCACAAACCTCGTCCGCTTCGTCACCCACGACATCGTCCCCGCCCCACTCCGGACGGGTGACCTCGCGAGCCTCACGACCTGGGGCGCGTTTGCCGGCTGGCCGCAATCGATCATCGTAAAGCAGGTGCTGCCGGGCGCTTGGAATACCATCGTGCTCGCCCAGATCGCCCTCGTCGGTATGGGGCTCCTCGCGCTCGCCCTGTTTCCGTTGGTGTCGCGCCGGTTCATGGGGGCCCTGGGACAGCCCGCCGGCCGCTTCCTGCTCGTCATCGTGCGCTCGACGCCCGAGTACATGCTCGCCTACGTGCTGCTTCAGCTCCTAGGCCCCTCCATGCTGCCGGCGATCATCGCGCTCGCGCTCCACAACGGGGCCATCGTTGGGTATCTCATGGGACGCCACGCCGATGCGCTCGACTATCGTCCGGACGCGCCCAAGGGGCTCAATCTCTATGCCTACGATACGACCCCGCGTCTTTACGGCCAGTTCCTCGCCTATAATCTCTATCGCTGGGAAATCATTGTGCGCGAGAGTGCGATCTTCGGCATTCTCGGTGTAACGACGCTCGGATACTACGTGGATGCTGCCATCTCCGAGCTGCGCTTCGACGTCGCCGTAGTGCTGATCCTGGCGACCGTGGGCTTGTCCGCGCTCATTGATATCCTGTCGCGGCGGCTCCGCCGGGCGCTGCGGATCTCGACGCTGGCAACGCGTCTCGCCGACGCGCCGGCAACACAAGAGGTGTAGCGAGACTGGAATGCAGACGACGCAAACTCCCATCCTGAAGGACATTGTGCTCGTCGGCGCGGGACACTCCCACGTCGGCGTCCTGCGCATGTTCGGCATGGACCCGATGCCCGGCGTGCGCCTCACGCTCATCACGCGGCAGGTGCACACCCCCTATTCCGGCATGCTGCCGGGCATGATCGCTGGGCTCTATACCCATGATCAGGCCCACATCGACGCCGCACCGCTCACCCGCTTCGCTCAGGCCCGACTTTTTCACAGTGAGGTCGTCGGCCTCGATCTTAAAAGCAAGCACGTGATCTGCCGCGATCGGCCACCCGTTCCCTTCGACGTTCTGTCGATCAACATCGGCTCCATTCCAAGCGCGCGCCAGATCCCCGGCGTCGCCGAGCACGCCATTCCGGTGAAACCCATCGATGGCTTCTTTGCGCGTTTCGAGGCCGCCCGCGCTCGCATCCTCAAGCGAGAGGGACGGGCAAGGATCGGCGTGGTCGGCGGTGGCGCCGGCGGCGTCGAGCTCACCTTGTCGCTGCACCGACGCCTGACGCGTGATGTGGCCGAGGCGGGATTCGACCCCTCCGGCCTCGCCTTCACCCTCATCACGTCGAGCGACGAGCTGCTGCCGACGTTCCCGGCACGCATGCGCCGGCGCTTCACCGAGCTCCTGCGCGAACGAGGCATCGGCGTGGTCGCCAGCAGCAAGGCCATGGAAGTGCGGCAAGATGCCGTGCTGGTCGCCGGCAACGGCCCCATCGCACTCGACGAGGTGTTCTGGACCACACGCGCCGCACCGGCGGACTGGCTCGCCAAGACGGCGCTGGCGCTCGATGAGGAGGGCTTCATCAGGGTGACCGAGACGCTGCAGTCGGTCTCGCACGCGGACGTATTTGCCGCCGGCGACGTCGCCTCGATCGACGGTCACGCCCCCCCCAAGTCGGGCGTCTACGCCGTGCGCTCGGGCCCACCGCTCGCCGCCAATTTGCGGCGCATGCTCATGGGGCGGCGGTTGCAACGCTATAAGCCGCAGCGCGAGGCGCTCTACCTGATCTCGACCGGTGAGCGCTACGCGCTCGGTGCCCGCAACGGCTTCACCGTCGAGGGTGCCTGGGTCTGGAAGCTCAAAGATTTCATCGACCGCCGCTTTATGAGAAAGTTCAACGAGCTGCCGCAGATGCCCGTCCCGGCCGCGGGCCCGCTGCCTTCCATCGCCGATGCGGCGGCCCTCAAGGAGATTTCTGCCATGGCCATGCGCTGTGGCGGTTGCGGCGCCAAAGTCGGTGCCAACATCCTCACCCGCGCGCTGGGGGCCGTGGAGCCCGCCCCGCGTGATGATGTGGTCGTCGGGCTCGATGCGCCCGACGATGCGGCCGTGGTCGACACGGGCGGGACGCGCCTGTCCGTCCATACCGTCGACTACTTCCGCGCCATCGTCGACGACCCCTACACGTTCGGCAAGATCACGGCGAACCACGCGCTGGGCGACATCTACGCCATGGGCGCCGAACCGCAGACGGCACTCGCCATCGCCACGGTGCCCTATGGCATCGAGGCCAAGGTCGAGGCAGACCTCGCGCAAATGATGGCCGGCGCCAACACCGTCCTGCGTGCAGCAGGATGTGCGCTGGTCGGCGGCCACACCAGCGAAGGTGCCGAGCTCTCCCTTGGCTTTGCCATCAACGGGCTGGTCGACCGCGACACCGCGCTGCGCAAGGGTGGTCTCCGCCCCGGCGATGCCTTGGTCCTGACCAAGCCCATCGGCACGGGCGCGCTGCTCGCCGCGCACATGCGCGGCAAGGCAAAGGCGCGCTGGGTGATGGCCGCGATCGAGCACATGAACCAATCGAGCAAAGCCGCGGCAGAAATTCTGCGCGCGCATGGCGCCACGGCGGCCACCGACATCACGGGCTTCGGTCTGCTCGGCCATATCGTCGAGATGGTGCGAGCAAGCAACGTCGATGCCACCCTTGCACTCTCGAGGGTACCGCTGCTCGATGGCCTGGCCCAGACCATCGCGGCTGGCATCTTTTCCTCGTTGCAGCCGCAAAACGTCAGGCTGCGCCGCGCCATCAGCAATATGGACGAGGCTGC
>DATBGH010000013.1:0-2929 GCA_036558085.1 Hyphomicrobiaceae bacterium
ATGGCCCTGCGTCTCCTTGATATCGTCGGCCCACTTGGCGTGCCGGTCGATAGGATCGACGGAAATGCCGATGATTTTCACGTTGCGCCGATCGAACTCGGGTTTGATTTTTGCCATGTAGCCGAGCTCGGTGGTGCACACGGGCGTGAAGTCCTTGGGATGGGAGAACAGCACCGCCCAGGAAGCCCCAATCCAATTGTGGAAATTGATCCGGCCGGCCGTGGTCTCCGCCTCAAAATCCGGCGCTGTGTCTCCGATGCGAAGCATCATCGTAGGGTCTCCTTAACTGCAACCCCCCAATGGCTGCAACGCACGTTGTAGCCATCGACAGTTACACATTCCTTCCATCCGCGATTAACCCTCCCGTGTGCGATCAATCCCAACCCGCCGTCGCCGGCCCTGGCGGCACTTGCGCGTTGCAAGCTGCTGCCACCAGCGCGGCTTTGGTTCGCCGTCGGACTGGATTTGTTTCCGCGGTTGAGAGGGCGGTCTGCGTTGCCGTGGCGCTCCAGCTCACGCCCGCGAGGCACGATCCGCCCTGACGCGAGGAGCCGCGCCGGCGACGCGCCGCGCTGCCCGGCGGCGGGTGGTTGACTGCACGCGCTCCGTCATCACCTCTCACCTCCAGCAGCGACCGAGAGCCCTGGCGCGAGCGCCAAGGCTCTCGGCAGTGGGGAGCCCTAGCACAGGATCGTGTATTGGGCGCGCTCGCGTTTGGCGAGCTTGGGCAATGCCTCGTCAGCAATCAACGCCTTGAAGTGCGCCGTCTGCTGGTGGGCGGCAAAGGCGGCCTCGTCCGTAAAGACCTCGTAGAAGAAGAACTGCGTGGGTTCGGCGCGCGAGCGGTGAATAACAAAGCGTGTCACCCCCGCCTCCTCGCGCGCCTGCGGGGCAAAGCGGGACAGAATTGCTGCCACCGCCTCTTCCTCTCCGCGCTTAGCCTCCCAAAATGCCGTCACCACCAACTGGTCCTTCGAGCTCTTGATGTTCGCCATTTGGCTCTCCTTCGCGTCGATGCCGATAGCCGCCTTGCCGTTGCCAGTGCCAAGGAGCGCCGGCCCGACCGCAGCATCCAAGACCATAGGGGAGGGATCGCGCGTGGCGTTTCGAGGAATGCCGAAGCATCGGCGCGGGGCGCGCCTTGCCTCTTTATCATGTTGTCCGACACTCAACCCAGCTGCTTGAGCCCCTGAGCGCACGCTGCTAATGCTGCGCCGGGCGCAGTGCAAGGCCAGTTCCACATGGGTGCGATATTTCCGGTCATACTTTCGGGCGGTTCGGGCACGCGCCTGTGGCCTCTGTCGCGCACCATGTACCCAAAGCAGTTCATCCGTTTCTTCGACGAGCAGACGTCGAGCTTTCTCGCCACCGCTTTGCGACGGCTCGGCAGCGAGGCGGGCTTCGCCGACCCGATCATCGTGTGCAACAACGATCACCGCTTCCTTGTCAAGGACGAGGCCGAGCGTGCAGGTGTAAATCCTTGCGCCATCCTGCTGGAACCGATGGCGCGCAACACCGCGCCCGCCGCCGCCGTTGCTGCCCTTCGTGTCGCACGCGAGGATCCAGCCGGCATCTTGGCCGTGATGCCCTCCGATCACGTCATCAAGGACGAGCAAGCCTTTGTCGCCGCCATCGAGCGCGCCGCCCAAGTGGCGCGCTCGGGTAAACTCGTGCTCTTTGGCATCGCGCCCAGCGCTCCCCATACCGGCTATGGCTATATCCGCCGCGGGACGCCCCTCGCCGGCTTTGCGGGTGCCTTTGCGGTTGAACGCTTTACCGAAAAACCCGACCCTGAGACGGCAGCAGCCTACCTAGAAGCCGGCACCTATTTTTGGAACAGCGGCATCTTTGTGTTCGCAGCGCGTGCCTTCCTCGACGAGCTCGCACGCTTGGAGCCCTCAATCCTGGATGCCGCCCAGCAGGCGCTCGCGGGTGCGCGTGCGGATCTGGGCTTTTTGCGCCTCGATGCCGGCGCGTTTGCGCGCGCGCCCGCCACTTCGATCGACTATGCCGTGATGGAGCGCACCGCCTCCGCCGCGGTGTTGCCGGTTGACATCGGCTGGAGCGATATCGGCTCCTGGTCATCGCTGTGGGAGCTCAGCCCCCACGACGCAAGGGGCAACGCGGTGCGGGGGGACGCGCTGCTCGAAAGCACTGCTAATTGCTACGTTCATTCCGAGCGGGCACTGACCGCCACCCTCGGGGTGGAGAACCTCGTCATCGTCGATACGCCCGATGCGCTGCTGGTCGCCGACCGTGGGCGCGCCCAAGAGGTGTCGGGCATCGTCGCCCGCCTCAAGCAGAGCGGCCGCAAGGAGCAGGCAAGCCACATCAGGAGCTACCGGCCTTGGGGATATTTCGAAACGCTCAGTTTGGGATCCCGCTTCCAGGTGAAGCTTTTGCACGTCAAACCGGGCGCCATGCTGTCAATGCAGATGCACCATCATCGCTCCGAACATTGGGTGGTGGTGCACGGCACGGCCAAGGTGTCGATCGGTGGGGAAGAGAAGCTCGTGCGTGAAAACGAGTCGGTCTACATCGTCGCCACCCAGTGGCACCGCCTTGAAAACCCAGGCAAGACGCCGCTTGAGATCATCGAGGTGCAAATTGGCAGCTACCTGGGTGAGGACGACATCGTGCGCAGCGACGATGTCTACCACCGCGCCCCCGACGAGACCCGCTAGGGCTATGTCGACCCGTGGGCAAATGCGGCCAGCGCGTGGGCGCGCGGGTGCCCTGATGGCGGCCGCAAGGTCCGGTCGGCGGAGCCGCTGAAAGAACAACAAGCGGGGGCCTCTCGTCTCGCCCACCCTGGTGCGGCACCGAGAGCCGAGTTATCAGATCCGCTCGCGCGATCTTTTTTTGCGGTAAAGGCCAGTTTCTGCGAGGCAGCTTGTTTGGGCCAAATCCTGTGGGCCAGTTTATTTGG
>DATBGH010000014.1:0-93125 GCA_036558085.1 Hyphomicrobiaceae bacterium
CGAACCCGATCACGACTGGGGCGGCGGCCGACAGGAAGGACGAGATCAACAACAAGAGAAGTCGGCTCGCTGCAGCGCGGGACGACCACGCAGCCCGGCTGAGTATGCGGTGGAAGGTGCAAAAACAGGGATCGCGCTCGCGCCCCAGAATGCGCAACGCCGCCGTGACGGTGCGCCGGCCAGGCGTCAGGATGACACCGGCGAGCAGCATCAAGACGTTTGGCCAGGTCGGCCGCGTGAACAGATCGGCAAACCCCGAGAGGACGGAGACAAAGCGCGGCGGGAGGGGGTCGGAGGAGGTGGGCAGGCGATGGGAGTGTTTCATCCCACGCGTAGAATCGACACACTGAATCGCAACAATCCTGTTGCTCTGCGACAAATCGAATCGGAGATCTGATCCCCACTCGCTCACCCACCGAACATCGGGCAAATAGTGGCGCATGCCCAAGCCCGACCCCACCCTCGCCCTGATCGTTGCTCGGTTCACGCGCTATGACGTGGAGAAGAGCGGCAAGGGCTACCAAATCATCGACCGACGTACGGAAAAGCCGATAGCGCGCCTGTGTCCCATTCCAGCCACCGACCGCTTCGAACTTTTCTACTGGTCAAACGCGAAGGGTCGCTGGACGACTTTTGGAAACATGGGCCGCATGAAGTTGATGCTCGAGAGCGCTCACGAAATCGTCGAGAACGATCCGATGTTCCGCGTTGCCCGCCGCGGCTGGGTGCGTTCAATTTTTGGCTAAAGTCAAGCTAAGTTGCGGGGCCCAATTTGCGGGGGGCAAGGAGGCATGCTGCATTCGCGCCCCGCACGGCCTCGATGCTATAGACCGACGTGATTGCCGAATGACCCGGGGCCGTGACCCCACGTGGCGGGAACCCGATTGATGGGAGCCCTTTGCTGCCGAGCGCGCGGTGCTCAAGGCGGCGCCAGCGTTTCCGGCCCATCCGGATGCGACCTTCGCCGCCCTCCTCGGTGCCGCGCTGCTGGCGGTCGTCGGACCTGGCTGGGAGCTGCGCGGCCGCTCGGCATCGCCATCATCGGGGGTTGCTGGTGTCGCAGCCGGGCAGCCTCTACACGAGGCCAATCATCAACGTCTTGCGCGCGAAGGTGCACCACCACCTGAGGGGTTCGTCGGTGCCTGTGGGCCGTCGCTCGCCAGCACAACGATATGATTTTACTAGATAAATTGCTAGCTAGTGCGCCTCACTGTTTCGCCGAGCGGCCCGCGGCCCCTCCTTGCAGGAGCGCAGCTCTGTCGCACGCGCCGAGATCCCCGCTGTTCTTCGCCGACAAGAGGGCGTAGAAGCCCTTCGGCCAATCCGGCACGAGACGACCTTCATGGCACATGCGCCCGCGGCGGCTGCGAGGGGTATCAAGCCCGAGGCGGCGCAAACGCGCCCATTTTGGCCCCTGGCACTGGGTGCCATCGGCGTCGTCTATGGAGACATCGGCACCAGCCCGATCTATGCGTTCCGCGAGGCGGCAGTCGCCGCCACCGGCGAAGCCACCGTTGCGCATGCCACGGTGTTGGGCATCCTCTCGCTCATCATTTGGTCGCTCTTTCTCCTGGTCAGCCTGAAGTACGTGTTCGTCCTTCTACGCGCCGACTTCAATGGCGAGGGCGGCACCTTCGCATTGATGGCGCTGGCCCAGTCAGTGGCCCAGCGCAGCAAGCACATCATCCTGCTGCTGGGCATTGCCGGCGCGTCCTTCCTTTACGGCGATGCGGCCATTACGCCAGCGCTCTCCGTGATATCGGCGGTGGAGGGGCTCAAAGTCATTGCGCCGGCTTTCGACAAGGCGGTCGTGCCCCTGTCGCTCGCCATCCTGATCGGCCTATTCGCCATGCAAAGGCGCGGCACCGCCAAGGTCGCCGCCCTGTTCGGGCCGATCATCCTCTTGTGGTTTGCAGTCATCGGCGCCATCGGCGTGGTGTGCGTGGCCGAGGAGCCGCGCGTGCTCGCGGCCTTGAACCCAATCCATGGCGCAACGTTTCTGCTGCGCAGCGGCCTCATCGGCTTCACCGTCCTGGGCCTCGTCTTCCTCGCCGTCACCGGCGCCGAGGCGCTCTATGCCGACCTCGGCCACTTCGGCCGCAAGCCCATCCAGGCCGCCTGGCTCGCGATCGCGCTCCCGGCACTCACCATCAACTACATGGGCCAGGGCGCGCTCGTGCTCGGCAACCCCGGCGCCATCGAGAACCCCTTCTTCCTGATGTTTCCGGGCTGGGCGCTGTGGCCGGTCGTTCTGCTCACCACCGTGGCGACAGTGATCGCTAGCCAGGCGGTGATCACGGGTGCCTATTCGGTTACCCGACAGGCCATCCAACTTGGCCTTCTTCCGCGCCTTGGCATTCGCCACACCTCCGAGGAGATAGCCGGCCAGATCTATCTGCCCCGCGTAAACTGGCTGCTGCTCCTCGCGGTGCTGCTGCTGGTTGCTGTCTTCAAGAGCTCCAGCGCGCTCGCCGCCGCCTACGGAGTGGCGGTGACCGCCACCATGATCACGACCTCGTTGATGGCGTTCTTCGTCTTCTGGAGGCTGTGGCGCTGGCCGATTTGGCACACTGCCGCGCTAATCCTCCCTCTCCTCGTCATCGAGCTCGTCTTTTTCTCCGCCAACGCCATCAAGATCTTCGAGGGTGCCTGGGTGCCGCTGGTGATCTCGATCGCCATCATGCTGGTCATGCTGACCTGGGTCAAAGGCACGTCCATTCTCAACTCGATTGCGCGCAAGCAGGGCGCCACGCTCGATTGGCTGGTGCATACGCTCGAGAAGAAGCCACCGCATCGCGTGAGTGGCACAGCGGTGTTTCTAACCGGCAATCCTCAGGTGGCGCCTTCCTCGCTCCTGCACAATCTGAAGCACAATCACATGCTGCATGAACGCAATATCGTGCTCACCATCAAGACAGCGGACGTGCCGCGCGTTCCCAACAGCGAGCGCCTGAAGATCGAAAGCCTCTCCGACACCTTCACGGGCGTCACCCTGGCTTATGGCTTCATGGAGACGCCGAATGTAGAGCGCGGCCTGCAACTGTGCCGCAAGCGCGGCCTCAACGTGGATTTGGCCGCCACCTCCTTCTTTCTGTCGCGCCGTGTGCTGCGGCCAACCACCCGCTCGCGCATGCCGAGCTGGCAGGAGCGGCTCTTCATCTGGCTCGCCGGCAGCGCGCAGGACGCAACCACCTACTTCCAGATCCCCTCCGATCGCGTGGTCGAAATCGGCACGCAGATCGCGGTTTGAACGCCAGCACCCCGGCTCGGCCGCGGGGCCAAGACCCGCAGGCAAGAAACCGTCATCAAGAAACCATCGCCAAGAACCCGCCAGTGAGATGGGGCCAATCCTGCGCCGCCGGCGGCGACCGACCTCGCCGCCGCGCACACGCCACTCGCAAGCCCGACGGGCTCGACGTTGGCAAACTTGGCCACGACGCTCTGACGCCGCAGATCCGAAGCTTTCCCCCTACTTCGCCGGCGTGGTGCTCTTCTTGGCGGACTTGCCCTGGCCCCGGCAGTAAGCCTTGCGCTTCTGCTTGCCGGTCTTTTCATCCATGATGGCCGCGATCCAGCGGCAGGAGTCGTTGGCCTTGCAGGCCGTCTCCTCGGTGATGGCGTTGCACGCGCTCTTCGTCTTGCCGGGCTTCTTGGCCGCGTCCTGGGCAATTCCCGATGCGCCGACGAGCAGGACCGCCACGGCGGCCGACGCGCCGAATAGCTTTGCGATGGCTCTCACGTTAGCTTTCCCCCGAATTCCTCAACCAGCAAGGCCCTCATTCGCGCGAGAGCCGGCGAAAAACAATTGTGGCTGCGGCGCGCTGGGCGCCGCCGCCCAACCCATCGCCCGCTGGATCGCAATAGGTGACTATTTCTTCTTTGCCGTCTCCTTCGGCTTGGTGCGGCAGTAGGCCTTGGCCTTTACCTTGCCCTTCGCATCCTTGCTCTCGCCCACCCACGAACAATCGGCAGTGCGCGCTTCGCAATCTGCCTGCTGCTTGATGGTCTTGCAGGCGGCCGGCTTCTTAGCGGGAGCCGCCTTATCCTGCGCCGATGCCCCATACGCCATCAGCGCAAGTGCCGCGGTGGCAACCGAAATCCCTAAGCTCTTGACCAGCGTCTTATGCACGGCAGTCGTCTCCATAGTTGATCCCCGCTCAATCCTGTCGGATGGCGGATGAATGCGTGATGAATGGCTGTTCAGGCGGATACCGCCAAAGCTGCGGCCCGGCCGACAGGTGCCAAAGCTGCCACGATCGAAGCCCAATCCACGGCTTGCCGATCCGTGCGGTTGCCATCCCAACCCCTGCGCGTCATCCTTGCCGCAGCGATGGCCTGTCCGGCGGCGCCGAGCAAGTCGCGACGGGTCCTAAGCCCCGGTCCTGGGCAGATCCCTCGGCATCGAATGTGGCCCCGCGCTCGCGCCTTGACGCCTCGGCGCAGCCGCCTTGGCGAGCCTCACCGGGGCCGACTTGCCGTCCGTCGGCCAGCGCCTATAGTGCGCGCGCATTCTCCCACCGCGAGGGCGTCCCATGCCTGCCAAGGACACCAAACCCAAGGTGAACAAGGTCGTGCTGGCCTATTCGGGCGGTCTGGACACTTCCATCATCCTCAAGTGGCTGCAGGAGACCTATCAGGCGGAGGTGGTCACCTTCACCGCCGATCTTGGCCAGGGCGAAGAGCTCGAACCCGCCCGGCGCAAGGCCGAAATCCTCGGTGTGAAGAGGGACAACATCTTCATCGAGGATCTGCGCGAGGAGTTCATCCGCGACTACGTGTTTCCGATGTTCCGCGCCAATGCCCTCTACGAGGGCGTCTACCTCCTTGGTAGCTCCATTGCCCGGCCCCTGATCGGCAAAACCCAGATCGACATTGCGCGCAAGACTGGCGCCGATGCGGTTTGTCATGGGGCCACCGGCAAGGGTAATGACCAGGTGCGGTTCGAGCTCACCTATTACGCGCTCGAGCCCTCCATCAGGATCATCGCCCCCTGGCGGGAGTGGAGCTTCAAGAGCCGCGAAGAGCTCGTTGCCTTCGCCCAACAGCACCAGATCCCCGTGGCCAAAGACAAGCGCGGGGAGGCGCCGTTTTCCGTCGATGCCAACCTGCTGCATTCCTCCTCCGAGGGTAAGGTTCTGGAAGACCCCACCTTGGAAGCGCCGGCTTACGTCTACCAGCGCACGGTCTCTCCCATGGAAGCGCCGGACACGGTGACCGAGCTCGCCATCGGCTTCGCCAAGGGCGACCCCGTCAGTCTCAACGGCAAGACCCTGTCTGCGGCGGCGCTGTTTGCCAAGCTCAACGAGCTCGGTCGGGACAACGGCATCGGACGCGTCGATCTCGTCGAGAACCGCTTCGTCGGCATGAAGTCGCGCGGCATCTACGAGACGCCCGGGGGTACCATCCTCATCGCCGCCCACCGGGCGATCGAATCGATCACGCTCGACCGCGGGGCCGCCCACCTCAAGGACGAGCTGATGCCGCGCTACGCCGAGCTCATCTACAATGGATTTTGGTTCGCACCCGAGCGGCTGATGCTGCAGGCGCTGATCGACAAAAGCCAGGAGCACGTGGAGGGTGTGGTGCGCCTCAAACTCTACAAGGGCAATGTCATCATCACCGGCCGCGAGAGCGCCAAGTCGCTCTATTCCAGCAATCTCGTCACCTTCGAGGACGACAAGGGCGCCTACGACCAAAAGGATGCGGCGGGCTTCATCCGGTTAAACGCGCTGCGGCTGCGGACCTTGGGGCAACGCAACCGGCGCGGCGAGATGGGGTGAGTGACAAAGCGCAAAGCGCCAGCAGCCGCGGCTGCACCGGCATCCATCCCTCTCGGTTCCGGGCCAGAGGGCAACTGCATGGGGGTCCGCGGTTGCCATTTTCAACGGGCCTGCAAACATGATCACGACCGTCAGCGACCGCAGCAACTGAAAGAGGAAAAAAGCCGCAATGTTCACCCGCATGGAGCTGGGCCGCATCGCGGGCATCGCGATCTATCTCGACATGATGTTCGTGCTGGTGCTGTTCATCTTCACGTATCCCTACTTCACCGCCGGCAGCACCCAGGCCATGTCGGCGGGCTTCGTCATCGTCGTGGGTCTCCTGCTCTCGATCCTGCTGCACGAGCTGGGACATGCGTTCGCCGGGCGCCTGTTTAAGGCGCACGTCTCCCACATCGATCTGACGGGGCTCGGCGGCATCGCTCACTTCGAGCGGTCCCTGCCGCGCTCGGCGCTGGCGCGCTCCGTCATCTATTTGGCGGGACCGGCGGTGAATTTCGGGCTCTGGCACGGGCTGGGCTGGCTCGCCGGCGAGGCGGCACTCACCGGCAGCCCCATGCTGGCGCTACCGCTGGCCGTGCTGGCACAGGCCAATTTCTTTCTCATGTGCTTCAACCTGCTCCCCGCTTACCCCCTCGACGGGGGCCTCACCCTCGATGCGTGGCTTGGGGCGCTGCTGGGCGCCACCTGGTCGGTGCGCATCGTCGGGTGCCTCGGCCTCGCGGTTGCCGCGGCAGTGGCGCTCTATGCGCTGCCGACCGGCATCTTCCTGCTGTTCGTGGCGTTCTTTCTGGCCCAGGCCAACTGGGAGGCACTGCAGAGCGTCGGCGGCTGGTCGAAGTGGCGCTAGCCTCGGGCAATCAGCCAGCGCGCTCGAGAAACTCGGCGACGTGCCGATTGAAGGCGGGCGCGCGCTCGAAATAGACCGAGTGCCCCGCATCGGCGATATGCAGCACCCGCGCCTGCGGCACGACGGCGGCAATGGCGTCGGCGGCGAACGGCGGGATCACGAGATCCTCATCGCCAACGATGAAGAGCACCGGGCAAGCGGCCGCGGCCAGCTCCTCTGGCGCGCGCGTTCGACCCAGCATCAACCGCCGGCGCAGTGCCGCCTTGTCGAGGCTCCCATTGATGTCGTCGATGTGGCGGTAGAGAAGATGCAGCGCCGGCTGCTCCGCGGCCATCCGCGCCCCGGCCGCCACGTGGATGCCGCGCCTCGCGCAATCGGCCTCGGCGCGGGCGGTGGCTTGCGTCCAGTCCTGGAGGCGCGACCGCTCCGGCTCGCGCATGCGGGCGGGATCGATGGTCCCAGTGGTGGACGCAAGCACGAGCGCCTTCAGCTTGCCGGTACGTCCCAGTGCGTACTCGACCGCCGTCCAGCCCCCCATCGATTGGGCGAGGATGCGCACATCGGTCAGGTTGAGATGCTCGATCAACGCCGCGAGGTCGCCGGCGTAGTCGGCAGGATCAGGGCCGCCGGCGATGGCGGAGGAGGGAGCAAATCCGCGGTGCGCGAAGGTGATGCACGCGTAGTGGGGGGCGAAATGGGCGATTTGCTGCCACCACGACAGGTGATTGCCGCCGAGCCCGTGCGCAAACACGATCGCCGGCCCTGCGCCCGTGACCTCGTAATGGATGAGGTGCGCGCCGCGCTGAAGGCGGCCGATGCGGCGGGCGGGCAAGGGAGGATCGATGGACATGCGTTGCCGGCGAGCAGGAATGCGACCGCGAAACTTAGCGAGCCTGGCGGACCCTGTCATCGGCTCCGTCGCGAACTTAGTGTGGCGCGAGCCTGCCACCTCTCTTTCGTCCCGAGGGGGTCTTTCGTCCCGAGCGGGCGTCGACCCGGCGATCTGCCAGGGCCGGGCCGACGTGAGGCGGATGCGGCCGATCGCGGGCGTGCGTGGCCCTCAACACCACCCGGTGCCAAAAAGATCGTCATGCGCCGGCAAGCAAGGCCAGGCATAGCGTCGCTGAGCATGCATGGAGCCGAGCAATGCCCAGGCACAAGCCACCCTCCCTCACCGGAAGGGCGGCTCGTCAAACGAGCGCAGCTTGCGTGAATGCAAGGTGTCGCGCCGCTCGCGCAACAGATCGAGCGTCGCCAGACCGATCTGGAGATGCTCGGCCACCGCCCTCTCATAGAAGGCATTGGCAGCGCCCGGCAGTTTGATCTCCCCGTGCAGTGGCTTGTCGGAAACGCACAGCAGCGTGCCGTACGGCACCCGCAACCGATAACCATTGGCGGCCACCGTTCCACTCTCCATGTCGACAGCGATGGCGCGGGAGAGATTGATGCGCCGTCGCTCCTGGGTGTAGCGCAGCTCCCAATTGCGGTCGTCGTTGGTAACAACCGTACCGGTGCGCAGGCGCTGCTTTAAGGTCTCACCCCTTTCGCCGGTGACGAGGGCTGCCGCGTCCTGCAGCGCGATCTGCACCTCGGCGAGCGCCGGGATCGGTACGTCGGGCGGCACCAGCGAATCGAGAATGCCGTCCTGGCGTAGGTAGGCGTGCGCCAGGACGTAGTCCCCAATCTGCTGCGACTGACGCAGCCCGCCGCAGTGACCGACCATCAGCCAGCAGTTTGGACGCAGCACGGCCAGATGGTCGGTGATGTTTTTGGCGTTGGATGGCCCGACCCCGATATTGACGAGGGTCACACCCTCCTTCTCGCGAGCCGTGAGGTGATAGGCTGGCATCTGGAAGCGATGCCAAGGACTGGTGGCAATCATCTCGTCGGCGATCGCCGAGGCGCTGCCGCGGCGCACTTCAGCCCCGCCCGGCAGCACCAGCGCCTCATAGGGTCCGCCCTGCTCGAGACGCGCCAGGCCCCAGCGAACGAACTGATCGACATAGCGGTGATAGTTGGTGAGCAAAATCCATTGCTGCACGTTATGCCAATCGCTGCCCGTGTAATGCACGAGCCGCCGCAGCGAGTAATCGACGCGCACGGCATCAAAGAGGGCGAGCGGACGCGGCTCACCCTCTGGCACCTCCAGCTGACCGTCTGCCACCTCGTCGCCGACGAGGGAGAGCAGCGGCGTTGGGAAATGCCGGGCCAGCTCGCTGGCGGTCACGCCGGTTCTGCCGATGTCCTCGACGCGCTCCAGCACATAGGGGTAGGGAATTTCCTGAGCGCTGACGTCCACGGTGATCTCGGCGCCGTACTCGGCCACCAAAGGCTCCAGCTGTTCCAGCAAGTATTTGCGGAAATGGCGCGGGTGCGTCACCGTGGTCGCATAGACACCCGCGCGCTGGAACTTGGCAAAGGCGCGGCGCGTACGCGCCGCCGGCCCGACGTGACGACACTCAACGCGCAGGTGAGGATAGCGAAAACCGGCGCGGTCCTTGGACGTGGGCGCCTTGCGGTTCGCCAAATAGCGGTCGAGCGCCCGGGCCAGGGCCGAACAGGAGCCGCCATAGATCGCCTCCAGACGATCGATGGCCTCCGCCGGGGTGAGCGCGTGCTTTTCGTTTGGCATCTTGCCCATGCTTTGGTTCAATTGACGTTTGCTCAATTGACCTGGGCCCGAATGTGATGAGCCCAATTGAGCTGGTCCCAGTTAACTTGGTCACAGTTAACTTGGTCACAGTTTACTTGGTCACAGTTTACTTGGGCCCCATTGGTCCTCTGCCCCTTCGGCCAGATCTTGGGTCAAATCCTAGGCCCCAACCTCGGGCATCCATGGCCTCGGCCCAGACCTCACCCGTCCGCGAATTGCACGCCGTACTCTGCGGCGGCGACCGTGAGCCACTGCCAGAAACTTTGCGCCAAACTGCGCGCGATCGCAAATTCGTAGCTCGGCCGGTCGTCGACCTGCCACAGATTGACCGGGATGTGCGCAACGAGGGTGGAGGCCGCATCCCCAGGCCCGAACGCGCTGGCGTGAAGGTCAATCGGCACTCCCTTCGCCAAGGCCTCGCGCACGCGCGAGCCGGTCAGGGCAAAGAGCGTGCGGCCGTGGCTCACCTCGACGAGCGAGGCCAAACCGGCAAGGGGTGCAAGGAGCCCCTCCATGCCGTCTTTGGGCGCCGGATGCTGAAGGGCGAGCCACTGGTCAGGACCCACCCAGACGAAGGCGATTTCTTGTCCTGTCGCGCGCCGCGGCGTCGTCGGAAGATCAACGCCGAAGCCCGCTCGCACCGCGGCGATGAGATCGCCGCGCCGACCCTTGCGCGCCGCTACCATGGCCAGCCCCGGCGCATGGATCTCGCTGACGACCACGCCGGGGCACGCGCTACGGCGCCCATACTGGCCGCCGGCAGTCACCGCGCCGGCGAGGGCGGAGCGGAACGGATGGTCTAGCTCAGCCACGCAAGCGCTCCCCGGTTGGGTCGTAGAACACGGGATGGCAAACCTCGACAGCCACGTCGCCGCCGCGCACGGGATCGTAGGCGCGGACCTGCTCTCCATGGCGCTCGGGGCCATGCACGAGGAGCCCGAGGCCGACCCAATGGTCGAGCGTGGGAGAGAACGCCGCCGAGGTCATATAGCCCTCGTCCTCGCGGCCCGTCGGCTTGGCGCCGGCTCGGATGAAATGGGCGCCGGCTCGGAGGCAATCCTGACGGTCTACCGGCTTGAGGCCGACCAGTCGCGGCCTGTCTGCCGCCATGAGGCCCGGGCGCTGCGCCATGACGCGGCCCACAAAGTCCTTAGCACCAGACAGCATGCGCCCAAGGCCCAAGTCTGCGGCTGTCGTGTGGCCGTTGATCTCGTTTCCGGCAACGTGCCCCTTCTCGATGCGCATGATGCCAAGCGCCTCGGTGCCGTAGGGCTCAACACCGAACTCACGACCGCTCTCCATCATGTGCCGCCACAGGGCCTCACCGTAGCCGGCGGGCGCGGCGATCTCGTAGGCCAGCTCGCCGGAAAAGGAGATGCGAAAGAGGCGAGCGGGCAAGCCGCCCATGACGGTCACCTGCCCGGCCGCCAGGTAGGGAAACGCTGCATCAGAGACGTCGTGCTGACCGTCCACGACCTTGTGCAGCAGATGGCGCGCGCACGGACCGGCGAGTGCGAACTGCGCCCACGCGTCGGTGACTGAGGCGAGCTGCACGTCGAGCTCCGGCCACAACCACTGGGCGCAGAATTCCATGTGCTGCAAGACCTTGGCAGCATTGGCCGTCGTCGTCGTGACGACGTAGCGCTCCGCCGTGAGCCGCGCGACGGTGCCATCGTCCAGCACCATGCCGTCTTCGCGCAACATCAGGCCATAGCGCGCTTTGCCGATGGGGAGCGCCTTCCAGCTTGCGCTGTAGACGCGGTCAAAGAATTCGACTGCATCGGCGCCCTGCACGTCGATTTTGCCGAGCGTTGACACATCGCATAGCCCGACCCTCGATCGAACCGTGCGCACTTCACGCTTGACGCTGGTCAACCAATCCGTCTCACCGGGCTGGGGATAGAATTGCGCGCGCAGCCACTGACCGGCCTCCACGAAGCGAGCGCCGCGCTCGCATGCCCAGTTGTGCGACGGCGCAAGTCGGGTCGGCCTGAACTCCTTGCCGCGGTGACCGCCGGCGAGCGCGCCGATCGCCACCGGCGTGTAAGGCGGCCGAAAGGTGGTGCTGCCGGTCTGCGCGATGGGTTTGGCGGTAAACTCCGCCATCAGCGCCAGGCCCGTGACATTCGAGGTCTTGCCTTGGTCCGTGGCCATGCCGAGCGTGGTGTAGCGTTTCAAATGCTCCCCCGCACGGAAGCCCTCGTGACCCGCGAGCGCCACGTCCTCATCGGTTACGTCGTTTTGCAGATCCACGAAGGCCTTGCCGCGCGCGGCACGAACGCGCCATAGAGCCGCGTTGAACGTGCTTTCGCCATCGGTTGCGGGGACTGCGACGGGTTGGCCAGAGGCGCCGCACTGAGCGGCCGCCTCAAGGCCAGCCTCGGCCCCGGCCGCCAGCGCATCTGCCAACGCCAATTGGCCGTTGGCCGCGCCCGCCGCCGCCATGCCACCGGGCAGCGCGGCTGGAAGAAAGGCCGCGAGGCGATCGCTCCAGGCGGGGCGGCCGCCCAAGTGCGACGCCAGATGGATCGATGGTGTCCAGCCCCCGCAAACGCAGACGAGATCGCAAGCAATCCGCTCGATGGCACCGGTCGCAGTTCTGATCTCCACGGCCCGCACGCGCGCCCGCCCAAGGGCGCGGATGATGACCCCGCCGCCGATCAACCGGGCTCCTGCCGCCCTGGCGGCCGCCTCGATGCCATGTGGAACGCTCGCCCGGGGGTCGATCACGGCGGCAATCCCGACGCCGGCCCGCGCCAAGTCGGCCACCGTTGCCGCGGTCTCATCGCTGGTGCTGAACACGACGGCGTGCCGCCCCGGCGCTACCGCATAGCGGTTGAGATAGGCGCGCACCGCGCCGGCCAGCATGACGCCGGGACGATCGTTGTCGCCAAACACGAGCGGTCGCTCGATCGCCCCCGCGGCCAGCACGCAGCGCCTGGCGTGGATGTGCCACAGTCGTTGGCGCGGCTCGTACTGCGGCGGCACCGCGATATGATCGCTAACGCGCTCCAGCGCAGCGTAGGTCCCATGATCATAGACACCGAACACGGTGCTGCGCAGCAGCATGCGAACATTGGGCAGGCCAGCGAGCTCGCCCGCCATGTGCGCGACCCAGTCGACCGATCTGCGATCGTCGAGAACCCGATTGTCGGCGATCAGCCTGCCGCCGAGACGAAAGTCCTGCTCTGTTAGCACCACGCGCAGCCCGGTGCGTCCCGCCGCGAGCGCCGCCATCAAGCCCGCCGCGCCGCCGCCGATCACCAACACATCGCAATGCAGGTGAGCCTTCTCGTAGGTGTCTGGATCGGCTTTTCCTGCGGCACGCCCAAGACCGGCGGCGCGCCGGATCAGCGGCTCGTATACTTTTTCCCAGAAGGCGGACGGCCACATGAAGGTCTTATAGTAGAAACCGGCCGACAAAATCGGCGCCAAGAGCGAGTTGATCGCCATCAAGTCGAAGCGCAGCGATGGCCAGCGATTCTGGCTCCTGGCAATGAGCCCGTTGTAAAGCTCGGCGGTGGTGGCGCGCGTATTGGGCTCCCGACGCGCGCCCTCGCGGAGCTCGACGAGCGCATTGGGCTCTTCGGGGCCAGCCGTGAGAATGCCGCGGGGACGGTGATACTTGAACGAGCGACCGACGAGATGCACCCCGTTCGCCAGCAGCGCCGAAGCCAGCGTGTCGCCGGGATGCCCGGCATAGCTGCGGCCGTCGAAGGTGAAGGAGTGGGACCGAGCCCGCTCGATCAGTCCGCCGGTCGGCAAGCGGCATGATTGCCCGCGGGTGCCAGTCCGCCCGTCCTTCCCGACCAACGCGGAGCGCGTGGCCACGGAAAATTGCGGGGCTTGCGGCCGATCTGGCGATGACGTTTGCTCGCTCATAGCGCCGGCGTCGGTTTTTGGTGCAGGCCACGACCCAGCGCCACGTCGCGCGCGGCCTCAACCTGGAGAACGGCATGCGTTAAGCTGTTGCGCGTGACCACGAGCCATGCTCGGCAGCCGCTGACGTGCTGCCACAGTTCGCGATGCGCGCCGGCGGGATTGTCGCGCAGGTAAACATAATCGACCCAACGCTGCCGCGCCGCCTCGTCGAGCGGCTGGTCCGGGTCGCCGTTCGGCCGCTCGACGGTGGCGTCACCGAGGTAGACGAACTCCTCGTGCCCGCGCGGCCCACAGTAACAGCAGTCGATCCGCATGCGCCTTACCTTCAGTGCAGATTGGGTTGCGCTCCCGCGCCCTTTTCGTCGATCAAGTGGCCCGTGGCGAAACGGTCGAGGCGGAAGGCGGCGTTGAGGGCGTGCGGCTCGTCACGGGCGATGGTGTAAGCAAAGCACCATCCCGACGCCGGCGTCGCCTTGAAGCCGCCGTAGCACCAACCCGCGTTCAGGTAGAGGCCGGCGATCGGTGTCTTGTCGATGATGGGCGAGCCGTCCATCGACATGTCCATCAGCCCACCCCAACTGCGCAACAGCCGCAACCGGCCGAGCATCGGCATCAGCGCCATGGCGCTCTCGCACACATCCTCAACCATCGCCAAGTTGCCGCGCCAGGCGTAGGAATTGTAGCCGTCGATGTCACCGCCAAACACCAGCCCGCCCTTGTCGGACTGACTGATGTAGAAATGCCCGGCCCCAAACGTGATGACCCCATTGATCAGGGGCTTCACGGCCTCCGAGACGAATGCCTGCAGGACGTGGCTTTCGATCGGCAGCTTGAGCCCCGCCAGCGCCGCGACGCGCGAAGAATTGCCGGCGCAGGCAAGACCCACTTTGCCGGCGCGAACGAACCCCTTGGCGGTGTCCAGGCCGAGCACGCGCCCACCTTGAACGCGAATGCCGGTCACCTCGCAGTTCTGCACCAGATCGACGCCGCGCTGATCCGCTGCACGCGCATAGCCCCAGGCGACGGCATCGTGGCGCACGGTGCCGCCGCGCCGCTGCAGCAATCCGCCGGCGATCGGAAAGCGCGCATTGTCGAAATCGAGCGAGGGTGCGATCGCCCGTACCATTTCGCGTTCGAGCAGCTGCGCATCCACGCCATGGAGCCGCATGGCATTGCCGCGGCGGGCAAACGCGTCGCGCTGGGCATCGGAATGGTAGAGGTTGAGCACGCCCCGCTGGCTCACCATGGCGTTATAGTTGAGGTCCTGCTCCAGTCCCTCCCACAGTTTCATTGCCCGCTCATAAAACGGAATATTGCCGGGGAGGAGATAGTTGGAGCGGATGATGGCGGTGTTGCGCCCGACATTGCCGCCGCCGAGCCAGCCCTTCTCCAGCACGGCAACGTTGCTGATGCCGTGTTCCTTGGCGAGATAGAACGCCGTTGCCAGCCCGTGCCCACCGCCACCGACGATAACCACGTCGTAGGCGGGCTTGAGTTCGGCATCGCGCCAGACCGGTTTCCAGCCCGTATTGCCCTTGAGGGCTTGTGCCAAGACGGAGAAGATCGAATAGCGCACGATCAATCCCAACGCTCAAGTGTCATGGGTCAGCCCTCGATTCGTCGCTCGCCCAGCTCCGGCTGGCTTCCTTGGCAGGTTGCCTCGCCACGGTTAAGCGCGCGGTAGATCGCCAGCGACAGGCGACCGAAGTCCTCCGATGCGCGCGTTTCGACGGTGCGCGGGCGCGGCAGATCGATGGCCGCAACTGCCGCAATGGTGCCGGGTCGCTGCGACATCACCACCACGCGATCCGACAGGATGACGGCTTCGGGGATCGAATGCGTCACGAACAGGATGGTCTTGCGTGGTCCGCCGGTGCCCTTGTCCTCACCCCAGATGCGCAACAGCTCGATGTTCATGTCGTCGCGGGTCATGGCATCGAGCGCGCCGAATGGTTCGTCCATCAGGAGCAATGGCGGATCGAGCAGCAGGGCGCGGCAGATGCTGGCCCGCTGCTGCATGCCGCCTGAAAGCTCGTGCGGCCGTTTGCCGGCAAAGTCGCCGAGGCCGACGAGCCGCAGCAAGTCCATGGCGCGCCGGCGGTAGCCCGCCGCGCCGAGGCCGGCCAACTCCGCTGGCAGCAGCACGTTGTCGAGCACCGTGCGCCATTTGAGCAGCACTGGCGCCTGAAACACCATGCCGATGTTGCTCAGCGGCTCAATCACCGGCGCGCCACCGACACTGACCGTCCCTGAGGTGGCCGGCCGTAGCCCGGCGATGATGCGCAACAGCGTCGACTTGCCACAACCGCTGGGACCGACGAGCGAGACGAACTCGCCGCGCGCTACATCCAGGGAGACGGCGCGAAGGGCTTCGACGGGACCGCCGACGGTTCGGTAGACCATGCCGACGCCGATCAGTCCGATGCTTGCCTCGTCAAATTGGCGTACGGCGGTCATTCGCTCAGGGCATCGCGATCTTGGTCAGGAAGTCGTTGGTGAAGACGCTCTCGCACTCCACCTTGCGCGGCAGACCCATGTATGTATTCACGAGGTCAACGGATGCGCACATCTTCTGCCGTTCGATCCAACCGATGCCATTGGCGGCGTAACGCGGCGTCTTCATGAGGTCGAGACCCAGCCGCATGTTGGCCTCGATGATGCCGACATCGATCTCTGGCACGCGCTTTTTGAAAATCGCCAATGCCTCCTTCGGATCCGTCATCACGTCGCGCCATCCCATGTAGGCCGCCTGCAGGAACGCACGCAGCGCCGTCGACCTCTCCGCCATGGTTTTTTCGCTCGCCATGATCGACATGGAATAGAGGTCGAGACCGAAGTCGGACCAGGGCATCATCACCACGTTGCCGACGCCCATCGGCTTCTCATAGTAGGGCAGGCCCGTGGTGTAGTCGGCGACGGCGTCGACGCGCCTCTCGGCGAGGGCGGCGATTTTGGCGGCAGGCTCCACGTTGACCCACGTGACCTTGCTGTCATCGACGTTGTTGGCCTTGGCGAATGCCGGCCAGATCTGGCGCTGGCTGTCGCCTGGCGGTGCGGCAAGGGTTTTGCCCTCCAGATCCTTGGGCTTGAGGACCGGCTTATCCTTGGCAGAAAAGACGTTAAGCGGCGTCTTATCGAACACCATGCCGACGATTTTGATCTTGGCCGTCCGCGCGAGCGAGGCAATCACCACTGCGGTGTCTGCCAATCCTGCATCGGCTCGCCCGGTGTCGACCTTGGCAATCGAGTCGCCCGAGCCCTTGGAGTTCTCGAGCGTCACCTCCAGACCTCGCTCAGCGAAATAGCCCTTGTCCAGCGCAACCCAATAGGCGGCATGGTCGCCGACCGCAAACCAGTTGAGCGCGAAGGTGAACTTCTCGGCCGCCTGGGCGCCCGCCACGCTGGCGCAGGCACAGAGGGCGGCGATTGACGCCGCCGCGGTGAAAGCCAACCGGTTCATGGGAGATCTCCTCGAGCCATTCACGCATCCGAAACTTCCGCCCAGGGTGCCAGCACGCGCGACACCGCGCCGACCGCGGCAAACAGCATGAGCCCCAAGATCGAGATCCAGGCCAGGGCCGCGAAGGCTACGGCCGTGTTCATGCTGCTTTGGGTCGTGATGATCACGTATCCAAGACCCGCTTGGGAAGCGACGAACTCGCCCACCACCGCGCCGACCACGGCCGACGTCGCGGTGACCTTGAGCGCGCTCAGAATGTAGGGGTAGGCATTGGGCATGCGGATTTTGGCAAACACCTTCCATTTCGGCGCGTTGAATACGCGTCCAAGGTCAAGCAGATCCTCCTCGATCTGTGTCAGGCCGACCGCGGTGTTGATGACCACCGGGAAGAAGCCGATCAGCGCCCCTATCAGCATGTTGGGCAGGATGCCATAGCCGAGCCAGATCAGGAAAAGCGGTGCGATCGCCACCTTGGGCAGCGTGTTGACGAACACGAGGAACGGTGTCAGCGCCCCGGCCGCGGCTTGCGACCAAGCCACGGCGGCGCCGAGCAGGACGCCCGCCAGCGCCGCGATCAGGAATGCGCCGAGGATCTCCACGGCCGTGATCGAGATGTGCTTGGTCCAAGGGATTTCACCGGGACCCATGGCCTGCAACACGGACAGCGGGCTCGGCAACAGGTACTCGCGCACGCCAAGCCCCGATACCGCCAGTTGCCAGCAGGCGAGAAAGCCCACGAACGTCATCGTGGCTGGCAGCAACCGGCGCGGCGCAAGTGCGAACATGGCCTCATACTGCCACGGGACGCGATCGCGCCAAACCGGCGCTTCGCAGCCTACCAGCCCACCTGGTAGCGGCGCTCAAGCGCCTGGGTCCATTTGCCGATCGGATAGCAATAGATGAAGAAGCACACGAGCGCGAAGGCGTAGAGCGGCGCCAGCAGCTCCGGCCGGGACCCTTCCGCGGCGTGCACCTGCGCGGTGAGCGTGATCATCTCGCTCACCCCGACGATCGAGGCATTCACCGTCGACATCGCGATCAGAGAGTAGAGGTTCATCCATGGCGGCAGCATGCGCTTAACACACTGCGGCAGGATGACGAGATAGAGGCATTGGCGGCGTGTCAGCCCGAGCGCGCGAGCACTGTCCCACTGGCCCGTCGGCACGGACTGGATCGCCCCGCGCGCGATCTCGGAGGTGTTGGCCATCACGGGCAGGGCAAAACCCATGGTCGCCTTGGCCCAGTCCGGAAATGGCACGCGCAAGCCGAAGGCGCGGATCTCGAAGGGAAGCAGGAACACGCACAGAAATAGGAGGACGAGCCAGGGCGAGTTGCGAAAAAGCTGGGTGACGGCGCTCGATGCGATGCGCACAGGGCGCAAGCGCGAGAGCTGGCCAATGCCGACGGGAACGCCAGCCACCGTGCCGATCCCCATCGCCATGATCGAGATCAGAATATTGAAGCCGAACCCCCATAGCAGCAGCGGCGCCCAGCGAACGAGCACCTCAAACGAGGACGCCTTGATCACGGCCGGCGGCTGCGCCGCGGCCACCGTCGCGCCCAGCGCCACCATGAGCACCAGCGCTCGGCCGACACGGGGGGCTAGATGAGCGCTCGCCAAGACCCGCTCGCCGCCTGTCGCCCGGACAAAGTGACGTCGCCATCGATGGAGCGCCCCGGGCGCACGCGAGCGGCGAGCCTGACAGGGCCATCGGCAATCCGTCGGCCGAGCCGCTGCGGCATCACTCCGTTGCGGCGGCCGCCCTGCCGCCGACGCGCAGAAGGCTCCAGATGGCGCACGTGGCCGATCGCCCGGCAACCGCAAGGGCGGGTTGCGCGCCAAGCAGGGGCTCAGGGCATCGCGATAGCGGAGCATTCAATGCCCTCCCTCTTGGCCGAAGCCCGGGATGGCAAGACGACGTTCGATGGCATTAAGGAGGCCGACCAGAACGAACACGAGGGCGAGATAGGCAAACAGAACAAAGAACATCATCTCGCGCACGTTGGTGGCGTCCGACCAAATCTGCTTTGACACGTAGAGCAGCTCCGGGACGGCGATGGCATAGGCAAGGTTGGTGGTCTTGACCAGGTTGACGAGGTTGTTGCCGAGCGCGGGCAGGCAAATGCGGACCGCCATTGGCAGCACGATCAGCCGGTAGGTCAGCCAGCGCGATAGGCCGAAGCTGGTGGCTGCTTCCAGGGTGGACTTGGGGATGGCCTCGATGCCGGAGCGAAAAATCTCGATATTGAAGGCGCCGGCGAACAGTGACAGCGAGATGATCGCCCACTCGACGTTGGAGACCATCGGCAACATGGCACCGGAGCCGTCCGGCAGGCGGGGCAGCAGGTAGCCCAGGCCGAAATAGAAGAAATAGATCTGCACCAGCGGCGGGGTGTTGCGGAAGAGGGAGATGAAGGCGGCAATGATCCTTCGCATCCAGACGAATTTCGAGCCCTGCAGCCAAGCACCGGCGACGCCGATCAGAACGGAGAGCACGATGGTTGCGACCGCCAGCTCGAGCGTCAAGAAGAAGCCGCGCACCATCCGTGCGCGGTCGAAATCGTCGTAGATGAAGGTAAGATTGATGCCGGTCCGCTCATAGAATTCGCGGAACCAGTCATAGATCGGCTGCATTGCGGCGCGACGCCTCTATCGCCCCAGGCGGTTTGGGATCCCCGTGTCGCACCCGGCCGGCGCCGAGGACGGCACCTCCTCGACAACCGCCGGGGCAACCAATCAACGATCAACTGCCGCTCTTGAACTTCTCGTGCATGCGCCGGGCATAGTCGGTGGGAGGGACGCCCCACTTCTTTTCGAGTTCCACGATGCGGCCCGACTTCATCCAATCCTTGTGGATGCCTTCCATAAACTTCTGCAGGTTGGTCTCACCGAGCTTCACCGCGATCGCCCACGGCGTCTCCAAGATGCCGGGCAATACCATGTGGTAGCCGCCTTTCCAGTCCTCTTCCGTCAGCTTGCCAACGACGAACGTCTGGTCGTAGAGGTAGCCGATGCAGTCGCCGTTCTTGAGCGCCAATAGCGGCTTTTCGGAGCCGTCGAAGGAGGCGATTTCGGCGCCGTACTTCTGGGCGATGTCCTTGTTGTAGAAGGCGCCCGTGGTGCCGCAAAGCTTCTTACCCTTGAGATCCTCCCAGCTCTTCACGGCCGCGTCCTTTCTGAGGAGCACGTTGACCGCGTCGGAGTAGTAGAGGGGCTCAATCACTTGCACGACTTTCCGGCGCTCCGGCTTGTCGGACATGGTCGCGATCATCAGATCGATCTTGCCCTGGTTGAGGAATTCCATGCGATTGGCGGAGACGACCGGAACCAGCTCCAGTTTGACGCCGAGCTTCTTGGCGACGTCGGCGGCGAGATCGGGTTCAAGTCCGATGATGCCCCCCGAGGGATCGCGGAAGCCGAACGGCTTGTAGTCGGCCTTCACGCCGACGATGAGCGTGCCGCGCTGCTTGATGTCATCGAGCACGTCGCCGAACGCCGGCGCGCCAAGCACCATCAAGCCCAGCAGGGCCACAATCCATGTCCTGGCAGTCCGCATTGAGGCTCTCCTTTTGATCGTCACCTCGGCTCAAGGTAGGGGATTTGCGGCGTTCGCGCGACGGCCCCGGGCGCGGCGCCAATCTATGTTAGATGCGACACTTGGTACCCAAAACGCGGGTGGGCCCTCCGCGGACCGCACACCAGCGGTGCCAGCCTCACGCGCCAAACGCGTGCGCCAAAGGGCCAAAGCGAGGGTTTGCAGCAAGCCTCATCCCAAACCGCTGCCGCCCATCCTCTTTGCTGCAAGCGTCGACGCAGAGCGCGTTGAACGGCCAAGCTGCGCCCTACTCGCATCCCCCTCGCGCTGAGGTCGGCGATGGCGTGCGCGCCGGCGGGACGTGAGCAAGCCACAAGGGCGAGCTGGATCGGTCTTGGGTATTGTTGCTTGGCTTTTTGCAGTCTTTCAGGAGACGCCAGAGGGACGTCACACGCATCAAGATCACCATTGCCGATGCCAGCGATCCTCAGCATGGGCAACCCGCCGGTGAACGCACAGAACGCCTATCAACGCCGAGTTGGCCTACGTCTTCGACACCCTGAGCGACCGCAAGGACGTGCGCGTTCAGGGATTGAGGGCGGGCAAGCATGGGGGTACGGCACAGGGGGCAAGGGCTTGGGTCTCAGGCCAGTCTCAGGCCAGTCTCATGGCAGGCCTCACGCGCAGTCCCCCAGGCCCAGTCTCAAGCCCAGTCTCAGGCCCAGTCTCAAGCCCAGTCTCAGGCCACATGACTTGCCCCGATCGTTCTGTGTAAGCTGAGGCCAAGCACGTGGGGCGGCAGCCCAAGCCGAGGGGGGAGGCATCCGAGCGCATGCGCATCAAGAACGGTCAGGACCTCGCCACCGGGCTGCTGTTCGCCCTCGTTGGGGCGGGCGGGCTCTGGTTGGGTTCGGACTACCCAATGGGAACGGCGCAGCGCCCCGGCACCGGCGTTTTGCCCTATATCCTTTCGTGGTGCCTGATCGCCACGGGTGGGTTGCTCTGGCTCAAAGCGGCCCTGGTAGAGGGACCGTCGCTGACCGCCTGGGCGTGGCGACCGGTCATCATGATCACGCTCGCAACCGTCGCCTTCGCGCTGCTGGTCGATCAATACGGACTGGCGGCGAGCATGCTGGTTTCCATGACGTTGGCGGCACTCGGCACCCCGGAAACGCGCTGGTTTGAGTACGCACTCTTCGCGGCGATCATGCTCGCGCTCGGCATTGCCATGTTCATCTGGGGTCTCGGCATGCCGATCCAGGTGCTGCCCAAGGAGCTGTCATGGAGGTAGCAGGCCTCTTTCACAACTTGGCGCTCGGCTTCTCCGTCGCGGTCTCGCTGCAGAACCTGTTCTGGTGCTTGATGGGTGCCATCATCGGCACCGCCATCGGCGTGCTCCCCGGGGTCGGTCCCGTGGCGACCATGGCGCTGCTGCTGCCAGCCACCTATTTCCTACCAGCCGATGGCGCGCTCATCATGCTGGCAGGCATCTACTACGGCGCCCAATACGGCGGTTCGACGACCTCAATCCTCGTCAACCTGCCGGGCGAAGCGAGCTCCGTCGTCACGTGCCTCGACGGCTACCAGATGGCGCGGCAGGGCCGCGCCGGCCCAGCGCTCGCCATCGCCGCCATCGGCTCATTTTTTGCGGGCTGCGTGGCAACCGTCGCAATCGCGGTTGCAGCGCCGCCGCTGACGAAACTTGCCCAGCAGTTCGCGCCGGCCGACTACTTCTCATTGATGGCGTTGGGTCTCGTGTTCGCCGTCGTCCTGGCGCGCGGCTCGATCCTCAAGGCGCTTGGCATGATCTTCCTCGGCATGCTGCTGGGGCTGGTCGGTACCGACGTCAACACTGGCAACACACGCTTTACTTTCGGCATCGGCGACCTGTTCGACGGCATCGGTTTCGTGCCCCTCGTCATGGGCGTGTTCGGCATCGCCGAGATCATGTCCAACCTGACGAACGCCGAGCGTCGCGATCTCCTCAGCTCGAAGGTCAGCGGGCTCATGCCCACCAAGGAGGATCTCAAGCGCTCGGTCGCGCCGGTACTGCGCGGGACGCTGCTTGGCGGGCTGCTGGGCGTCCTCCCGGGCGGCGGCGCCGTGCTCGCCTCGTTTTCCGCCTACACGGTGGAAAAGAGGCTCTCGCGCACGCCCGAGAAATTCGGCACCGGCGCGATCGAGGGCGTCGCCGCACCCGAGAGCGCCAACAACGCTGCCGCACAAACTTCCTTCATTCCCATGCTAACGCTCGGCATTCCCTCCAACGCCGTGATGGCAATGATGATCGGCGGCATGATGATCCACGGCATCATCCCCGGACCGCAGGTCATGGAGCAGAAGCCGGGGCTCTTTTGGGGGATGATCGCCAGCATGTGGATCGGCAACTTGATGCTGATCGTGCTCAATCTGCCGCTGATCGGCATCTGGGTGCGCATGCTGCTCGTGCCCTATCGGTTGCTCTCGATCGCCATTCTGTTCTTCTGCTGCATCGGGGTTTACAGCCTCAACAACTCGGCCAACGAGGTGCTGTTCATCGCCTTCTTCGGTGTCATCGGCTACCTGTTGATGAAGCTCGACTGCGAGCCAGCGCCCCTGCTCATGGGTTTTCTGCTGGGTCCCATGATGGAGGTCTACATGCGCCGCGCCATGCTGCTCTCGCGCGGCGACCCCCTGGTGTTCCTGCAGCGGCCGCTGTCGCTTGCCTTCCTGTTGACGGCAGCGTTGCTGCTGTTGTTCATCGTTCTGCCCAATGTCCGCAAGGTGCGCGAGGTGGCGTTCAGCGAGTGATCGGCCCGCCACCGCTGCGCCGTGGGCTGCCCATGCTCTCAGCGCTATAAGAGGCGCCAGCCTCGATGATCGGACCGCGAGCCTGGCACAGCACATCGAGGCCGCCGACAGCAAGCTATCAGTGAGCTTTAGCGCATGCCCGAAATCACGCCGCTACCCCGCATCGCCTTTGATGACTTCAACAAGGTAGACATCCGCGTCGGCACCATCGTCGCGGCCGAGCCGCTTGCCGGGGCTCGCAAGCCGGCGCTCCGACTTAGGATCGATTTCGGGCCCGCGATCGGTCTCAAGACGAGCTCGGCGCAAATCACCAAGCACTACGATCCGGCGCCGCTCATTGGCCGCCAGGTAGCGGCGGTCGTCAACTTCCCACCGCGCCAGATCGGCAAGACCATGTCGGAGGTCCTCACGCTGGGCTTCCCGGACGGCAACGGCGAGGTCGTGCTGATCATGCCTGAACGCCCGGTGCCCAACGGCGGACGCCTCTTCTGACGCCAGAGCGGGGTCTGCCTCTCGCAATCGCGGTCCGACATCCCGTCGGGACGAAGCTCGGGGCGCGCATGTGCAAGGCTCTGTCGGCAGGAGCGTGAGCCGACGCTCCCCGCCTCCAATGGCGATAGCTGCGGGCGCCGCCGTCTCGATGCTGCGCGACGATCCCTCGACGCTCAGGGCCGAATTTACCGCTCTTTACCGAGCCGCTTCGCACGATGCGGCCGCTCACCCCTTGCTACAACGGCACACGGATGGTGGCGCGCAGGCCGCCCATCGCGCTTGTCCCGAGCGCGATGTCACCGCCGTGACTGCGGGCGATGTCGCGCGCGATGGCGAGCCCCAATCCCGAGTTGCCCGCGTCCTGATTGCGCGCATGGTCCAGCCGATAAAACGGACGGAAGACGTTGTCGCGCTCGGCCGGGGGGATGCCCGGGCCATCGTCGTCCACCTCGATGCGCAGCCAAATGTCGTCTGCGCCCGCGCGAATGATCACGATATTGCCGAAGCGGGCCGCATTGGTAACGAGGTTGGTGACCGCACGCTTGAATGCCTGCCGCTTGAGCGCCAGCACCAGGTCGTGTCGGGGTTGGCGCATGCGCACCTCGATCGGCGTGCCCAGGTATTCGGTCTCCTCCTGCACTTCGCTCAGCAGCTCGCCGACGTTGGTTGGTGCGGCCTCCTCCCCACCATCGCCCTTGGCGAAGGCGAGATAGTCCTCCAGCATGTGCTGCATCTCGTTGACGTCGTTCTTGAGCGCGTGGATTTCCGGGCTTTCGCGCAGCAGCGCCAGTTCCAACTTGAAGCGCGTCAGCACGGTCCTCAGGTCGTGGCTTACGCCCGCCAACATGGTCGTGCGTTGCTCAACGTGATGGCGAATGCGCTCGCGCATCTCCAGGAACGCCTGCGCTGCCTGCCGTACCTCGCGCGCACCGCGCGGCCTGAACTCCGGTGGGAAGGGCCGCCCCTTGCCAAAAGCGTCCGCCGCTTCCGCGAGCCGCAGCACCGGACGAATTTGGTTGCGCAAAAACAGGATCGCCACCGTCAGCAGAACGACGGAGGTACCCACCATCCACATCAGGAAGATGTGCGAGTTGGAGGCGTAGGCCTGCCCGCGCTGGGCCACGAACCGCAGGATGGCCTGGTCGAGCTTGACGCGGATCTCCACGTGTCGGGACTGGCCGACGGTGTCGATCCAGAACGGCCGCTTGACCTGGGCACGGATCTCGTCCGACAGCGCCCGGTCGAGCAGGTCGAAGAACGGCTTGGGCTGGGGAGTAGGCAGATTGCCGGCCGGCAGGATCGCCACCGAGAACCCAAACCTCAGCTGGCCGATGTCAATCAACTGGGCGACGTCGTCCTTGCTGGTGCTCGCCTCGTAGAGATCGACGATGGCCGCGATGTCGCGTGCCAAACCTTCCGACAGGCGGCGCGTCACCTGGTTCCAATGCCGCTCCATGAAGGTGAACGCCACCACGCTTTCCAGCAGCACGATGGGCGCGATGATGATGATGAGCGCGCGGGCATAAAGCCCCTTGGGGGCAAGCTCGCTCGCGGCCCGCAGCGCGCGCGACCACGCGACCCGCGGCCAACTCTTTTCGCCGAGAAGCTTGCGCCAGTTGTCCGGATTGCGAGCGAGCATGCCCCTTGCCAGCCTCACCGACCTCAGTCGGTATGCAGTATATAGCCCTTGCCTCTGACTGTTTGCAGATAAACTGGATTTGTCGGATCGGTCTCGATCTTGCGGCGCAGCCGGTTGATCTGCACGTCGATCGCACGCTCACTGCCGGTGGAATCGTCGCTCGCGAGCTCGTGGCGAGCGATCGGCGTGCCCGGCCGCTGCGCGAAGAGCCGCAAGAGGTCGCGCTCCCGTTCGGTGAGTTTGATGGTCTCGTCCTTGCGCTTGAGCTCCCCACGGCCGACGTGGAAGGTGTAGTCGCCCATCCTGATCTCGTCCCTTGGACCCGACGGGCCACGTCCGCGCTTGAGGATATTGTGCAGCCGCAGCAACAGCTCGCGCGGCTCGAAGGGCTTGACCACGTAGTCGTCGGCACCGGTTTCCAGCCCACCGATGCGTTGCTCCGCCTCGGCCTGCGCGGTGAGCAGACAGATCGGAATGGCGGATATGGACTTAAGGTCTCGGGCGAGCTCCAGACCACTCTCACCGGGCATCATGACGTCCAATATGACCACGTCGAAGGCAAGACCGCGCATGGCCGCGCGTGCACTGGCGGCATCGGTGGCGGTCGTCACGCGAAAGCCTTGTTCGAACAGGTAGCGCGCCAGGAGATCGCGAATGCGTTGGTCATCATCGACGACCAAGATGTGGGCGGCGTTGTCGGGCAGCGTATCCATCGGCGAGCTTTGGCACCGTCAGGCGCGGCTTGCGGCGAGGGCCTGGATCGGCTCGGGCAACAACGCCTCGACCAGCGCGCGCTCCTCCCTGGTGATCATATGGAACAAGAATCTGGCCGCAGCACGGTCGCTGCCGGCGCCCGCTTGTGCCAAGGCTTGGGCCACGCGCTTGGCCTGCAGCTCATCGAGGCGCCGCGCCAACGCCGCGCCCTTCTCGCTCGCGTGGAGGAGCCGCTGGCGACGGTCGCGCTCGCCTGCCCTTTGCTCGATCCAACCTTGGTCCACCAGCTCCTTGAGGACGCGCGCCAGGCTCTGCTTGGTGATCTTCAAGATCTCCAGCAGGTCGGCCACGCGCAATCCGGGATTGCGGTTGACAAAGTGCAAGACGCGGTGATGCGCGCGTCCAAGGCCCAGCTCGGCCAGCGCCGCGTCCGCCTCGCGCGTAAAGTCGCGGTAGGCGAAGAACAAAAGCTCGACGAATGTGATGAGGTGCGGATCCGGGCCCGACGCCGCAGATCTGCCCGAGCTTTGATCAACCAGCGCCCGATGCCTGCTCAAGAGCTCGGAAGTTATGTCAGCCATGTTGACTTATTTGACCCCGATTGTTAGTGCTGGCAAGCGATTTTACGGGCTCAGACGCCAAACCCCCGCGTGGCTACGACGCCGGCGGGAGCGCGCGAATTGGGCAATTTGCCAAATTGCACGCGCAAGCGTTGCGGCAGCGCGGCTCGCGGCAAGCCCTCTGGCCCGGCTCAATCCTGGCCCGGCTCAATCCCGGAGGAGACAGCGCATGGCCGACTTGGTCCCCTACCACGACCGTGATGGCTTCATCTGGTACGACGGCAAGCTCGTACCCTGGCGCGAGGCCAATCTGCACGTGCTGAGCCACGGCTTGCATTACGCGAGCGCGGTATTCGAAGGGGAGCGAGCCTACGGCGGCGAGATTTTCGAGCTCACCCAGCACAGCCAGCGGCTCTACGACGGCGCCAAGACGATGGACTTCACCATCCCCTACCCCGTCGCCGAAATCGACCAGGCGTGCCGGGAGGTGGTCAAAGCCAACAAGCTCACCGATTGCTACGTGCGACCCATCGCCTGGCGCGGCAGCGAAATGATGGGCGTTTCGGCGCAGTCGGCCAAGATCCACTTGGCAATCGCCGCCTGGGACTGGGGCTCCTACTTCCCGATGGAGCAGCGCCTCAAGGGCATTCGGCTTACAATCGCCCAGTATCGCCGGCCCGATCCCGCCACGGCACCGGCCAAGACGAAGGCCGCCGGCCTCTACATGATCTGCACATTGGAGAAGCATCGGGCCGAGCGCATGGGCTATGCCGATGCGCTGATGTACGACTGGCGCGGGCGGGTCGCGGAGTGCACCGGCGCCAACATCTTTTTCATCAAGGACGGCGTGCTCAATACGCCGAGCCCAGACTGTTTCCTCGACGGCATTACCCGCCGGACCGTTATCGCCCTGGCCAAGAAGCGCGGATTGCAGGTGGTGGAGCGCACCATCATGCCAGATGAGCTTGCGAGCTTCGCGGAGTGCTTCCTGGTCGGCACCGCGGCTGAGGTCACTCCCATCTCCGAGATTGGGCCCAACACGTATCAGCCTGGAAAAATCTCAGAGACGCTGATCCACGACTACAGTGCTGCTGTTCAGCCCAAAAAGGTGGCCGCTGAATGAATTGCCGCCACCAGGCCGCCGCGCGGCTTGTGGTGGACGGTTGGCGCTATCGGGCGCGCAGCCTCGCCAACACCTGAGCGGGTCGGGGCCCTTCGGGCAAAATGTCAAAACGAACGCCCTCACCCTTGGGGGCCCCTGGACGGCGCCTGGGTTAGCTTGATGGCGCTCACACCATCACCTGCGTGCCCACCTCCACCACGCGGTCGTTGGGAATCCGGAAGAATTCGGTGGCGTCGTCGGCGCGTCCCGCAAGCCAGATGAAGAGCCGCTCCTGCCAGCGTGGCATCTCCGACTTGAGCGTCGGACGAAGCGAGCGCCGTGACAGGAAGAATGAGGTGGCCGAAATTTCGATGTTCAGGTCCTTGCGCCGGCAATGCTCGATGATCTTTGGCACGCTCGGCGTCTCCATGAACCCGTAATGGGCGATCACGCGGATGAACCTGTCCGCCACGGCGTCGATCTCGATGCGCTCGTGACGCGGCACGCGCGGCGTATCTTCGGTCTTGATGGTGAGGATAATGTTGCGCTCGTGCAGTACACGGTTGTGCTTGAGGTTGTGCATCAGCGCCGTGGGCGCCGCCGTCGGATCGCCCGTGAGAAATACCGCCGTCCCCGGCACGCGATGAGGTGGCTTGGTCTCCAGCTTGCGCACCAGCCATTCCAGCTCAGCCTCGTTCTTGCGGGTGGCCCGCACCAGGCTTGCCGAGCCGCGCACCCACGTGAGAACGATGATGGTAATGGCCAGGGCGATTGCCAACGGCAGCCATCCCCCCTCCTGTATCTTGAGCACATTGGCCGTCAAAAAAGCCTGTTCGACCTGCAATAGGGGCACCATCAGGATCGACGTCTTCCATACCGGCCAACCCCAACAGCGCCAGACGACGAAGAAGGCCATCAGGCTGTCGACGACCATCGTGGCGGTCACCGAGAGGCCATAGGCGGCCGCCAAATCGCCGGAGCTGCGGAACGTCAAAGTCACAATCAGCACACCCACAAACAGCATCTGATTGACCCGCGGCAGGAAGATCTGGCCAGCGATGCTCTCGGAGGTGTGGCGCACGGCAAGGCGCGGCACGAGCCCCAGTTGAATGGCCTGACGCGTGAAGGAGAAGGCGCCGGTGATGACGGCCTGGCTGGCGATGACGGTTGCGACCGTGGCCAGCACGACCATCGGCAGCAATGCCCAGCTTGGATAGAGCCGATAGAATGGGTTGTCGATCGCGTCGGGGTTTGCCAGCAGCAAAGCGCCTTGGCCGAAATAGTTGAGAATGAGCGCCGGCTGCACCATGGCGAGCCAGGAGAGTCGGATTGGCTTACGGCCGAAGTGGCCAAGGTCGGCATAGAGCGCGGCGGCTCCGGTGACGGCGAGGAACACCAGGCCCATGACCATGAGGCCGACCACGCCGTGCGTCAGGATGAACCGCACCCCAAGCACCGGGTTGAGGGCGATGAAGACGCGGGGATCGTCGATGATATGCACAAGGCCACCGACCGTGAGCGCGACGAACCACGTCAGCATGACCGGCCCGAAGTATTGTGCGACCTTCGCCGTCCCGCGCGATTGTACGAGGAACAGCAGCACGAGGATCGCCACGGTGAGCGGCAGCACCACATGTCCGGAGTGCGGAGCAACCAGCTTTAGGCCCTCCACGGCGGACAACACCGAAATGGCCGGTGTGAGCACTGCCTCTCCATAAAAGAAGGCGGCGCCGATCACACCCAACATGAGAATGAGAGACGCGCTGCGCTTGGCCACCGATTGCCCCAGCGCCATCAGAGCAAACGTGCCACCCTCGCCCTTATTGTCGGCATTGAGGAGCACGAGCACATACTTGAGAGTGACGATGAGCAGCATCGTCCACACCATCAGCGACAGGATGCCAGGCACCGCATCGGGGCCGCCGGTCGATGCCTTCACCGCCTCGCGTAGCGCGTAGAGCGGGCTGGTGCCGATGTCGCCGAAGACCACGCCAAGCGAGCCCAACACGAGAGCCCAAAAATGCCTGTCGGTATGGCCGGCTTCGGCAGTGCCAGGGGCCGCAGCGACGGAGTGTGCCATGGGGCGCAGGTGTGTTCGCGGGTCGTACGCTGCAGCGGTCAATGCTGAGTGGGCGCGGCTTATACACCTGCTCTATGCCGCGCGGAAGCCCGCCAAAGGATGTGCACAAGCCCCGCTAAAGATCCACGCCGTGGGTTCTCAGTTTGTGTGAACATTGTTCAAATAGGGCGCAATCCCCCCGGGGATCATGGGGTCCGACCTTGGCCCAATCCTTGGCCCAATCCTTGGCCCGAGCCTGGGCTGATCCAGGGCTCCGATTGATCCAGGCTCCGATCCTGGGCCCCGATCATGGGCTCCGATCCTGGGCTCCGATCATGGGCCCCCGATCATGGGCCCCGATCGTGGCCGGAAGCGCCCCCATGTCTGCGCCCCAATCTGGGTCCGCAGTCGCAAGGCCGAGCTTGCCCAAGACCTAGAGCGTGCCCTATCGGTCATTGTCGGGTTTGGCATGCAGGTTCAGCATGCCTCCCATCCCCTCCGGGGGATCCGCATCAAAAGGCTGCTTGGGCGCGGCAGGTTCAATGCTCGTGCTCGGGCTGATCGCAATGCCGCGGGAGGGCTCCTTACCCACCCCTTTGGCCCACCTCTTCCAGGAACTCTCGCACGTAGGCCGCAAACGAGCGCCCGCACGCGACCTCGAAGCCCGCCCGATCCTGCCAGCGCGACAAGATGATTTCGACGGTGCCAACGAGGGTGCGCGTGGCGGCTCCCTGGGGAAAGGCAACCGACGACAGATCAAGCGGGCAGCCGCTGTTGATCGCCTCCGCCGCCCCTGGGCCCGACACCGACAAGGCAACATAAGCGTGGCTCACATCGACCAGCGCGTGCGTGACATCGCGCAAGCTTGCCTCGATCTCACCGGCGATGGCATCGCCCTCCACCGGCGGTCCGCACAGCAACCACTCGTCCGGCCCGAGGCGCAGCGTTCCCTTGCCATGGACGCTCTGGCAGCGGTTGATTGGCAAGTTGAGCCCGAAGCCGGCAACCGACTTCGCAGGCTCGAGCAGCCTGGGTTGGAGGCGCAGCGAGAAGCGAGCCAGCGGCGGTAGCAGCCGGATGACGACCGCCCCGTCCCGGGCGCTCGGGTCCGATCCCCGATCGTCCTTGGCGAGGGCCATGCGACGGATCGCAAACGAGCGCGGCTCAGGCATGGACGCGAGCCCCGGCAGGATCGAAGAAGACGGGATCGCGCACGCGCACCGCCACAAACCCCGCGGGCGTCGTTGCATGGAGCCGCTGGCCGATGCGCGATCGGCCGCCGGCAATCAGTGCCAACGCGATCGGCTGGTGATAGCTGGGGCTCCAATAGCTTGAGGTTACATGCCCCTCCGAGCGCATCGGCAACGGCTCAGAGGGATCGGCGACGATCTGTGCGCCCTCCTCAAGCGTTGTGCGCGCGTCTTCGCTCACGAGCCCCATCAGCTGCTTGCGCCCTGGTGCCACCAGGTCCGGTCGCGCCAGGGAGCGCATGCCAACAAAGTCCGCCTTTCCTCTGCCGATCAACCCCGCCAGCCCCAAGTCGTCGGGAGCCACGGTCCCGTCTGTCTCCTGGCCGACGATGATGAAACCCTTTTCGGCTCTGAGCACGTGCATTGCCTCGGTGCCATAGGGCGTGATGCCGAACGTTTGACCGGATTGGATCAAGGCGTCCCACACGGCTTGGCCGTAGTCGGCGGGCACGTTGATCTCGTACCCGAGCTCGCCCGTGAAGGAGGCGCGAAACAGCCGGCAGGCCAAGCCGCAGATCCTGCCAGCGCCAACCGCCATGTGCGGGAACGCCTGCGTCGTGAGGTCGATCCCCTCCATGAGCGGCGCCAAGACCTGACGCGACTTGGGACCCTGGACGGCAATGGTGGCGTATTGCTCGGTGGTGGAGGTCAGGTAGACCGCCAGTTCCGGCCACTCGGTCTGCAGGTATTCCTCCATGTGCTGCAGCACGCGCGCGGCGCCGCCCGTGGTCGTTGTCACGTGGAAGCGGTCGCGGGCGAGGCGGGCAACGATCCCGTCATCGAAAATGTATCCATCCTCCTTCAACATCAGCGCGTAGCGGCTGCGGCCGGGTGCAAGGCGGCTCAGGTGGTTGGTATACAGGCGATCAAGGAACTCGGCCGCGTCCGGGCCCACCACCTCGATCTTGCCAAGCGTGGACGCATCGAGGATCCCAACGCTTGCGCGTACCGCCCTCGCCTCGCGCGCGACGGCAGTTTTGAGGTCCTCGTTGGTGCGCGGGAACGCGCGGGCCCGCTTCCATTGCCCGACGTCCTCGAAGATGGCGCCGTGGCCGACGGCCCAGGCGTGGGTCGGCGGGGTGCGCACGGGTTCGAATAGACGACCCCGACTTGACCCGGCCAACGCACCGAACGTGACGGGCGTGTAGGGCGGGCGGAACGTGGTCGTGCCAATGTCGGCCATCGCACAGCCGAGCGTCTCGGCCACGAGGCCGATGACATTCATGTTTGATGTCTTGCCCTGGTCGGTGGCCATGCCGGCGGTGGTGTAGCGTTTCACGTGCTCGATCGACCTGAAGCCTTCGCGGACGGCAAGGCCAATATCTTTGGCCGTCACGTCGTTCTGCAGATCGACAAAGGCGCGCCCAGGCTGATTGAGGCCTGGCAGGACGCGCACGGGCTCAAAGCCGGTGCGGGTTTGGCTGGCGTTGAAGTGGCGTTCGCGCGTCAGCCCGGCAGCCGCCGCGCCGGCGCGCCAGCCTTGGGCAAGACAAGCCGCAAGCTGATAGGCCCCGCGCACGGCTCCTGCCGACCTCTCACCTTGTACCAACCCCTCGGGAAGGAAGGCATCGAACTTGGCAGCGAAGGTGAGCTTGCCGCGCGATTGGGAGAAGAGGTGGACAGCGGGCGTCCAACCGCCGCTGAGCCCGACGCAGTCGCAGGCCAGCAGGCGGCGTGGGCCGATGCGGCCGGGGGCCTCGATCGGGGCGATCAGCAGTGCCTTGACACGCGTGCGACCGCGCGAGGAAAGCACGGTATGCCCGGCCAGCACCTCGCAGCCGGCTCCGCGCAGTGCCGCGGCCTCGACGGCGCAGTCGTCCTGCCGTCGCACGTCGACAATCGTCACGTGCACACCTGCTGCCAGAAGTTCGGCCGCCACGGTGTAGGCGGAGGCAGAGGAGGTTACGATCACCGCGCGCTGGCCCGGCAAAACGCCATAGCGGTTGGCGAACACGCGCAAGCTCTCGGCCAGCATGATCCCCGGCCGATCGTTGCCGGGAAAGACGAGCGGGCGCTCGTGCGCCCCCGTCGCCAGGACCACCTCGCCGGCGCGCACCTGCCATAACCGTTCGCGTGGGCCGCTTGGGTGCGGGTTGGCCAAGTGATCGCTGACCCGCTCAACCAAGCCCAGATGGTTGTGATTGTAATAGCCAAACACCGTCGTGCGCGGCAGCAGTTTGACGTTGGGGCGCGATTGCAGCGTCGCCACCGTTTGCTCAAGCCACGTCCAGGGCGATCTCCCGTCGATGGTCGAGCTCACGTCGTGCAGCAAGGAGCCGCCCATCTCGGCTTGCTCGTCGGCAAGGATGACGCGCTTATCGCTTTCCGAGGCAGCCAGCGCTGCGGCAAGACCCGCCGGACCCGCGCCGACCACGAGCACCTCACAATGCGCGTGGGCATGCCGATAGCGGTCCGGGTCGGGCTCGGTCGGGGCCCGCCCGAGCCCCGCCGCGCCACGGATGGCCGGCTCATAGATTTGCCGCCAGAAGGATCGCGGCCACATGAACGTCTTGTAGTAGAAGCCGGCCACCAACAGGCCCGCGAAGGCGTCAAGGACGGCGCCAACATCGACGGCCAGCGACGGCCAGTGGTTCTGGGAGCGCAGCGATAACCCATTGACGGCTTCGGTGGAGGATGCGCGCGTGTTGGGATCGATGCGCGCGCCGCCGCGATCGACGGCGAATAGGCCATTGGGTTCCTCGCTGCCGTGGCTGAAGATGCCGCGGGGACGATGGTATTTGAACGAGCGAGCCACGAAATGAATGCCGTTGGCGAGCAACGCCGACGCGATCGTGTCGCCGGCATATGCCTCGATCGCGGTTCCATTGAAACGCATCGCGATCGGCATTGCGCGGTCGATGCGGCCGCCGCGGGCGCGACGGTAGGTTTGGGCCATGGCCGTCCTCGCTCTCACTGCCCCCGGTCCGGCCGCTGCTCGCCCACGGCATAGGTGGCAAGGATGCGGTCGCTCAAGGTATCGCGCAGCGCGTTGAACCAACGTCGGCAACCGTGCGTGTGGACCCACCGTTCGGCATGCACCCCCTTGGGATTGGTGCGATTGAAGAGGTAGTCCCCCCATGCCGCATCGTCGACCTTGGTCGGATCCTTTGGGCGGGCGATGTGCGCCTCCCCACCGCAGCGGAACTCGATCTCGGGGCGCGGGCCGCAATAGGGGCAAGGGATGAGCAACACGACCCGCTCCTCAGTGGGCCACCGCCGCGGCCGCCGCTTCGTCGATCAGGCAGCCGGTCGAGAAGCGGTCGATCGCAAAGGGGGCGGCAATTGGGTGCGGCTCGCCCTTGGCGATGGTATGGGCGAAGACCTGGCCAGACCCCGGCGTCGCCTTGAAGCCGCCGGTCCCCCAACCGCAGTTGACGTAGAGGCCCGGGATCGGTGTCAGCCCAATGATGGGCGAGCGATCGGGCGTTACGTCGACGATGCCGCCCCAATTGCGCAACATCCGCAGTCGCGAAAATTGCGGGAACAGCTCGCAGATGGCCGCCAACGTGTGCGCGGCGACGGGGAGGCCCCCTTGCTGACTATAGGAGATGTATTGGTCGGTGCCGGCACCGATCACGAGCTCGCCCTTATCCGACTGGCTGATATAGGCGTGGATGGTGTTGGACATGACCACGCATGGAAACACCGGCTTGACCGGCTCGGACACGAGCGCCTGCAGGGGAAAACTCTCGAGCGGCAGCCTGAGCCCGGCGCGCGCCAGCACCACGCTGGTGTGCCCCGCCGCCACGATGCCCACGCGCGCGGCGCGGATTGGCCCCCGCGACGTCTCCAACCCCGCAATCGCGCCCGTCGGATCGCGCATGAAGCCCAGCACCTCGCAGTTCTCGATGATATCGACGCCCATGGCATCGGCCGCGCGCGCATAGCCCCAGGCGACCGCATCATGGCGCGCCACGCCGCCGCGCCGCTGCAGGGCCGCACCGACCACGGGAAAGCGCACGCTGGAAGAGATGTCGAGCGGCGGGCAGATCGCCTTAGCCTGCTGCGGGGTCAACCAGTCGTTGTCGATACCGGCGAGCCGGTTGGCGTAGACGTGACGCTTGAGGCTCTGCACATCATGCTCATTGTGCGCCAGCATCAGCACGCCGCGCTGGGAGAACATGACGTTGTAGTTGAGCTCGCGCGCCAAGCCTTCCCAAAGCTTGAGCGCGTGCTCGTAGATGGCGGCACTTTCCTGCTGCAGGTAGTTGGAACGGATGATCGTGGTGTTGCGCCCCGTATTGCCGCCGCCGATCCAGCCTTTCTCGATGACCGCCACGTCGCGCAGGCCGTGCTCCTTGGCAAGGTAGTAAGCGCTGGCAAGGCCATGTCCGCCGCCGCCGACGATCACGGCGGCGTATGCCGATTTGGGCGGTGGCGAACGCCATTGGCGCACCGGGTATTGGCCAAAGACTGCACCGGCGAGGAGTGTGCCGAGCGAGAAGCGCTGCATGTTCACCTCAGTGATCCCTGCGGCACGCCCATCCATTGTGCCCGCGACCGTGCCATCGGTCACGGCCTGACCGCCACGGTGGACGTTTAGTCCCAGGTTTTTTGTCCACTTGTCAGCAGGCCGGCGATGCCGGGCTGACTTTCGTGGCGGGCGCCCTATAGTGCGCGCCCATGGCCACCACATCTGCAACGAGGCCGCCGCGGCGCGCCGCAGTCTGCACGGTTCCCCCGGGAGAGCCGGTGCCGATCATCAAGGGCAGTCATGTCTACTTGGTCGACGGCTCGGGCTACATCTTTCGCGCCTTTCACGCCCTGCCACCCCTGACGCGGCCGTCCGATGGCCTGCCCGTCGGGGCGGTGCACGGCTTTTGTGCCATGCTGTGGAAGCTCTTGCAGGATGCCAAGAAGGGGAGCGGACCGACGCACCTGGCCGTCATCTTCGATGCCAGCGAGAAGACCTTTCGCAACGAAATCTACAAGGACTACAAGGCGCACCGCCCGCCCGCCCCCGAAGAGTTGGTGCCGCAGTTCCCGCTCATCCGCGAAGCTGTCAAGGCCTTCAACATCGCTTGCCTGGAGCAGGACGGCTTTGAGGCCGACGATCTGATCGCCACCTACGCCAACAAGGTGGTGGCCGCTGGCGGCGATGTCACGATCGTATCTTCCGACAAGGATCTGATGCAGCTGATCCGGCCCGGCATCGTCATGCTGGACACCATGAAGAACCGCACGATTGGACCGGATGAGGTGCGCGAGCGGTTCGGCGTGCCGCCAGAAAAAGTGATCGACGTGCAGGCCCTGGCGGGCGATGCCACCGACAATATCCCGGGCGTTCCCGGCATCGGCGTGAAGACCGCCGCCGAGCTCATCAACGAATACGGTGACCTCGAGACGCTGTTGGCGCGTGCCAACGAGATCAAGCAGCCCAAACGGCGTGAGCGGCTCACCGAATTTGCCCTGCAAGCGCGCCTTTCGCTCGACTTGGTCACGCTCAAGAGCGACGTGCCGCTCACCGTAGCCCTGGAGCAGCTGGGCGTGCGCGATCCCGCGCCGCCGACCCTGCTGGGGTTCTTGCGCGAGCTGGAGTTCGCGACGCTGACCAAGCGCATCGCCGAGGGCTTGGGGGCGGAAGCCCCGCCGCCTGTCGAGCGGGTCACAGGCGAGCCCCAGCGCCCATCCCTCGCAAACGCGCCAATAGAGCCCTCGTCGCGATCGGTCCTCCCCGCGGCTGGCGGGGCGACGCCGCGGGCCGCCGTCGAGCTCGCCTTGCGCGCCGCCAGGTCGAAAATCGACCGCTCCAAGTACGAGACCGTGACCAAGCTGCCGCAGCTCGAGGCCTGGCTTGCCGAAGCCCGGGCCACGGGGCGCATCGCCTTCGACATCGAAACGACAAGCCTTGACGCCATGCAGGCCGAATTCGTCGGCTTCTCGTTCGCGGTGGCACTGGGTAGGGCTTGCTACGTTCCGCTCGGGCATCGCGCCGGCAGCGGCTTTGATTTCAGCGATGGCGTCCTCGAGCAGGTGCCGCTCAGAGCCGCGCTCGACCTCCTGAAACCGCTCTTGGAGGATCCTGCGGTCCTCAAGATCGGGCAGAACCTCAAGTACGATTGCCTGGTGCTGCGCCGCTATGGGATCGAGCTCGGCCCCATCGACGACACCTTGCTCATCTCCTACGCCCTCGATGGCGGGCGCGGTCAGCATGGTCTTGAGGCGCTCGCCGAGCGGCACTTGGGCCACGTCGCCATGTCCTTCCAAGAGGTGCTGCAGCACGCTCCGGGTGCCAAGAAATCGGATAAGACCTTCGCTCAAGTCCCGCTCGACAAGGCGACCGAGTACGCCGCCGAGGACGCGGATGTGACGCTGCGCCTGTGGACGGTGCTAAAGCCGCGGCTGGCAGCCGAGCGGGTGACGGCCGTCTACGAGACGCTGGAGCGGCCCATGGTCGCCGTCCTGGGCGAGATGGAGCGGACAGGGGTCAAAGTCGATCGCGCCATCCTGTCGCGGCTCACGTCGACGTTCTCGCAGCGCATCCACCGGCTCGAGGAGGAGATCTATACGCTGGCCGGACACAAGTTCAATTTGGGCTCGCCGCGACAGCTTGGCGAATTCCTGTTTGACAGCCTGAAGCTCCCCGGCGGGCGCCGTACCAAGTCCGGCCAGTGGGAGACGCGCGCCAATCTGCTCGACGACCTCGCGGCGCGTGAGGACCTTCCCGAGCAACATGCCAAACTGATCAGCGTGATGCTCGAGTGGCGGCAACTCGCCAAGCTCAAATCGACCTATACGGATTCGCTGCCCCAGCACATCAACCCCGAGACCGGCCGCATCCACACCTCCTACGCGCTGGCCTCCACGACAACTGGGCGGCTCGCCTCCACCGACCCCAACCTGCAGAATATTCCGATCCGTACCAAGGAGGGCAGAGAGATCCGCACGGCCTTCATCGCCGAGCGCGGAATGAAGCTCATCTCCGCCGACTACAGTCAGATTGAGTTGCGCGTTCTGGCCCATGTCGCCGAGATCCCGCAACTGACGAAGGCGTTTGCCGAGGGCCTCGACATTCACGCCATGACGGCATCGGAAATGTTTGGCGTTCCCATTAAGGGCATGGCCTCGGAGGTGCGTCGCCGCGCCAAGGCCATCAACTTCGGGATCATCTATGGCATTTCGGGGTTCGGGCTTGCCGCTCAACTCGGCATTTCAAAGCAGGAAGCGGGCGAATACATCGCCACTTATTTCAAGCGATTTCCCGGCATTCGCGAGTACATGGAGGGAACCAAGAAGGCGGCGCACGAGCGCGGATTTGTGGAAACCATCTTCGGTCGCCGCGTGCACTATCCAGAAATCAACACCAAAAACCCGTCGATGCGCGGCTTTCTCGAGCGCGCCGCCATAAATGCGCCGATCCAAGGTTCGGCGGCCGACATCATTCGCCGGGCCATGATCCGCATGCCGCACGCCTTGGAGGCTGCCAAGCTCAATTCCGTGCGCATGCTGCTGCAGGTGCACGACGAATTGGTGTTTGAGGCCACCGACGCGGACGTGGAAAGGGCGTTGCGGACCATCGCCAGCGTGATGGAGAAGGCGACCGAACCGGCCGTTCGGTTGAAAGTACCTGTCCATGTCGATGCCAAGGCGGCCGACAATTGGGAGGCGGCGCATTAGGGCATCGCTGGCTCGAACTGGCGCCCGCGCGCCCCCCGTGCGGCAAGGCCTTGCGCCAGCCGACACCACAAAATGAAAAACGTTACTTGATGAGAAACTTATCAATCCGGTCGCCGGCCTTTAGTTTGGCGGCAAGCCAGCGGGGCTTGCGGCCACGCCCGCTCCAAGTCTCAGAGGGATTGTCCGGATTGGCGTATTTGGCTGCGACCTTGCGACCCTTGCCACCGCGCCCCCCAAAAAGATCGCTCAGCTTGAAACCGGATTGGGCGGCCATGGCTTCGAGCTTGTGACGCAGCTCGACCCGACTGCGCTCTTGCATGCTGAGCTTGGCCTTTTTCACCTTCAGTTCGAGCTCCTGCAGCTCCTTGAGCGACATCTGTGTCGGGTCTTTTGCCATGGGGGGTTCCCTGTCGGCGTATCGAATGGCGCACCGAATATGAGTGAATGGCAAATAACTCTTGCCATTACAAGCGGACACTCACGGATTTTTGCGGGCCACCTGATAATCGAGTGAGCGGTTTGCTGCGCCCAAAGACGGCCCACCTGCACCGCGGAGATGGCGGCCAAATCAGCCTCTGCGTCGCGGATCGGAACGCAAATAAATGACGCTCAATATTATGCTTTTTCCAGTCCTTGTTGGCGCAACCCTGTTCGGCGGTAAGGCAGCCAAGGCGGCGCGCTGCCAATAATCCTTAAATCGGCGCGGCCAACCCCGGCGCTCGCATATCGCCTGTTCCAATTCTACAGACGTGCTACCGTCGGCTTTCCTCAATAGCAACCAGCAAGCCTCTTCGCCACGCTCAGCGTCGTTGCCAACAATGCCCGCACCCGCGACCACAACGGATGAGCTGCTCACCGTGCGCGATTGGCTGCGCTATGCCGTGAGCCGCTTCAACGCGGCGCAACTGGTCTATGGCCACGGCACTGCCAACGCGCTCGATGAGGCGGCCTATCTCATCTTGCACACGCTGCACTTGCCCGTCGATCAGCTCGAGCCTTGGCTCGAGGCGCGGCTCTTGGGCGGCGAGCGCCAGGCCGTGCGCGAGATCATCGAGGCGCGAATCACGACACGCAAGCCGGCCCCCTATCTGACGCACGAGGCCTGGATCGGCGGGCACGCGTTTTATGTGGACGAGCGGGTCATCGTGCCTCGCTCCTACATCGGCGAGCTCCTCACCGACCAACTTGCGGCAGCCGCGGGCGAATGGCATCTGGGGCACAATCCCGGTCCCGTCGCTGCGATTTTGGATCTCTGCACGGGATCGGGTTGTCTCGCCATCCTCGCGGCGCTGGCCTTCCCGCAGGCCGTGGTCGACGCCAGCGATGTGTCCATCGACGCCCTCGCCGTTGCCGCGCGAAACGTGGCCGATTACGGCCTTGAGGCGCGCATCTCGCTGTCGCAATCGAACCTGTTTGAGGCGCACGCGGGGCGGCGCTATGATTTGATCTTGGCCAATCCGCCCTACGTTGCCGCCGAGGCCTTGGCGGCATTTCCACCCGAATATGCCGCGGAACCCCAGATCGCCCACGCCGGTGGCGTCGACGGCCTCGACTTGGTGCGGCGGATTTTAGCCGAGGCTGGAGCGTATCTGGCGCAAACTGGCGCGCTGCTCGTGGAAATTGGCGCAGGTCGGGAACCACTTGCGGCCCAATTCCAAAGCCTGCCGTTCCGGTGGCTCGATACCGCCGACAGCGTGGCCCAAGTGTTCGCCCTTCCTGCGACAGCCTTGCCTTAGGGGCAGCGCATGGCCTAGTCGTTGGGCGAGCCCCTTGCCTTTCGATCGAACTCCATGCCCGAACCCAACCCCTTCACCAATACCGACCGACGGCCTGCCGTCGACGGGCCATTTCATGCGCACGAGGTCGGGCTTGCCATGCGCAACTCGGGTATTCTCCTTGAGGCGCTGCGCCATGACGTGACGCCCGCCGGCCTGCACTATCTGCTGAGCCACTTCGACGTGCCCTATGTGCCGGACGACAAATGGCAGGTGGAAGTTGCCGGTCGCGTACGGCGGCCCGGCACCATCGCACTTGATGAGATCAAGCGTCTCCCCACGCGCACGCTTCGCGTGACGCTCGAATGCGCCGGCAACGGACGCGCCGCCATGACGCCGCGCTACCCCAGCATGCCCTGGGGCTACGAAGCGGTCAGTACCGCCGAATGGACCGGCACGCCGCTGCGGCATGTGCTCGAGCACGCGGGGCTCCTCGATGACGCGGTCGAGATCGCTTTTGTCGCCATCGATCGCGGTTTCGACCGTGGTCACGAGCACGCCTATGGCCGCAGTCTGGAACGGCCCGCGGCGCTGACTGACGACGTTCTCCTGGTGTGGGCGATGAACGGCGCACTGCTGCTGCCCCAGCACGGTTATCCGTTGCGGTTGATTGTCCCGGGCTGGTACGGCATGGCGAGCGTGAAGTGGCTCGCCCGCATCGAGGCCCGGGCAGAGCCCTATGATGGCTTCCAACAGGCCAGGACCTACCTCTACCGGCCTGTCCCTGAGGGTCCCACTACCCCGGTGACGCACATGCGCGTGAAATCGTTGATCGTGCCGCCGGGCGTTCCCGACTTTTACACGCGCCGGCGCATGGTCGAGGCTGGGCCCGTCGAACTGTTCGGCCGGGCATGGTCCGGCGCCGGCACGCCGATCGCACGGGTCGAACTCGGCATTGACGGCAAGTGGCACGAGGCTCATCTCGATCCGCCGCAGGGTAAGTACGCCTGGCGCGGCTGGCGCGCGCTGTGGCATGCCCAGGTCGGAGAGCATGAGCTTTCCTGTCGCGCCACCGACGCCGCCGGCGAAACCCAGCCCCTCACGCAGCGCTGGGATAGCGGCGGCTTCGGCAACAACGCCGTGCAGCGGGTCGAAGTGACGGTGAGATAGGCGATGGCGGACGCGATCGAGGTTTCCATTTGGCGCGGTCGGGCCGATGGCCGCTACCAGACCTTCAGCGTGCCGCTCGGCGAGAGCCAGACGGTGCTCGACGTCGTCACCTGGGTGCAACGCAAGTTGGACCCCACGCTCGCCTACCGTTTTGCCTGTCGGGTTGGCATGTGTGGCAGCTGCGCCATGACCGTCAACGGCCGGCCACGTTGGACCTGCCGCACGCACATCTTGAAGGTGGTGGAGGCGGGCCGCGTAAAGATCGGACCGCTCGCCAACATGCCCATCATCAAGGACCTCGCCTGCGATATGGCCGCGTTCTTTGCCAAGTGGCAGCGGGCCAATGGCGCGTTTGCGCCCGGCAAGTCGCGTCGCGATCCCATCGAGCGAATTCATCCGGCCACGGCCGAGCGCGTGGCCGCCGATGCCGCCATCGAATGCATCAATTGCGCCGTCTGTTACGCGGCTTGTGATACCGTGCGTTGGAACGAGGAGTATCTGGGACCGGCTGCCCTCAACCGCGCGTGGACGCTTCTCAACGATGCGCGCGATGCCGGCCAACGCGAGCGCTTGGCCGCGTTGGCCGCGGACGGCGGCTGCCACGCCTGCCATTCCCACCAGAGCTGCCAAGAGCATTGCCCCAAGGCGCTGAGCCCGGCGAGGTCCATCGCCGGCCTCAAACGGCGCACGTTGCAAGCCTATATCCGAGGCGAACTGTGAGCAGCGCCGGGGCATCGCGTGGAAGGCGCGTGGCCGCCGCCACTCACCACGGACCTGTCGGCCGGCAGCGGCACCATCGGCGTCGAGCAGCGCCGCTTGCCCCCCGCGCGCGGATCGATGGCCGTCACCTGCAACCGGCGGCCGCACCATGAATGTGCGCCTCTACCTCCTTCAGCGCGCGACCGCGGCGATCCTGGCCCCGCTGGTGTTGGCGCACCTCGCCATCATCTATTATGCCACCCAAGGCGGCTTGAGCGCGGCGGACATCCTGGCGCGCACGCGCGGCAGCATCGGCTGGGGCGCGTTCTATGGCCTGTTTGTGCTGGCCGCAGCCACCCACGGCGCCATCGGCGTGCGCACCATCGCCGGCGAATGGGCCGGCGTCAGGGGTGGCAAGCTCGACCTGCTGATGTGGGGCTTCGGCCTGACGTTGGCGGTGCTGGGCCTCAGAGCCGTGGCGGCGGTGCTTCTGCCATGAAGAGCCACACGACGGCACATCGCAAGAGCGGCCTGTGGATCGCCGCCCTGGTGCACCGCCTCTCCGGTCTGGCGCTCGCCTGTTTTCTGCCACTGCACTTCCTTGCGCTGGGCCTCGCCATCGATGGCGAGGCCCAGCTCGACCGCTTTCTGGCGTGGACCACAAACCCCCTCGTCAAGCTCGCGGAGACGGTGCTGGTCTTTCTCTTGACCGTCCACATGCTGGGCGGCGTGCGCGTGCTCATCCTTGAGAACCTGCCCTGGCGCGAAGGCCACAAGCAGCTGGCGATGGCGGCCATCGCCGCGGCGGCATTGGCCGCGATCGCGTTCCTGCTGCGGGCCGCATAGAAAGCGCAAGCCATGATCGAGCGCCTGGAGACTGACGTTCTGATTTTGGGTTCCGGCGGGGCCGGATTGTTCGCGGCGCTCCATGCGCACCAGGCCAATGCAGACCTGCGCGTGACCGTCGCCACCAAGGGTCTGCTTGGCAAATGCGGCTGCACGCGCATGGTGCAGGGCGGCTACAACGTCGCGCTCAATCCAGGCGACTCCATTGAACGCCACTTCATGGACACCATCGAAGGCGGCAAGTGGCTGCCCAACCAGGCCATGGCTTGGACATTGGTGACCATGGCCATCGAGCGCGTGCATGAACTGGAAAACGAGGTCGGCTGCTTCTTCGACCGCAACCCGGACGGCACGCTGCACGGCAAGGCCTTCGCAGGCCAAACCTTTGACCGCACCGTGCACAAGGGCGACCTCACTGGCATCGAGATCATCAACCGGTTGATGGAGCAAGTATGGGCTCGCCCCATTCGTCGCCTGGAGGAGCACCGCGCGGTAGCGTTGATCCCGGCGCTGGATGGGCGCTCGCTTGCGGGTGTGCTGATGATCGACGTGCGCACCGGCCGACTGCGGTTCGTGGCGGCGCGGGCAGTGCTGCTTGCCACCGGCGCCGGGCCCACCATGTACCGCTACCATACCCCCTCCGGCGACAAGAGCATGGACGGCCTCGCCATGGCCCTGCGGCTGGGGTTGCCCCTGCGCGACATGGAAATGGTGCAGTTCCACCCCACTGGTTTGCTGGCTGGACCCGATACGCGCATGACCGGCACCGTGCTGGAGGAAGGCCTGCGCGGTGCCGGCGGCCACCTCCTCAACGGCAACGGAGAGCGTTTCATGACCGCCCGCGACGCGCGCGCGGAGCGCGCGACGCGCGATTTCGTTTCCCGCTCGATCTTTGAGGAGATGCGCGCGCGCCGCACGACCCGCAACGGCGGCGTCCATCTCAAGATGAGCCATCTCGGACCCGAGCGCGTGCGCAAAGAGTTCAAGGGCATGGTCGAGCGGTGCGCCGACTGTGGTTTTGATCTGGCTGGCGGTCTGGTGGAAGTGGTGCCCACCGCCCACTACCTGATGGGCGGCGTGGTCTGTGACGTGGACACCGCCACCGAGGTGCCAGGCTTGTTCGTGGCGGGCGAGGATGCCGGCGGCGCCCATGGCGCCAACCGGCTCGGTGGCAACGGCGTCGCCAACTCGACGGTGTTCGGCGGCATCGCCGGCGAGAGCATGGCCGCCTGGGTGGCGAAGAACGGGGGCCACCGGCCGCCCGACGAGGCGGTGATCGAGGCCGAGACCGCCCGCGCCCTAACTCCCTTCGCGCACAAAGGCGGTGATCTCAACAGCCTGCGCGAACGCCTGCTCGATACCATGTGGGAGGATGTGGGCGTGATCCGTGATGCGCAGGGCCTCAAGCGCGGCCTCGATAAGCTGCACGGCATCGAGGCCGAGCTCCTGGCGACCGGGGTCGGGGAGAACGATTGCGCCTTCAATCTGACATGGCACGATTGGCTGAACCTCAGCTCTCTGGTTGCAGTCTCCAAGACGATCGCAACCGCGGCCCTGGCGCGCAACAACAGTCGCGGCGCCCACTTCCGGGAGGACTTCCCCGGCGAGGGCGACCTAGGCACCTCGACCTTTACGGTGGTGCGCCAGCGGCAAGGCAAGTTGGAGGTCACCGACGAACCGGTCGCATTCACGCTGGTCAAGCCCGGGCAAAGTCTCCTCAAAGAGGCGGCACAATGATCCAGCCGAGCCCGGGAGGGTCGCATTGACCCTGGCTTGAACTGTGGCCCCAACTCGCGTCCAAGCTGGCCGCATGGGCCCGGGGATGCCCTGGGGATGCCCTGGAGATGCCCTGGGGATGCCCTGGGGGTGTTCTGGGGATGTCCTGGGGATGTCGGGATTTCAAGAGCGCGCCGACCCGTCCGGCAAACCCTGCCGGTTGCCCCAGCCGCAGCCCGACCACATGCATTGAGGGGCCAATCCCCCCAAGCTCGGGCCTTGCTTGGACGCTAGAAGGCGCGCCACTGCGACACCCACGCCTTGTTCGCGCATGCTCCTCCCTGCAGCCGATGGCGTTGCCCAGGAGCAAGAGCGGCGCAAGACGTGTAGAGTGTGCGTCGACCCATCCAGGGTCCGCGACGCACCACCGTGGCGAACGCCAAACGAGGGCTCGATCGTCGGCTCTCTCGGCTCCGATCGGTGGCCGGCTTTGACGTGTGCGGCAAGGAGATTGACCGATGATCCCCATCACCTCCCTGCAACAGACGGCCGAGGCGCTGATGGCGAAGGCCGCCATCGAAATTCCCGATGATTATCTCGGCGGCCTGCGCGCCTGCGCCAACAAGGAGAAGGGCGACCTCTCGGCCTTCGTCATCGAGGCCATGCTGGAAAACTACGCGGCGGCCAAGGAGGATCGGCGCGCCATGTGCGGGGACACCGGCGTGCCGCGCTGGTACGTCAAGATCGGCAACGAAGCGCAAATCGAGGGCGGACCCATCGCGCTCGAGGCCGCCTTGCGCCGGGCTACGGCCAACGCCACCCGCCAAGTCCCGCTGCGACCCAACCGCGTGCACCCGCTTTGGCGCACCGATCACAACAACAACTGCGGCATTGGCGCGCCGGAGATCGAGTATTCGTTCCACCCCCAAGCCAATTGGATCGACCTCACCACCGTGCACAAGGGCGGTCTCTTTGGTACGGACTATCGCATGCTGTTCCCCGGTGACGGCATCGAGGGTATCAAGCGCTTCTACCTTGACACGCTGATCGCCTTTGGTCGGCGTGGGCTTGCCTGTCAGCCGGCCATCGTCGGCGTGGGCCTCGGCGGCTCCAAGGACATCTCCATGATACTCGGCAAGCAAGCGGCGTGCTTGCGCATTGTCGGCTCGCGCAATCCCGATCCCAAAATCGCTGCGCTGGAAGATGAATTGAAAGATCTGGGTAACAGCATCGGTATGGGCGCCATGGGATTCATGGGCAGCTCCATGGTGGTGGATTGCCACATTGAGGTTGGCTACTGCCACACCGGGGGCATGCCGATGAGCGTGCATATGTTCTGCCTGTCCTCCCGCCGCGCCAGCGCACGCGTGTTCCCCGGCGGGCGCGCCGAGCTCCGCACGGATCCGGAATGGTTCACCGACTACATGCGACGCCAGGGGGTTGACTGGGAACCGACGCGCGCCGAGGCGGCAGAGTAGGTGCCATCATTGGCGAGGACCATGCTCGATTGGACCGCTTGAGCGCCTCGTTGCTTTTGGCACCGGTCCTGGCCGCTTCGCGAGGCTTGCTTGTCAGAGGCAGCGCGTCGCGCCAAGCTGCCGATCTGGCCAACGTCGTGGAAGCCCGATCAGGGAGGAGACGTCATGCGTGCCGCCGTGCTGACCGAAGTCAACAAGCCGCTGCAAATCCTCGACCTGGAGCAGGAGGGCCCCAAGGGCGGGGAGGTGCGCGTCGAGGTCAAGGCTGCGGGTGTGTGCATGAGCGATTGGCACATCATGAATGGCGACTGGCCTCTGCCATTGCCCATGGCGTTGGGCCATGAGGCGGCCGGCATCGTCACCGAGCTGGGACCCGGCGTCGGCAATGTGAAGAGAGGCGATCACGTCATCTTCTCCTTCCGTCCCCACTGCGGGCACTGCCGCTACTGCGCGCGCGGCCGCACGGTGCTGTGCATCGGCCACAACGATACCCCGCGCTGGCGCATGCACGATGGAAGCGCGCGCCTGAAGCTCAACGGCGAGCCGGTGAACCAGATGGCGCGCATCGGCACGTTTAGCGAATACGTCGTCTGCCCCGCCGAGCAGGTGGTGAAGGTGCGCGAGGACCTGCCGTGGACGCACGCGGCCATCATCGGTTGCAGCGTGGCAACGGGCGTCGGCGCGGTCATCCGCCACGCCAACGTAGCGGCGGGTTCGTCCGTGCTGGTGGTGGGTTGCGGCGGCGTGGGTCTCAACGTCGTGCAGGGTGCCAAGCTTGCGGGTGCCAAGACCATCATTGCCGCCGATCTGCTTGACAATAAGCTTGGCTATGCGCGCGAATTTGGAGCCACCCACACCATCAACGCCAGGACGGAGGAGGTGGTGAAGCGGGTGCAGGAGCTCACCGACGGGCTCGGCGCCGACTACGCATTCGATGCCATCGGCGGCGACCAGACGGCGGTCACCATCCTCGATGCGGTCGCCCCCGGCGGACACGCGGTGATTGTCGGCATTCCATCGTTTGCCACCCGGGCTCCCATCGCGCCGGTCGGGATGGTCTACGGCGAGAAGACGCTGACAGGCACCTATTACGGTTCGATCCGGCCCGCGATCGACTTTGGAGTGCTCGCCGATCTTGCCATGGACAAGCGCATCGATCTCGACAGTCTCATCAGCCGCACCTACAAGTTCGACGAGATCAATGAGGGCTTCCGGCTGCTGACCACCGGCGCCGTAGCCCGCGGCATCATCGTCTTCTGACGCGCGACCGGCCAAGCCGCGCCGATTGGGCGGTGGGCCGGCGCAGGTGAGGCCAATCACCAGCGGCACACCTTGCGGCGGCATTCGATCCCGCCGCTCTCGGCAAAACCGCGAGCAGAGGCAAAGAGCCGGCCTGATGGACTACGATCAAACCAAGATTGCTGCCACCTACGATGCCGCTCGCGGCTATGCGCCGGATGTGCTGGGGCTGTGGCTTGATCGGGTGGCGGCGCACGCCCCGGCTGGGCCACAAATCATCTTGGATGTCGGATGCGGCACCGGCCGCTTCACCCATCCGTTGGCGGAGCGATTCCAGGCCCGCGTCATCGGTGTCGATCCGTCTTTGAAGATGCTCAAGGCCGCAGGCAGCAAACCATCGAGCGACCGCGTCGAGTTCAGGCGCGCGTCGGCCGAAGCGCTGCCGAGCGCGGACGGCTCGGTCGACCTCGTCTTCATGTCCATGACGTTGCACCACCTCGCCGACCGACCGCGCGCCGCTCGCGAATGCCGTCGCGTGCTGCGGGCGTCAGGACGCTTGATCGTGCGCAACGCCACGCGCGATTGCCTCTATCCACAGGCACGCTTCTTTCGCGGCTTCCAGGCGATCGTCGCCAGCGAGCTGCCATCCCGCAACGAAGTGTTCGCCCTGTTTGAGGGTGCCGGCTTCACCCTTGTGGCCTACGAGCTTGTCAGGCACCCAGTCGCGGCGAGTTGGCAAGATCTCGCGGCCAGGCTGGCGCTGCGCGCGGATTCCTTTCTGGCGCGACTGCCCGATGCCGAGTTCGCAGCGGGCATCGCGGCGCTGCGGGCGCACGCGGCAGATGCGAACGCCGGCGCCATCATCGAACCTGTGCATTTGTTCGTGTTCGGGCTCTGAAAAGGGAAAGCGCCTCCAGTGGGAGATGGAAATGGCAACGACATCGAACCTCAAGAGCGTAAAGCTGCGATTGCCGGCAACCACCGATGAGCTTGCGAAGCTGGAGATTGGCACGGTTGTCCACCTGACGGGCCGCGTCTACACGGCGCGCGAGGGTGTCTATAAGCGCGCCGTTGAAGACGGCGCCGGCTTGCCGGCGACGCCCGAGCAATTGGGCTTTGCCAATTTCCATTGCTCGCCGGCCGCCACTCTCCATCGCGACGGCAGCGCCACCGTGGGCGCCGTCACGGCCACCGCCTCGTTCCGTTTCGCCAAGTGGCTCGACGGTTGGTTCAAGCTCTCGCGCTGCAACGTCATCATCGGTAAGGGCGGAATGACCGGCGAGATCTACCGCCGCCACTTCGTGCCGAACGGCGCGGTCTACCTGACGACCGTCGGCTACGGCACCGGTGCCCTGTTGGGCCGTGGCATCAAGCGCGTGGCGGCCACCTACTGGGTAGAGGAACTGGGTCTTGCCCAAGCCATCTGGGTGCTGGAGGTGGAGAACTTCGGACCGTTCCTGGTCGACGGCGATGTTGCCGGAAACTCGCTGTTCGAACGCGAGAACGCCAAGATCGCGCCCAACCTTGCCAAGCTCTATGCCGGCACCAAGCCGGCCATCATGCGCCGCTACGGCGAGACCGACGATAAGACCGACGAAGTGATCTAGCGGGCGAGGTGGCCAGGGTGCGCTGCAATGGGCCCCTTGCGCCCGCGTGCCAACGCTGCCTCGCGCACCGGTCACTCCTCGAACTTGAAGGAAACCTTCAATCGCACCCGATAGGCCTCGACTTTGCCATCGGAGATGGTCACGTCCTGCTGGCAGACCTCGGCGATGCGCAAATCGCGCAGCGTGTGAGAGGCCCGCTCCACCGCCGCCGCGGCCGCTTTCTCCCAGGACGTCGGGCTGGTGCCAACGATCTCGATGATCTTATAGACGCTTTCAGACATTTGAGGCTCCTCCTTCGCTCTCAATTAGAAGGGAGGACAAGCGCCGGCATCGGCGCAAGGCAATCATGTTAGAAGTGCACCGCACCGGCAAATCACTTATCGATGGGCGAGGCGGGGAGACTGGGCCATACTCAACGCGCAAAAGGCCGCCAGCTTGTGCCTGGAGCCAAGGGCCAGATGGGGCCAGCGCCTGGCATTGCATGAGAGAAGGGAAGGCGGCGAGAAGGCAAGGCGGGGAGAAAGCAAGGTGCCTGAGGAGGCTCAACGGTGCCCCCCTTTCGGGCACTGGGCTTGGCGGAAGGGGCGCGCGTGCTCAGCATCACAGCATCGGGCTGCCGCGCCGGCATGAGCGCGGGAGGGAACGCCTGCGCCGGTGCGGCACGCGTCGCGTTGGCCATTGCCTTCCTCTGGCTGCTGGCCGCCAGCCATTGGATCGTGACCGACACGGTCGTTCCCTGGGATGCCAAAAACCAATTCTATGCCTTCTTCCGCTTCCTGGCGGCCGCCATCCATGCCGGTCAGGCACCGTTTTGGAACCCCTACCATTACGGGGGGCATCCCAGCGTCGCCGACCCGCAGTCACTCATCTTCGCGCCGCCGTTCATGTTGTGGGCCCTGTTTGACCCCGAGCCTTCGATCCGAACCTTCGACCTCATCGTTTATGCCCATTTGGGCTTCGGTGGCCTCGCCGTCGGCGCTCTGGGCCAGCGCGCCGGCTGGCCGACGGCGGCCTCGGTGCTCGCGGCGGCGATCTTCATGTTCGGAGGACCGGCCTCGGGCCGGCTGCAGCACAGTGGCATCATCGTAAGTTATGGGCTGTTCCCGGTGGCGCTGCTCTTCATGCAGATGGCGCTGCAGCGGCGCTCCGTAGCGCTTGCCGGCGCCTTCGGGGCGGTGGCAGCCATGCTGGCGCTCGGGCGCAATCACGAAGCCTTGCTGCTGTGCTTCGTGCTCGCGGCCGCGCTCGTGGCGCAGATCGCCACAACAAGGGACAAGCGCGCCTATTTGCGCGAGCGCCGGGCGGTGCTGGCGACGATGCTCGTCGTCGCGGGCGGGCTGGTCGCCGTTCCACTGCTGCTGACGATGCAGTTCGCGGCGCTGTCCAACCGACCGGATGTGCCGCTCGACACGGCGCTGGAGGCCTCGCTCTATCCCGCCAACCTTGCCTCGCTGGCGGTCGCCAACGTGCTTGGCTCGCTTGAGACCACCCAACTCTACTGGGGACCCAACTTCGACACCCTGCCCGAGGTCGGGGCTACCGACCGGTCGTTCAACTATCTTTTCATTGGTGCGGCCTCCACGATCGTCATCCTTTGGTTCGGCGTCGCAGGGGGCTGGATGGCGCGGCGCGGCTCGCGCCTCATGACCGCGGTCTTGGTGCTAGGGTTGCTCTACGCCCTCGGCCGTTACAGCCCCATCTACGCTCTGGCGTTTCAGTACCTGCCCGGCGTGCACCTGTTCCGTCGACCGATCGATGGCACCTTCGTGCTCATTGCCGCGCTCGCCCTCATCGCCGGTCAGCTCCTCGCTCAGTACACGCGCGAGGGGCCGCCGCGCGTCTCAGCGTGGCGCCTCTGGACCGTCGGGCTCGCCGCGATCGGCATCATCGGCTGGGCGGTGGCCTTCTCGCAGAAAACGCACCACGGGCTTGCCTCCCTTTGGCAGGTCGCCAAGATGCTGCCGCTGGCGCTCGCCGTCATCCTCGTGCTGGCGCGAGCCCGCACCGCGCGGGCCCGCGCGGTGGCGGCAGCGTGTGCAAGCGTAGTCGCGACCGGCGAACTCCTGTGCTTCAACACCGCCTCAAGCCTCAACGCGGAGAGCCCGGCCTACTATTCGGTGCTGCAACAGCCCACCGGCGCCGACGCCCAGGCCTTGTCCGTCCTGGAGCGGGAGATCGCCGAGCGGCATCGACTGGGGGAGCGGCCGCGCATCGAGGTGGTCGGTGTCGGCGGACCATGGCAAAACGTTGCCATGGCGCGCGGGCTTGAGGCGACCAACGGCTATAACCCGCTGCGCATCGGCTCCTATGACCGCCTCGTCTCTCCCGGCGAGACGACATACATCGTCAACCAGCGCATGTTCCCAGCCTCTTTCGACGGCTATGACTGTGCGCTCGCCCGCGAGCTGGGACTTGAGTACGTCGTGCTCGGTCGACCCATCGACGAAGTGCCCCATCTGCCGCGCCGACCGGTTTTGGATGTGCTGTTGGCGGGCCCAAAAATCTGGATCTACCGGCTGCGGCGGAGAGCCGAATCGCGCGTCAAGTTCGTCAAACGCGTGACAGTGGCAGATGCCGATGCCCAGGTTCGCGCCGGCCAATTCACCACCAACCCGCTTGGCGAAGCGGCCCAAGTCGACGACCACACACCACCCTTGCGACGCGATTGGCCCGCACCCCTGGGGACAGAGGAGGGTCACGCCCAAATCGTCTCCTGGCACCCCGACAGCATGGAGGTCGAGGTCGACAACAAGCAACCCGGCATCCTCATCGTGCACGAGGCCTACTACCCGGGCTGGATCGCGCAGATCGATGGCCGGCCCGCGCCAATCCTGCGCACCAACGTGCTCTTCCGCGGTGTGGAGGTGGGCGAGGGTCGCCACCGCATCACCTTTCGCTTCGAACCCTTCTCGCTCGCCAACCTGCGCAATGCGCTGATGAGCGCGCTCATCACGTTGCCATGAACCTCATGACCTCTCGCGCGGATCCGACCGCGGGAAGGCGGCAAAGCGCATGCCGACATAGGCCAGGACCATGGCCGTGATCGAGGACACGACCAACCCGACCAGTGGGTGCGTGCCGGGACGCGCCAGCAGGAGGAGAACGAACACCGCGTAATTCACCGCCGCGGCCGCCCATGCAACCCCTGCGTAGCGAACGAACTCCGCGACGCTCGGCGGCCTCGCCACGGCGAACGTGAAGGTGCGGTGCATCAGCCATCCCGCCACCATGGCCAGAGCGATTGCCGCCACCCGGGCGGCGATTGCGGGCACGCCCCAGAGAGCTGTCAGCAGTTCAAGGACGGTGGCGTCGACCGCAAAGGCCGTCCCCCCCGAAAACAAAAATGCCAGGCCGTGGCGCACCGGGTGCTGGCCCGCAGGCGTCCATTGGGGGCCTCGGTCCGTCATGCTCAATCCTGCAGGTCCGCCCAGGCGAGCGGCGGGCCATCGGCTCTGCGGGAAGGCCGCCAGATCCGCGCCGGCAGGCCACCATCGCGCAGCAAGGCGTCGTACTCCATGCGCCGCCGTTCCACGACGGTATCAACCGCGGCGAGCTCGGCGTCGGGATGGCCGGGATGGCACATGACGATGTGCCGGCGACCGGGCTGCAGCAGCGCCTTTTCCAGTTCCTCGGCGAAGGCGACCCGGGGATCGAAGTTGGAAAAACCCGCAAAGCTGTCGTTGAGCGGCAGGCCCAGGCGCCGCGCCGAGCGGGCGAACCCGACGGCGCAGGCCGCGACCAGGAAGGCCTTGGGGACGGCCATGCCTCTGGCCTTGATGGTGCTGAGCCGATCCGACGGGTCGCGGATCAACGGCGGGCGGCTCGGATAGCGCCGCCGCACCGTCGCCAGCAGGGCCGCACGCACGCCGGAGAAAACATGGACGTGCTGGTGGCCGTCGATGTGATCGGGCGGCGCCCGCATGCCCTGCTCGAAGCGATCGAGCTGGCGCACGATTTCGGTCTCGATTTCGCCTCTGTCGAGCACCCCGAGCAGCGCCCGTGCGAGGAGGCCTTGCAGTCCGGGAAAGGCCCCATCGGGCGCCAGCCGCGGCATCGGCCCGAGCGGGGCTCCGACCGTCAAGTTGAGATGCAGCCCCACGCTCAGGTGGCCACGATGGGCCGACAGGCGCGGTGCACTGGCCGGCCAACGCGCCGAGGTGACGAGCACGCTCGTCGCCGACAGGCGCTTGGCGGCGGCGAGCTCGCCGATGGCGCGGGAGATGCCCTCGGTCAGCGCGTAATCATCGGCGCACAGTATGATCATGCTCGCGCGATCGCCCTCTCAAGGTTGATCTCGTGCCAGTCCTAGAGCCCGGGTGCCGGCCCGGGTACCCCCGTCATTGGCCGCGAGGCTCGCCTGAACCCGACGCCTTGGGGTGCGAGGCTTCCGGTTCGATGCCCAGCACCTCTGAGACAATATACAACGGCCGCCCCTTCACCTCCTCGTAGATCCGTCCCAAGTACTCGCCGATGATGCCGAGCGAGAGGAGCTGCACGCCGGCAAAGAACATCACGGAGATGACGAGGGTCGGGAAGCCCGGCACATCAATCCCAAACAGCAGCGTCTTGAGCAGGAACAGCGCGGCGTAACCGAACGCGAAGAGCGAGATCAACAGCCCAAGATAGGACCACACACGCAGCGGGATCGTCGTGAACGAGGCGATGCCGTCAAGGCCGAAGCGCAGCAGCTGGCGCGGCCGCCAGCGCGAGCCGCCACTGCCCTGCCGCGGCGGCACCTTGAAGGGTACGCCGATCGATCGAAATCCCATCCATGCGAACAACCCCTTGTTGAAACGCACCCGCTCGCGCATGCGGTTCATGGCGTCGACCGCCTTGCGGTCGAGCAAGCGAAAGTCGCCGGCCCCCGTGGGCAGCGTGGTCCCGCTAAGTTTCTGAAAGGTGAGATAGAAGGCGCGTGCGGCCCAGCGATGCAGGAAGGTATCGGCGTCGCGATCGCGCCGTTGGCCGTAGACGATTTCAAACCCCGCGCGCCAATGGGCTACGAAGTCGCGAATGAGCTCCGGCGGGTGCTGCAGGTCAGCATCCATCAACACGGCCGCGTCGCCCGTGACATAGCTGAGGCCAGCGGCCGTGGCGATCTCCTTGCCGAAGTTGCGGCTGAGCGAGATCGCCTTGAGGCGCCGATCCTGGGCGTTGAGCGCCCGCAGCCTGGCGAGCGTACCGTCGCTCGAGCCGTCGTCGACGAACACCACCTCCCAGTCAAGATCGAGCCCGTCCAGCACTGGTTTCAGCCGCCCGATCAGCGGCTCGACCCCGCGCTCCTCGTTGAGCATGGGCACGACCACGGACAGGGTGCGCCGCCGCGGCGAGCCAAGCGAGCGTGGGCGCTCTTGGCTGAGGGGCTCGGGACTGGACAACGACAAAGGGCCTCGCGGGGGTCGGTGGCTGGGGCAACGGGCTTGTCAATGCCGTCCTTGCCACGCGTCGATCGGCAAAGCAATGCGGGGGGCGGCCGGCGCCTGGAAGACACCGGGGCCCGGGCTCCCCTCAGCCGGCCGCCATCACCCCCGAATCGATCAGGCGGCGATGAAAAAGGAGGATCTCGTCGCGGTGTTCGCAGGTTTGATAGCGCCCCCTGCAGAGCAGCATCAAACGCTTGCGCTCGCGATGGGAATCGGAGAGCGGCAGGCCGGCCGCGTCCAGGATCACGGTGCCAAGGTAGGGAACATCGAGAGTTTCGAACTGCGGCAACGTCGGCACGCGATAGTTGACGCCGCGCACCGCGTAGTAGGTGATGAAGCCGACCGATTCTGGGCTCAGCGCCACGTCCTCGGCTTCCGTATCGGCATCAAAACCCAACAGCGTGCGCGTGGCCATGGGATGGTGATCCCCGTAGTGAACCACCAAAAACCGCTCGAGCGGGAAGCGGTGGCGCAGCTCGCTCATCAGCGCATCGAAATCCATCTTGGCGAGGGACAGGCGGCGCAGATACTCGTGCATTTCGGGGTCCGTGCCCGGGCCCCCGCCCGGGACATCGACGTCGGGCTGGTACTTGAAGTCGTAGGGCCAGTGCGCGGACATGGTCTGGATGTAGATGAAGAGCGGCTTGCGTGAGGACTTGAGGTGCTTTTCCATCTCGGCCATGGCATTGGCGAAGTAGAAGTGGTCGCGCTCCTGGGTGCTCTTGGCCCCTTGCGCGCGCATGTCGAAGATTTCTTTGAGCCCGATCGAGCTATAGAAGCGATCGTTGGACACGAAATTGCGCAGCAATGGGTAGAACACGACGTTGCGGTAGCCGCAGCGCTCAAACACCTGTGGCAGCGTCTCCTTCAGCTTGTTTTGCGTGAAGCTCTGCACGAATTGGCGCATGCCGCCGAAGGCGTGCGTTGATACCCCGGCCAGGATCGAGAACTCCGTCAGCCACGAGGCGCCGCCGTAGGTTTCAACCCGCAGTCGGTGGGTCTGATCATCGTAGGAGTGGAAAAAGGGGTCCACGGCGTGGTCGTAATGCAGGGTCGGGAAAAGTGCGGGCTGCACCACCGATTCCTCGTGAATGAGAAGGACGTGCGGCGGCTTGGCACCCAAGGTGCACGCGGCCGGGGGGGCGAACGCGGGCCCCGCCGCCGCGCGCGGCGCCGCTTCCAGGAGCGCCCCGCGCCACAGCGCCTCCAACGTTTCCCCCCACGAGGCGTAGAAGGAAGAGACGTAGAGGTTCTCATAATAGAACTGCATGTGCCGGCGCTCGCCTTTGGCAGCAGCGCCGTACCAGGCAAGCACGATGGCAACGGGCAGGGCCGCGGCCGCCCAGCGGCGGCTCACGCATGTCCCATCGGCGCGGTAGACAAGCCAGGTTGCACACGCAAACCCGATGAGCGCGCCGGCAAGCGCCACCACATAGCGGCGCTGGTCGCTCCACAGATAGCTGATCGTCGACCATGAGCTCAGATAGAAGACGATATCGTAAGCGTGCAAGACCATGTTCATGACCGCACGCTTCACCGAGGAGACGGCGACGATCAGCACCACCAGCAAAGCCACCAGCGTGGTGGCGAACAGCACCCGTTGCGCCAACAGGATGAGAAGGACGATGAGTGCCAGCGTCACGCCGACGGTGAACAGAATGTTGGGGAGCGCGCCCTCATCAACCCAGAAATAGCGGGCCAGCATTGCACCAATCAGCGCCGCAATAGCCCACGACGTGGTCGGACGGAGCGCGACGCGTTTGAGCAGCTGGGCTGCGACGGAGCGCAGCCGACCAGTTCGAGGCCTCCCGGTGGGAAGGCCCAGCGTATGATCCGTCATGGACCGACCGTTGGGACACGTCACAAAAGCTTTACAGACCAGCACGACCAAAATGAATGCGCAATGAAGGTAGCGTCGCAGGTGCGTCGAAACTCCACCTCGCCACCGAAAGAGATGTCTTCAGAAGACGCACAAATCCTATATAAATATTTGATTTAACTAACAAAACATCCTCTAGCCACACGTCTTGGAAATCGCCCGTGCGCGGACGGCCGCCCGGAACCGAGGACATACAGGCTGCGTTCATGTTGCGCCGGTTATCCAAATGGCGACCTCGGCCTTTCGTCCAGAAGGCGAACGTGGGACGAACTGGGGTTTCCTGTGCAACAACGCCACGCCGGCTGCATGGGACGCCGACGATACCGTCGGTAGGCGGTGACGTCCTCGCGCGTCCCTGGGGAGGGAAGCCGGAATCTCTGAAACGAGAATCTCTGAAACAACTTGTGACGCGGCGTCGCTGGCGCGTCGCCTTTACAAGACCCAAATTGTCGGCCCATATCGCGCCGGCACGCCGTTTGGAGAGTTCGATGAAATCGAATGCGGTGACATCCGTCGAGCTGGAATTGGACTGGACGGCTCAGACGATCCTTCCAGTTGAGTTCAAAGGCCGGGAGTTGCAGCTTGAGGCTCGCGCCTACCAGGGGGCGGACCCCAACTTTCAAGCCCTGGTCTTGGTGCACCGCGATAAGGACGCCGGCAACAAGAAACCGGTGGTGCGTGTGCACAGCGGTTGCGTGACCGGCGACATCTTTCATTCGCTGCGCTGCGACTGCTACCCGCAGCTCCAGGCGGCCCTGAGCGTGATCACCGCGAGCCCGGTCGGTATCCTCATCTATCTTCCCTATCAGGAGGGACGCGGCATCGGCCTCGTCAACAAGATTAGGGCCTACGCCTTGCAAGACCAAGGCTACGACACCGTCGATGCGAACGTGGCCATCGGTGCCCCCATCGAGGCGCGCGACTATGATCTTGCCGCCCACATCCTGTTCGACCTCGGATATCCCGAGATCAAGCTTCTCACCAACAATCCCGCCAAAGTGGAAGCCTTGCGCGAGGAAGGCGTCGAGGTCATCGAACAGCTGCCGCTGATCGTCACACCCTCGTCCTACAACAAGCGCTACCTCGCCACGAAAAAGGAGCGCATGGCCCACAAACTCTAGGGGGCCGCGGTCGATCTGCAATCCCGCCAGGCCAAAGGGCGCCAGCAACGGCGTCGAGGCAAGCGCGCTTCGCCCGGCCCATTGAGCCCGTCAATAGGACCGAGGCAAGCCCAGCACGTGTTGGGCGATATAGGCGAGCACCATATTGGTGGAGATCGGCGCCGTCTGGTAGAGCCGGCACTCGCGCCACTTGCGCTCGATGCCGTATTCGCGAGCGTAGCCGAAACCGCCAAAGGTCTGCAGGCAGGCCTCCGCCGCCTTCCAGGCCGCATCGGCGGCCAGCATCTTGCCCATATTGGCCTCCGCACCGCAGTCGCGCTCGGCCTCGAACAGTGCCGCCGCCTTTTTGACAACCAGCTCGGCGGCAATCATGTCAGCGTGCGCCCGCGCGATGGGGAAGGCAACGCCCTGGTTTTGTCCGATCGGGCGGCCAAATACCACCCGCTCCTTGGCGTACTCCGCAGCGCGCGCAATGAAGAACTTGGCATCGCCGAGACTTTCCGACGCGATCAGAATGCGCTCCGCGTTCATGCTGTCGACGATGTACTTGAAGCCTTGACCCTCCTCGCCGATCAAGTTTTCCGCGGGCACTTCGAGGTTGTCGAAGAACACCTCGCAGGTGTTGTGATTGATCATGGCGTCGATCTTGTTGATCTCGATGCCCTTACCCTTTGCCTCCGCAAGATCGACGAGAAAGACGGAGAGCCCCTCGGAGCGCTTCTTGACCTTGTCGGGAGGTGTGGTGCGAGCCAGCAAGAGCATCAGGTCGGATTGCAGCACGCGTGATGTCCACACCTTTTGGCCGTTGACGACATAGCGGTCGTTGCCCTTCTTGTCCGCGCGCGTCTTGAGCTGGGTGGTGTCGGAGCCGGTGGTGGGCTCGGTGACGCCGAAGGCCTGCAACCGCAGCTTGCCCGCGGCGATGCCGGGCAGATATTTGCGCTTCTGGGCGGGGCTGCCGTGCCGCAGCACGGTACCCATGGTGTACATCTGCGCATGACAGGCGGCCGCATTGGCGCCCCGCTCGTGGATGGTCTCCAAGATGGCACAACCAGCCGAGATCGGCAGGCCGGCCCCGCCGTACTCCTCCGGAATGAGGGCGGCCAGGTAGCCTGCCTGGGTGAGCGCATCGACGAACTCAACGGGGTAGGCGCTCGCGTGGTCGAGCTTGACCCAGTAGGCGTTGGGATAGCGCTCGCAGATGCGCGCCACACCTTCGCGGATGTCGGCCCAGCCCGGCTCAATGGAGATGGAGACGGCGTCGCTTGCATGGATCATGTGCGCTTGTCCCAATCGTACCACCCAAGCGATAGCGAACGTGGGCCCAATTGGCCAGCCTCTCGGGCCCTGCCAAGCTTGCGCCCGAGCCAACCTGGCGCCCGAGCCGCCGCGGCCATCGAGGAGCCCTGCGGCACCCCTCAGCCAACAGCAAACCGCGTGAAATCGAGGTCCTTGCCCAGCGCCGCTTGGGCCAGCAGGGAGCCGCAATAGGGGCCCATGGTAAGGCCGCTGGGGCCCAGACCGTTGCCGATAAAGAGGTTGTCCGTTCCCGCCACGGGCCCAAGCTTGGGCACCTCATCAAGCGCCACCGGCCGGAAGCCGATCCGGATTTCCTCAAGCGTCCAGGATTGAAGCCCCGGCGCGACCGCCAGGCCAGCGTTCAGGACCTCGGCTACACCCGCCGCGGTTACGCGGTAGTCGAAGCCCGAGCCGATCTCGCGCGTGGCGCCGATCACGACGCGCGAATCCTCAAACGCCAAAAGATAGTAGCTATTGAGCGGCATCAGCACCGGCCAGCGCGCCGTGTCGATAGGCGGCCGCCGCAGATGCAGGATCTGGCCACGTTGCGGCACCACGGCCAATCGCACGCCGGCCGGCGCCAACATGGCAGGCGCCCAGGCGCCCGCCGCCACCACCACGATGTCCGCTGCAATCGCCTTGCCCGCCACCCGGACGCCGACCGCGCGGTGGTGCTCAACAATGAGCTCGGCGGAGCCGGTTTCGAACTGCGCCTGATGCCTCAGGCAAGCGCGCTGCAACGCACCGCTGAGCCGTCGCCCGTCGATGCGAGCACCACCCGACACATAAAGCGCGGGCTGCTCGCGGCACAGCGGCGGAAAGAGGGCTTGCGCCTCCTTCGCCGACAGCCGTTCGACCTCGCCTACCGGCCAAGTCTTGCGGCGGGCGCGGACGCGGGCCTCGACGGCGTCGAGCTCGCGCGCCTCGGCGGGCACGTAGAGGCCACCGACGGCGGCGTAGCCCACGTCGGGTTCGCCGTCCGCCGCCAACATGGCGACGAACTCGGGATAGTAGCGCGCACCGCCCGCCAGCAACTGGTAGCTCGCCGCGTCCTCGGTCGGTGACCCCCAGGGGCAGATGATGCCAGCGCCGGCGGCAGTGGCGCGACCGGCATCGGCGCGATCGACCACTGTCACCTCACAGCCGGCGCGTGCGAGGTGGTAGGCCGTGCTGGCCCCCAGAACGCCGGCTCCAACCACGACGACTTTCATTGTGCTCGCCACCTGCCGCTTGCTGGTACCTCGCCCAGGCCGGCGCGCCGCGCCATTGTGCGCCGCAGCAGGTCATTGGTTTGAGGCATGGCCGATCTTGGCGCCCTAACCGTTTCCGCGCCAGCGCGCTGCGCCATTGTCCTATCGCCCCTGGTACCTTGGCTTGCGCTTCTCGTTGAAGGCGTTGATGCCTTCCTGACGATCTTCGGTGCCGACGGTGCGGTTGTAGGCTTCGATCTCAAAGGCATAGCCGGTGACGCGATCCAGATCGATCGCCCTGTCGAGCGCCTTCTTGGCCTGGCGCACCGAGATCGGCGCGTGGCCGGCGATACGTCGCGCCGTCGCCATTACCTCGCCCATCAGCGCAGCGTCGGGGCACACCTTGTTGACCATGCCCCACGCGCAGGCCTCTTGCGCGCTGAAGGGACTGCCGGTCAGGATCAGCTCCTTGGCGCGGCGCACGCCCACCGCACGCGGCAGATTTTGCGTGCCGCAGGCTCCCGGCAGGATGCCAAGCGTTACCTCGGTCAAGGCGAACCTGGCGGACTGGGCCGCGTAAATGAAGTCCGCCGCCAGCGCCAGCTCCATGCCGCCGGCATAGGCCGGGCCGTTGACCGCGGCGATGATTGGGATCGGGCAGTCGTGGATGGCCCGCACCATCTGCTCAACGATGGCATGCTGCCGCCGCCACGTGGCATCGGTCATGCCCTTGCGCTCCCGCAAATCGCCGCCGCTGCAGAAGGCGCCCGCGGCACCCGTCACGACCAGACACAGGGCGGCATCATGGTCGACATAGAAGGCGGCAAAGCAATCGCGCAGCTCGGTCATCATCTGCGTGTTCATGGCGTTGCGGACCTCGGGTCGGTTGAGGGTGAGAATGCCCACCCGGTCCGCGCCGATTTCGAAATTGACGGTCTCATAGCCCATGCTGGCCTCATCGGAGCTGTGGCGCTGCTGCCTTGCAGCATGGCATGGCCGTTCACTCGGCGCGAGGGCGGTCGTGCCCCTGGGTGCCACCCCCGGCATTGTTTCCGACTGCGACCTGGCTATAATGGCGGCACATGAGCCTGATCGGCATCCCTGCCGGGACGCGCGAGCGAGCGAAAGCAGCAAAAGCAATGACGAGGTGGCCCGTCGTCGTGGCGGGCCGTCGCCTTTTTTGGGGAGCGCGATGACCCGCCCCAACCGGCCCGATCATATACGCCTGACCTCGCACCCAGCTCCCGGAGCCAAGCCGCGGTATCCGATCGTGTGGGGTGCTCCCTCGGCGCGGGAGCGTGGTCCCATCATCGGCACGGTATCGCAACCCTTCGACCGCAATGTCATCGGCACGCATGGCGGCTCCTACGCGCTCTATCGCGCACTGGCCGTCTCCGCTGGAGCGCTGAGCCCGCTGCAGCGGCCGGACTTCACCAACACCGGACCGGCGGTCGTGATCGGTCCCTTCGCGCAATGGCACGCCGTGGGCAAGATCGTGTCGCTCGATCCGTGGGGACACACGGTGACGGAAGCCTTCGCCGACGCGATTGCCGAGGGTGCCGACATCAGGCCCAGCATTGCCATCACGCGCGCCCGTCTCGACCTGCCGGAAATCGAGCAGGCGATTGGCAAGGGTCGGCTCGTCCATGACGGAGCGGTGGTGCAACCCAACGGCAGCTTGTCGGTGGTGAAGATCGCCATCGATCCGGTCTGGTACCTGCCCGGCATCGCCGAACGCTTCAAGACCAGCGAGACCAGCCTGCGCCGTACGCTGTTTGAGCAAACCGCCGGCATGTTCCCGGAGCTGGTGACGCGACCCGACCTGCGCCACTTCCTGCCCCCCATCGGTGGCACGACCGTCTATATCTTCGGAGACATCGCCAGGTTGGCCGATCCCGCCACGCCGATCACCTGTCGGGTGCACGACGAATGCAACGGCTCGGATGTGTTCGGGTCCGACATCTGCACCTGTCGCCCCTATCTTGTGCACGGCATCGAGGAGTGTGCGCGCGCCGCACAAGCAAGCGGCCTCGGCATCATCGTCTACAACCGCAAGGAGGGGCGCGCGCTCGGCGAGGTCACCAAGTTCCTGGTGTACAACGCAAGAAAGCGCCAGGAGGGCGGCGATGCTGCCGCGGCCTATTTTGAGCGCACCGAATGCGTGGCCGGCGTCCAGGACGCCCGCTTCCAACAGCTCATGCCCGATGTGCTGCACTGGCTCGGCATTGCCCGGATCGACCGCTTCGTTTCCATGAGCGACATGAAATACGCGGCCCTGACCGGACAGGGCATCAAAATCCTCGAGCGCGTGCCGATCCCCAACGAGCTCATTCCCGCGGACGCCCAGGTGGAGATGGCGGCCAAGAAAGCCGCCGGCTACTACGCCGGCGCGGCATTCGAGCCGCAGGACTTGGCGACCACGGTCGGTCGCTCGCTCGACCAGCAGTGACCCCTCGACCCCCGGACGTGCGCGTGAAGCCCGAGACGGCGGCAGCTTATTCGCTTTTGAGCGCTCAGGCCGTGCGGGAGCGGGCGCATCGACTGTTGGCGATCGGCATCGACGATAGGCTTGCGCATTTTCGCGTCGACCTTGACCGCCTCGACACTGCCGCCGATCTCGTCGCCGCAACCACGCGCAAGGCCTATCCCGCGCTCGACGTGCCCCTCCACGCCCGTTGGCGCCATTTCCTGGTGCGTGGGCATGATCGTTGGATCGAGCTCGACAAGGCCACGTCATGGCGCGATGCCGCCGAGCGTGCCCGGGCCGCGTTCGACCTTGCCATTGTCAGCGTGCTCCTCGATGCGGGGGCTGGACCATCCTGGAGCTATCGCGACCCTGCAACAGGCGCACGCATTGGCCGGTCGGAAGGCCTGGCGCTTGCCAGCCTTGCCATGTTTGCCGCCGGCGGGCTTTCGCAGACGCCCGGTAGGCCGATGCGCGCCGACGCAGCGGCGCTACAGGCGCTCGATGCTGGGGTGCTCGGGCGGCATTTCCAGGTCAGCGAGGCCAATCCGCTGGCGGGGCTTGATGGCCGTGCCGATCTGCTGCGGCGCCTTGGAGCCATCGTGGCGGCCCGACCCGACATCTTCGCCCGCGCCGACACGGGGCGCGCCGGCGGCCTCTTCGATCACCTGACGGCCCTGGCGCATGGCTGCGGCATTGCCGCCGCCACCATCCTTGAGGAGGTGTTGCGGCATCTAGGACCGATCTGGCCGTCGCGGCTGGCCTTGGGCGGCGTGCCCCTGGGTGACTGCTGGCGTCATTCGGGTCTTAGCGCGCCTGATGCCACAACGGGGTTGGTGCCACTGCATAAGCTGTCGCAGTGGCTGACCTACTCGCTGGTGGAGCCACTGCAGGCGGCTGGCATCGAGGTGACCGCGCTCGATGGCCTCACGGGGCTCGCCGAATACCGTAACGGGGGCCTTTTCCTCGATACCGGCGTGCTCAAGCTGCGCGACCCGACCCAAGCCGCGGCCACGCATGAGGTTGGCTCCGAGCTCGTCGTCGAATGGCGCGCGCTGACGGTTGCGCTGCTCGACCGCCTCGCTCATTGCGTGCGCGGCCGGCTAGGGAGGGACGCCGCCTCGTTTCCGTTGGCCAAGGTGCTGCAAGGCGGCAGTTGGGCGGCCGGCCGCGAGATGGCACAAGTCCGTCGACGGGACGGCTCGCCGCCCATCCGCGTTGCCAGCGACGGCACGGTTTTTTAGCTCGCAAGCGTCGAGGCATGCCATGCAAGGCGTTACGGTCGTCACTCATCCGCTGGTGCAACATAAGCTCACCCTCATCCGCGACAAGAACCGCTCCACCAAGTCCTTCCGCGAGCTCCTGAAAGAGATCGGCATGCTTCTGTGCTATGAGGTAACGCGCGATCTGCCGCTCAGGCATGTGGAGATCGAGACGCCTTTGGTGCGCACGACGGCGTCGCAGATCGCCGGCAAGAAACTGGTGTTTGCGCCTGTGCTGCGCGCGGGGACGACCTTCGTTGAGGGCATGCTCGACCTGGTGCCGACAGCCAGAGTGGCCCACATCGGTCTTTACCGTGAGCCAGAGACGTTCGTGGCCGTAGAATACTTCTTCAAGGCACCGGCCGACATCGCCGAGCGCCTCGTCATTGTTGTTGCCCCCGTGCTCGCCACCGCCAATACAGCAGTCGCTGCCATCGACCGGCTCAAGGAGCGAGGCGCCAAGGACATCCGCTTCGTGTGCTTGCTCGGAGCCCCGCAAGGCTTTGAACGCCTGCGCGGCATCCATCCGGAGGTGCCGATCTGGACAGCCGCAATCGACGACGGCCTCGACGTCAATGCCTATATCCTGCCGGGCCTCGGCGACGCTGGCGATCGCGCCTACGGCACCCGCTAGCCTGATCGGCAAACAGCACCAGCAAAAGGGGCAGCGCCGCCGTCGCTCTCTGGTCTTGCTTGGAGCGACGCCTTGCCACGGAGGGCCGCCTTCCGGATCACAGCCCATTGCCCAGGCTAGGCAACGCCCGGCTATGGCAAGCCTGGGCTCAGGCTCGCGACCAGCCCGCGCCCCGCGCAATAGGGGCGCTCTCCCAGCGAAAGTCTCCACACCCCAGGTCTAGCACGCACGGAAAGTCGGCACCGGCAGAAGTCTGGCACTGGCACAAGTCTGGCACTGGCACAAGCCTGGCACTGGCACAAGCCTGGCACCGGCACAGGTGTGGGAGAGACAGAAAAAAAGGGGCCGCCCTAGGCGGCCCCCGTGAGATCAGCGGCGTCGTGCCGGAAAGGCGGCTTGGCGGCCGCCCCAAATAGCCCCGATCAACCCTCGCAGGAGGCTGCTCCAACGAGTGCGTGATCGAGCTTCATCGGCTTCGCCGAATGCAAGATCCCACTAGACATTGGATCACCTCCTTTCCGTTGGTTGCGATTCGCCCCCAACTTAGACGCACCCGTGGGCTTTGAAAAGGGGCAGATTGCCGCCCGCCGGATGTCCCAATTTCTGCCATCATTGGCGCCGGGCCGCTCCTTGCAGGTGAGGGGGTGCGGGGAAGCGGGCACCTGCGAGACCCGGCGGGCGAGTGGCAGGGGAGGGGCGGCATTGGGGCCGACCCCGATCTGTAGTCGGCGACCGCCGGGATCGGCTGACACGCAAAGGTGATGCGCAAAGGATCAGCAACCATGGCCGGCGAGACCAGCACGAGCAAGGGCGCTACGCCGATAACCTGTGCCCACAACCGCTCCCTCCTTGCGGCGCTGCCGTTCGCCGATCGGACGGATTTTGAGGATGCGGCGCGAGGCTTCATCGGCACGCTGCCCAAGGTCGAGATCCGCAACGCCGAGGGCCGTGTGGTCTACAGCCTCGAGGACTACGCCTTCCTGGCGCACGAGGCGGCTCCCGATACCGTCAACCCGAGCTTGTGGCGACAGGCGCGGCTCAACATGCACAACGGCCTGTTCCAGGTTAGAGACCGCATTTACCAGGTGCGCGGCTTCGACATCTCAAACATGACGATCATCGAGGGCAGCCGCGGCATCATCATCATCGATCCGCTCATCTCCGCGGAGGTCGCGCGCGCCGGCGTCGAGCTCTACTGGCACCACCGCGGCAGGCGGCCGGTGGCCGCGGTGATCTACAGCCACAGCCACGTCGACCACTTCGGCGGCGTGCGCGGCGTGGTCGATGAGGTGGACGTGAAGGCCGGCAACGTCGCCATCATCGCCCCAGATCGCTTCATGGAGGAGGTGACCAAGGAGAACGTGCTGGCCGGCACGCCGATGATCCGTCGCGCAATGTTTCAGTTCGGCGCGCTGCTGCCGCGGGGTCCGCGCGGGCAAGTCGATGCCGGTCTTGGCAAGGTCACTTCCCGCGGCACGGTAACACTGATCCCGCCAACGCAACTCATCCGCACACCGATCGAGGTGCACACGATCGACGGTGTCGAGATTGTCTTCCAGCTCGCCCCCGACACGGAAGCACCAGCCGAGATGCACATGTTCTATCCGGGCCTGCGTGCCCTCAACCTGGCTGAAAACGCCACTCACAACCTGCACAATATCTACCCAATCCGGGGTGCGCAGGTGCGCGACGCCAATGCCTGGGCCAAATACCTCAACGAGGCGCGCGACCGCTTTGCCCGACAAGCGGACGTGGTATTCGCCCAGCACCACTGGCCGATCTGGGGCAACGCACGCCTAGTCGACTATCTTGCCAAGCAGCGCGATGCCTATAAGTACCTGCATGACCAAACGCTGCGGCTCATGAACCGGGGCCTCACGGCAGCGACGATCGCCGAGCGGCTTGCGCCTCCCAAAAGCCTGGAACACGAGTGGCACCTGCGCGGCTACTACGGGACCTTCAGCCACAACGCCAAAGCGGTCTACCAACGCTATCTCGGCTGGTACGACGCCAACCCCGCCAATCTCAATGCACTGCCTGGCGTGGAACGCGCGAAAAAGACGATCGCATACATGGGCGGCGCGGCAGCGGTCATAGCGCGTGCCCAGGCGGACTTTGCCAGCGGCCAATACCGCTGGGTGGCCGATGTCATGAGCCAGGTGGTGTTCGCCGATCCCGACAACGGGGCCGCGCGCCAGTTGGGTGCCGATGCCCTGGAGCAGTTGGGCTACCAATCCGAGTCGGCCACCTGGCGCAACGCCTACCTCCAAGGCGCCCGCGAGCTGCGCCACGGCATGACCTTGCCTGCCACTCCCTCCCGCGCCGCTGGCGACATTGTGCGCGGCCTGAGCCTTGATCTCTTCTTCGACGCGCTCGGTGTGCGTCTCAAGGCCGAGGCGGCGGAAGGCATGACGGCCATCATCAACTGGGAGTTCCCGGACACCGGCCAGCGCTGCGCCACGACCCTTGAGAACTGCGCGCTGACCTGTCTAATCGATCGCCACGCCGAGCGCGCCGATTGCACGGCGAGCCTGGAGCGTGCCACGCTCAACCGTCTCGTGCTGCGGGAACTGGCGCTGCCCGAGGCACTCGCGCAGGGCGCCGTCAGGATTGATGGCGACGGCCGCAAGCTCGCCCAGCTGTTGGATCTCCTTGAGGACTTTTCGCTGGGCTTCGAAATCGTCGAGCCTCTGCGCGCCAAACGCGAGCCCAAGCAAGCGCGCACTTAACAACGCCGGCAAGCGCCTTGCGTTCGCAGCGCCGCCCGCATCAGCCCACTGCGGTGCAAGCACCCCGGCGAATTGACAGCCCCCGCAGGGCAGCACCTAGAATGAGCGGTGTCGAGGGGCAGATCGGGAGAGCGGCATGGCCGTGAGACGGCTTGGCATCATCATGCACGGGGTGACGGGACGCATGGGGACCAACCAGCATCTCGTGCGCTCGATCCTGGCCATCCGCGCGCAGGGCGGTGTCGCCCTGAGCAACGGTGACCACGTGGTACCCGACCCCATTCTCGTTGGGCGCAACGAGGAGAAACTGGCGCTTCTGGCCAAGGCCAACGGCATCGCTCGCCTCACCACCGATCTCGACGCGGCGCTGGCAGATGCCAACGACACCGTGTTCTTCGACGCTGGCACGACGCAGATGCGCCCTCTCTTGCTCGCCAAGGCCATTGCCGCGGGCAAGCACGTCTATTGCGAGAAACCGGTGGCCACAACGCTTGATGCCGCGCTCGGCATTGTGCGCAAAGCCAAGGCCGCCGGCGTTCGCCATGGCGTCGTGCAGGACAAGCTGTTTCTACCGGGGCTGCGCAAGCTCAAGCTCTTGATTGATTCGGGGTTCTTTGGCCGCATCTTCGCGGTGAGAGGCGAGTTTGGCTATTGGGTGTTTGAGGGCGATCTGCAGCCGGCCCAGCGTCCGTCCTGGAATTATCGGGCCGAGGCGGGCGGCGGCATCATCCTCGACATGCTTTGCCACTGGCGCTACGTGCTCGACAACGTCTTCGGCGCCGTGCGTTCGGTATCCTGCTTTGGTGCCACCCACATTCCCGAGCGCACCGACGAGGGGGGCGCACGCTACAAGGTGACCGCGGACGATGCCGCCTATGCGACCTTCCAGCTCGAGGGGGGTATCGTCGCTCAGTTCAACAGCTCGTGGGCGACGCGCGTGCGCCGCGACGACCTCCTCACGCTGCATGTTGATGGCACCCACGGCTCGGCGGTCGCGGGCCTACAGGAGGTGGTCACCCAACAACGTATGGCGACGCCGAAGCCGGTGTGGAATCCCGACATCAAGCAGCCAATCGACTTCCGCGGTGGCTGGCAACAGGTGCCGGACACGCAGACCTTCGACAACGGCTTCAAGGTGCAATGGGAAGCCTTCATCCGCCACCTCGCCGAGGGCGCCCCCTACACCTGGGACCTGGTGGAGGGCGCCAAGGGGGTGCAGTTGGTGGACTGCGCGCTCAGGAGCTGGCAGGAGCGCCGTTGGATCGACGTGCCGGACTTGAATGTTTCCTAGGTCGGCAAGCAGCCCTCACCACCCGCGAGTTACCTTGCAAGCTGCCGCGGCGCGAGGAGGGCGGAGCGTGGACCGTTGAGGCCCTCGCTCAACGCCCGCTCAAGGCCAGCTGGCCCCAAGATCTGTGCGAGCCTCTCCGGGACAACCCACAGTGCGTAGGTCTGTGCATCGATGCCGTGGCGGCAGGTGAGGCGCCCAGCCGTGATCGCGCAATCGGAATCAGCGAGCACGGCGAAGCCGGGCCGCACATCGTGCTTGAAAATGTGCAAGTCGACGGGCTGCAGGAAGGTCGGGAGCGTGCCAAGCTCGACGCCGCGAAAGACGCATCCAAGCGCGTTTCGGCAGGCGCCGGCCCGTGCACCCCAGGTGTTGCGCAAGCCCAATGCCCGGCGTCCAGGCAAGAACGTTGCCGGACGATCGGCGCCGGCACTGATGTAACAGCCATCGCGCATGCACAGGATCGGATCGGCCACCTGGGCGCCGCCGCGGCGGATGCCGTAGCTGCCGGGCGCCATGACGAGCAAAACCGTGACGCGGTCGAGGTCGACCCCAACCGACGGCGTCGTCTGGCCTGGTCTGATCTGTGCCGCGGCGGGGCTTGCAGGCGGACCCGGCGCGATGAGCGAAGGGGCGCGCACGCCAGACGCAGTCTCGTCCGGCTTATCGAGCGGCGGGGCCGCAGTCGCACCTCCCGCGGGGATTGGCGGGGGGCCCGACTGCGCCGTCGTGACCGCCGTGCGCGTCGTGGGTGGTACGTCGGACGGGGCTCGGACCTGTGCGGCTGCGGCGCCGGGCGCACTGGCCGCAGCGGGCATGGCAGCTTCCTGCGGGGCGCGAGGAGGAGGTCGACCCTGGAGCGGGGTGGCGGGCGGGACCGGCAACGCGACCGCTCCGGGAGCTCCCACCGCCCCCAGTGACGGCGCGGCAGAAGGCTGCGGCGGTCGTCCCAGGACCGCGCTCCCAATGTCAGCCTCGCGGCGTGCCCGGTCGGCAATACGCGTTGCGTGAATTTGGCGCACGCGTTTCAACTTCTCGACCAGGCGGCGCGTCTCTTCGGTGCGTTCAAGCGAGCGCCGCTCCGCCTCACCACTGCCGGCGAGCTGCGGCCCGGTTGCAATTGGCGCTGGTCGTGGCGCGTCGGGCTGCCCCGCGAGCAGCGCTTCAGCCTTCGCGCGCTCGCGCTCGGCCTCAAGGATCAGGCGGCGCGCCTCTTCGGTGAGGCGAGCTTCCTCGGCGTCGGCGCGCATCTCATCCGCCTCACGGCGCGCACGCGCGAGCATGTCCGTTTCTTCCTCACGGCGGCGTTCCGCGGCCCGCGCCGCCTCGTCGGCGGCGCGCCGTTTGGCGTCCGCCGTCCTGCGCGCGGCCTCTGCCCTCTTGCGTGCTGCCTCCACGCGCGCCGTCGGGGCCTTGCGTTCGGCATCTCGCTTGGTGGCCTCAGCCGGCTCCACCGCGCCTTTGGCCTCGCCGGCAAACTTCTCCGCCATCTCGTGCGCGGCCTCGTTGGCGTGCGCCGAAGCCGAAACCAACGCGGTGATCGCCACCATCACGCCACGCGCAACCCCCCACACCCACATTTGCCAACTCCTGAGGTGCTAACTCCTGAGGTGCCAACTGCCGATCGGCCAACAGCCAGCCGCCAACTCCTGAGGCGCCTCCTGAGACCCCGGCATCGGCGACAGAGTGCCAGGACCCGGACCCTTTGGCGGCCCTTGCTCGGGCCAGACACTCGGGCCAGACACTCGGGCCAGAGAGCTAGGCCAGAGAGCAGGGGCCAGAAAGTTGCGTAAGACACCCGCGCAAGACGAGTGCCCCCGACCGTTGGGGTGCCAATCTTGTTTGCCTTTGCGGCGGAAAGCGGGAGCTCAGCTGAATGGGGGCTGAACGGGTCGCAGGTGCAGCGTCGTGATCGGCCGACTGCGCCGGCCGATCAGGTTAGCAAACCCGACGTCCTCAGTTCGCTGCGCTCAAGGCAGCCAGCACCTTGGGCGGCGACATCGGCAGATCCGTGAGCCGCAGGCCAATGGCGTTGCGAACGGCATTGGCAACCGCCGCCGGTGCCGGTACGAGCGGCACTTCACCGACGCCACGGATGCCCTGCGGGTGCTTCTCGTTTGGCACCTCGATCATGACGGACTCGATCATCGGCAGATCGCAGGCAACGGGCATGCGATAGTCGAGGAAGCTTGGGTTATCGAGCCGCCCGCGGGCGTCATAGATGCACTCCTCGTTGAGGGCCCAGCCGATCCCCTGGGCGACACCACCCTGCATTTGGCCTTCCACGTAGCTTGGGTGGATGGCGCGACCAACATCTTGGAATGCGGTGTAGCGCAGAACCGTCACCTTGCCGGTCTCGGGATCGACCTCGACATCGCAAATGTGGGTTCCAAATCCAGGCCCGGCTCCCTCGGTATTGAGCGAACTGCGCCCGTTGATCGGGCCCCCCGTCGCGCTTGCCTTGGCGGCGATGTCCGCCAAGGTGAGCGGCGAAAACTCACCGGCATTGGAGCCGGCAGGTCGAGCCTCGCCGTTCTCCCAGCTGACCGCCTCGGGATCGATTTTCCAGATCTTTGCTGCGCGCTCGCGCAGCGTTTGGATCACCTGTTCGGTGGCCTTGGTCACCACCAGCGCGGCGGCAAAGGTGACGCGGCTTCCTCCGGTCAGCGCCGCGAATGGGATGCTGCTGGTGTCGCCGATCAGCGCCTGCACCCGCCGGTAGTCGATGCCAAGCATTTCGGCGGCGATATTGACCATGGAAGCGCGCGAGCCGCCGATATCGGGGTGGCCCGTCACGACCACAACCGTGCCGTCCTCGTTGACGTTGACCTGGGCGCTTGATTCACCACCCGCGTTGAACCAGAAGCCGCTGGCCACCCCGCGCCCTTGATTGGGCCCGAGGGGCATCCGGTAGTGCGGATGACGAAGCGCGGCCTCAAGCGTCTCCTCGTAGCCGATCCGCGCGAACGTCGGACCATAGGCTGCCTTCGTTCCCTGTTTGGCGGCATTCTTCTGTCGCAGAAGAAGTGGATCCATCTTCAGGGTGCGAGCGAGCTCGTCGAGCGTGGATTCCACGGCAAATGCGCCGATCGGCGCGCCTGGCGCGCGGTAGGCTGCCACCTTCGGCCGGTTCGTAACCACGTCGTAGCCGATGGTCCGCACGTTGGCGACATTGTAGGGCGCCAGCGAGCAGCCGACCGCGCCGCGGATCGGCGAGCCGGGGAAGGCACCCGCCTGCAGACGGAAGGTCGCCACTACTGCGGTTATCTTGCCGTCCTTGGTGGCGCCGATCTTGACCGTGCTTGAGGAGCCTGACGTGGGACCGGTTGCGTGAAATACCTCCTGCCGGTTCATGACGATCTTCACCGGCCGGCCGGATTTGCGCGACAGCACCAGCGCAAGAGGCTCCAGATAAACGATGGTCTTGCCGCCAAACCCTCCGCCAATCTCGGCTGGAATGGCGCGAATATCGCTGAGCTTTGCGCCCGTGAGCTGGGCCGTCATGTCGCGGACCATGAAGTGGCCCTGACTGCTGCTCCAGATCGTTGTCTGGCCATCCTGGCCGACGCTGACGAGGCAGGCATGGGGCTCGATATAGCCTTGGTGCACCGGCTTGGTCTTGAAGCTGCGCTCGACAATGACGTCGGCGGCGGCCAAGCCTGCGTCGCAATCGCCCAGTTTGTGCTCGAGGGTTCCGGCAATGTTGGACGTTGTCGCCGGACCCGGCTTGGTACCGACGTTGCGCATGTGCTCGTGCAGAAGGGGGGTGCCTGGCTGCAAGGCTTCATCCACGTCGATGACCCAAGGCAGGACCTCGTAGTCGACCTCGATCAGCTTCAGCGCCTGCGACGCAATGGCCACCGAAGTGGCCGCCACAGCCGCCACGGCGTGCCCCGCATAGAGCGCTTTCTCGCGCGCCATGACGTTGCGGCTGATGAAGCGCAAGTCCTGGATGCCGAGGGGTACGGGCTTGTCCCACGGAAATTCCACGAGATCCCGACCCGACATGACGGCCTTGACCCCTGGCAGTGCCAAGGCCTTGTCGAAATTGATTGATTTGATGCGCGCGTGGGGATGGGGACTGCGCAGAACCTTGCCCCAGAGCATGCCGGGCCTTGAAAAGTCGGCCCCAAAAGTGGCACGGCCCGTCACCTTGTCCTCGCCATCAGGTCGGTTGGTACGCTTGCCGATCCACTTGTTGTTCGAACCGTTTGCCGTCATCGCTGCTCTCTCTTCCATTCCGGGCTTCAGTTTCGTCGCTTCTATTCGGTCACTTCTATCGCTCTTCAGTCCGTCTCTTGAGCTTTGCCAGCCACAGCCGCCAACCTCGGCGCACGGGAGCGCAACACCTGCCAGCCTCGACCGCCAATCCGTCCCCGTCAGGAGCCGTGAGAACCTCCCCGCTATCCTACAAGGAATAGCCCAATGGACAACCGCGCTCGCGCTATGACGGGTATGCCGCGATGCTGCTCAAGGCGGGAAGGCCTTAATTCTTTCTCTCCCCCCGGCCGATGCGGTTGATCACCCATCCACCGCAGGTGGGTGGTGCGCTGTCGACGATGCCGCTGAGTGGCTTGACCGGCATTGCTGCCGCCAGCTTCAATGGGCGGCTGTGGACTGCGCCATCGGGAGCCCGCAACCTCATGTTCGATTTCGACCGCGTCATCGAGCGCCGCGGCACGCACGCATCGAAGTGGGACATGATGGCGCGGTTGTCGGGCATCGATGCACCCGACGCGATCCCGATGTGGGTCGCCGACATGGATTTTGCCGCCCCGCCGGGGGTAACGGAGGCCCTCGCCGCCGAGACCAGGCGCGCAACCTACGGCTACTACGCCAACACCGGTTCGTGGACCGCCGCCCTGGTGGACTGGATGGCGCGGCGGCACGGGCTCAAGCTCGACCCCGACTGGGTGAGCCCGACACCCGGCATCGTTTCGGGGCTCGGCCTCGTGCTGCAGGCCGTGAGCGCTCCCGGCGACGAGGTGGTGGTGTTTCCCCCTGCCTATCACGCGTTCCGGCGCATCATTCTCGCCAATGCGCGGCGCATTCTCGACGTTGAACTCAGCGAGGCGAACGGCCGCTACGTTATGGACTTGGATGCGCTGGCGGGGAAGCTGACGGACCGCACAAAGGCTGTCTTCTTCTGCAGTCCGCACAACCCCGGCGGGACCGTGTGGTGCCGCGAGGAGATCCGCGCGCTGGCCGCCTTCTGCGCCCGGCATGACCTGATCTTGGTCTCCGACGAGATCCATTGCGATCTCGTCTTTGCCGGCGCGCGGCACACGCCCACCTTCACCGCAGCGCCCGAAATCGCCGACCGGCTGATCACCTGCGTCGCCGCGACCAAGACCTTCAATCTCGCCGGTGCGCACGTCGGCGCCTGCATCGCCAGCAATCGAACGCTTAAGCAACGTCTCGATCAGCGCATCGCCGCGTGCGGTCTTGCCTCCTACAACCGCTTTGGCATGATCGCGACGGAGGCGGCATGGCGGACCGGTGAAGCGTGGCTCGACGCGCTGTTGCCCTACCTTGCTGCCAATCGCGATCTCTTCCACGCCCGCATCCAAGCAGCTGCACCGGGGGCACGCGCGATGCAGCTCGACGCGACCTACCTAGCCTGGGTCAATTTCGCCGACACGGGATTGTCACCTCAGGATGTGGAGAACCGGGTCAAACACCGCGCCCGCATTTTTGCAAGTCCAGGCCCCCAGTTCGGACCGGGTGGCGACACGTGGTTGCGCTTCAACTTCGCCACGCCGCGCCCGATCCTGATGCAGGCGTTGGCTCGGCTGGATGAGGCTTTCCAAGACGCGCGGGTGAGCAGATGAGAGCTGGGCGATGAGAAAACCCGTGGTCGGCGTGATTTCCAACACGCATCGCGTCGAGAACCGCTTCGCCGTCCAGCAGGTGGGAGAGCGAAATCTTCGCGCCGTGGTCGAAGCCGCCGGCGCGCTGCCGCTGGTCTTTGCCGGGGCACCGGAACTCACCGACATCGACGCCCTGTTGGAGGTGGTGGATGGCGTGCTGCTGACGGGTGCCCGCGCGAACGTTCATCCGACCCGGTTCCGCGCCCAGCCCCACGCCGGACACGAGCCATACGATGAGCGCCGTGACGCGCTCGCCCTGAAGCTCATTGAGGTGTGCGTCGCGCGCGGCGTACCGATCCTGGGCGTCTGTCGCGGCTTTCAGGAGATGAACGTCGCGTTCGGCGGCTCGCTGCACCACGAGATTCGTGAGTTGCCCGGTCGCTTGAACCACCGCATGCCTCGAACCGAGACGGGCGAGATTCACCCCGACCCCACCGTTGTCTTCGCCGATCGCCACGAGGTCAGGCTGGTCTCCGGTGGCGTGTTTGCCAGCATTTTCGGCTGCGAGATCATCCGCGTGAACTCGCTCCACGGCCAGGGCATCTTGGAACCGGGCAAGCGGGTGGTCGTCGAGGGCGTGGCCGAGGACGGCACGATCGAGGCCATCCGCATCGCCGACGCTTCGGGGTTTGCGCTCGGCGTCCAGTGGCATGCAGAATACGACGCACAGCACAATCCGATAAACCGCGCGCTCTTCTGGGCGTTCGCCCAAGCCCTGTCGGCACGCCAGCGGAGCAGCTAACTTTTTGCGGCAAGGGCCGGGCGAGGTGTGCTCTTGCCGCCTGGTTCAGCTGAGGAGACATCGATGGCCAAGGTCGAGGAGCTCAAAGGGATGATCGCCCGGGCCGGCAATGTCGTCGCCTTCACCGGCGCCGGCATCTCTACCGAATCGGGCATTCCCGATTATCGCTCGCCGGGCGGCATCTGGACGAAGATGCGGCCGATCGAGTTCGGCGCGTTTCTCGCCTCTGCGGAGGCGCGGCGCGAATCCTGGCGCCGCAAGTTCGCGAGCCACGAAATGATGCAAAGCGCAACGCCCAACGCCGGGCACCGTGCGCTCGCGCGCCTCGTGCGGGACGGCAAGATGACCGCTATCGTGACGCAGAATATCGATGGCTTGCATCAGGCCTCGGGCGTGCCTGACGACAAGGTCATCGAGCTCCACGGCAACGCCACCTATGCTGCCTGTCTCGACTGCCGCCAGCGCTACGAGCTCGATTGGGTACGGGAGATTTTCGCCATCGACGAGCGGCTGCCTCTTTGCACCGGCTGCGGCGGCATCATCAAGACGGCCACGATCTCCTTCGGCCAGGCGATGCCCGAGCCGGAGATGGAGCGGGCACGAGAGGCGACGCTCGCAGCCGACCTCTTTATCGTGCTTGGCAGCTCCTTGGTCGTCTTTCCCGCAGCCGGTTTTCCCATCATGGCAAAGCAGAACGGATCGCGGCTCGTGATCATCAACCGTGAGCCCACCGACCAGGATGAGGTGGCCGATCTCGTGATCCATGCCGAAATCGGCTCGACGATGAGCCGCGCTGTCGGCGTGAACTGAGCGCCACCCATGTGGGGGCCGCCCGCAGCGCCGTCTCGGCACGGCGCGTCGAACGAAAGGTCTTCGCCGGGCCGCCGTGATGGCGATGGGGCAGCCGCGAAGGCCCAATGCAAGTGCGCGCCGCCGCGACCACCGCTAGGGGCGCGCGCGTTCGCAAGACGAGCCTGAGCACACAAGCATGACGAGGCAGAGCGAGACATCTCGAAGTGGCCTGCGCAAAGCGCAGGCCGTGCACTCTAAACGTTCGGCCGCGAGCGTCCGGCGGGTGCCGCATAGGGCGACAGATTGCGCGCGATGTGCTCGCCGGTAGGGCTGCCGCCGACTAGGGCGCCGTCGAGGACGACGGTCTGTCCCCGTACCATGATCGTCATCGGCCATCCGGTTACCTCAAGGCCCTCGTAGGGTGTGTAGTCCGAGCCGTGGTGCAAAATCTCTTGACGGATCGTCGTCTTGCGGTGGGGATCCCAGATGGCGATGTCGGCGTCGGCGCCGACGGCAATGGTGCCCTTGCGGGGATGCAACCCGTACATCTTGGCGTGATTGGTGGAGCTCAAGGCCACGAAATCATTGAGGCTGATGCGGCCCTTCACCACACCCTCCGAGAACAGAATCGGGAGCCTCGTCTCCACGCCCGGTATGCCGTTTGGCAGCCAGCGGAAACTGGTGCGCCCCTTGGGTGTTAACTTGCCCTCCACGTCGTCGTAGCGAAACGGACAGTGGTCCGACGAAAACACCTGGAACACGCCGGTCTGCAGTCCGAGCCAGCAAGCTTTCTGGCTTGCCGCATCGCGCGGCGGCGGACTGCACACGTACTTGGCGCCCTCCATGTTGAGACCTTCCATGTCCTTTTCCGTGAGCATCAGGTATTGCGGACAGGTCTCGCCAAACACCTTGAGCCCGCGCGCTTGCGCCCAGCGGATCTGCTCCATGGCCTCGCCGTTCGAGACGTGCACGATCATGATGGGCACGTCGACGAGCTCGGCCAAGCTGATCGCCCGGTGCGTCGCCTCGCGCTCGACGGGAATGGGCCGCGAGGTGGCATGAAACCTGGGCGCCGTGTGACCTGCCCGCTCCAAGCGCTCGGTGAGGAAGCGGATCGCGTCATAGTTCTCCGCGTGCACCATCACAAGGGCACCTGTCTCGCGGGCGGTGGAGAACACCTCAAGCAGCTGAATGTCGGAGAGGGCGAGGTCCTGGTAGGTCATGAACACCTTAAACGAGGTGTAACCGTCGCGGACGAGGGCCGGCAACTCCTGTCCGAGCACCTGCGGGGTCGGGTCGGAGATGATCAAATGGAAGCTCACATCGAGGTGGCAGCGCCCCTCAGCGAGCGCGTGATAGTCCTTCACCGCTTGGCGCAGGCTCTGGCCTTTTTGCTGCAAGCAAAACGGCATCACCAGCGTGTTGCCGCCGAACGCTGCAGCGCGCGTGCCGCTAGCGAAGTCATCGGCCATGACAATCCCGGGCCCGCTCGGCTGGGAGATGTGCACGTGGCTGTCGATGCCGCCCGGAAGCACCAATCGGCCGCGCGCGTCGATCACCGCATCGGCCGCACCCAAATCATCGCCGAGCGCTACAATCTTGCCGTCGCGAATGCCCACTTCGCACGCAACCGTGTCGCTGGCCGTGACGACCCGGCCGCCGCGCACGATGGTATCGAACGTCCTCATCAGCTGCCTCTATATGTCGAATAAGCCCACGGCGCTCGAAACGCCGGCCACGAACGCGTCGCGGTCCGGCACAGTGTACTGGCGAGTTCGGTGCTTGCCTTCGCCATCCAATCGGGCCCCACGCTGGCATCTAGATCTTGCACAGGTTCTGCCCGGAGGCGAGCCCTTGCCATGCTTGCCTTCGCGCGCTGCGCCATCGACCCATCGGCCATGACCGAACCGCGGGTCCCACCCCCGGAAGGTCTGGAGCGGCCGAGCGTTGCTCGGCGCGCGGGCGCTGGTGGCGTCCACAAGCGCACCCAAGTGGGGACGGTCGACAGCGCGCCAATCGTCCGATGGGCTTTCCCAACCGGTCGCAGGCTTGGAGCGTAAGGATCAGCAATGAGCCGCGGAACCATCGCCGCAAAGGCGATCACCAGTACGGCCGACGCTTGCAATTGCGTTCAAAGCGGCGGTGGTGCAACGATCAAATTATTCGGAGACGGCACGCGGCGGCAAAGCGCGCGCAAAGAACGCCCAATGCGCCGCGCTCGTCGTGAGGGCGCTGAGGCCGATCATGCCGAAGACGAAGATCGTAAAGCCGCAGGCTGTGAGGAGGAGCTTGAGGGCGCGCATGACAGGTTCCCTGGACCGTACGCGGCACACTGATGGCAGGACAACGCCCGCGGGGGCGAGACGTTCCGGGGCTAAGTGTGACCTGAGCCCGGCGCGAGCGTTCGTTGCACCTGTGGTGGCGCCCTTATGGGCAAGCCTATGCGTTTGAGATGAAACGTTCCTGCGCTGGCTGCAGCTGATCGCGGTTTTATTTCATTTACCTCGACCTGCAGCAGCGCCAGAGCCCGCCCGAGCCCGCTTTCGGCGAAGCATGGCAGGTGCACGGCGGCCTCTACAATATGGCGAAGATCCCATGGCACTGACGCGCCTGCCCGACGAACTCACGCGGCAAGTGGCAGGCCTCCACCCCCTGGATCTCCGGCTGAATGGTGCCATCGGCTGCGGCGCCTTTATCTGATCGCGCGCCTATCAAGGCCTAGCCCCACGACCTTGTCATCGCCGCCGTCCGGTCCAACCCCATGCCGTCGTGCAACGGCAAATTCGGTGCTTGCGGAGCGGAAAATGCTCGCAGCTTCCCTCACGTTGGGCCGGTGCAAATAAGCACCTTGCAAGCCGCAGGCCACGACCGTGACAACGGACCTTTGACGCGTGCAGCGGCCTCTCGCGATGTCACGGAACGTCGGATGCTGGGTCGCGCGTCGTCACGCGGCGCAGATCGCGTGGATATTTCCCATCGTCGTAGGGTCGGCCACGGTGCAGCGTGCAACGGTTGTCCCAGATCACTAGATCGCCCACCTGCCAGCCGTGCTGATAGACGAACTGGCGTTGCGTAGCATGTTCCATCAGGTCGCGCAGCAGCAGCCGCCCCTCGGGCACGGGCCAGCCGACGATGTGGGAGGCGTGCGCGCCCATGTAGAGCGTCTTGCGCTTGGAGTTTGGATGCAAGCGCACCAGCCGGTGATGCGCTGGCGGCAGCGCCGCACGCTCTTGCTCAGTGTAGTCGGTGTGGCCGAGCTGGCCGCGTGAGTGAAAGATAGAATGCTCGCACACAAGACCTTCGATCTTCGTCTGCGTCGCTGGCGGCAAGAGGTCATAGGCAGCGCGCAGATCGGCAAACTCAGTCTCGCCACCGAGCGGCGGCACCACGTGCGCGAACAGCATCGACAGGGCTCCAGACTCCTGGCGGAACGAGGCGTCGGAATGCCACAGCTGATTGCCGAGCGCGTCCAACCGCCGGTGATCATCGCGGGCTCGCACTTGGTTCCTGGCGTCCAGATTGGAGATGTCGGCGAGCTCGGCATGCTTGAGCCGGCGCTCGACGCGGTGGTTGCGCGGTGCCTCGATGTTGCCGAACTGACGACCAAGGCCGAGCAGCCGGTCGTCATCGAGCGACTGGCCGTGGACCACGAGCACCGCATAGCGATCGATGGCGCACGCCAGCTCTGCCACGACCTCGGGCGACAGGGGCGCGGCCAGGTCGAGAGCGCTCACCTCGCCCACGAACAGGGGATGCACTTGCCGCACCTTGATGGTCATCGCCGTCTCCAGCGTGCAACCCACGCTCGATCTTATTGGTCTCGCAAGCCATTGAACGGCGGCACGCGCGGCCAGTCAATCGAGCGAGCCGGGCCCCAGCAGACACCGGAGAAGACGCATGAGACGGAGGCCCACGAGCGATCGCGCTAGGCCTGACCGGTTCCGGACGGTCGACGCGCTGGTGGCGCACGCGAGTGGCCATTGGCCGGCATCTTTGCCTCGCCGGTTGCGCCGGTGCGCTGCATGCGCCGGTAGAGCCGATCGCGCCCCAGGTCGATGCGGTGCCGGCACTTGTTGCGCAGGTCGTTTGGATAGCCGCCAAAGCCCACATGCACCACGACCTTGTTGCGCATTTCCTGGACGAAATCGACGGCGGGCACGAAGTCGCTGTCCTCCGAGACGAGCAGGGCGATGTCGTAGACGTCGAAGGTGGCATCGCCGATGAGGTCCGTAGCGATGTGGGTATCGAGCATCTTCTCCGGCGCAATGGGGATGCCGCCGGAGGTGAAATTGCAGGAGGCAAGCTGATCCTCCCTGGGTGTTCGGCGCAAGATCGGCACCATCGTGTAGCCCAGCTCCTGCTGGATGGTGCGCATCAACTCGTTGCGGTGCGCTTCGTTCTCCTCGCGCCAGCGCTCCACTGTCTCCTTGCGCAGGCGGATCGGCAACGGGAGCTTGTCGGGTTGGCTTTGCTCTAACCGCAACATCGTCTCGAGCAGCTTGAAATAGTCCTCCTGAAACAGCGTGCCGTAAACGTTGGTGCCGCGGTAGAGCAGGGCCTGCGGGCTCTTGCGGACCTTCGAGGCCCACTCGCCGGTCTCTTCCATCAGCACCTGTGGCAGGGCGGACCAGCTGATGTCGTGCTCCAGCGGCCGGTCGCGACCGTGCACGACTTGCGTCCAGGTGCGGATGAAGTTGGAATGATCGATGTAAATCTTGACCTGCTGGAAGTGCCCCACCCGCAACTTGCGGACGCGGGCCTTGAGCTCTTCTGCCGATGCAGACGCCTTGCGGGCGAAGGCATCAATCTCGCTGATCTCGCGCGCCCTGCGCGTTGCAGCGGCAGAGGCCAGGAACAGATACTCGACCTCGTCGGAAGCGGTGGCACGGCGGCGCAGCAACAGAACGCCCCCCACCACGAGCGTCAGCAGCACCGCCATCAGCAACCAGGCCAACGGCGCCTCCGCGGCACCCGGCGTGAGCACGCGCGTGAGATCGCTCAGAAGCGTCCCGAGCCCCTGCATTGCAGCCCCCAAGGCTCCCCTTCAGTCCGCCACCGAGGGCGGCCTTTTCCCTCGCGGGCCGCGTGGCGAGCGTGTGATGAGAACGCTAGGCGCTCTGACAATCGCGTTCAAGAAGGTGTTGCAAGCTTGCCGCCAAGCGTCCCGCCGGCGGGCAAACGCAGCCAAACTGCGCCGCCGCAGAAGCGCACCGCCATGGAAGTGGCATCATCTGGCGCCGAGCGGCAGCATCTGGAGGGGGACCCTAGCATGGCATTTTGGCCACGCTCGGCGGGGGAAAACGGCCATCAGTGTGTCAACCGCCCGAGACCCGCGCCAGTTCTAGCGTCTACGCGAGCCAAGGTAATGCAGGACGATCTCACGGCTATGCGGCTGGTCGCGGTGCTCGATGAGATAGATCGCCTGCCACCTGCCAAGCACGGGCTTCCCGTCGCTGACCGGCACACCGATGCTGACCGCGGTCAGCATCGACTTGATGTGACCTGGCATGTCGTCGGGCCCCTCGATGGCGTGGCGATAGCCGCCCGCACGGGGCGCCAGTCGATCCAGCGCGTCGCCGAGATCGCGCAGGACGTCCGGGTCTGCGTTCTCCTGAATCGTGATCGAGGCCGACGTATGTCGCACGAACAGGGTGAGCAGTCCTTCCTCAGCTTCAATCGAATGAAGCCAGGCGACGACGTCGCGCGTGACGTCGATGAAGCCGGGTCCGCGCGTCACCACATCCAACCGCCCCTGCACCTGCTTGATCGCTGGACCTTGGGGCACACCATCCTCCTTTGCCGCCGGCGTTGATGGGACCACGCCTGTCAACGCAGCGCATCGCTTGTCGATCCTCTGCGCCACGGGCGGCTCGGCCCCAGAACTCGATCAGGGAATAGTACTGGCCCAGTACTGGCCCGGTACTGGCCCAGTACTGGCCTTGAGATGCACGTGGCGATGGGTGCCGACTTAACCGAAACTTTACGGCCGATTGCGACCTTGCGTGGGAAACTTGCTCGTTCCCGCGTCCCTGAGCCATCGCACGCTTGCGCCGGCGCGAACGAAGCCCTGCAACACCCGCTTCGATCATCGCCGGACCGCCAGGCGCGAAGCGCGCGCGGCTTGCAACGCCATCCTTATGTGCGCCCGCGAGGGAAAGCCCATGTCTGCCGCCGATGAGCGCGACACGCCTGCCCAAGCCGCGCGCCAGCGCGCGATGATCGCTGAGATAGAGGCAAGGCTCGCCCAGTTCGGGTGGCTCACCGCCCAGATCCGCGAGGGCCTACCCGAACATCATGCGCAAGATCTCACGCGCATCGAGCAGGGCATCGGCAGCCTCATGCAGCGCATCGGCGCCCTAGGGAGGGAGAGCGAGAGAGCAGGAGAACGCACCACCCCGCCACCGTCGCCGACGGTGCCTTCAAGCGAGGATGACCCCTGGGACCCACAATCGGCCGAGGCGCTGATGCGCGTCTACGAGGCCGTCGGCGTCGAGGCAGCGATCCCGGACCGGCGGGCAAGACCCGATTCGCGTGCGTCGTCGAGCCGACCTGCACCTCCAACGGAGCCCGCGGCGCCCAGCGATGTGCCCGGCCAGATGCCGTGGCTCGAGGCGCGCTTTGCCGAGATTGCCGTCCTCATCGAGCGCGCGTTGGCTGATGCCAACCCGGCTCTAGCGCTGGCATCGCTCGATCGCCGCCTCGACCAGTTCGAACGACGCCTCGACGGTGCCCTTGGCAACCTGGCGCCCGCGGCCGGCCGCGGGGATTTAAAGCTGATCGACGCACATCTTGTCGAGTTTGCCGGTCAAGTCGAAGCGCTCCGCCAACAACTCAGCCGCTTGGATAGCATCGACGCGCAGCTGCGCGAGCTCGCGCACGCCCTTGAAAGTGGCCAACAGGCGCGCTCCGGCCTGAGCGCCCTCACCCAGAACGCCGTTGCCGAGCTCATTGACAATGCAGCTGAGCGGGCAGCGAGCAAGGTGGCTCAATCATTGGCGCCGTTGGGAGAGCGCCGCATCGACACCCTAGAGGCCCTCGTCAGGGACCACGTTGCCGAACGCCGGCGCAGCGAGGAGGCGAGCGCCAACGTACTCCACAGCATCGAGGACACACTGGTCCGTATCGTCGATCGGGTCGAGGCCATGGAAGCCGTGCAGCCAGCGGCATGTGCCGACAGCGCGGTTCGAGCGAGCGACGGGCTCGAGGCCGACCACGACCGGCTGGCGGAAGTCTATGCAGAGGGAGCCCGGGTGCTCGGGCAGCCGACCTTGTCGCCCACGCTCGACGCAGCGGATTATGTTGCGACTGCCCGGCAGCAGCAGCGCGAGACGTGGGACCTCGCAGTGCAACCCGCAGCGGACGCTTGGGCGGCGCAGGACGAAATGGCGCATGCTGCCGCAGTGCGCGCGAAGTTCAAAGCCCAAGCCCTCGCGCAAGCGCCGATGGCGCCGGAGGAGGCCCTGCCGGTGGCCCTTGAGCCAGGGTCGCTCGGGCCAGGACCGTCCGGGCAATGGTTGATCGGGCCAGGGTCGATCGGGCCAGGGTCGATCGGGCCAGGGTCGATTGGCCCAGAGTCACTTGGCCCAGAGTCAATTGGCCCAGGGTCAATTGGCCCAGAGTCGACCGACCCAGAGTGGATCAGCCCAGGGGCAATCAGCCAAAGGTCGATCGGACATGGGCGGGATAGCAGCTGGGCGTTGACGAAGGCGAACCGCTATCGCGCTAGCCTGCTGCTCGGCGTCGTGATGGCACTCTTCTTTGGCGCAGGCTTCATAGCGGTCGATTCGATGCTGGCCGCGCCGCCGTCTGCGGCGACGCAAGGCCAAAAAAGCGTACCACTGCCGGGGCGCCCGATCGACCATGTCAATGTTCCGCCGGCGCCCAACGCGGGCAACCCTGAGATGGTGCCGCGGCCCGCTCCACGTCAGTCCCCGGACGCGGCAAGCGACGATGCAGGTGCGGATCAATCGGCGCCCGCGCTTCGCCTCCAACGGTTGCAGAGGGGAACGGCGACCTTGCCCGCGTCCACCGCTCCGCCCTTCATGGGGCCGCCGCGCGATGGCGCCGGTGGCTCGTCGGCTGGCGCTGCGAGTGAGGGCGCCGATGCCCGGGCGACAAGCACGCGCTTCACGCGCCCCACCCCGGACGCAGCCGATGGCGAATTCGAGCTCGCCGCGCTCCTCGCGGAAGGCACGGGCGTTCCCCAAAACCCAAGCCAGGCCTTCGCTTGGTACGAGCGGGTGGCTGCCCGCGGCGTAGCTGCCGCGCAATTTCGTTTGGCACTCGCCCTTGAGCGCGGCATCGGCGTGGTCACCGACCGGGAGCGCGCGAAGGTGTGGTATGGCCGCGCCGCCGAGCAGGGACACGTCCGTGCCATGCACAACTTAGGGGTGCTGCTCGCTGGCGGCGAGCGGGCCGACTACGCCGCAGCCGCTCGCTGGTTCGGGCGGGCGGCAGAGCGGGGACTAGTCGACAGCCAATTCAACCTCGCCGTCCTGCATGAGAGCGGTCGCGGCGTAACAAAGGACCTCCGGCAAGCCTACATCTGGTTTGCGCTGGCGGCGAAGAGCGGCGACACCGCGGCCGTACGCCGCCGCGAGCAAGTGGCTGCACAACTGCAACCGACCGAACTCGCGGCGGCAGAACAAACCGTTGCCGGCTGGCACCCCACCGCAACGCAAAGCACAAACCCGGCCGCTGCAGAGACCAGCCGCTAGCGGCCTGTCAGGCCGCGAACGCCTGCATTCGCGCCCGCGTGGGCAACGCGAGCTCGTCCACCCCAAGGGGGCTGAAGTAGGCGTCCACCATGGTGTCGCTCACGTCCTTGAGGCGCGCCGGTTGCCATTTGGGCGCCCGGTCGCGGTCGATGAGCACGGCGCGGACCCCCTCGTAGAGGTCGTGCGCTTCCAGGCAACGCCAGGCGAGCCGGAAGTCGCCGATGAGGGTGTCGCGCAGATCGAGGTCGCGCGCCATGCGCACGTGCCGGTGGGCAATCTTAAGCGAGGTTGGCGAGCGGACGGAGAGATCCTTGAGGACGCCTTGTGCCCACGTTTGCGCCGGTCCGCGCTCGGCCTCGAGCGCAGCGAGGATACCCTCCACCGTGTCCTGTGCGAAGCATCGTGCGATGGCCGGCCGCAGCGGCTCCAACTCGCCGGGCCCTGGATCCTCGTGCCGGTCATCGAGGAGCGTGTCGACGACGTCCGCATCGGCAAGCCCAGCGCAAATCTCGCCGAAGCGGCTGGCCGAGATGCAGTGCGTCGCCAACCCGAGACGGTAGGCGTCGGCGCGTCCGATGGAGCGACCGGTGAGGGCCAGATACATGCCGATTGCATCGGGCATGCGCGCAAAGGCCCAGCTCACCCCATCGTCGGGGAAGAGGCCGATGCCGGTCTCGGGCATGGCAAAGCGGTAGCCCTCGCCGGCAACGCGATGCGTGCCGTAGAGCGTAATGCCGACGCCTGAGCCCATGACCACGCCATCGATCAGCGAAACGGTGGGCTTGGTGAAGCACTCGAGCAACCAGTTGAGGGAGTATTCCTCTGCCAGCGACTTCGCCGCCTCAGGACGCCGGTTTCTGCCCCAATCGGTCATTTCCCGCAGATCGCCGCCGGCGCAAAACGCACGCGCGTTGGCCGACGCGATGATCACCGCATAGATCTCGGGATCGCGCGCCCAGCGCGGGAACGCGCTCGCTATGGCGGCGCGCATCGGAGTGGTGAGGGCGTTGAGTGCTTGCTGCCGGTTCAAGCTAACGCGCGCCGCGGCGCGATCCGTGGCGATGAGGATGTCGTCGGCCACTTTGGTCACCGCGTCCGCCGCGGAGGGGGCCGGCCAGGACGGTGCACCGCGCCGCACCTCTGCTCGTCTTCCACAGGTTTGCCCGGCTCCCTTCCGCAACCTACAGAATCTCACGTCGTTCTGCTTTTTCGCGCTATACATGATTGTCGCGTAAGATGGAAACTTGAGTTCGATTCGCGGGGGCGTTGGGAATCGGATCGGCTTAGGGCACGAGGGCGAACTCTTCATGATCGGTAAAGGCTTGGCGGCTGCCGCAGCGTTCTGCGTGCTGGCCGCGTCGTCGGCGTTTGCGCAAAACGTTCAACCCGGCACCGACAAACCGGCCACGCCTGGGTCGGCGTCGCTCGCGCCACCCCTGCGCGGCCCCGAGTGGCCGCACCAGGTTGACAAGGGCGTAGCTGGGCCTGCTGATCCGATCGCTTGGTCACCCCAGGAGGTGGAGCAAGCGCTGGCACATTGCGCGGTGCTGCTCAAGGGCCTCGACGTGGTGACTGTGACCGGGCCGCCTCTGCGCGAGGGGACCGAATGCGGCACACCCGCGCCGATGCGCTTGATCAGCGTGGGCCACGGCCAGATCACCCTCGTTCCGCCGCCGACCTTGACCTGCGACATGGTTGCGGTGCTTGCCAGATGGCTGGAGCGCGACGTGCAACCGCTGGCGCGCACGCATTTGGGCGCGCCGATTGCGCGCGTCGAGACGATGAGCTCCTATTCCTGTCGCAACGCCTATGGGCGAGCGCACGGCAGGGTCAGCGAGCATGGCAAGGCGGATGCGGTCGATATCGGCGCGTTTGCGACCGCACGCGGTCACACGGCATTGATCCTCGCCGACTGGGGCCCAACCGCGCGCCAGATCGCAGCCGAGGTCGCAGCCGCCGGCAAGGCGCACGCCGCCGCAGACGAACCCAAGGCGCCGCCCGCACCAGGCCGCCAACCCTCCCGCATCACGCCTGTGGCCGGCGGCCTTGCCCTGGGGGGCCAAAGAGAGGGCCGGAAAGAGGCCCAGAGCGCGTCCGGCCAACAGGCCGCCACCGCCGCCGGTATAATGCCGCTCGACTTCAAGCCCGGCGTGGCCATCGCCATACCCGGCATTACCCTCGATCAAGGCCAAGGCCGCGAGATCTCCTCCGGCTTCGGCCTCATGTCTCCGAACCGCCTCGGTGGACCGAAACCACAGCCGGCTGCGGCGGATGCCGCGGCGCCAGAGGGCAAGACCGATTTCCTGCGCGCCGTGCATCGCTCCGCCTGCAAGGTGTTCAATACCGTGCTCGGGCCGGAGGCCAACAATGCCCACCTCAATCACTTCCACCTCGACATGGCCGAGCGCATCAAGAACACTAAGATCTGCGAGTGAGGTCGCCTCGCTTGCGCCTGGCCTGCGCGTTGTCTGAGCACGGCCGGAGGGGCCACAGTGCCGCCCCGAGGGGGCGATTTCGCCCCTTGCTTTGGGCGCGCCCTTGCTCACAATGGCGGCTGTTTGAGGCCACCGCTGGAGCAGGACGCAAGTTGCCCATGAAGCCGCTCGCCAGGCCAGTGCCGCAGCACCGCGCGCCCGAGGGGCGCGGGCAAGAGCCTCCACCCCAGGCCGCGACAGGGTGCTTCCCGTCCGTGCGCATGCGTCGCAATCGCAAGTCGGCTTGGTCGCGCCGCCTAGTGGCGGAGAGCGCGCTCACACCGGCCGACTTGATTTGGCCAATCTTCGTCACCGAGGGTCGGAGCCGGCGCCTTCCGGTTCAGTCCATGCCGGGGGTTGATCGTCTCAGCGTTGATCTGGTGGCGGAGGCAGCCGAGGAAGCGGTGGCGCTCGGGATCCCAGCCATCGCCCTTTTTCCCTATACGGACGCCAAGCTGCGCAGTGAGGATGGTGCGGAGGCCTTCAATCCGGACAACCTCGTCTGCTGTGCCACCCGAGCCGTGCGCGAGGCCGGCCTGGACATCGGCGTGCTGCTCGACGTGGCACTCGACCCCTATACCAGCCACGGGCACGACGGGCTGATGCGGGACGGCGAGATCCACAACGACGAGACGCTCACGGCGCTGGTGCGCCAGACGCTGGTGCAGGCGCAGGCGGGTTGTGACATCATCGCACCATCCGACATGATGGACGGACGCGTCGGCGTTATCCGGAAGGCCCTGGAGGACACGGGCCACCAGAACGTGCAGATCATGGCCTACGCTGCCAAGTACGCCTCGGCGTTCTACGGTCCCTTCCGTGATGCCGTCGGCTCCTCGACAGTGCTCTGCGGGGACAAGCGCACCTACCAGATGGACCCCGCCAACACCGACGAGGCGCTGCGCGAGGTGGCGCTTGACATCGCCGAAGGCGCCGACATGGTGATGGTAAAGCCGGGCATGCCCTACCTCGACATCGTGCGTCGCGTGAAGGACCAATTCGGCGTGCCCACGTTTGCCTACCAGGTGTCCGGCGAATATTCCATGCTGATGGCGGCTGCAGCCAATGGGTGGCTGGAGGGCGATAAGGTGATGCTGGAGAGCCTCATTGCCTTCAAGCGGGCCGGCGCCGACGGGGTTCTCAGTTATTTTGCCCCCCGGGCCGCTCGGCTGCTCAAAGGCTAAGCGCACCCACTCAAGCTCGTGCGCCTCAATCCTTCCCAACCTGCCGTGGACGCGTTGCGAGGTGTGTGGAATTTGCCGCCGCCGACAGATTTACCGCGCAAGGATTGTTGTTGCGCCAATTCCGGCTGATAGGCTCCGCGCCGGGAGACGCTGAAATCCTGTCGGCTTTGGGAGGAGAGGAATGGCGCACGGTCACGGCCACGGTATCCTGGAGGGAGAGAACAAGCGGATCGCCATCCTCATCTCGGTCCTGGCGCTATTCCTTGCGATCGCCGAGACGCTTGGCAAGAGCGCCCAAACGGAAGCGCTGAGCTTCAATGTCGAGGCATCCAATCTGTGGGCATTCTATCAGGCCAAGACCATCCGTAAGACCACCATGGAGACCGCGGCCGAACAGATGGAAGTCGACGTCCAGCTCGCGAAGGACGCAGCGGTGAAGGACCTGCTCACGAACCGCGTGAAGGAGTGGAAGGATAGGGCTGCACGCTATGAGAGTGAGCCCAAGGCCAACAACAAGGGCGAGGGCCGCAAGGAATTGATGGCGCGGGCGCTCGCGGCGGAGGCCAAGCGCGACCACGCCATGGCCAAGTACCACAATTTCGAGTTTGCTTCCGCTGCCTTCCAGATCGCCATCGTGCTCGCCTCCTCCTACCTCATCACGGGGGTTGTCTATCTCCTCTGGGGCGCGATGGGGTTGGGAGTGATTGGGCTCTGCTTTAGCCTGATCGGGCTTGCGGCCCCGCACGCTCTGACGTTCCTGGGTGGGCACTGATCGCAAGTCCGCTGGTACCAGTCGATTCCAGCACTGGCAGGTTGGTCGATGGAGGGAGGATCCGGAGTGGCGAGTCGGTCGCTACGCGAGCGAGCCATGAGCGGCCAGACGCTGCTGGGCTCGATGGTGTTTGAGTTCTTCACACCCGGCATCGGGCAGGTGCTGAAGCTCGCCGGCAGCGAATTCATCATTTACGACATGGAGCATGCCGGCTGCTCGATCGCGCAACTGAAGGAGCAGTGCGCCTACTGCCGCGGTCTCGGGGTCGCGCCGATGGTGCGCGTCCCACGCGGCGAGTACCACTTTCTAGCCCGCGCCCTCGACGTCGGTGCGCGCGGGGTGATGGTTCCGATGGTCGATTCGATCGACCAGGCCCGGGCCATTGCCGAGGCAACGCACTACCCGCCCCAAGGGCGACGCGGAGCAGCTTTCGGCTTCGCGCACGACGACTACGCGCCAGGAGACCCCAGCGCCAAGATGCGCGCAGCAGACGCCTGCAACCTCATCATTGCCCAGATCGAAACAGAACGAGGCCTGGAGGCCGTCGAAGACATCGCGGCCACCGACGGCATCGATTGCTTGTGGCTCGGGCATTTCGATCTGACGAATTTTCTGGGCATTCCGGGTGAGTTCGACAATCCCGTCTACTTGCGAGCGGTGAAGCGCATGACCGCCGCTGGCCGCGCCCACGGCAAAGCGCTGGGCTACATGGCCGCAGACGCATACTCGGCCAAAGCCTACAGGGCCTTGGGCTTTAATATGATAGCCACTGGCACCGACCACGGCATCCTCATGGCCGGCGTGCGCCATATCCTGGGGGGGATCGCGGATTGACCAAGCGGTCAGTTCCAGCTGGTCTTACTGCGCTTGCCCATTGGCTGTTGCCACGCGCGTCAGCACCGGATTGCGGCGCATCAATTCGTCGATGCGCAAGCGTTCCTTCTGGAAGTCGGCCAGCTGCTTGGCAGCCAGCTGACGCTCGCGCGGCACCTGGATCGACATCGGGTCGACGTAGCTGCTGTTGACCAGCACCTCGAAGTGCACGTGCGGACCCGATGCAAGGCCGGTCGAGCCGACGTACCCGATGATCTGGCCTTGGCGGACTTTGACGCCCTCGCTGACGCCCGACGCAAAGCGGGACATATGACCGTAGGCGGTCTTGTAGCCGTTGGCATGGCGAATGCGAATGTAGTTGCCGTATTCGCCCTTGCGTCCGGCTTCCTCGATGACGCCGCTGCCTGCCGCCATGATGGGTGTACCCGTTGCACACGCCCAGTCGACGCCCGTGTGCATCTTCGGCACCTGTAGAATCGGGTGGCGCCGCACGCCGAAGCCAGACGTGATGCGCACGTCCTCACCGCGAACCGGCCGACGCATTAGGAACTTGCGCGAGGTGTTGCCCTGCTCATCATAGTAGTCGATGGCCCCATCCGAGGTGCGGAAGCGATAGTATTTGTGGGTCTCCCCGGCCGAAGTCACCGCCGTGGCAAGCAGCTCGCCCAAACTGCCCTCGATCCCCTTGTCCTCGTCTTTGACCTCAAAGAAGAATTCAAAGCCGTCACCGGCGCGAACGCGTTGGCGGAAGTCCGTCTCGTAGGCATGGATTTTGAGGATCTGTAGGATCAAGTCGTGGGCTACGCCCTGCCGTTCAGCGGTGGTGAGGAGGCTCGCATAAAGGCTCGAAGCCTGCGGCTGCTCGTCATCATTGACCTCGGCGTTGATCATGCGCTGGTCGATCGGCGAAGCGCTGGAGACGAACTCGCCTGCCGCGTTACGGGCTACGGTGACCTTGTGGTCGTGGCCCTCACCGAAGACGCTGACACGAACCGGATCCATGCGGTTGGCGCGGACCACCGAAGGTACCAGCGTTACATGCACTTCCTGACCCGGCTGCAGCGCGCCGTCGGAGAGCGCGTTGCGAGCTGCATCGGTCATGGCGCGAGCCTGCCACGTCTCGGCACCCAGACGCTGCAGGACACGTGCCAGGGTATCGCCGCGCTGGGCCTTGACGACGCGCACCTCGCGCCCGGCGAGATCGTCGGTCGGGTCCTCGGCCTCCAGCACCGACTTGGGCAGGACGGAAGTATTGGGGGGAGGCGGCTCGGCGGCGCTTTTTGACGCGGCGAGGGCCTCGCCAGCGGACCCTCCATCGGCCGGCAAGCCTGGTCGCAGGAGGGCCGGGTCCTGAGCCGCGGCCTGCAACCGCGCCACGGCCTCGACAACTTCCTCCGCGGTCAGCTCTTGGCCATCCTCGTTCGGCATCACCCCCCCCAAGAGGTCGACGATTTTGACCTCGGCATCTTGCTGGCCGTCTTCGGAGGGCTCGGCGGCATCGAGGGGTGTGGTGTTGGCGTAGAGCTTGAACGGGTTGAACGGCGGAACGCGTTGCGCCTCCGCCTTGCTGATGGGGGCAAGGCGCGCCACCAATCGGGCGTAGGGCTTGTTGAGAATGTAATCGCGGTTGCCGCGCCGCTGGCGCATGGCGTCCAGGATTACAAACTTCGTTGCCATCGCCCCGCTTGGGATGAGCAGCCGGTCAGTCTTGGGGATGGCCCAGCGTAACCCGTCGATGCGGGCAGTCGGCAGCTGAAGGGAGCCCAGCGACGCGTTCCGGGCGCGCTGCAGGCTCGACAGCATCCCGCCAGCGGTTTCCCGCGTATCGGTTGAGCCGGCGACGACAACAAGGATGGCGAGCACGCCCACGGCCGCCGCCAGACAGGTGCTCACCAGCCAGCGGAATCGGCCACCCTGGCGCGTGTCGGCGTGATCGCTGACGTAGATATCGTCGATGTGTCCGCGGGCCCGGGCATGGCCCTGCCGGCGGGCGTGCGGCTGGCTGAGCCTAAGGTGGACGCGTCGGCGACCGAGCGGAGCATGACGCTTGGTGTCCATCCCCCGTGCCGTTCCCCCCTTGAGCCTGAGTGCGGGGACGCCATCCCCCTATCACGCAACCTCTGGTACACCGTCCGTTTCGCCGAGCCGGTCCACAGCCTGGACTTTCCCAGGTCGGTCTTTCCCGGTGTGGTCCTTGAGGCCCCTATCCCAAGTCCCGGCGGCCTGGTGCCCAGCGTGTTGAGTTCCCGTTCAGTCCCCGTTCAGTCCCCAAGTCAGATCCCCTTTCGACCACGTCCCCGTTCCCGGGTCCGGCAGGCAGGGTGCCCCACGCTTTCAAATGCGTTCGTGGGCCCAGATCACCATGTGATCGCATCTGGCCTACATTCTATAGTTATCCACAGCGGTTGGAATAGGGCCCCGCAGTAGACGATCCCGGTTCGGCGTGAGATCGCGCCGAATTTGAGCCGCAGGCAACGTCATCAGGCAAAGTGACAAGAGGATCGCATAGTCCTCGCACATTCCCCCGTCACGCGTCCCCCCCATGACATGGCCCGCCCCATGACATGGCCGGCCTCATGACATCGCCGGCCCCATGACATGGCCGGCGCCATGAGATCGCCGGCCTGCCTTCGCGCGGACCTTGCGCCCACCTTGCGCTGCAGGTTCGCCCGCCGCACATCACGTCTTGGACCGCGGCGCAACGGTGCCGCCAAGACTTGTGTGCGTTGCAATGCGGGCCGTTTTGCGGCAAGCGAGAGCATTGGCGGCACAGGCGGTGCAAAATTTGTTCACCAACCCGTTGACACGGATCACGGTTGAGATTAGGTAGGGGGCTTCGCGCGCCATGTACTGGTGCGCGGCAGTGGGCAGGCAATCTCTGGATTGAGCGCGAGGCTCTCCTGGGTCAACCGGGTGGACGGCCTCGCTTCCACGATGAACGGGGCGGCGCAAGCCGGTCCGGGCGTTGTGGCCGCTTCGCCCGAGCGCTCTTTGACAAGTGAATCGAAGAAAGGGAAACGCAGGCGGCGGAGTCCTGGCGGATCCAAGAGGCGCTTACGCGTCTTGCGGATCGAACAGACTCTGGCGATCTCTGCGTTTCAGCCATCACCAAGGCGTATACGATTCGGGGCAACCCGGGTTGCATGCGCCGTGTGTGAAGGTGCCCGTTACGCAGAGATTCCTTGGAGTGACCTCCAAGCCAACCAGAATCGAACTTCAACTTGAGAGTTTGATCCTGGCTCAGAACGAACGCTGGCGGCAGGCCTAACACATGCAAGTCGAACGCTCGTAGCAATACGAGAGTGGCAGACGGGTGAGTAACACGTGGGAACCTTCCCTATGGTTCGGAATAGCCCAGGGAAACTTGGGGTAATACCGGATAAGCCCTTACGGGGAAAGATTTATCGCCATTGGATGGGCCCGCGTCGGATTAGCTAGTTGGTGGGGTAACGGCTCACCAAGGCGACGATCCGTAGCTGGTCTGAGAGGATGATCAGCCACACTGGGACTGAGACACGGCCCAGACTCCTACGGGAGGCAGCAGTGGGGAATATTGGACAATGGGCGCAAGCCTGATCCAGCCATGCCGCGTGAGTG
>DATBGH010000015.1:0-157769 GCA_036558085.1 Hyphomicrobiaceae bacterium
AAAGACGAACTGGGCAGGTCCCGCCTGATAAGCCAGCCTTCCAGCCGTACTGGGGAAAACCCGCTGTCCGGCTGATAGGGGGGATCGAGGAGACGTCGGCATCATTCGAAGCCCGGTCCGCGCCTCGATCCTACCCGACCACCACGTTGTTGGGTGGCGTGGTCGCGGTGGCGGTCGGGTGCCGGGTGCGGGCAAGTTCAAAGCAAGCGCCCCTTGGTCGTATGGCTTGGATCAGGAACAACCGCGGCCGTTGGGACATGGGTCGGATTTCTTCGAAAAGGGCTTGCAGAGCCAGGCTACATCGACGGTCGCGACCTTGAGATCATGATCCGCGTGGCAGAAAATCGAGCGGAGCGTCTGCCCTGCCTGGCACAGGAAATAGTTGCTGTGTCAATCTCTCCTGGCGTTGGCAGCATCTGGCGACGTTTGTGGACAAGATTCTCAAGGGCGCATCTCCGCAGACTTGCCCGTGGAGTTTCCAGCGAGGGTGCAGATGGTCGTCAATTTGAAAACTGCAAAGACGCTGGATTTTGCCATTCCGTCAACATTGCTCGTGCGTGCCGACGAGGCGGTCGAATGAGGTGGCATGAGTTCATCGCACTCGTTGGTGGCCTAGCGATCACGCGGCCACATGCGGGCGTCGGCCAGAAATCCGCACTGCCGCGGATTGGCATGCTAATAGCATATCCAGAGGTGGATATGGCGCAGCCGGTCAAGTCGCAGCCGCTTGCCATTGCATTGGCGCTGCCGTTCGCTGACATCGCCGCTGTGCGGCTGCTCCTGAGCGGCAGCCTTTTCTTCGGCCGACGCGCCCAACGTGTCAGTGCCGCGGCCGTTGCTGCTTTCATGATCGCAGGGTCCCTGCTATTGGCCGGCACCGCGCTTGCCCAAACGGCGGCGCCACCCCACACACCGCCCAGCATTCGCGTCGACGACGGCCGCGCCATCCAGGCCACGGCCAAGGTCACCTTCGGTTATGTGCTCTCTGGCGATGCTGCCGCCGACGAGGTGAGCCGCCAGGGCCTGATCGGCCTCAACCGGTTCCTGGTCGCGCACACCACCGTGGAGCCGGGTGATCCATACGCCGTCAACATCATCACCGACGAGATCGTCTTCTTCCCGATCCTCTACTGGCCAGTGCTAGGCAATGCGCGGGCGCTGCCCGAGGCGACGCTGACCAAGATCGATGCCTACATGAAGCAAGGCGGCATGATCGTTTTCGACACCAAGGACTATGGCCAGGGCATTCCCACGGGGCGCAGCATGCGCGGGGAAGGCGGCACCCCGCTGCAGCGCCTACTCGGCAACCTCGATATCCCGCGCCTGGAACCCGTGCCCGAGCACCACGTGCTGACCAAGTCGTTCTACCTCTTGCGCAGCTTCCCCGGGCGCTGGGACGGCGGGCAGCTGTGGGTTGAGGCCGAGACGCCGCGTGACAGCGACCAGGGCCCGCATGCCCGGCGTGTCGACGGGGTGAGCTCGATCCTGATCACCTCCAACGACCTCGCCGCCGCCTGGGCGCTCGACGACCGCAACCAGCCACTCTATCCCGTGGTGCCAGGCGCGGAGCAGCAGCGCGAGATGGCGTTCCGCGCCGGCGTCAACATCGTGATGTATGCATTGACCGGCAACTACAAGGCCGACCTGGTTCACATGCCGGCACTGCTGGAGAGGCTTGGGCAGTGACAACGCTCCTGAGCGAGCTGGGGAGAAGACGCAAACTTGGAAGAGGCGTGTGGCTGCTGGGGTCACGCCTAGGGGCCCGGATCGACACCACGCCAGCCCGCCCGGCGCGCTCCTCACTGGACAGCAGGCGCCGGCCCGCAAAGCGCGCCTGCCCGGCACCCGCCCACGGTGCGACTGGCTAGTCGGGCGCTCCAAGCACCATCTGTTGGGCGCCTTTCAAACCGACGAGCGCATTATCGATTGCAACGGGCAGCGGCGGCATTCTGAGAAGTAGAAGTCCAGTTTCCAAAGCGTCCTGGCAGGACCTTCGTCGCACATGCCGCCAAGATGGCAAGAAAATTGGCGCTCTCCTCGCCCTTCGAGCTCGAGCGAACTGGTCTTTATCCCATTCGTCGGCTGTTGCCTCTAGGCTAAACATCAGCGGCCCCCACCTGGCCAGCGGTGGTTTCGGGGAGATTTGCGGGGCCGCCGAGCCCCCATGGGGCTTAGGCTGCCAACGTCGGCGTTGCAGATTTTGAGAGTGTTAAACTTTGAGACTTGCGGGCCAAGGAGGTTCAGAAAAACCCTATGGGCAACTGAATACGTTCGGCTTTCGATCCTCGACGGCTATTACCGAGGCGGAACCAACAACGCCGCTCGCCCCGATCCCGGAACCCCTGGACAGCATCCTGCCCGTTGTACTTCCGCAAACCTTGTACGAGTGCGTTGTAGGGCACTGTACATCGTAAGGGTTGGCGCACTGCGAAAAAAGGAAGAGGTCTTTGCCCTGGGCGACCAAACCGTAATTCGTCGTCGTCTCCAGGACGCTACCTAACTCGTGGTCGCCGCGATCGATAATACAAAGCGCGTCGACTCCATTTGAGCAAAGGCAGGAACATTCCAAGTTTTCCGCGCGTCCCAAAGGCGCTCCCATCAGTGTCGCAACCAAGCAAACGAGGCCGAACCGGAGCGGTTGCATTGCTTCTTCCTCCTCAGGGGCAACAAACAAGACTGATAGGGCACACCCGCAAGCCCGCGCAGCCCCACTCGCGCCCGGTTAAGCCTTTGCATCTGACCGACCAGGCAAGGTAGGTGGTCGTGCTGGCTTCGAGGTGACAACTCGACCATCACGCAACGAGCAGGTTCAATCGGCAAAAACCCCTAGCCGGCACCGAACATGGATGGATCTGGATCAATGCGTGCCGTAGTCGCGCCACTTCTATCAGGATTGCTTAACACCCAAAGTGCATCAAATGCACCCGTCGCAACTCGAGCGCGATGCTGTCATCAGCCTGGTGCTTCCGTACCGTTCGCAAGAAATCGCCAACTGAACCCAGGCGCACCGGCCACGCTATCACAGCGTCGCCGGCCACCACTCCGCCGTTGGCCGTGGGCACGGCGCCCGCGGACCGATGAGCGGCAGGTGCAGTTCCTGACTTCGGCACCCAAGAAACTCCATCTGCCCTTCATGATGGGCATAAGGCTCGGCCAGAGACAGGGTGAATTTATTGAAATTGCCGTGGAGCCGTTATGACGGCATCCATGTTCGGCTGAAGCAGTCCTAGACGGAAAGCGTGTCACCCTCTTGGTGGCGGCGCCGCTCAAACTGATGCTTGATGCCCCGCCAAGGATCAGTCCGTTAATCCTGAAGACGTCAAAACAGGAGCTATAAACACGTGCGCCACCCGCGAAGTTCGCGGGTGGCGCAGCGTTGGGCCCGGTGTGCTCAGCCGGTAAACTGAGCCCACAACCCCACTTGGCTACATGTCCATGCCGCCCATGCCGCCCATGCCGCCGCCATGGGCGTGGCCGTGGGCCTCTTTCTTCTTCGGCGACTCGGCCACACCGGCTTCCGTGGTGATGAGGAGACCGGCGATCGAGGCTGCGTCCTGCAATGCGGTGCGCACGACCTTTGCCGGGTCGATGATGCCCTTCTCAAACAGGTCGCCGTACTCATCGTTCTGAGCATCGTAACCGTAGGCCGCACCCTGGCGGTCGAGCACCTTGCCAACAACGATGGAGCCCTCGACGCCCGCGTTCTCGGCGATCTGGCGGATCGGCGACTGCAGCGCCCGCTTGACGATGTTGATGCCGGCGTTCTGGTCCTCGTTCTCGCCCTTGACGGTGATGGCCTGGGCCGCCCGCAGCAGCGCCACGCCGCCGCCTGCGACCACCCCTTCTTCAACCGCGGCGCGGGTCGCGTTGAGCGCGTCATCAACGCGATCCTTGCGCTCCTTCACCTCCACCTCGGTGGCGCCGCCGACCTTGATCACCGCAACGCCGCCGGCGAGCTTGGCCAAGCGCTCCTGCAGCTTCTCCTTGTCATAGTCGGAGGTCGTTTCCTCGATCTGCACCTTGATCTGGCTGACGCGACCCTCGATGTCCTTCTTCTTGCCGGCGCCATCGATGATGGTGGTGTTCTCCTTCTCGATCCGCGCGCGCTTGGCCTTGCCCAGCATGTCAAGGCTAACGTTCTCAAGCTTGATGCCGAGGTCCTCGCTGATCACCTGGCCGTTGGTAAGAACGGCGATGTCTTCCAGCATGGCCTTGCGGCGATCGCCGAAGCCCGGCGCCTTGACGGCCGCCACCTTGAGGCCGCCGCGCAGCTTGTTGACGACGAGGGTGGCGAGCGCTTCGCCTTCCACCTCTTCGGCAATGATGAGCAGCGGCTTGCCCGTCTGCACGACCGCCTCCAGAACCGGTAGCAGCGGTTGTAGGCCGGTTAGCTTCTTCTCGTGGATGAGAAGGTAGGGCTCCTCCAGCTCAGCGATCATCTTGTCGGCATTGGTGATGAAGTAGGGCGAAAGATAGCCGCGGTCGAACTGCATCCCCTCGACGACGTCGAGCTCGCTTTCGAGGCTCTTGGCTTCCTCGACCGTGATGACGCCCTCGTTGCCGACCTTCTGCATCGCCTCGGAGATCATTTCGCCGATCGCCTTCTCGCCGTTGGCCGAGATGGTGCCGACCTGGGCAACCTCCTGACTGTTCTTGACCTTCTTGGCCTTCTTCTGGATGTCCTCGACCACCTGAATGACGGCCTTGTCGATGCCACGCTTCAAGTCCATGGGGTTCATGCCGGCGGCCACCGCCTTCATGCCCTCGCGTACGATGGCCTGAGCGAGCAGGCAGGCGGTCGTGGTGCCGTCACCGGCCACGTCGTTGGTCTTCTGGGCGGCCTCGCGCACCATCAGTGCGCCCATATTCTCGAACTTGTCCTCAAGCTCGATTTCCTTGGCAACGGTGACGCCGTCCTTGGTGGTGCGCGGCGCGCCGAAGCTCTTTTCGAGCACCACGTTGCGGCCCTTGGGACCGAGCGTGACCTTGACCGCATTGGCGAGAATGTCGACGCCGCGCAGCATGCGCTCGCGGGCCTCGACCGAAAACTTGACGTCTTTGGCAGCCATAACGCGTAAGCTCCTGAAGCTTGAAAGGTGGCCTCTGTCGATTGAAGAGTTGCGGGCGGTGTCGACGACCTCGCGGAAGCCCCCGCACGCTTCGAGGTCGGCAGCTAGATTTGGTGCTCGCCTATTTCTCGATCACCCCCATGATGTCGCTCTCCTTCATGATGAGCAGCTCCTGCCCGTCGATCTTGACCTCGGTGCCCGACCACTTGCCAAACAGCACCTTGTCGCCTCGCTTGACGTCGAGGGCGACGATCTTGCCGGTCTCGTCGCGCGCGCCCGGGCCGGCGGCGATGATCTCGCCCTGCTGGGGCTTCTCGGCAGCAGTGTCGGGAATGATGATACCGCCCGCGCTCTTGGTCTCCTGTTCGACGCGGCGCACGACCACGCGATCATGCAGAGGACGAAACTTCATGGGTAAATAGTTCTCCTCAATTCAAGGGGTTAGGGTTCTGGTGGGGTCCCGTGGAGATGGGGAATTAACCAGCTGTTAGCACTTGACAACGTGGAGTGCTAGCGCCGGGCTTGAGATAACCAAGCGCGATTGAGATGTCAAGCTCGGGCAGCGGCCCTGCTTGGCCCGGCGCCGGGACCTTGGCTGCGGTGAAGCGCGCTCCCGGAAGATCTCGGAGCGTCGCAGCGGACCTCGCGCTGTCGCCAGCACCAGCGCGCTAGTGCGCGCGTTGGCTACTCGGCGGCCGCTCGGGGCCCATACCCCAGTTCGGCGTTTAGCTTCTCGAGGAGGTCGGCTGCGGCCTTGGGGATGTGCGTGCCGGGGCCGAACACGGCCTTGGCGCCGGCGGCGTAGAGGGCATCGTAATCCGAAGCTGGGATGACGCCCCCAACGACGATCATAATGTCGCCTCGGCCTTCTCTTTCCAGGGCGGCGGTGAGGTCGGGCACCAGCGTGAGATGGCTGGCCGCCAGCGACGAGACGCCAATGATGTGCACGTCGTTCTCCACCGCCTGGCGCGCGGCCTCGTCGGGGGTGGCAAACAGGGGACCGATGTCGACGTCGAAACCGAGATCGGCGAAGGCAGAGGCAATCACCTTCTGCCCACGGTCGTGGCCATCCTGACCCATCTTGGCGACCAGGATGCGCGGGCGTCGGCCATCGTTGCCGGCGAAGGCCTCGCACATGCTTCGCACGCGCGCCACGTCCTTGCTCATCGCGTCCGCCTCCGAGGCATAGACCCCCGACACGGTGCGCGTCTCTGCGCGGTGGCGGCCCCACACGCGCTCCATGGCCTCGCTGATCTCGCCGACCGTCGCCTTGGCGCGCGCGGCCGCTACCGCGCGCTCGAGCAGGTTGCCGTCCCCGGAGCGGGCCGTCGCGGTGAGGGCAGCCAACGCTGCGGCCACGCCCGCCGGATCGCGCTCGCCCTTGAGGCGTGCGAGTTTGGCGATTTGGCTTTCGCGCACGGCCCTATTGTCGACCTTGAGCACCTCGATCTTCGCCTCGTCGGCAACCGGAAACTTGTTGACGCCAACGATGGTCTGGGCGCCGCCATCGATGCGGGCCTGCGTGCGCGCCGCGGCCTCCTCGATGCGCATCTTCGGGATGCCGGCAGCGATCGCCTTGGCCATGCCGCCCAGCTCTTCCACCTCCGCGATGTGCGCCTGCGCCTTGCGCACGAGCTCATATGTCAGTCGCTCGACGTAGTGGCTGCCGCCCCACGGATCGATGGTGCGGCAGGTGCCGGTCTCCTGCAGGATGAAAAGCTGAGTGTTGCGGGCGATGCGGGCCGAGAAGTCGGTGGGCAGCGCGATCGCTTCGTCCAGTGCATTGGTGTGCAAAGACTGCGTGCCACCGTGCGTCGCGGCCAGCGCCTCGATCGCCGTACGCGTGACGTTGTTGAAGACGTCTTGGGCGGTGAGGCTCCAGCCGCTGGTCTGGCAATGCGTGCGCAGCGCAAGCGACTTGGGGTCTTTGGGCGCGAACTCGCCCTTGATGAGCTTCGCCCACAAGAGCCGGGCGGCGCGCATCTTGGCGATCTCCATGAAGTAGTTCATCCCGATCGCCCAGAAGAACGATAGGCGGGGCGCGAAGGCGTCGATGTCGAGGCCGGCCGCCACGCCCGCGCGCACGTATTCAACGCCGTCGGCCAGCGTATAGGCGAGCTCTAGGTCTGCCGTCGCCCCGGCCTCCTGCATGTGGTAGCCGGATATGGAAATGGAGTTGAACTTCGGCATCTTTTGCGATGTGAAGGCGAAGATGTCCGAAATGATGCGCATGGAGGGGGCGGGCGGATAAATGTAGGTGTTACGCACCATGAACTCTTTAAGGATGTCGTTCTGAATGGTGCCAGCGAGCTTCTCCGGTGACACGCCCTGTTCCTCGCCGGCGACGATGAAGAGCGCCAGCACGGGCAGCACGGCGCCGTTCATGGTCATCGACACCGTCATGTCGGCGAGGTTGATGCCGTCGAACAGCGTGCGCATGTCCAGGATGGAATCGATGGCCACGCCGGCCATGCCAACGTCGCCGCGCACGCGCGGGTGATCGCTGTCGTAGCCACGGTGGGTGGCGAGGTCGAAGGCAATGGAGAGGCCCTTCTGCCCCGCCGCGATGTTGCGCCGATAGAACGCGTTGGAATCCTCGGCCGTGGAGAAGCCGGCGTATTGGCGAATGGTCCACGGCTGCGTCACGTACATGGTGGGATAGGGTCCGCGCAGATAGGGCGCAATCCCCGGGTAGCCGTCGAGAAAGTCGAGGTTTTTGGTGTCGGCAGCCGAGTAGGCCTTCTTGACGGTGATGCCCTCGGGCGTGAGCCATGCGTCGGCAGCGGGCACACCCGCCGCCGCGGCGTTGCCGGTATCGACCCTGACCGTGGCCGCAGAGGCCCTCACCCCTTCCAACGGCACCTTGGTAAAATCCGGTATCCGGCGCATCCCGCACGGCCTCCTCAGGCGTGATCGAGCCACCCGTTGCCAATCACGAACCTAGTAAAATCGCCGCTGTAAAGCCAGTCTCAAGGCGCACGCAGCGCCCAACACGCATGGGGACGCTGCACGGGCCCTCACGTGCCCAAATACATGCCACCGTTGACGTGAATGATCTGCCCGGTGAGGTAGCCCTGTTCGGGTTGCGCGAGAAACAGCGCCGCGGAGGCGATTTCATCGACGTGACCCCTGCGCGGTACCGGCGGGGTGGTGTGCCTTGCGGGAGAGACGCCGGCCGAGGCGGGCCGCACCGTCTCGATGGTTCCCGGCGAGATGACGTTGGCGGTGACCCCCCGGTCGCCAAATTCGACGGCAAGCGCGCGCGTGAGGCCCGTGAGGCCGGCCTTGGCCGCCAGATTGTGCGCGCGCGCCTTGGTCCCCGCGTGCCAGGAAATGCCGCCGAGCGTGATGATGCGTCCCCAGCCCTTGGCGATCATGCCCGGCAGCGTTGCCTGCGCACAGTGAAAGGTGCCGTCGAGCGAGATGTCGATGACCCGGCGCCAGCTCGCGTAGTCGAGGTCGAGAAAGTCGATCTGCCCACGGCTCGAGGCGTTGCATACCAGGATGTCGACGGGGCCAAGCGCCGTGGTGACCGTCTCGACCATGGCCCGCACGGCCTCGCGGTCGACGATATCGGCCACCTGCACCAGACTGTTGCGTCCAAGGCTGCGGACTTCGCGAGCCACGCCTTCGGCCGCATCGCGATCGCTCAGCGTATTGACGACGATGTCTGCCCCAGCTGCCGCTAACCGCATGGCGATGGCGCGGCCGATGTTGCGGGATGCGCCCGTCACGAGGGCGGTCTTTCCAGCCAGCGATTGTGGGTTCACGCTTTCTCCTCCGGCGTTGCCGATCGTGCCTCATCGATGCTAGTCGCCCTCGACGTGCCGCGCCATGGCTTGATGGCCACCGTCCTGCCTCTGCTCGGAACGCGTGGAAAGCATCGGCGGATCAAGCCCCGCGATGGCGCCAGGCGCAGGCGAGAAGATGCGGCGGCACCCCCTTAAGCTCAGTCACACAGCGCGAAAGTGGCGATTGTGAACGCAAGGTTGCGCGCTAATCGCAAGGCGCTGTGCTCGTGCGCATGTGCCGCGCACGCGCCATCCGCAGCCTCAGTTCGCGCACGAAATCGATGAATTCGCCGGCGCCGGCAGCCGGACAGCCACGGCGCGTGCGAGCCCCGGCAATCCCTGCAACGGTGGACGAGGCGGAGCATGTGTGCTCCCCTTGGCCACTGCGTCGCAGTGTTATGGGTGGTGCCGGCCTCCCCGGGACGTCCTTTTTGTGCAGAATGACGCCTCGCATCGGTTTGGGCAGCCGGGCGCGGATCGGATCGGCAGGCGATCTCGCCACGGCTGTCCATGCGCTCAAGTTGCAACCCAGCTTGCAGCTCCAGGCCGGCAGGGCCTCTTCAAGATTGGGATCCACCATGGTCCAACCGACGTCCCGCAAGTCCTTCCCGGTCTCTTGGGACCAGTTCCATCGCGACGCACGGGCGTTGGCCTGGCGCCTTGCCGACAAGGGTCCTTTTGATGCCATTGTGTGCATCACGCGCGGCGGGTTGGTGCCGGCTGCCATCGTGGCGCGCGAGCTCGAGCTTAAACTGGTCGAGACGGTGTGCGTGGCGAGCTACCACGACTATGCCCACCAAGGCGATATCCAGGTGCTCAAGAGCATCGCCCCGTCGGTTGCGGCCATCGGCAATGGCAGGGGCAAGGGCGTGCTGCTCATCGACGATCTTACCGACACCGGCAAGACCGCCAAGCTCGTTCGCGAGATGCTGCCGGATGCGCATTTTGCCACCGTCTACGCCAAGCCGGCGGGGGCTCCGATGTGCCACACGTTCGTGACCGAGGTATCGCAGGACACCTGGATCTATTTCCCCTGGGACATGGACCTGCGCTATGTGGATCCCATCAGCGACGGCGCCCGGCCGGCGCGCCAAAGCTGAGCTGTCGGTGGGGGGGTGAGGTTTGGAGCATCTCATCGCCGTCGTGCTCGGTTTGGCCTTCGGGCTTTGGCTCGCGAAGCGGGCAGGCTGGAAGGCCGCCTGGCCGGCCTGGTGGCGGCTTGGCGCTCCTGCCGCCTCGCCGCCTTCCGCCCAAGCCTCCCCGCCTGGCGATGCCGCAGCCGCTTCCCTTTCGACGCGCCTGCACAGCCTGGAAGCAGTCTACGCGCCGCTCGCTTCCAATCTTGCGCACCCGCGCGAGCTTGAGGATCAGCCGCAGTTTCGGGAAGCCATCACGCTGCTGCAGGACGCGGAGGTGCCCCTCGACACCGTGATGCAATACGCGCTGGGGGCCAATTGGCCGCTCGCGTGCGCCGCGCTCGCCGCTCTGAAGCGCCGCACCGATCGGAGCGAGCGCTCTGGCGAAGTGGTGGCACATTTTGAGAAGCTCTATCCGTGGCCCATTCACTTCGCGCTCGAATATCTTCTCGCCATCGAGCCGCGCCCGCCGGTAGGCGATCCGATCGCCGGTGCCAAGGAGTGGTGGGGCGACAATCTGATCGTGCCGGGTCTCTTCCGCGACTATTTCGCCAGGCGCGAGAGCCTGGGCGACACGCCCGCCTTTGGGTCGGCGCTCAGCGCTCCTTATGCCTCTTCGCCGGACCAGATCCGAGCCTTTCTCCAGCGCGTCAACCACGGCTTTGCCACCGCGCTCATGCGCCAGCTCGACAGCGTGCGGCGCGCCAGCGTGGACCGCGCATTTTTGGCTTCATTCGGCCGCTTCTGGGCGGACCGGAAGGACCGGGAGCTGTTGATCGTGCCCACGGGGTGGGCGGAGGTGTTGGCGGCAGCTGAAGCTGCCGCACTGCAGACACCGGCGCGTTCACTCCTGGTGAGCGGCGAGCACCGCGTGGGCAAGACGACGTTTTTGCGGTTGCTTGCCGAACGTCTTGAGGTCGAGGGTTGGACCGTGTTTGAGGCCGGTGCCGCCGACCTGATGGCGGGGCAGCAATGGTTCGGCCAGCTCGAAGGCCGCATCCAGCGCACGGTGGAGGAGCTCGCCGCTTCCAAGAAGCTCATCTGGTACATCCCGGACGTGCTGCAGATGGCGCGCAGCGGTACCCATCAAGGACAGGCGGCGAGCGTGCTCGATCAGATACTGCCCGCCGTCGTCGCCGGTCGATTGATCGTGTGGAGCGAAGCCACACCGACCAGCACCGCGCGTCTGCTGCAATTGCGGCCGACGCTGCGCGGTCTGCTGGAGGCCGTGCGCATCGAGCCGCAGTCACCACAAGAAACCTCCGAGCTTGCGCAGTCATGGGTCAATCGCCTATGCGAAGAGGGGGATTTGACGTGCGATCCCGACTGCGTTCCCGTCGCGCTGAGCTCCGCGCGCCAATACCTGAGCGCGGCCAATTTTCCAGGCTCCGTGCTCGACCTCATCAAGCTCACCGTCAATCGCGCCCTCAAGGCGAGCGCCGCAGAGCTCGGCTCGCATGAGATCGTCGTTACGCTGTCTCAGCTGACAGGACTGCCCGTCTCGATTCTTGACAACAAGGAGCGCGTGGACCTGGCCTCCATTCGGGACTACTTCACCGCCCGCATCATCGGCCAGGACGAGGCGGTGGTCGCGATCGTCGAGCGGATCGCCATGCTCAAGGCCGGGCTCAACGATCCGGGCAAGCCGATCGGCGTGTTTCTGTTCGCCGGCTCCACTGGCACGGGCAAGACAGAGCTTGCCAAGACGGTCGCCGAGTTTCTCTTCGGCTCGGTCGACCGCATGATCCGGCTCGACATGAGCGAGTTTCAGACTGCCGAGACGACGCACAAGATCTTGGGCGGGGAGGAAAGCGATTCGCTCATCAACCGCGTGCGCAAGCAACCCTTCTCCGTGGTTTTGCTCGACGAGTTTGAGAAGGCGCACGCCGCCATTTGGGATTTGTTCCTGCAGGTATTCGACGATGGCCGCCTGACGGACACCATCGGCAACGTCGCCGATTTCCGGCATTGCATCATCGTTCTGACGACCAACCTCGGCGCCACCAGTCACCGCTCGTCGGCTCTTGGCTTTGCGCCCACGGCTGACAGTTTCACCGACAGCCAGATTATGCGCGCCATCGGCCAAACCTTCCGGCCCGAGTTCCAGAACCGGCTCGACAAGGTCATCGTGTTTCGTCCCCTGACACGCGATCTGATGCGCCAGATCCTGAAGAAGGAGCTCAACCGCGTGCTGGAGCGGCGAGGGCTCAAATACCGCGAATGGGCCGTCGAGTGGGAGGCGTCCGCCCAGGACTTCCTGCTCGAAAAGGGGTTCTCGCCGGAGATGGGTGCGCGGCCTTTGAAGCGCGCCATCGACCAATATCTGATCGCGCCGCTGGCAGCGACCATCGTCGAGCGACGTTTCCCCGAGGGCGACCAGTTTGTCTTCATCCGCAGCGATGGACGGGCGATCCAAGTGGATTTCGTCGACCCCGACGGCGGCGCCGCGGGCGATCCGCTGCCAGCGGCCGTTGCGGGCGCAGCGCAGCGCGCACCGACCTTGCCGGCCATGGTGCTGGGGCCGGAGGGTACCGAGGCCGAGGTCCAAGCGCTCGAAGGCCAGTCCATGGACATTGCCCGGGCACTCGCCTCAGAGCCATGGGAAGGGCTGAAGGATCGCCTGTCGGCCACCATGGCGGCAGCAGACTTCTGGACGCGCGCCGACCGCTACGAAACGCTTGCCCGGCTGGCCCTCATGGACCGGGTCAAGGCGGCCGCAGCTACGGCCGAGGGACTGCGCACCCGGCTCGCCAGGAGCACCGATCGGGCAGGAAAGCACTCCCGCGAGCTGGTCGCCCGCCTCGCTCTGCAACTGCATCTCGTCAAGGAAGGCATGCGCGACGCCATGGAGACGGCGCCGATTGAGGTGGCCTTGGTGGTGGAGCCGGCCTTCGAGCGCACGGGTGACGGTGAGGTGACGCGGCGCTGGTGCGGCGAGCTCCACGGCATGTATCGCGCGTGGGCCGGCAACCGGCACATGCAGCAGGCCGAGGTCGCCGGCGGCGGCCCGCGCGAGCTGCCTTGGCTGTTGATCAGCGGGTTTGGGGCGCATCGACTGCTGATGCAGGAGGTGGGCCTGCACATTCTGGAGTTCATGGACGAGGGCAAGAGCGCCAGCCGTGCGGCGGCGCGGGTCCGGCTTGCCGTTGCACCTTTGGGGGAGCTGCCCGCCGACAAGCTCCGCCTCGCGCTGGCCGACGCACTCGCCCATGGGCAGCCGCCGCACGCGGTCGTGCGCCGCTATCGCCGCCAGCCCTCGCCGCTGGTGCGCAACATGAATGGCGGCTGGCGCACCGGCAAGCTCGACGCCGTGCTGCGCGGCGACTTCGACCTCATGGCCGCCAGCCAGCGCTAACCAAGCCACCGCGCGCCGCAGCGTCGGCAGCTCCTGTCGTGACCTCGGCCGCTGGTCTTGTGCACCGGTCCTGATGGGCACCGGTCTGGATGAGCCCTCCGTCTACCAGTCTTGGGCACCGGTCTCGGGTACCGGTCTTGGGCCCGGATAGACCACCGATCCGCGCGAGACCGGCGCAAGCCTGTTGCCGCCTCACGCGCGCGATACGTGTAGCGGCGGCACGCGCGTCTTCCAAGGCATCGCCTCCTCGAGCGCGCCGGCAAGTTGCAACAACAGGTGCTCGGCTGCCGGCTTGGCCGCGATCTGCACACCGATCGGCACGCCGGTGGAATGCATGGCGAGCGGCAGCGACATGGCGGGCGTGCCCATGATGTTGTGCGGCAGGGTGTACTGGCAGGGCGGCTTGAAGAGCTGGTCGATGATCTCGTTCCAGTCGCCGAGCTGTCGCGCTAGGTGATAGCGGCCCCACGGCTCCGCCACGCGCGAGGTCGTCGGCGACAGCCAGATGTCGTACTTGCAATAGAATGCGCCCAGCTTGCGGCGAGCCAGGTTGGCAACGGCGCAGTCGGCGATGAAGCGCGCCGGCGTGATCCGCTTGGAGGCCTCGTAGATCGCTAGGATGACCGGTTCCAGCGTGTCTGGCCCCACCGTGTGGCCACTGCGCTTGGCATAGCCGTCCAGGCGCGCATCGAAGCCGAAAAAGAAGATCGCAAACACCGCGGACAGCGAATCGCTCCCGCCCATATCTGCGCTCGCCGGCTCTACGATGTGACCCATGTCCGCCAGCGTTTCTCCGGCGGCCGCCACTGCGCGCGCAACCTCCGCGTCGACCTCGATGCCGAACAGCTCGTCCAGCACCAGGCCGATCTTGAGTTTCGGTGCTGGCTTCTTGGCCAACGCTGCGTACGGCTCCTCGGGCTTCGGAATGAGGAAGGGATCGCCCGGCTGGGGGATCGCCAAGCAATCGAGCATGGCGGCCGCGTCTCGCACGGTCTTGGTCTGCACGAAGTTCATCGAGTAGCCCCAGCCGCCCTCATCCACCATCGGCCCCGACGAGACGCGCATGCGCGAGGGCTTCAGGCCGACACCGCCGCACCAGCTTGCGGGGATGCGGATCGAGCCGCCGATGTCTGAGCCGTGCGCGATCGGTACGATGCCGCTGGTCACGGCAGCCTGGCCACCTCCGGTGGAGCCCCCCGCGGAATAGCCCTGCTTCCAAGGGTTCGACGTGTTGCCGAACATGGCGCTCTCGGTCGTGGCAGCCATGGAGTATTCGGGCGCGGCCGAGCGGCCCAGGATGTTCACGCCCGAGGCCTTGAGCAGGTTGCAGAAGTGAGTATCGGCCTCCACCGTCATGCCAGCGCACAGGCGTGAGCCGAACTCGATCCTGCGGCCCTTCTCATGGCCAAACACATCCTTGATGAGAAGCGGAACACCACGGAAGGGTCCCGCGCCCAGGGTGTTCTCATCGAGGCCATCGATGCGGTCGCAGTAGAGCTCCACGACCGCCCTGACAGCAGGATCAATTTGCTCCTTGGCGGCGAGGGCCGTTTGCGCCAGCTCCTTGGGGCTCACCTGCTTCTTGGCCACCAGCTCGGCCAAGCCCAAGGCGTCGTAGGAAGCATATTCGGCAAGTTTCATGGGCGCCGTCCCTCCCTCGGTCAGTGGTTCAAGCCGCGTCCGCTGCCGGCCCGAATTGGACGTTGCGACCGGGAGCCGCTTCAAACAACGCACGCGTATAGGCGTGGCTGGGCGCGGCGAATATCTCCGCCGTCGGGCCCTGCTCGACCACAATCCCCCGCTGCATCACGGCAATGCGATCGCAGATCTGGGCGGCCACTCGCAGGTCATGCGTGATGAACAATACGGCCAGATCGAAGCGCTGCCGCACGTCGTCGAGCAGCTTAAGGACCTGCGCTTGGACCGATACGTCCAGCGCCGAGACCGGCTCATCGGCAATGAGCAGCGTCGGTTCCATGGCCAGCGCGCGGGCAATGGCGATGCGCTGGCGTTGCCCCCCGGAGAACTGGTGCGGATAGCGGTCGAGCGCATCGGGTGCCAATCCGACAAGTGACATCAGTCGGGCGGCACGCTTCATGGCCTCGGCGTGCGCCAGTCCGAAATTAACCGGCCCCTCGATAATCGAGGCACCGACCGTGCGGCGCGGGTTGAGCGAGCGGTAGGGATCCTGGAACACAATCTGCACATGCCGGCGGTGGGCGCGCAGACGGCTCTGAGGCAACCGCGCCACATCGACATTGTCGATGCGGATGCTGCCGGAGGTCGGCTCGATCAATCGGGCGACGCAGCGCGCCACCGTGGTCTTGCCGGACCCCGATTCGCCAACGATGCCGACCGTTTCGCCGCGCCGCACGGTTATGTCTACATTCTCGGCCGCCCGCACCACGCGCCCGCGACGGAACAGGCCCCCGCCGCCGTACGTCTTGGACAGGCGCTCCATGGCGAGCGCCGTGGCCCCCAACTTCGGCGCGCGCGCCGGCGGTTTCAGGCTCGGTACTGAGGCGATCAGCATGCGCGTGTATTCCGACTGCGGTCGGCACAGGATATCATCGCGCAAGCCCATCTCGACCACGCGCCCTGACTGCATCACCACGACGCGGTGCGCGATTTCGGCGACCACGCCGAAGTCGTGGGTGATGAACAGAACACCCGTGCCGTGCCGCTCCTGCAACTCGCGGATGAGGCGCAGGATCTGCGCTTGTGTCGTTACATCGAGCGCGGTGGTGGGCTCATCGGCGATCAGGAGAGCTGGGTTGAGCACCAATGCCGCGGCGATCATGATGCGTTGGCGCTGCCCACCCGAGAGCTGGTGCGGATAGACGCCGAACAGACGCTCCGGCTCTGGCAGATGCACGGCGCGCATAATCTGCAGGGCACGATTGCGCCGGTCAGGCTCGGAGAGCTCGGTATGGATTTCGAGCACTTCGGTGATTTGGTCGTCCACCTTCATCACCGGATTGAGCGCTGTCATCGGTTCCTGGAAGATCATGGCCATGCGCGTGCCGCGCAGATCGCGCAGGCGCGAGGCCGTCGCCTGCAGCACATCCTCACCTTGCAGTAGAACTTGGCCGGCGCTGGGGGTGAGTTCGCGCGGCAACAGGCCCATCACCGCCTGCGCCGTCACGGATTTGCCAGAGCCCGATTCGCCCACCACGCAGACGATCTCACCGGCGCCGACCGAGAACCTGATGTCCTCGACTGCGTACGGCCGGTCGGAGCCGCGCGGCAGCTCTACGGTGAGGCCTTTGAGATCGAGGACGGGGACGCGGGCTTCGGCCATAGGCTTCAAACCCGCTTGGCAAATCGGGGGTCGAGCGTGTCGCGCAGTCCATCGCCCAACATGTTGATCGCCAGCACCGCGAACGCCAAGCACACGCCCGGATAAAAGATGTTGTGGGGATAGATGCGAAAGAGCGATCGGCCTTCAGCCATGATGTTGCCCCAGGTGGGCGTCTCCGGGGGAATGCCGATGCCCAGGAACGACAGGGCCGCCTCGATCAGGATGGCCGAGCCGCAGATGAAGGTAGCCTGCACGATGAGCGGAGCGATGGTGTTGGGCAGCACGTGGCGGACAAGCAGCGTCGGCGTCGGCGTGCCGACGGTGATGGCGGCTTCCACGTATGGCTCCTCGCGGATCGAGAGCACGATGGAGCGCACCAGGCGCACCACGCGCGGGATCTCAGGGATGACGATGGCGATCACCACCGCCAGAAGGCCCGCGCGCGACAGCGATACGACCCCCATGGCGAGCAGAATGGCGGGAATGGCCATCAGGCCGTCCATGACGCGCATGATGATGCCATCGAGCCAGCGGATGTAACCGGCGATGAGGCCGATGGTGAGCCCGACGGCGACGCTGAGCACGGCCACGGTCAGGCCAACGATCAGCGATACGCGTGCGCCGTAAACGACGCGGCTGTAGACGTCGCGACCCAGCGTGTCGGTGCCGAAGCGATGCACGAATGGCAGCTCCTTGCCGTCTTCGGTGCGTATCGTGCGCTCCGCGCCCGGCTTCTTGTTGCGGTAGGCGGGATTGATCTCAGATGGATCGATGGTACCCAGTATTGGCGCCAGCGCTCCCACCAGGGCGAGGAAGGCCACGATGGCGGCGCCGATGATGACGCTCGGATTGCGCATTATCAGGGCGAGCCTGCCCGGCCTGGGCGCTGCCCGCGCGCTTTCGGAGATCTCGGCTGGCAGTACCTCGATGCTCAATAGCGAATCCTCGGATCGAAGAACGTATAGGTCATATCGACCACCAGGTTGATCAACACGTACGCCAGCGAGAACAGTAGGATGACCGCCTGGATGGTGGGATAGTCCCGCGCGAGCACGGCGTCCACGGTGAGCCGGCCGAGCCCCGGGATGGTGTAGACCGATTCCGTAACGACCACGCCGCCGATCAGCGCCGCGACGCCAAGGCCGATGACGGTCACGATCGGCACAGCTGCATTGGCAAGTGCATGCCGCCTGAGCACGCGGCCCTCGGTCTGACCCTTGGCGCGTGCGGTGCGGATGTAGTCCTCGTTCATGACCTCGAGCACGCTGGTCCGCGTGATGCGCGCGATGAGCGCAATGAGGACGACGGAGAGCGTCAGCGAAGGAAGGATGAGACGCTGCAGCCATCCCGCGACGCCGAGCGACAGTCGCTGGTAGCCCTGTACCGGGAGCCAATTGAGCTCGATGGCGAAGACATAGATGAGCGCATAACCGATGACGAACACCGGCACCGAGAATCCAAGTACCGAAAAGCCCATCACGATCCGATCGAGCCAGGTACCCTGCCGGTAGGCGGCAAGCACACCGAGCGGAACGGCGATCAGCACCGCCAGCACGATTGTGAGGAACGCCAGCGAAACGGTGGGTTCGAGCCGATCGAGGATCAGCTCGGCCACCTGTTTCTTGAAAAAGAAGGATTCGCCCAGGTCGCCCTGCAGCGTTTTGCCGGTCCAGATGACGAATTGCGTCAGGATTGGCTGGTCGAGCCCGAGGCGCGTGCGGATTTCGGCCACCTGCTCGGAGTTAGCGTTGTCACCAGCGATGATGGCGGCCGGGTCAGAGGGCGTGAGGCGCAGCATGAGAAACACCAGGATCGCCACGATCGCCATCACCGGGATCGTCGCCAACAATCGGCGCAGGACATAGGCGAACATGGGGTGCCGTCCCCGGGGAGCGAGTGCTGTTGGCCAGCCCTCGCTCGCGTTGCTCGAGCCACTACTGGATTTGAATGTTCCAGAACACGGGCGCCGGCGCGGCGACCATGCCCGAGATGTTCTTGCGCATCAGGGCAGGAAGATACCACTGCCCCAATGGGATATGGGTGACAATTTGGGTCTCGCGGACTTGCGTCGCCTCGGCGATCGCCTTCTGCTTGGCGATGTCGGTTTCGTGGGCGAACTCGTCGCGGAGCTTTTCCATGGTGGCATCGCAAGGCCAACCGAACATGGCCTTGTCACATCCCGCGTTCATGAACCCCATGAAGATGGGATTGGTGATGTCGGCGGAAACCCACGAAGTGAGGAAGGCGTGCCAGCCGCCGGCATTCGGTGGATCCTTCTTGGCGCGGCGCGCAACCAGCGTCTGCCAATCCATGGACTGCATGTCGACCTTGAAGCCGGCCTTCTCCATCAGCGACTTTGCGACCGGCGCGAGGTTGGTGAGCACGGCAAGGTCGGTTGAGTGCATGAGCACAATCGGCGTGCCGTCATAGCCTGCCTCCTTCAGCAATTCCTGGGCTTTCTGGAAATTGGACTTTAGCAGCCCGTCCATGCCCTTTTCGCTCGAGAAGGGAGTGCCGCACGGGAAATAGGAGTTGCAGACCTTGTAGTACTTGGGGTCGCCCACCACTGCCTTCAAAAAGTCCTCCTGATTGAAGGCGTAGAGCAGCGCCTGGCGCACCTTCGCATTGTCGAACGGCTTGTGCAGCCAGTTCGGGCGGAACGTGTACTGGTTGCCCCAAGGGTTCCAGTCGAAGAGCTTGACGTTTGCATCGGCAAGACCCAGGGGCAGCAGGTCGTGCGGTGGCGCCTCGATGAAATCAATCTCGCCCGCCAACAGCGCGTTGACGGCCTGTTGGTGATCGGAGATAGCGCGCCATTCCACACGGTCTATGTTGACGACCTTGCCGCCAGCGAGGCCGGAGGCGGGCTCCGGCCGCGGCTTGTATTTCTCGTTCTTGACATAGACCGTCTTGTCGCCCGGTTTCCACTCGTCTTGCTTGAAGACGAAGGGCCCAGATCCCGTGAAGTCGGAAATCTGCGTGTTGGGATCGGTCTCGGCCACCCGCTTTGGCATTATGAACGGCACGTTGGAGGATGGTTTGCCTAGTCCCAAGAGCACAAGGCCGGTCGGCGATTTCAGCTTCATGACGAAGGTCTTGGGGTCTTTCGCCTCGATGCTGTCGACGAAGGTCATCAGCTTCTGGCCCGTGGAGTCCTTGACGGCCCAACGCTTTATAGAGGCCACGCAGTCCTCTGCCGTGACCGGCTGCCCATCGTGCCAGGCAAGACCGTCGCGCAGCGTGAAAGTGTGCGTCAGTTTGTCCGCAGAGACCTCGTAGTTGCCGACCATCTGCGGCTTGATCTCGCCGTTCGCGTCGGTGGCAAACAGCGTGTCGTAGATCATGTAGCCGTGATTGCGGACAATGTAGGCGGTGGTCCAGATCGGATCGAGGATCTTGAGGTCCGAGTGCATGACGGCGCGCAGCGTCTTTTCCGCATGCGCGGGTACGGCCAGTCCGATGGCCGCGGCAAGAGCCAACACGCTTTGGCGTAGATAGCCCATTTTCGACTCCGTTGGCGGGCGTTGGTAAATGGACGCGGGTCGTTTTCCGCGCCTTGAATTACACAACTCCCCTCAGCTCAAGTCAAAGCCTACATGTGCCTACTTTTGCGACCGGCCCTGCTCAGGCTTCCGGCAGCACCGCGCGCGTGGCATCCTTTCCGCGCTTTCGTTTTGGCCGCATCGGGATAGTGTGCGAACGGCCGAACCGCTCAACTGCGAAAAACGGGGGTGTTCCATGCCGATTGTGAACCGCATCGCCGCCATGCACCAGGAGATCACCACCTGGCGCCGCGACCTTCATGCCCACCCAGAGATCGGCTTTGAGGTACACCGCACCGCCACCCTCGTGGCGGACAAGCTCAAAGCCTTCGGCTGCGATGCGGTCATTCCCGGCATCGGCAAAACCGGCGTGGTCGGCCTCATCAAGGGGCGCAAGACGGGCTCGCGTATGGTGGTGGGTCTGCGCGCCGATATGGACGCCCTGCCGATCCAGGAAGCGACGGGGGTCGCCTACGCCTCCAAGGTGCCAGGCGCGATGCATGCCTGCGGCCATGACGGCCACACGGCCATGCTGCTCGGCGCCGCCAAGTACCTGTGTGAAACGCGCAATTTCGACGGTACGGTGGTGGTCATCTTCCAACCCAACGAGGAGGGTCTCACGGGCAGCCTCTCCATGCTCGAGGACGGCCTGATGGAGCGCTTCGGCATCCAACAGATCTACGGTATGCACACCTCGCCGACACACGAGCTTGGCAAGTTCGCACTGTGCGCGGGTCCCATGCTGGCGGCGTGCGACAAGTTCACCATCGAGATTGCCGGCAAGGGCTCGCACGCCGGCCGCCCCCATGAGGGTATCGATCCCGTGGTGGTGGCCGCGCAAATCATCATGGCGCTGCAGACCATCGCCTCACGCAACGTCAATCCGCTCGATGCCGTCGTCGTCTCCACCTGCGTGGTGCGCGCCGGTGAGGCGTTCAACATCATTCCCGGGGGGGCGACCCTGATCGGTACCGTTCGCACGCTTAGCGAAAAGGTGCGCACCCAAACGCATGCCAGGATGCGCCAGATCGCCGAAGGAACAGCGGCACTGTTCGGCGCAACGGCGCAGACCACTTTCGAGGGTGACGTGCCCGTCACCGTCAATGACCCAGCCAAGACGAGGTTCGCACAAGCCGTCGCGAGCGAGATCGTCGGTGAAGCCAACGTCAAGGCCATGCGGCCGATCATGGGCGCGGAGGACTTCTCGCACATGCTGCGCCAGGCTCCCGGCGCCTTCATCATGCTGGGCAACGGCATCGGTCCGGGCCTGCACAATCCCGGCTACAACTTCAACGATGCGGCCATTCCGCTGGGCGTCTCCTATTGGGTCCGTCTGGCCGAGACTGCCATGCCCGCGTGAGGCTGGCGACGCCGCCGCCAGGCGCTGCTCCAAGGACAATGCCGGCCGATGCCGGTCCCGGTGGCGCCGCGACCAGGCGGCCGGTTGATCTCGACGGCGCGGTTGGCGCTCGCTCAAGTCGTTTGCCGCATCGGCCGCGGCAACCTCGGCACCAATGGTAATGTCGCGTTGCGGCAGCAACACCGCCGGTGATCCTGGCTCGCTTCGGAGCCCTATTGGACCTGCAAACGGCAAGCCGGTCGGGCGGTTATGCGCCTGCCGTTAACTTTTGGTTCGTTCCTTGTACGCATAGTAGATGCCGATCGCCGGGGCATTTTCGATGAAGCGCATCCTTCCGCATTCCCTGATGTTTTTTGCTGCCCACGTTCTCTTCATTGCCGCGAGCATGGCCGTCGTCGCGCTCAACTAACCGCTATCTCCTCGCCACCTCGTCGAAGATCTGCGCAAACTCGACCGCGCCCGGCTTCTTCATGCTTGCCTCCATGCGCTCGTTGAGCGCTCTGATGAGCTCGGCGGCGGTCCTGTCACGGACGATGCCGTTGCGGTAGTACCCCCCTGGGCTGAAGAAGTTCGAGGTGGGCATATTCTGGGCGATGGGCAGCAGCATCTCAAGGCCGGTACGCGGACCGGCAAGGTTCATGAGCTCGATCTGCGCCCCGGTGAGGCTGTCGCGCCCGGCAGCGGCGGCGGCGTCCTTCAGTCCGTTGAGTTTGAGCACCTGCAACCAGGGTCCCACGTCGGCATCGAGGTTCAGAGCGTGGATGCCGAGGCCGGCGGGTGTGCCGGCGAACCGCACGTGATGGCTCCACTCGTTGGGGATTGAGCGCGCCGCCTTGTGCATATGGCGCACGATGGCGGCCTTTGCCGCGAGAGCCCTGGCCCGATCGGGCGGAGTGCCGGGCGTGGCGGCCATGGCGAGCAGCCGTCGCGCGAACCGCTCCCCATGTTTGACGAGCTCGCTCGTGGAGTTGGCATGCAAGAGCTGCGCATAGCCGAGGGCGGAGGAAATCGGTCGGCCTTGTTTGCTGATCGGATTGATGCCCGATTGCATGTCGTAGGTACCTTGCCCACCGGTCTCAAGCGCGTAGATGCGCACCACCTGGTCCTTGGTGAGGCCGACGGCCAAGGCCTCCTCGGCATAGCGGCGCTTGAACTCGCGCTCAGTGGTGAGGGTTGGCACGAACCCGTACTGTGCTTTTGCGTTCTGCAAAACCTCGGCCACCGTCGCGATGGGCCGCTCCGGCGTGGACGGCGCCACTTCCTCCACGAGCTTGGCAATCTCGGGGGGAAGCTCGGGCCCGGTATACTTCGGCGGCTGCTCGGCGATGTAGTCTTGCGCCTCGTAGTCCTGTGCCAACATGCGCTTGGCCCGGCGGGCGTCGCGTTTGGCCTCGACGCGGCGCCAATAATATTTGAGCTGGCGGTCGAACTTGTCCCGCGCGGTGCGGTAAGCCTGGTAGGTGGCCAGCTGCGCCGGGGTGAGCTTGTCGGCGAGATCCTTGGAAGCACTTTGCGCCCAAGCGCCCAGCGCACACGCGAGGATCGCCGCAAGGACCAGCGATGCACCGAGTATTGGCGGTGCGCCGCGCTTGCACAGCGTCCGCCGCGGCCACCGCAGCAGCGTCTTTGCGGCGTCGACCCACGGCAGAACGCGTCCCTGCCCGGCTTGGCTGCCCACGCACGCGAGGACGTCGGCGGATGACACCTGCTTGCGGTTTCGACGCGGCGATGAGAGATGGTGCTGGTGCATCCGCGCCCGAAACGAAGCTATCGGGCGTGCCGGATGTTGACGGCAGGCTCCGCGCCCAGGAAATGTCGGCGCAACTCCTCCCGCGCGCCCTCTCCACTTGCAAGGTCGAAAGCGTTGATGATCGCCACCCGAAAGCCGCCTGGCGGCATGGAATGGCGCTCCGGCGCCTTATCCTCATGGAAGGTGACCTGCACGCTCGACACACCGGGCCGGGCCGCGAGCTCTTCGATCAAGCCCGGCGGGGGATGGCGATAGCGCCGGCCCGAAGGACCAAACAGAACGATGCTGTAACCGTCGCTGCGGTCGGCGTCAGCATAGGTCCAAGCCTTGTCGCGATAGAGGCCCACGAAGGCCTCGATCCAGCCGGCGCCATAAAGGTCGGGCCACTGGTCGGAGAGCCGCAAATGTGCCTCGATAATCACGCCGCCGATGGTCTCGAGGTTGAGGATGCCGGTGAAGCCCTTGAGGTTCCCGGCGATCCATGCCCCGCAGGCCCGCTCCAGCACCGGGTCGCTTGCGGCGTGGATGGTCCAGCGGTCGAACATGCCCTCGCCGGTGGCTAGTCCCGTTGCGTGGCGCCACCACCGGGGCTCTCCAGCCACGAGAGCCACGTCGCTTGATACGTGCCGACCTTCGAGCAGCGTCATCCAGAAATGTCCGGCGGTGTGGTGGCGATCGTAATCTTCCGCCGAGGTGAGAACGCGGCTGCCGGCGCCGAGGCCGCGGAAGTTCATGATGGGCTTGGAGAAGACGGGAAAGCGTGGCGGCATGGTGCCGTGGGGTCCAGCTGCCAAACCTTGGCTTAGGGCAACCTGCAGCTTGTCGAACACCCAGCGGTGGTCGGGATTCCACTCCCACGCTTCCGGGTCATCGGTTGGGATCAAGAGATCGCGCGGACAGTCCACCTTATCGAAGTATTGGTGGCGCCAGGGCGCTGGCTCGATGATCGGCACTTGGCTCGTCCATCCTAATCCGGCTGCGGTGCTGCCTAGGGCAGCTATACTAGCTATACCCGCCAGCGGCTTGCCAATGGCGAATTTAGCGGAGCGGAACATGCAGGCAGGAAAGAAGCTAAAGAAGGCGCTCGCCGACAACGGTCTCGTCGTGACGCCGGGTGTCTACGACATGATTTCGGCCCGGATCGCCGACGGCCTAGGCTTCAGCGCACTCTACATGACGGGCTTTGGCGTGTCCGCCACTTTGGGCCTGCCCGATGCCGGCCTGGCGAGCTACACCGAAATGGTGGAGCGCGTCCAGCAGATTTGCGAGAACACCACGACGCCCCTGATCTGCGACGCCGATACCGGGTTCGGGGGCCTGCTCAATGTTGAGCGTACGGTGCGCGGCTACGAGCGCGCTGGCGCCGCCGCGATTCAGATCGAGGATCAGGTATTTCCCAAGCGCTGCGGACACACGCCAGGCCGCCGGGTGGTCCCAACCGCTGAGATGGTACGCAAGCTCGAGGTGGCGGCGGCCAGCCGGTCTTCGGCCGACTTCCTGATCATCGCCCGCACGGACGCGCGCACCCCCCACGGCCTCGACGAAGCGCTGAAGCGCGGTGAGGCCTACGCCAAGGCCGGCGCCGACGTACTGTTCATCGAAAGCCCCGAGAGCGAGGCGGAGATGGTGCGCGTCGGCCGACATTTCGATCTCCCTCTCATCGCCAACATGGCCGACGGCGGGCGAACGCCGATCCTGCCGAAGCAGCGCTTGGAGGCGCTGGGCTACAAGATTGCGATCTTTCCGACGACCGGCTTGCTCGCGGCGACAAAGGCGTTGCAGCGCGTCTATGGTGTGCTCAAGGACAAGGGCTCAAGCGACACGCTTGCCAGTGAGCTTCCCAGCTTCGCAGAGCTGTGCTCGTTGGTCGGCTTCGAGCACGTGTGGGAGTTCGAGCGGCGCTGGTCGGTCTAAGTGCCTGCGCATCCGCGCAAGACCCGGTACACCCGAGGCGGTGGCTGGGTCACGCCGCGCGATCGGCGAGGCCGTGAACGCCTTGGCTTTTGGCGCAGTGGGCGCAGCAATAAATGTGACCCTTAGCCTCGACGCCATGACCGATAATACGGCAGTTGCAGTGCGCACACTTGGGTGCAAGGGCCTCGATGGCGCACTCGAAGCTATCAAAGGTCATGGTCCTGCTGCCTTGCGAGATGCGCATGGCCTTGTCGTAGTCGTTGCCGCAAACGTCACAGCGTGCCATGGGGTTCTCCTGGAGGACGCGCGTTGGCCGTGTGGTGTCAATCCGCCGCTCCCGCCAAAGTTCCAGGCCAAAGTTTCAGGCCAAAGTTTCGGGCCAAAGTTTCGGGCCAAAGTTCAGGCCAAAGTTCCAGGCCAAAGCTCCAGGCAGCGTCACCGGCGCGGATTGAACAGGCGGGAAAAAAAAGCGCGCGCCTGATCGGCAAGCGCCTTTAGCAGCAGCGACAGGCCGCCGAGCCGGGCCTGCGGTAGTGCCGCGGTCGGGTCGCAGAGCCGAGCATCGAGGTTTTGCGCCAGTGCCTCGCCGATGCGGCGCACGAGGTCGCGCACCAGGCCGCCGCGCCCGATCTGGGCCAAGGGGCCGGTGAGGCCATAGCCGATGATGACATCGACCCGCGTGGCCTCGCGGCCGGCCGCGTCGGTCACTGCTGTGAGCCGATAGTCGACGCTGCCCGATGCCCGCGAGCCGCTGCGCGGGTCACCGCCGGTGCCCGTGACCACCTGCCGAAAGTCGCCTGGAAATCGGCGCAACGTGCCCTCGCCCGCAAAGCTTGCCCGGATGGGCCCGAGGCTGGCTTCGAGCCTCCCCGACACCTTGTCGCCGCTCGGTGGCCCATCGAGCGCGAGCCCCGGCATGCAACGCGCCAATGCTGCCACGTCCGACATCAACCGCCACACCGCTTCGCGCGGATGCGGTAAGACGAAGCTCTGGCGGATGCGGCTCTCGCCGCCAACGTCCGCCGGTGCCTCCACGGTGACCTCGATCGGCGGTCGCCCCCGCCCCTGGGATAGAAGACGTGGCGCAGGGGCGGCCGGGGGAGGGCCCGAGGCGCCTGCAGTTGGCGGCGCGGCCGTCGGCGCTGCGACGGGCCCCGGTGCCGGCCCCAGCCATGCATTGGCGCGAGCGCTTGCTGGCTCGCCCGGCTTGCCCTCCCCATCCATGGTTTGCCGCCACGAGCCGCGCAGCGGGGGGGCCCCTGCCATCACCCGCTCGATGGCGTCAACGATACCCACATACCCCGTGCAGCGACATAAATTCCCGCTCATTTCGGCGCGGATCTCGCCGCGGTTGAGGCCTGATTTGCGCCGCACGAGATCGCGTGCGGCAATCAGCACGCCGGGCGTGCAGTAGCCGCATTGCAGCGCGTGCGCCTCGGCAAAGGCCCGGCGAAGATCGGCCATCAGCGCATCATCATCAAATCCCTCGATGGTGCGGATGTGAGCGCCGTCGCACGTGACCGCGTAGGTGATGCAGGAGCGCGCGATCTCCCCATCGATCTCCACAGTACAGGCACCGCAGATGCCGTGCTCGCAGCCGATGTGAGTGCCCGTGAGCAGCAGATGCTCGCGCAGGAACTCGGCGAGCTGCGTGCGCGGTGTCACCTCGGCTGCCACCGGCATGTCATTGACGGTGAGGGAGATGCGCCTCATGGCGTGAAAGCCAGCTCGGATGCACGCCGCAGGGCGACGGCGTGAAGCTTGCGGTCGTAGGCATCGCCGTCATAGCGCATGGCCTGCAGCAGGCGCTCGGCTTCAGCGACGGCAAAGGGCTTGAGGCCATCGGGGCCAGCGCGCAACTCCATGACGAGGGGACGCCCGTTCGTTGCGCCGGCTACCGCGCGATAGAACGCGCTCTCTGGATCGTAGGCCACAACTCCGATGGCCTCGGCGAACTCGCCCCTTTTGCGGCAAATCTTGTAAAAGCCGAAGCGGGCACGCGGCGAGAACCGCGGGATGCGCACGGCGGTCAGCAGCTCGTCCCGCGCCAGCGCCGTCTCCATCGTCCCGCGCACGAAGGTGTCCAACGCCTCTCTGCGGGCGCCGGCCGCCCCCGCGATGCTGACCTGGGCGCCGAGCGCCGACAAGCACGACAACCAGTCCGCCGCTGGATCGGCGTGCGCCAGGCTGCCCCCAATGGTGCCGCGCGTGCGCACGGCGCGGTAGGCGATGCCGCGCGCGACACGTGCCAAAAAGCCGCCGGTTGGATCCGGGACGCGGCCGTCCTCGATGGCGGCATGCGTCACCGTCGCGCCGATCGTAGCCCCGTCGGTATCCTGGTCGACGACGGCGAGCTCAGGAATGCGCGCAATGTCGATGAGCAGCGCCGGCTGAGCTAAACGCAAATTGAGGATTGGGCCGAGGGTTTGACCACCGGCCAGCACCTTGGCAGCCGGCTCCGCGGCCAACATCTGCGCCGCCTCGCCCACCGAGGCCGGTCGCGCATATGCGAATGCAACGGGCTTCATGTGGTGGCTTGGGCTCCCCCGCTGCCAGGCGTCCCGCGGTTTGTACCTCGGGGCGCGGGCCGGTCAATGCATGCCGGGTCGATCAATTACCAGTTTTGCCGCTTCCGACCAACGCGCCCGTGTATGTGCCCCTGTATGGACCTGAGCGTGTGCCACACATGCGTCAGGAAAGCCGCGGTGAGCAGTCCCGCCCTGGAGGCCGGCTCAGACCGCAGCGGGCGCCGGCACAGACGTTAGCGGGCGAGCGCGCGCGATTGCTTCAACGATGCGTCGCGGCGTGATCGGCGACACCAAGAGCTCCGCGCCGAGGCCCGCCAATGCATCATTCACCGCGTTGGTGATGGCGGCCGGCGGCGCAATGGCACCTCCCTCGCCCAGCCCCTTCTGGCCGAAGCGCGTGTAGGGTGAGGGCGTCTGCATGTGCACGATGCGCACCTCCGGCACCTCGGTCGGGCCCGGCAGCAGGTAATCTGAGAGCGTCGAGGCGAGCGGCTGGGCTTGTGCGTCATAGCGCATCTCCTCGTAGAGTGCGGTGCCCACGCCCTGCGCCATGCCGCCGATAATCTGGCCGTCCACGATCATGGGATTGACCAGCACACCGGCGTCCTCCACCACCACATAATCCATGATCGCGAGCTCGCCCGTTTCGGGATCGATGGCGACGACGGCAGCGTGCGCGGCGTAGCTGAAGGTGCCCGTATCGCGCTTGGCCTTGTAACCGGCGGTGACCTCTAGCCCGCCGGGGTCGACATCGCCCGGGAGATCCTGCGGGCGGCGGTACCAGGTGCGCGCCACGTCGGCGACGGCGATGCGTCCTGCTGGACCCACCACCTCGCCGGCGACAAGTCGCACCTCCTCGCGCTTGGCCTGCAAGAGCTTGGCACCAATGGCGAGCACGCGCTCGGCCAGCTCATCGCAGGCGGCAGCCACGGCGCCGCCAGCCATGATCATGCAACGCGAACCCCAGGTTCCCGTGGAGTAGGGTGTCTCGGCCGTGTCGCCGTGCACGAGGCGGATGCGTTCGTGCGGCACACCCAGGATCGAGTGAGCCACTTGCGAGAGCGTGGTTTCGAGGCCCTGACCGTGGCTGTGGGCGCCGATGCGCAGTTCCAACCCGCCATCCGGCGTAAAGCGCGCGAGCGCCGCCTCGTGCCCCGGCACAAACGGGATGCCCCAGGCGGCGTAAACGCTGGTGCCGTGTCCGGCCTGTTCGCAGTACATTGCAAAGCCAATTCCGATCAGCCGGCCGTCCGGCTCGCCGCCTCGCTGGCGCTCGCGCACACTAGCAAATCCGATCGCTTCGACCGCCCGGCGCAGGGCCTGGGGGTAGTCGCCGGAGTCAAAGTGGCGCTTGGCGATGTTGTCGAACGGCATCTGCTCGGGTCGCACCAAGCTCTTGAAGCGAACGTCGTTTGGCTCGCGTGCGAGCTTGCGCGCCAAGGCATCGAGCGTGACTTCCAGCGCGAAGCACACGCCGGTGCGGGCGACGCCGCGGTAGGGCAGGATCGGCGGCTTATTGGTGGCCACCGAGTAGGCGCGGCAGCGGTAGTGGGGGAAATCGTAGACGCCCGGCAAGATGGAGGCGATCTGTCCCGCCTCCAGGCAGGCAGAGAAGGGATAGGCCGAATAGGCACCCGAATCGACGGTGGCCTCGCAGTCGAGCGCCAAGAGCCGGCCCTGCGCATCAGCATAGGCGGTCAGAATGTAATGGTGCTCGCGGCAGTTGGCGTTGGCGGTGAGGTTCTCACGCCGATCCTCGATCCACCGCAGCGGCGTGCCGACCTTGCGTGTGGCCCAGGCGAGCGCGATCTCCTCGGGAAGCAGGATGCCCTTGTAGCCGAACCCGCCGCCGACGTCAGGCGCCACCACGCGGATCTGTCCCTCGTCAAGTCCGAGACATTCGGCAAGACCCGAGCGCACGATGTGCGGCTGCTGCGTCGAGGTGTGTACGATGAGCTGGCCCAGGCGCGAGTGCCATTGGGCGACCACGCCACGGCCCTCGATCGGGCTCATGACTTGGCGCGACGTGCGCAATTCCTTTGTTACCGAGACGGCTGCCTTGCCCTTCACGGCCTCGAAGTCCACCTCGATGGCGCTGGTGAGATAGAGATTGTCACCCCAATGCTCATGCACCATCGGGGCGCCAGGCTGGCGCGCTTGCAGCATGTCGGCGACCACAGGAAGGGGATCGAGATCGAGCGCGATTTCGCCGACGAGATCCTCCGCATCGGCTCGGGTTGGCGCAATGCACAGCGCAACGAGTTCGCCGACGTAGCGCACCTTATCCGCTGCCAGCACCGGCTGCAGCGATGATTTGAAACCCGGCAGCGAGGTGTCGGCGCGAATAGCCGACACCCCCGTGAGGTCCTGGGCAATGAACACGCGACCGCGGTGCGCCGGCGGGATGCGGATGGCCTTGATGCGCGCATGCGCCAGCGGGCTGCGCACGAACGCCACCTCCTGCATGCCCGCCAGCCTTATGTCGCCGACAAACTGGCCGCGACCGCGCATGTAGCGCTCGTCTTCCTTGCGCAACAGCCGCGCGCCAATGCCTTGATCCGTCACTTGTTGACCTCATTAGGCCTCGCTCTAGTCCCAGTAGGCCTAGCACAGTCTGCTGGACGACCGTGAGAGGCTGGTGCGCCAGGCCGAACCTGCGCGTGACCAAGCCCGTCCCGATCGCATAGGCTAGGCTCGGGAGACGCAAACATGATCGAGCAGACGCTGGACATCGCTACCAAGGACGGCGCCATGGAGACCTTCAGCGTCAGACCCGATCGCGCTGCCCATCCGCCCGTGCTGTTCTTGATGGATGCCCCCGGCGTTCGTGAGGAGCTGCGCGACATGGCGCGCCGGCTTGCCACCGTCGGCTACGCGGTGCTGCTGCCCAATCTTTATTACCGCGCGGGCCGGGACACCAAGTACGGGCCGGAGGTGTTGGTGCACGGCAGTCCGGAGCATCAGCGCATGCGCGCGGTGCGCACGAAGATGAGGATCCCGCCGGTCATGGACGATGTCGCCGCCATGATCGGCTACCTCGACGGCGCGGAGGGCGTCCGGCGCGGGCCCATCGGGATCCACGGCTACTGCATGAGCGGGCCCTATGCCCTTGCCGCCGCTGCGCGCTATCGCGAACGCATTGCCGCGGCGGCGTCCTTCTATGGCACCTGGCTTGTGAGCGACGCGGTGGAAAGCCCACACTTGACACTGGGTAAGGGCAACGCCGAGCTCTACATTGCCTGCGCCGAAATCGACGAGTTGGCGCCCTTGACGATGGTCGAGGAGCTGCACGGCCTCTTAAAGAAAGCCGGCAGTCTCGGCGAGCTCGAGCTCTATCGCGGCGTGCATCACGGGTTCGCCTTCCCGCAGCGCAAGGTCTACGACAAGCCCGCTGCCGAGCGCCACTGGGAACGCCTCATCGCTCTTTACCGTCGCCGGCTTGGCTGACGCCATGCCGGGTCCAGGCGGAAAGGGGCGCTTCTCATCGGTGCGGCTCTAGGCGGCCCTTGATCGGGCCGGAGAGCGCGGGCCGCCGGTCTTGGATCCCGCGAAGGGGGGTAGGGCGTTCGAAGGGAGCAGCGGCTCGGGAGCGACGTGGGCGTTTTGGAAGGGCGAAAGGGGCATGGCGCCTGTCCCGGGACTTGCTAAGGTGGCGGGGCATCGACCGCCCGGCAATTCAACATCGGGAAGGGCGAGGGGTGGAACGCAGGCGATGAACTTCGATTTCAGCGACGACTTGAAAGAGCTGCGCGAGCAGGCCCGTAAGTTCTTGCGCGAGCGCTGCTCTTGCGCCGTCGTGCGCCGCGTGTTGGAGGGGCCTGAGCCCTATGACAAGGGGCTCTGGAGCGAGATCGCCGCCATGGGTTGGACCGGCGCTGCGATTCCAGAAGACTACGGCGGCGTGGGGCTCGGTCATCTCGGTTTGTGCGTGCTCGCCGAGGAACTCGGATCGGCATTGGCGCCGGTGCCATTCTCCTCCTCGGTCTATCTCGCCACTGAAGCCATCCTTGCCGGTGGCAGCGAGGCGCAGAAACGGGCCTGGCTGCCGAAGCTCGCTTCCGGCACCGCCATCGGCACACTGGCGCTCGCCGAAGGTGCCGGCAAGGCCGACGTCCGCCGGCTGCGCACCGCGTTGCGCAATGGTCTTCTCAGCGGTGAAAAGCTGCCTGTGCCCGACGGCGATGTGGCCGACCTTGCCATCGTTGTCGCGCAAGGCGAGCGCGGACCCGTGCTCGCGCTCGTCAACCTGAAGGCCACTGGCATCAGCCGCGGTTCCGTCGAGACGATCGATCCGACCCGGTCGCATGCGCACATCACCTTCACCGACACGCCAGCCGAGATGCTGGGTGGCGCGGGCGAAGGCGAAGCGCTGCTGAGGCGCGTCCAGGACCGCGCGGCCGTTCTCTTCGCCTTCGAGCAGGTGGGCGGCGCGCAAAGGTCGCTCCAGATGGCTCGCGATTACGCGCTCGAGCGTTATGCCTTCGGCCGTCCGATCGGTTCGTTTCAAGCCATCAAGCACAAGTTGGCGGACGTCTATGTCGCGACCGAGCTTGCCCGTTCCAATGCCTACTATGGGGCCTGGGCACTGGCGCGCAACGCCCCCGAGCTGCCGGTTGCCGCCGCGACCGCCCGACTCTCGGCCAGCGATGCCTTCTTCCTCGCCGCCAAGGAGAACATCCAAGTGCATGGCGGCATGGGCTACACCTGGGAGTTCGACTGCCACCTCTACTACCGTCGTGCCAAGCTGCTCTCGCTGGCGCTCGGCAGCACCCGCCTGTGGAAGGATCGACTGATCACCCAACTCGAGACGGCCAACGCCCCATTGTGAGGAGGCCAACGTGGATTTCGACGACACCGCCGAGGAGGCCGAGTTCCGCGCCGGCGCCCGCGCCTTCCTGGAGCAAAATGCCAAACGTCGCGAGCCCGGCTCCGGACTGGTCTACCGTGCCGGCAGCGAGAGCCCCGAGGTCCGCAAGCACGCCAAGCAGTGGCAGGCCAAGAAGGCCGACGCCGGCTACGCCGGCATCACCTGGCCCAAGGAGTGGGGTGGGCGCGGCGGCACCGCGATCCAGCAGGTAATCTATGACCAGGAGGAGGCCAAGTACGCGGTTCCGCGTGGCCTCTTCGACATCGGCCTTGGCATGTGCATCCCGACGCTGTGCAGTTGGGGCACGCAGGCACACCGCGACCGGTACGCGCGCAAGGCGCTCCGCGGCGAGGAGGTCTGGTGCCAGCTTTTCTCCGAGCCCGCGGCCGGCTCCGATCTCGCCGGTCTGCGCACACGCGCCGAGCGCGACGGCGACCACTGGGTGGTCAATGGCCAAAAGATCTGGACATCGGGTGCCCACTACTGCGACTTCGGCGTGCTGGTGACGCGAAGCGATTTCGCGGCGCCAAAGCACAAGGGCCTCACTTATTTCTTCCTCGATATGAAGTCGCCCGGCATCGAGATTAGGCCCATCAAACAGATCTCTGGACAGTCCCACTTCAACGAGGTGTTCTTCACCGACGTGCGCATCCCCGATAGCCAGCGCCTGGGCAAGCCCGGTGAAGGCTGGAAGGTGTCGCTCACCACGCTGATGAACGAGCGCTACACCATCGGTGGTCGCACGAGCGTAGGTGTGGAGGACATCTTCGAGCTCGCACGCAACATTGAGCTCGACGATGGCCCTGCGCTCAAGAACGCAGCCGTGCGCGATAAACTCGCCGATTGGTACGTGTCCAGCCAAGGCCTCAAGTACTCGCATTTCCGCACCATGACCGCGCTGTCGCGCGGCGACACGCCAGGACCTGAGTCCTCGATCGGCAAGCTCGTCAACGGTTCCAAGCTGCAGAACATCGCCGCCTTCGCGCTGGACCTGCTGGAGCAGGGCGGGGTTCTCACCGATCCGCAGCTGGTGCCGCTTGCTGCGGTGTTCCAACAGACCTTGATGACCTCGCCGTCCTCGCGTATCGCCGGCGGGTCCGACGAGATCATGCGCAACATCATCGCCGAGCGAGTGCTCGGCCTGCCGGCCGATGTGCGCGTGGACAAGGATTTGCCCTTCAGTGCGCTCCCGACCGGCAAGGTAAAGGAGCGCACATGACGAGCATCAACCTTTCCGACTTGCGCCGGCACATCGGCACACGCATCACCGATGAAGACGTGGCCGCCGAGGCTCCACTCAAGGCCATCGTCGCCACCTTCGATCGTGAGGAGAAGGCTCCAGCTGAAGGCGAGGCAATCCCGCAGGGTTGGCACATCGGCTATTTCCTTTCGACCACGCCCACGGCTTTGTTGGCCCCCGACGGCTCGGCCTCTGGCTCCGGCCTACTGCCGAAACTGCCCCTGCCACGCCGCATGTATGCTGGCGCGCGCATTGCCTTCCACCAACCCTTGCGGGTCGGCGACCGCCTGCGCCGGGAGAGCGAGCTCACCGATTTGCAAGTCCGCGAGGGCAGCACGGGCACGCTGATCCTTGCCACCCAAAGCCGGCGCATCTTTTCGCCGCGCGGTCTTGCCATTGCCGAGGCTTACGACATCGTGTTTCGCGAGGGTGTGAAGCCGGGCGCCAAGAGCGGCATCCCCAAGCGCGAAGAGCCTCCGGCAGATCTGGCCTGGCGGCGCACAATCACACCCAATCCCGTCAATCTCTTTCGCTTCTCTGCCCTCACCGGCAACCCGCATCGGATCCACTACGATCGCCCCTACGCCATGGAGGTTGAGGGTTATCCCGGCCTCGTCGTGCACGGCCCGTTCACACAAACCTGCCTCATCAACTTCATCCAAGACCACAGCCCAGGGCGCCCCATCCGCACCTTCGCCATGCGCGCCAGGGCGCCCCTGTTCGACACCGCTGCCTTTGACTTGGTGGGGCGGCCGACCGAGGCGGGAGCGGCGTGCGAAGCGTGGGCCGTCACGCCGAGCGGCACCATCGCCATGCACGCCAGCGCCACGTTCGGCTGAAGCCTGTGCGATCCAGGGGACCCTAGGCCTGCTCCACGATCCGCTCGTCGATCAGCGCTGCGATATCCGCTGGCGCAAAGTCATGCTCGCACAACACCTCCCTTGTGTGCTGGCCCAGCCGCGGGGCGGTGCCGCGCGGCGCGCCTTCAGCCATCGGCACAACGCCGGCGAGGTTGGGGATCGGAAGCGGCTTGGGTGCGCCATCGATGGAAAGCCAGCTGATGAGGCCGGTCGCATCGACCTGGGGTGAGCGCAGGAACTCGGCAAAACTGTTGAGCCTCTCGTGCATGATGTCAGCCTCATGTAGGCGCTCGGCCCAGTAGGCCGTTGGCTTTTCGGCGATCGCCGACCGGACGATGCCCATCAGCGCCGCTTCATGGCTCATGCGCGCGTCCGTATCGGCAAAGCGCGGGTCGGCCGCAAGCTCCGGCATCTCCAGCACAATGCGGCAGAACTTCACCCAGCTGTCGTTGCGGATGACAAGGAACTGCAGCCAGCCGTCGGCCGTCTTGAAGACGCCGCTCGGCATGGCGCGCCTTATCTGCTCGCCTTCGCAGTAGACCATTATCATGCGGATTACTTGCATGGCGCTTGCCGCCTGCAGCAGGCTCACATCGATGCGGCGGCCGTGGTCCACGTCACGGCGGGCATAGAGCGCGGCGGATAGGGCCTGGAACGCGTAAAGTCCCGTCGACATGTCGATCACCACGAACGGCACGCGGTGGGGGATGCCGTCCTCACCTTTGTTGTCGATCATCAAGCCGGTGAATGCCTGCAGCACCGGGTCCATGGCCGGGCGGCCGGCGAGCGGGCCGTTCTGTCCGAAGCCCGAGACCGAGAGATAGAGAAGGCGCGGTTCGCGCTGGGAAACGGCATCGTAGCCGAACCCCAGCCGATCGAGCACGCCGGGGCGAAAACCCTCCAGCAGCACGTCCGCGCCGCCGATCAGGCGCCAAAGCACGGCTTTGCCCGCGGCCGACTTGAGATCGACGGCGATCGACCGCTTGCCGAGGTTTGCCGGGATCGAATAGGCACTATGCCCGCCGTACCGTCGCCCGAGCGTGCGTGCCCAGTCGCCCTCGCCGGTCGGTTCGACCTTGATGACGTTTGCCCCATGCTGGGCCAGCAGCGTCCCGCAATAGGGACCCGCCACCCCCTGGCTCAGGTCGATGACCTTGAGCCCGGCGAAGGGTGCCTCATAGCTCATGTGCGCTTCCCGTCGACGCCCGCGACCTCATCCCCGCTCGTTGCTGAGCACGACGGTGCCGCTCGCCGCGAACATGCCGCCGACGCCATGGGCAATGGAGATCTTGGCGCCCTTGACCTGCGCTGCCGCCACACCACGCATCTGGCGCACGCTCTCCTGTAGCGCATACATGCCATACATGCCCGAGTGCATGTAGCTGAGGCCTCCGCCGTTGGTGTTGAGCGGAAGTTTGCCGCCGGGTGCCGTGTTGCGCCCGACGATGAAGGCTGCGGCTTCGCCTGGCTCGCAGAAACCCAGATCTTCAAGGCCGTAGAGGGGCAGATGGGCGAAAGCATCGTAGATCATCAGATGGTCCACGTCCTTGTGGGTGATGCCAGCTTCCGCGAAGGCCTTCGTGCCGGAGACGCGGAAGGCGCGCGAGGAGGTGAAGTTCTCCATTTGGCTGATCATCGGGCTCTCGACGCTCTCGCCGGTACCGAGGATATAGACCGGCTTCTGCGGCAGGTCTTGCGCTCGATCGGCGCGGGTGAGAATGAGCGCACCGCCCCCATCTGTGACGAGACAGCACATCAGGATGCGAAACGGATAGGCGATCATGCGCGAATTAAGGACGTCGGCGACCGTGATCGGCTCCTTGAACGTCGCGCGCGGGTTCTTGGCCGCCCATTCGCGTTGCACCACCGAAACCATGGCGAGCTGATCCTCGGTGATGCCATAGGTCTTCATGTAGCGCAGCACCGGGATCGTGAACATCGTCGGCGGGCCCATGACGCCGAACGGCGCCTCGAATTGGCCCGCAAGGCTCGCCGGATAGGCAGGCCGCGGGGTGGCCCCCATGCGTGACTTGCCGCTCTCGCCGTGCGTGATGAGCACGGTCCTGCACAGTCCCTCATTGATGGCCGCCGCGGCGTGGCGGACGTGGATCATGAACGAACAGCCTCCGACGGCCGTGCCGTCGACCCAGGTCGGCGTGATGCCGAGGTAGTGCGCCACCGTCGTCGGGGTCTCGCCGGCGGTGGCGATGCCGTCGATGTCGGAGGGGCTAAGACCCGCGTCCCGCAGGGCATTGAGGGCCGCGTCGGCGTGCAACTGGATCTGCGACAGTCCGGGAATGACGCCGAGGTTGGTGCTTTCGGCGGCGCCAACAACGGCAACCGATTTGGGCTTCATGGCGACCTCCCTCACTGTCCCGCAGCGGGCTTAAAGAGGGGCAACGTGATCTGGTCCGTCTGCCTCTCAAAGGTGACCTCGAGGGCCATATCGAGTACCAGGGCCTCCGGCGTCTGCGGGCAGGCAACAATGTTGGTCATCATGCGCGGCCCCTCGGCGAGCTCGACCACGGCGATGGCGTAGGGGGGCGTGAACCCCGGTGCCGGGCGATGGTGGATGACGTAGCTGTGAAGCTTCGCCTTGCCGGCCGACTTGATCACCGACACGCGGCGCGAGGCGCACTTGGGGCAGAACGGTCGGGGCGGAAAATAGGTGTGGCGGCAGTCGTCACAGCGCTGCAGACGCAGCTCGCCGGCTTGTGCGCCTTCCCAAAAATGCTTGGTCTCCGGCGTCGGCACTGGCAACGGTCTTCCTCCTTCGGCCACAGCGTCCTCCTCATTTCTGTTGCACACCCATCTTGCGCGCGATTGTGGGCGGAAACAAACCGAATGCTTCATAGGCTATGCCAACGGCGTGTCGAGGCATGCAACGGCGAAGTTGATCGGGCGCATCGACGCGAAGCCTCGCGTCCTGTTGAGGTCGGGCAAGGTTTAGCCGCGCCCTGACGAAGTGGTGATCCGATGCAACAGGCCGAGGTGCGCGGCGCCTGGGAAGGGAACCACCTTTGTTCGAATGTCCTTTGGATCGAATGTCCTTTGGACACCCCTCTTCGGTCCAACTGGTTTGGATAGGGCTAACTTCGAGAAAACTGTCCTCCACAGAAAACGGTCATTGAAAACGGTCTTCATCGCGTGCGTGGGACTGCCGGTCCGGCAGCGGAAGGTGCGCCCTTGCTTCAGGTCGCCTGGAGACGATCGCCTTCGGTAACCGCCTTGTACAATCGCGCCGACTTGACGACAGGCGTCTTGGATCGAGCGCTTGGAATAGGGCGCAGGTCGCTTGAGACCACTGGTGGAGCCGAGGGGAATCGAACCCCTGACCTCTGCAGTGCGATTGCAGCGCTCTCCCATCTGAGCTACGGCCCCGCAATGGGCGCTGGCATTTAGGTTGCGGGGCCTGGCGTTGTCAAGGAACGCGAGGCTCGAGCAGCCCGCTCCTCCATGGGCAGCGCTGGGAAGCAACGTTGGCTTAACGTGTGGCCAGGATCTTGATCTGGCAGCGCCTCGCCTCTTGTCGGTGGGCGCTGGGAGCATTACACACGAGGCCCGCTCACGGTCCGCAGAGTGCTTCGATGCTCGAGCTGCTCAGCTTCATCAGTTCCTTGATCACGCTCTATATTTACATCATCATCGCGGGTGCGGTGATGAGCTGGCTCATGGCCTTCAACGTCGTCAACGCCTACAATCCGCTCGTGCGCTCCATTTGGCAGGGGCTCAACGCTCTCACCGAGCCACTGTTGCGACCGATCCGGCGCTGGATGCCCGACCTCGGTGGTATTGACGTGTCTCCCGTCGTTCTGATCCTGGCCTGTGCCTTCGTGCAGACCGTCGTCATCCCCAACGTTGCCAAGCTTTTCGTGTGAGGCCACCGCTGGCTCAACCCTGGCGTGTCGACCCCGAGGGGATACGGGTGCTCGTGCGCGCGAGCCCCAAATCATCGCGCCAAGGCATCGCAGGCATGGTGGAGACCGCGCAAGGACCAGCGCTGGCTGTGCGGATCCATGCCGCGGCACAAAAGGGTGAAGCCAACCGCGCGGTCGAGTTGGCAGTGGCCGCCTGGCTCGGCGTACCGAGGAGCAGTGTGACGGTCAAGGCCGGCGATAAATCGCGCCTCAAGACGGTGTTGGTCGCCGGCGAGCCGGCCATGCTCGCGGCGCTCCTTAAAGTGCGCACCGCCAGCGCCCTGCCGTGCGTCCAGTCGCAATGAGGAGGCCCGCGCCCCGGCTATGCCCCGTGCCCTGATCATCGACGGCAGGTCGATCGCCCACTCACTGCGCCAAGAGGTGGCGTCCGGCGTCGGCGATTTGCAGCAGGCGCGCGGCTTTGTGCCGGGCCTCGCCGTGGTGCTGCTGGGCGAGGACCCGGCGAGCCAAGTCTATGTGCGCACCAAAGTGAAGGCTACCCGCGATGCCGGCATGGTATCCCTCGAGCATCAGCTGCCGACCGACACGCCCCAGGCCGGTTTGTTGACCCTGATCGGCGAGCTCAACGAGCGCCCTGACGTGCACGGCATCCTCGTGCAGCTGCCCCTGCCAGCTCACATCGATACGCGCCGCGTGATCGAAGCAATTGACCCGGCCAAGGACGTGGATGGCTTTCATCCCATCAACATTGGCCGCCTTGCCGCAGGGGCCAACGCACTGGCGCCCTGTACGCCTGCAGCTTGCGTAATCCTGGCCAAGTCCGTGCGCGCCGACCTCACTGGCCTGGAGGCCGTTGTGATCGGCCGCTCCAACATCGTCGGCAAGCCGGTCGCGCAGCTGCTCCTCAATGAGAATTGCACCGTGACCGTTGCGCACTCGCGCACGCGTGACCTGCCGAGCGTTGTTCGGCGCGCTGACCTCTTGGTGGCGGCGGTCGGCCGCGCCGAGATGGTGCGCGGGGACTGGGTCAAGCCCGGCGCCATCGTCCTCGACGTTGGCATCCAGCGCCTGCCGGCCGCCGATGGCGCAAGCCGCCTCGTCGGCGATGTGGCCTTCAAGGAGGTGGTTGACGTGGCTGGTGCGCTCACCCCCGTACCGGGCGGCGTCGGCCCTATGACGGTGGCTTGCCTGCTCAAAAACACGCTGCGGGCCGCTTGGGCAAGCTGCGTCTAAGGCGCGCTGCCACCCCTTGCGCGCATCGAGGACCGCGCCTGCCGGGTGTTCCCTCAATCCCAAACGGTTGGAGAGATCGGCATCGAGCGCTACTCACCCCCAGGACGGTTGAGCGGATCCGGGTGAGCCAGGCAGAGATTGAGGGGGAGGGATTCCTCAGCGCGCGTCCTTGTCGTCATGAGCATTCCGTTCCTTTGGGTCAGCGCGCATCGCCGGGCCGCGGCCGTCTCATTCCTCGTAACCCTCGATGATAATAAAGTCGGCCTTGCTGGCCTCGTTGCGGATCTTTGCCGCCGCCTGGTATTCTGGGGAATCATGGCAGGCCTTGGCCGTGGCGTAGCTGTCGAACTCAATGACCACATGCCGGCGTCCGGCCAGTTGGCCCTCGACGCGGCACTCCCCGTTGCGGACGAGAAAGCGTGCACCATACCTCTTCAAGGGCGCGGCGTTGGCAGCGATGTAGTCCTTGTAGCGCTCCGGATTGGTGATCTGGACGTGGGCGATCCAGTAACCCTTCTTGGCCATGTGCTTGCTCTTTCCCCAGGACAGGATACTTGGTGCAGAGCAGCTTAGCAGCCTCCATGGCTCGCATGCGAGCCCGGTGCCGGGTTGGCGCTCGAGCCGAAAGCCGCACCTTGGCGGCAGGTTTTGCACGCAAGCGACGAGCTTGGCGGTGCGACCTCTCGTCCGGGGATTGGCGCGGAGGGAGATCGTGTGCCATCCTGCGGACCTGCAACGGGTCAGGAGGAAGACAATTATGCGCTACGAGGCGCCCAACTCGCTCGACCAGGCGGTCGCGCTGCTCGCCCATGAAGCGGGCGAGGCGCGTGTGCTGGCCGGCGGCACGGATTTGCTGGTGCAGATGCGCACCGACGTGATCGACCCTATCCTGGTGGTCGACATCAAAGGCATTGCCGAGCTGCGTCAGATCACGGAGGAGGCCGGCGGCTTTCGCGTCGGTGCGGCCGTGACCGGTGCCGAGCTCAAAGAGCATGCAAAGCTCAAGTCGGTCTGGCCGGGGATCGTGGAGGCAGCCAACCTGATCGGCTCCACACAGATCCAGGGTCGTGCCACCATGGGCGGCAACCTGTGCAACGGCTCGCCCGCCGCCGACAGCGTTCCCGCGCTCATTGCCGCCGGCGCCAAAGCCTGCACCGTCGGCCCCAAGGGTCGTCGCGAGCTTCCCGTCGAGGACGTGATGATCGCGCCGCGTAAGCTGAGCCTTGCTAAGGGTGAGATCATCGCCTCATTCCTGCTGCCACCTCGACCCGCCCACAGCAGCGACGCTTACCTGCGTTTCATTCCGCGCACGGAAATGGATATCGCGGTCGTGGGCTGCGGCGTGTGCCTTACGCTCGATGGCAAGGGCAAGTGCACCGCCGCGCGGGTGGCGCTCGGTGCGGTCGCCGAGCGGCCGCTGCTGGTGGCCCCGGCGGCGCAGGCCCTCGTTGGCTCCAGCGTCGACGAGCCGGCCCTGCAAAAGCTCGCCGCTGCGGCAAGCGCCGCCTGCCGGCCGATCGACGACAAGCGGGGCACCAAGGAATATCGCATCAAGGTCGCGGGCGTTCTGGCCCGCCGCACTGCACTTATTGCGCTTGAACGGGCGAGGAAGGTCTGATGGCCAAACATCACGTAACTGCCACCGTCAATGGCGATACTGTCGAGTTCCTGTGCGACGCGCAGGAGACCTTGCTCGACTGCCTGCGTGACCAGCTGGGATTGACCGGAACCAAGGAAGGCTGCTCGACGGGCGACTGCGGTGCTTGCAGTGTCACGGTCGATGGCCGGTTGGTGTGCTCCTGCTTGATGCTGGGCGTGGAGGCCAACGGCAAGTCGATCGGGACCATCGAGGGCATGGCCCGGGGCAACGAGCTGCATCCCTTGCAGCGCAAGTTCATCGAGCACGCGGCGCTGCAATGCGGCATCTGCACGCCGGGCTTCCTGGTCGCTGCCAAATCACTGCTCGAGCGGCAGCCGAACCCGACCGAAACAGAAGTGCGTTACTGGCTGGCAGGCAATCTTTGCCGCTGCACCGGATACGACAAGATCGTGCGCGCGGTGCTCGACGCCGCCGCCGAGATTAGAGGAGCCTGACCCATGCAGGAAAAAGTCAAAGAACCAAGCTCCGAGTTCGAGTATGTCGGACATCGCCCGGATCGACCAGACGGCGTTGACAAGGTGACGGGGCGCGCCAAGTTCGGCGCGGATCTTACCATGTCTGGCCAGCTGGTCGGAAAGGTGCTGCGAAGCCCGCACGCGCACGCGCGCATCCGCGCCATCGATACCGCGGCGGCCGAGAAGCTGGCCGGTGTGAAGGCCGTCGTCACGGCCGCGGACTTCAAGGATCAGCCCTCGGAATTTATCCCGGCGGGCGAGATGATGATCAACTACCGGGACGTGGTGCGCAACGTGATGGCGCGGGAGAAGACGCTCTATGAAGGCCACCCTGTCGCTGCCGTAGCCGCCACCAATGCCCTGATCGCCAAGCAGGCGCTGAAGCTCATCAAGGTAGACTACGAGGTGTTGCCGCACGTCATCGACGTGGTCGAGGCGATGAAGCCCGGCGCCCCCATCCTGCACGAGGACATGTACACGGCGGGCGTCGACCCCGCACCCAAGACGGCCTCCAACATCGCCAAGCGACTCGAGTTCGTGTTGGGCGACGTGACTGCGGGCTTCAAGCAGGCCGACGTGGTCCTTGAGCGTGCGTTCACCACCAAGCCGGTGCATCAGGGCTACATTGAGCCGCACGCCTGCGTCGCAAGCGTCTCGGAGGATGGCCAGGCCGACGTGTGGGTGACCACACAGGGCCACTGGATCGTGCGCGCGCACTGTGCACGCCTGCTCGGATGGGACGTGAGCAAGATCCGCGTCACCTCCTCGGAGATCGGTGGCGGGTTCGGCGGCAAGACCGTGGTTTATCTGGAGCCATTGGCGCTGGCGCTGGCCAGAAAGGCACGCCGGCCGGTCAAGATGGTGATGACGCGCGAGGAGGTGTTCCGTGCCTCGGGCCCGACCTCGGGGGCGCACGTTCGCGTCAAAATCGGCGCGAGAAAGGACGGCCGCATCGTTGCCGCCGAGGCCGAGCTCAAGTACCAGGCCGGTGCCTTCGCGGGCTCACCCGTGCAGCCGGGTGCCATGTGCGCCTACGCCCCCTATGATCTGGAGAATGTCAAGGTGGTGGGCTACGACGTGGTCACCAACCGGCCGAAGGTTGCAGCCTATCGTGCGCCCGGCGGGCCGATCTCAGAGTTTGCCGTCGAGAGCGTGATCGATGAGATCGCCAGCAAGCTCGGTATCGATCCGATCGAGCTGCGCCTTAAGAATGCTGCCAAGCAAGGGACCAGGGCCGCCTACGGTCCGAAGTTCGGCCCGATCGGCATGGTCGAGACGTTGGAAGCCGCCAAGACGCATGCGCACTGGCGCACCCCGCTCAAGCCGAACCAAGGCCGCGGTGTCGCCTCCGGCTTCTGGTTCAACATCGGCGGCGAGACCTCCGTGTCGCTCTCGCTCAACGAAGACGGCACGCTGTCGCTCACGGCGGGCACGCCCGACATCGGCGGCTTGCGAGCCTCGCTGTGCATGATGGCGGCTGAGGAGCTCAAGGTACCGCTCGACAAGATCCGCGTTCAGATCGGCGACACCGGCCAATTGAGCTACAACTTCCTCACCGGGGGCAGCCGCGCCACCTTCTCAAGTGGCATGGCCACCGTGGAGGCGGCGCGCGAGGTGAAGAAAGAGGCGTGCAAGCGCGCGGCCAAGTTGTGGGAGCTGCCGGAAGACGCCGTCGAATACACCGACGGGGCGGTGCGTCCGGCCGGCCCCAACGCCGGCAAGCACAGTCCGATGAGCTTGAAGGAGATCGCCGGCATTGCCGGCAAAACCGGCGGTCCCATCGCCGGATACGCGCGCATCAATGCGGCGGGCGCGGCGCCAAGCCTCGCCACCCACATCTGCGACGTGGAGGTGGACCCCGACACGGGTAAGGTGTCGGTGGTGCGCTACACGGCAATCCAGGACGCCGGCCGCGCCATCCACCCAAGCTACGTTGAAGGTCAGTACCAAGGCGGCGTGGCGCAGGGCATCGGTTGGGCGCTCAATGAGGAGTACATCTACGGCGATGACGGCAAGCTGCAGAACCCGGGCTTCCTTGACTACCGCGTGCCCGTGGCCTCGGACCTGCCGATGATCGACACGGTGATCGTCGAGGTGCCCAACCCGCGTCATCCCTATGGTGTGCGCGGAGTGGGCGAAACGCCCATCGTCCCGCCCATGGCGGCGGTGGCCAATGCGGTGGCCAATGCCACCGGCGTGCGCTTCAGCGAGCTACCGATGTCGCCGCCCAAGGTGCTGAAGGCCCTCGATGAGGCTCGCGCCAACGGCGCGGCAAAGATCTAAAGCGCCTTTCCCTCCCTCGGCCCTTGCGGCGCGGGAGGTATCGGGAGAGGGGTGCGCAACGGGGCCGCTCGCAGCGGCCGCCTTAGCGCACCCCCCAGAACGCAATCTCGCCAGAACGCAATCTCGCAAGAGCGCAATCTCCCGAGAACCCAACAGCCCACAACGCACTTCCCTAGCGGCGCAGCCGCTGGCCACACTGGTCGCGCTAAGTGCCCCGACGGGGTCGCGACTAGCCTGCGCGCTGATCCCCCTCGCCTACTTCAGGCGTACAATTTCCCAGCGCTCGCGCTCCAACACCTGTCCAAGGGCCCGGTCAAACAGCTCTCGGTAGGATGAGGACACCCGGAGCCGGAAGGCGTCGAAGTGATTGGGAACAATCTTGCACCCTACTTCCAGACGCGACGCGCCCATGAGACTTTCAAGCAGCTCCCCGTTGCTATCCCGCACGGCCCAGATCGCGCTCATTTTCTAGGCACTCCCTTCCACGTCTCGAAAGCTGCCCAAAGAGTGCCCAGTCGCGTTGTGCATCGCAATGGAAAATTGTGCAGTGCGACAATATCGAGCTCTGGCGGGGCAGCAAGGGCCGCCCAGCCACGCACGCGCTCTGACCAGTTGGGCGGCCGTTGCGCATAGGGGAGGTTCCAGGCGGCACAGTTGGCGCGATCGACCGCCTCGATGGGAAGCAGGATTTCGGTCGGCACCCTCTCCCCGCCCAGCGGGCAAAGGGTGGCCTCCACGCCCAGGCACGCCAGCTTCATGGCGTCAAACACAGCCGAGGCCAAGAGCTGCCCCGCCTTGATCGCCACCACCCTTCCGGCGTGGCGTTGATGCCGACGATGGGGATCGGCTCCCGCCTCACGTATGTCGTGAGCGCCCAGCGCCAGCGACGGGTGGCATGCGCAGGCGCAATGAGCACCGCGTCGGGCCGCTCGGCATGCACCGCCTTCAGCAGTCGATGCTGCTCGTCCACGTCATCGGGCCTTTCGGGCACCGCGTCGGTGAGGGCGCAGCCAAAGCGCGCCGCCACTCGGTCGGCCACGGTACGCGCCCCGCTGTAGGCTGGGTTCTGGTGGTTTTTGGTCATCGCCACCACGCGCCGGGTGCGTGCGCTTGCGGGCATGAGTCGAGCTCCCTCCGGCGGGGGCTGCGAGTGCGCGCCCAATCCGACTATGATAAGTCATGCCGGCCGCATCCAACGCGAGCGAGGACATTGCGATGGCCCACGTGTCCCTGATCGGCAACCTGCGCCAATTCACCGGCGGCGTGAGCGAACTGGAGGTTGAGGCCGCAAACGTGCGCCAGCTTTTCGCGCAACTGGGCGAAAGGTTTCCCGCGCTCTTGCCGCACCTTGAGACGGGCTCGGCCGTTGCCATCGACGGGCAGATCTATCAGGATGCGCTGTTTCAGGAGATCAGTCCCGACAGCGACGTGCACATCCTTCCGCAGATTGCGGGGGGCTGACCGCGCGGCTAGAGCGAGTTGTCGGCGACACCACTCCCCTTGGACCATCGTCGCCAGACTGCGCCGGTCGCCGGAACAGTCCATCGGCTTGCTCGGGGCACCTCGGGGCGGCCAACAACCTTGAGCCGACCCGTCCAATGATCAACGCCCTCGAGCGATCCCTGCAGCGTCTTTATCGGTGGCCCAGCCTGCTGCTCGGGCTCGCTGCGCTGTTCTGGGCCGGCAACACCGTAGCGGCGCGGCTCGCCATCGACGAGATATCGCCGCTCACGCTGACGGGCCTGCGCTGGGTCCTGGTGGCAGCCGCGCTGTGGCCCGTCTATGGCCGCGAGATCCGTCGGCATTGGCCACAAATTAAGCCGCGCCTGGCGCTCGTTGTCCTCCTGGCGCTGCTTGGCATGACCGGCTTCAACGCGCTCTATTACGTTGCTGCCCACTACACGAGTGCAATCAACATCGGCATCCTACAGGGGGCGATGCCGATCTTCGTTCTGGTCGGCGCCTATCTCGCCCATGGCAGCCGCGCGAGCCTCGTGCAACAGCTGGGCGTGCTCATTACGGCGCTCGGTGTAGCAGTGGTGGCAACGCACGGCGCACCGCAGACGATCCTGGAGGTGGAATTCAACCAAGGCGATCTCGTCATGCTGGCAGCCTGTGTGCTCTACGCCCTCTACACGGTGGCGCTGCGCGACCGGCCCAGCATGCCAGCAGTGGCCTTCTTCACGCTGCTGGCGCTGATTGCGGCGATAACGTCACTGCCCCTCGTCGCCTTCGAGGTGGTGGCCGGCACCTTCCGTTGGCCGACCGCACAGGGGCTCGCGGTGACCGTCTGGATCGCCGTCTTTCCCTCTTTCCTTTCGCAGATCTTCTATTTGCGCGGCGTCGATTTGATCGGACCGGGGCGGGCCGGCGTGTTCGTCAATCTCGTGCCAGTCTTTGCCGCGGTCCTCGCCGTCGGGCTCATCAGCGAGCCATTCGCCCCCTACCACGCCGTGGCCCTCGTCCTGGTTCTGGGCGGGATCTGGCTGGCGCAACGGACAGCCAGAATGCCGGAAGCGGCAGGCCGCAAATCCCCACCGAATGGGGCTTGATGGTCGCTGCCCCCTCGTGTGTGAAGTGCCCATGGCCGCGCACGGTGTCGATGACCCCGAAGTGACGCGGGCGCGGCGGGCTTCCAGGTGGCCTTCGGCAGATCGGCGCAGGAACAGATCGCCCAGGGCGTGCGAGGCTCCAAGGCAGGTCGGCCGAGCGCGTCTCTAGCAGCCTCGTGGGCCCACCAGCGGCACCCCTTAGCCCTCCACCTGTCGCTCGATCGCGTCCCAGATGAGCACGGCGATGTCGGGTCCGCCAAAGTCCTTGACCTGGCGGATGCCAGTTGGGGAAGTGACGTTGATCTCCGTCAGATAGGGACCAATGACGTCGATGCCGGTGAACAGCAGGCCGCGCCGGCGCAGTTCGGGCCCCAAGCGTGCACAGATCTCGCGATCACGTGCCGTGAGCTCGGTTGCCGTCGCGACACCACCCACGTGCATGTTGGAGCGGGTCTCGTCGACGGCCGGGATGCGGTTGATGGCGCCTACCACCTCGCCGTCCACCAGAATGATGCGCTTGTCACCGGCACGCACCTCGGGTCGATACTGCTGCACCATGAAGGGCTCGCGGAACACGGTCAGAAACAGCTCCACCAGCGAGTTGAGGTTGGTATCGCCGGGGCCGATGCGGAACACCGAAGAACCGCCGTTGCCGTAAAGGGGCTTGAGAATGATGTCTTGATGCTCGGCGCGGAAGCGCTTCACGTCGGCAAGGTTGCGGGTCACCAGCGTCGGCGGCATCAAGTCGAGAAAGTCGAGGACAAAGACCTTTTCGGGGGCGTTGCGCACATTGGAGGGATCGTTCACCACCAGCGTCTTGGGATGGATCCGCTCCAGGAGATGCGTGGTGGTGATGTAGGACATGTCGAAGGGCGGGTCCTGACGCAGCAGCACTACCTGCCACTGCGACAGATCCTCCGTGCGCGGCTCCGACAGGCGGTAGTGCGCCCCGAGCTTGTCCTCAATCGCGAGCGTGAAGCCGTGCGCGATGAGGTGTCCGTCCAGCAGGGCCAGGTTTGGCGGGGTGTAGTAGAAGAGCTTGTGGCCGCGGTGTTGTGCCTCGAGCAGAAGGGCAAAGGTCGAATCGCCCTTGATGTCGATGCGGTCGATGGGATCCATCTGGCAGGCGACGCTCAGCGCCATGAGCTCCTCGCATGACTGTGACTTGTCCCCATGCAAGCCGTGCCGGGCGAGCCGTGTCAACGCCGATGCGTTCGATCTTGTGCAAGGGACCCATTGACGGGGACGCCTGGCCAGGTGCCAGCCTGGGCCCGCGGCCATGCCGGCCTTGTATGCGATGGCGCCCGAGGAGCAGTGGGATGGAGAGCGAGATGGGCGCTCACTCAAGCTGGCTCTGCAGCCCAAGCGCTAGGTCGTAGACGCGCTTGCGCGGCACGCCAAGTTCGTGCGCCACCTTGCGCACGGCGTCGCTGAGGCTGAAGGAACCAAAAAGCGGCGCCAATTGCTCCAGGATCGTTGCATCCGTCACCACCACGGCAAGGGGGGGGCCCACGACGATCACCATCTCGCCCTTGGGCGTGACCTCGCCGGCCCACCGCGCCAGCTCCGCTGGGGAGGCGCGCCGCACCTCCTCGTGCATCTTGGTGAGCTCGCGCGCCACCGCCGCCTCGCGATCGCCAAGCACGGCAGCGATGTCGCCGAGGCTATCGGCCAGGCGCGACGGTGCTTCGAAGAAGACGAGGCTTGCAGGCACCGCCTTCAGCTCCTCGAGCCGCGCCAGTCGCGCGGTGCGCCGTTGCGGCAGGAAACCCGCAAACAGGAAGGCGTCGGTGGCAAGGCCCGCCGAGGCCAGCGCCGCCAAGGCAGCTGAGGGTCCGGGCAATGCCGTCACCGGAAAGCCGGCCGCCGCCGCCGCGCGCACCAGCTTATAACCGGGATCGCAAATGAGCGGCGTGCCGGCGTCGCTGATCAGGGCCACCGACTTCCCGGCGGCGAGCTCGGCCAAGACGCGCGGCCGTTCGTGGGCGGCGTTGTGTTCGTGATAGGGACGCGTCGGGCGCGCCATGTCGTAGCGGGCAAGCAAAATGCGGCTGTGGCGGGTGTCCTCGCAATAGATGACGTCCGCCTGCGCCAGCACGGCAAGCGCCCGCAGCGTGACATCGGCGAGATTGCCAATCGGCGTGGCGACCACATAGAGACCGCCCGGTAGCGGCTGCGCCTGCAGCTCGCGCAAAGCCGCAGCGGCGCGCTCGGCGAGGCCGGCTGGCGATGCGTGCGGTTGCTGTTTTTGCGTCACATTCCCCTGTTCCGCCTGTTCCCGTGCCAGCATCGCGGCCGACATTTATGCGGCGCCAGTAGGGCAAAATACCACCCGAAATCCACGTCCAACCAGCGATTTGCTCTGGCGCGGGCTGCCGGGGCGGGCTACCAACGACAAAGGTGGTCGGTGGCCCCCGGGGGAGGGATGGAGCCCAGCACTGGCAGACGCCAATGGCTGCGGGGCCTTTGCCCGGCAGGGCTGGTGCTGGTGTGTGCGGTGTTCCTTGCCGCCTGCTCCACCAACGCCCCCAACTCCCAGCCGATCGGCCTGGCACTTCCAGTTTTCAGCGATGCTTCGTCCCCCGACAAGGCCCAACAACTGAAGGTGGCACTCATCGTGTCGCTGTCAGCGCAAGGCCAGCCCGGCCTCATCGGCAGGAGCTTGAAGCAGGCGGCCGAGCTCGCGCTCTTTGAACGCGACAGCCCGAGCGTCCAGCTCATCGTCAAGGACGACAAGGGCACTCCAGAGGGCGCAAGAGCAGCCGCGGAGGAGGCCATCAAGGGCGGCGCGCAATTGATCGTGGGCCCGCTGTTTGCGAAGGCCACGAGCGCAGTTGCGCCAACGGCGCGGCAGGCGCATGTGCCCGTCCTTTCCTTCTCGACGGACATCCACGTGGCGGGCAACGGCGTCTATCTTTTGAGCTTCCAGCCGGCGCCAGAGGTGGCCCGCGTCGTCGCCTACGCTGCTCAAGCCGGCAAGCGCCGGTTTGCCGCTCTGATCCCCGACGATGCCTTTGGGAAGGTGGCAGCGGCGGCGTTTCGGGATGCGGCGAGCCGGGTCGGCGCCACCGTCATCGCGCTGGAAACCTATCCGCTCTCGGCCAACGGCGTCTTGGAGCCCATGCGCAAGGTGAGCGCGGCGATCCAATCCGCGGAGGTCAACGGTTCGCCGGTGGATGCGCTGTTCCTGCCTGGCGGGCAGGAAAATGTCGAGCTCGTCGCTCGGCTGCTGCCGCAGGCTGAGATCGACACGCAAAAGGTCAAAATCCTGGGCACGGGCGGCATGGACTATCCCAACGCCGGGCGCGAGGCGCGCCTGGTGGGAGCGTGGTATCCGGCGTCCGATCCGCGCGGCTGGACCGAATTTGCGCAGCGCTACGCCAAGAGCTATGGGCAGGCGCCGCCACGGATCGCCAGCCTTGCCTACGACGCGGTGAGCCTGGCGATTGCGCTCTCCGCGGGCGCCGATGGGCGGGCTTTGGAGGCGGCGGCGCTAACCCGGCCAGGCGGCTTCACGGGGGTCGATGGCGCCTATCGCCTCCTGCCGGACGGCAGCACCGAGCGGGCGCTGGCGATCCTGGAGGTGCAGAAGTTCGGCACCGGGATCGTCGACCCCGGTTCGGGTCTCCCGAGCCAACCGACTGGAAGCCTGGGCACAGCCTCCTCCCTCCCCAAGTCGATCCTCAATTTCCAGTGACGTTGCCCCGGGCTTTGTCATCGGCTTGCAAGGTGCAAGCAAGCCGTAGCACCACCTCGTTGAGCACCATGCGGCCCGCCGGGCTCGCCCGCAGCCGGCGCGCATCGCAGCGCTCAAGAAGACCGACAGCGACAAGCTCGTCCACGACGGTGGCGGCTGGCCGCATGCCGCTCACCGCAACGAGCCGCGCAAGGTCGAGCCCTTCGCTCAGACGCAGGCCCATCAGCAAGGCCTCGTCGGCCTGCTCGGCCGCACTTAACGGCAGACTTTCGGTGATGCCGTGCCCATGCGTTGCGACCCGCTCTAGCCAAAGCTCGGGCTGCCGCTCAGCCGACGTCGCTTGCCGCATCCCGGCCGCGACCACCCGGCCGTGGGCGCCCGGGCCGACGCCGGCCCACTCACCATACCGCCAGTAGGTCAGATTGTGCCGGCACTCGTCCCCCGGCGCCGCGTGGTTGGAGATCTCGTAGGCCGGCAGCCCCGCAGCCCCCGTCACGTCTTGCGCCAGCGCGTAGAGGTCGCGCGCCGCCTCAGCAACCGGTATGCGCAGCTTGCCGCGCCGATGGAGAGCTGCAAACGGCGTCTCCGGCTCAATCGTGAGCTGATAGAGCGACAGGTGCCGGCCTGCCAGCGTCAGGGCCTCTTCAAGTTCCTCGCGCCAGGCGCGAAGCGTCTGCCCGGGCCGCGCATAAATCAAATCGAACGAGTAGCGCTCGAAGGTGGCGCGCGCTACCTCGATGGCTGTCCGTGCCTCGTGCACGCTGTGCAGTCGCCCCAGCGTTCGCAACGCTGCATCGTCGAGCGATTGTACGCCGAGCGAAACGCGATTGACCCCCGCGGCGCGATAGCCTCGGAAACGGGCTGCTTCCACGCTCGACGGGTTCGCCTCCAGCGTTACCTCGCTGTCAGCGCGCATACGCCACCTCGCGCCGATTGCCTCAAGGATCGCGCCGACGCTCTCCGGCGACATGAGCGATGGCGTGCCGCCGCCAAAGAAGACGCTCCCCACCTCGCGGTCGGGTGCAAGCACCGCCCAATGCCGCAGCTCGGCAAGAAACGCTCGCAAGAAGCGCGGCTCATCGATGCCGCTCGCGCGCACGTGGCTGTTAAAGTCGCAGTAGGGACACTTCGAGGCGCAGAACGGCCAGTGGACATAGACACCAAAGCCCGCCGCGTCCTGTTCAGGGACCCGCACCGCTCCCAAGGCAGGCGCGGGCGAACTCCTGGAAGGCGCGGGCTCGGTGCGATATCGCGTGCTTGGCATCGGGCTCCATTTCGCCAAACGTCAGTACGTGGCCATCGGCAACGAACATAGGATCATAGCCGAAACCTTTGCTTCCGCGGGGCGGCCAGACAAGGTGGCCGTAAACCTTGCCTTCAAAGAGCGCTATCTCTCCGTCGGGCCACGCCAGGCACAGCACGGCCGTGAAATTGGCGCGCGGGCCTTGCCCGTGCCAGGCCCCGCGCTGTTTGAGCGCATCGGCCACCCGCTGCATGGCGAGCGCGAAGTTGTGCGCGCGATCCGCCCAGCGGGCCGAGTAGACGCCGGGCGCGCCATCCAGCGCATCCACTTCGAGACCGGAGTCGTCAGAGAGGGCCGGCAACTTGGCGGCGCGCGCCGCCGCCGCGGCCTTGAGGTGCGCGTTGGCAAAAAAGGTGGCGCCTGTTTCCGCGGGCTCCGGCAGGCCGAGTTCGGCGGCCGAGACGACGCTAAGCCCGTGGGGTGCCACCAGGTCGAGAATCTCTCGCACCTTGCCGCTATTGTGGCTTGCCACCACCAGGCGGGCACCGCGGCTCAGACGACGCCTCATGTGAGTTTCCATATGCGCGGCTCGGCAAACTCCAGGCAATTGCCGGCAGGGTCGCGGAAGTAGATCGAGCGGCCGCCGCCGGGCCACTCGAAATCTGCCTCAATCGCCACGCCTTTGGCCGCCAGCGCGCTACGCCACCGGTCAATCTCGGCGGCCGAGGCGCGGAAACAAACGTGACCCTCACCGTCCATGCCATGGGGCGGTACGGGCAGCGCGTCGGGGGCGGGTGGCACTCTGGTGGCTGCCGGATTGAAGATAAGCAGCACCTGATTGCCGCACCGGTAGAAGAGATGGCGCGTCTCAACCTTGGCGAAAGGCGCAAGCCCCAGGACGTCGCGGTAAAAAGCCTCCGCTGCGGCGAGGTCGCCGGCGTAGAGCACGGTCTCGAGAATGCCGGTCGGGATCATGGGCCATACCCTTTGGGGGCGCGAGCTTGCCTCCGCTGTGCGAGAACGTCGGTTGGGGGCCTATGCCACGGTCAGCTTCTGCAGCTGGACCAATTCGGCGATGCCCTTCTTGGCGAGCGCCATCAGCTGGTCGAAACTCTCCTGCGAGAAGGGCACGGTCTCGGCCGTGCCCTGCACCTCGACGATCCCACCCGAGCCGGTCATGACAAAGTTGGCGTCGGCGTCGGCATTGGAATCCTCTGCATAGTCGAGATCGAGCACCGGTACGCCGCGATAAAGCCCGCAGGAAACCGCGGCAACGTGGTCGCGCAGCACGCCTTCCTTGATCATGTCGCGGGCTCGCATCCAGTTGAAGCAGTCGTGCAGGGCCACCCAGGCTCCCGTGATGGCGGCCGTACGCGTGCCGCCATCAGCTTGGATCACGTCGCAATCAATGGAGATTTGGCGCTCTCCGAGCCTGGGCAGGTCGACGACGGCGCGCAAGGCGCGGCCGATCAGGCGCTGGATCTCCTGCGTTCGCCCGGACGGGTGGCCTACGGTCGACTCGCGCCGCGTGCGCTCGGTGGTGGCGCGCGGCAACATCCCGTACTCGGCCGTCACCCAGCCCCGCCCCTGGCCCTTGAGCCAGGGTGGCATACGTTCCTCCAGGCTTGCCGTGCAGTTGACGTGGGTGTTGCCGAACTTGATGAGGCAGGAGCCTTCGGCATGCATCGACACGGCGCGCTCGATCGAGACGCGGCGAAGCTCGTCGGGCTTGCGTTTGGAGGGACGCATGGGAACGCTGCTGTCGTTGCGTGCAAGGGTGCCGCGCACCCTAGGCGAGCAGGCGCCCGCCAGCAACCGCAAAAGGCAGGGCAGTTTGACGGATCCCGGTCCGTCCACCTAGATTCGTGGCGCGAACGTTTACACATTCTGACCCATGAACGCTGATAAGCCCTTCAATCGCCCGGGTGTGCCGGGCACGCTGTCCGAGCTGCAAAAGCTCAACGAACGCTCGCGCACCATCTTCCGCCTCATTGTGGAGACTTATCTGGCGACCGGGGACGCCGTGGGCTCGCGCAATCTCTCGCGCCAACTGCCCATGACGCTGTCGCCGGCATCCATCCGCAATGTCATGTCGGACCTGGAACATTTGGGGCTCATCTATGCTCGCCACACATCGGCGGGCCGCCTGCCCACCGAGGCGGGCCTTAGAATGTTCGTGGACGGCCTGCTCGAGATCGGCGATCTCACCGACGACGAGCGGCGTCACATCGAGGCGCAGCTCAGGATCAAGCGCGAGCAATCCATCCAGCAGGTGCTCAACGACGCCAGCGAGATGATCTCGGGATTGTCGCATTGCGCGGGCGTGGTGCTTGCCGAAAAGCAGGTGAGCCGTGTCAAGCACATCGACTTCGTGCCGCTCGAGCCCGGCAAGGCCTTGGTGATCCTGGTCGGGGACGACCAGAACGTCGAGAACCGGGTCATCGAGCTGCCACCCGGGCTGCCGACGTCGAGCCTGATCGAGGCCGCCAACTATCTCAACGCTCACATCCGCGGCCTGACCTTGCACCAGGCGCGGTCCACGCTCGAGCGAGAGCTCGCAACCGCCAAGGCCGAGCTCGACCGGCTAACGCAGAAGGTCATCGAGGCGGGCATCGCGACGTGGTCTGGCGCGTTGGACGAGCAGAAAAGCCTGATCGTTCGCGGCCAGGCCAACCTGCTCAAAGACGTCGACGGTCTGGAAAACCTCGAGCGCATTCGCCAGCTCTTTGCCGACCTTGAGACCAAGCGCGACCTTGTCCAGCTGCTGGGCCTCGCCGAGGGGGGAGAGGGCGTGCACATCTTCATCGGCTCGGAAAACAAGCTGTTCTCCTTGTCGGGATCTGCGCTCATCGTCGCTCCATTCGAGGACCAGCAGCGCAAGGTGGTGGGCGTCCTTGGCGTCATCGGACCGACCCGCCTCAACTACGCCCGCATCATCCCGATGGTGGATTTTACGGCCAAACTCGTTGGCCGCTTGCTCACTTGATTTTTTGCCGCCGCTGCCTGATATCGGGCAGGAGCGACGGGTTGCCGCCGGGCCCTGATTTGCACGCGCCAGCAATCCGTCGGACGGCGGCCAGAAATCGGAACGATGACGCGGAACGACGAGATGGGCGACAGACCGCAACACCAGTCTGCAGATCAACCGTGTACTCCCGGCGAAGATGCCCCTGGCGCGCCGAGTACGGCATCCCAGAGCGGCGCCGGGCAGCGCCCACCGCATGAGGCTATTGCCGCGCTCGAGGCTGAGGCCGCCGACCTCAAGGACCGACTGCTCAGAGCGCACGCCGAGGTGGAAAACATCCGCAAGCGCGCGGAGCGCGAGAAAGAGGAGACGGCCAAGTACGCGATCACGCGATTGGCGCGGGATATCGTCAATGTCGGCGACAACTTCCAACGCGCCATCGACGCCGTGCCTCCCGGTGCGGTCGACCAGGACAGCGCGCTCAAGAGCTTTCTGGAAGGCGTGACCATGACCGAGCGCGAGCTCCTCAACGTGCTCGAGCGCTATGGCATCCGCCGCGTCCAGCCCATGAACGAGATCTTCAACCCACACCTGCACCAGGCGGTGATGGAGATGGCGCGCAGCGACGTTCCGAACGGCACCATCGTGCAGGTGTTTCAGGCGGGCTTCATGATCGAGGATCGCGTGCTGCGTCCCGCCATGGTGGCGGTGGCCAAAGGCGGGCCCAAGCCGGCGCCAGGACCTGAGGGGTCACCGGACCCGACGGCGGCGCCGCCGGCCAACGAGAACCCGCCACCAGGCTGAGCGCGCACCGACCCGGTCACGCCGTCCCTTGCGCTTGCGCCGCCTCGGCCGCGATTTTGGGTAGCGCCTCGCGCCAGAACGCGGGTGGCTGAGCACCCTCAACGGCATACTTGCCAAGCACGATGAAGAAGGGAACGCCCTGGATGCCCATGGCATATCCCTGTCGCTCAAGGCCGCTCACAGCTTCGAGGCTCTCTGCATCCGCAAGCGCCTGCGTGGTGCCGCCGGCTTCCAGGCCCGCCGCGGCGGCGATCTTCGCCAGCACGTCCGCACGCCCGATGTCGAGGCCTTGCTCGAAGTAGGCGGCGAACAGATGGTCCACCACCGCTTCCTGCCGGCCCTGCCGGTCCGCCTCCCAGATCAGGCGATGTGCGAGCCGCGTGTTGGGCGTGCGCTCCATCTGTTCGAATGCGAAGGCGATGCCGACCTCCCGGCCGGTGGCCAGCATGCGCGCATCAAGCTCCGCGCTTCGTGCCGCGCCGAACTTGCGGGCGCGATAGACCTTGCGCTCGACGCCTTCAACCGGCATGTCCGGGTTGAGCTCGAAGGGTCGCCACGTGAGGCGGATGGGCGCGGGCATGCCGGGCTCGGCCAGCGCTGCTTCCAGCCGGCGTTTGCCGACGTAGCACCAGGGGCAGATGACATCGGAGTAGACCGTGATGGAAAGTGGCTGCGGCATGATTGGTTGCGTCCTTGCCAGAAGTCTTGGCCCAGAAGTCTTGGCCCAGAAGTCCCTGCACGGATCGCGACACTAAACCGACGGTCCTTTGCGCGATAGGCCCTCGCGAGCTCGTGTGAACCTCGCATCCTCCCTGGTCCGGGCCGCCCTCGCCCGCCCGTCCGCCTTCTGCGACCCACACGCGTCAGGATGGATGCTGTGCCATGGGGATCTTCCCCGGAAACTTCCCCACGGGACAAGGCTCTTTCCCAGACGCTTGAGGTGCTTGCCCGGGCTCTTGCCCACGCGCTTTGGGCCAGTCCTTTGCCAGAGTTGAGCCGTCGACCGGCTTGAGATCTGTCCTGAGGTCTGTCGCGCGCCGGCGGTGAGGACCCGAGGGGTCCCGCCATCGCCACCCCGCTCGAAGCGGCCAGTGCCTCTCTTTTCCGTTGATGGGCGAAACAAGGTCGCCCAAACCCCGGCAGCACCGCCAGGGACCGTTGATGGGTCAACACGGCCGATCGCGGGCTGCCGGCGACGGGGTGCCGCCGATGGGGCACGCCGCCCTCCTTGGCGGCGACCGGAGCGAGCCAGTGTCGATCCGCGCGTCGGTAACGCCGTCTGGTTTGGGCTAGGTGGCCAAAAACGCCGCCAACAAGCGCCATCACGGCCAATTTGCGGGTGAAGGTGCACCTGCTGGTGGCAACCGAAAGAGCAAAGAGGGCCCGGACCCGCCGCCGCCTTTGTGCCTCTTACCCCCCGTGGCCTTTCCACATCCCATCAACAGCGTTGGATCATCACCCCGCGTCTCAGTTGCGGACGGCCCGTTGCAGCCCATTTCCACCCCCACTATATAACCGGCATACCAAGCGCAGTTCTAGGGGACCGTTGCCCGCGGGTCGTTTGGGGACCTCGGGCAGCCGGGCGCCAAGCTTTGGGCTCGAACGGTTTGCCGTAAAGGAGAGGATTGACGAAATGGCCAAAGTGATCGGCATCGACCTCGGCACCACCAACTCGTGCGTGGCGGTGATGGAGGGAAGCAAGCCCAAAGTTCTTGAGAACGCCGAAGGGGCAAACACGACGCCCTCCATCGTGGCGTTCACCGAGGACGGGGAGAGGCTCACCGGCCTGCCCGCCAAGCGGCAAGCCGTGACGAACCCTATGAATACTTTCTTTGCTATCAAGCGCCTGATCGGCCGGCGCTATGACGATCCGATGGTTGAGAAGGACAAGAAGCTCGTTCCCTACAAGATCATCAAGGGGCCCAATGGCGACGCCTGGGTGGAGGCGCATGGCAAGCATTACTCGCCGGCGCAGATTTCCGCCTACATTCTCCAGAAGATGAAAGAGACGGCCGAAGCCAAGCTCGGCGAGACCATCACCCAGGCCGTCATCACCGTTCCGGCTTACTTCAACGACGCCCAGCGCCAGGCCACCAAGGACGCCGGCAAGATCGCGGGCCTTGAGGTGTTGCGCATCATCAACGAGCCAACCGCTGCGGCATTGGCCTATGGTCTCGACAAGAAGCGGGATTCCAAGACCATCGCCGTCTACGATCTGGGCGGCGGCACCTTTGACATTTCCATTCTCGAGATCGGCGATGGGGTGTTCGAGGTCAAATCGACGAACGGCGACACGTTCCTCGGTGGCGAGGATTTCGACATGCGCCTCGTTGAGTATCTGGCCAACGAATTCAAGAAGGAATACCAGATCGATCTCAGAGGCGACAAGCTGGCCTTGCAGCGCCTCAAGGAGGCCTCCGAGAAGGCCAAGATCGAGCTTTCTTCCTCGCAGCAGACCGAGATCAACCTGCCCTTCATCTCGATGAATCCCCAGACGCAGTCGCCGCTGCATCTGACGATGAAGCTCACCCGCGCCAAACTTGAGAGCCTGGTCGACGACCTGATCGAGAGGACCAGGGGTCCCTGCCACCAGGCCCTGAAAGACGCTGGGCTCAAGGCCGCCGACATCAATGAAGTGGTGCTCGTTGGCGGCATGACGCGCATGCCCAAGGTGCAGCAAATCGTCAAGGAGCTGTTCGGCAAGGAGCCGCACAAGGGTGTCAACCCGGATGAGGTGGTGGCGGTCGGTGCCGCCATTCAGGCCGGCGTGCTCAAGGGTGACGTCAAGGACGTCCTGCTGCTCGACGTGACGCCGCTGTCGCTCGGTATCGAGACGCTGGGCGGCGTGTTTACACGCCTCATCGATCGCAACACGACCATCCCCACCAAGAAAAGCCAGGTGTTCTCCACCGCCGAGGACGGTCAGAATGCGGTCACCATCCGTGTCTCGCAAGGCGAGCGCGAGATGGCAGCCGACAACAAACTGCTCGGCCAGTTCGATCTCGTGGGCATCCCGCCGGCGCCGCGCGGCATGCCGCAGATCGAGGTCACCTTCGATATCGACGCCAATGGCATCGTGCACGTGTCCGCCAAGGACAAGGCGACCGGCAAGGAGCAGTCGATCCGCATCCAGGCGTCGGGCGGTTTAAGTGAGGCCGAGATCAAGAGGATGATGGATGAGGCCGACCGCTACAAGGACGAGGACCGCAAGAAGCGTGAGTCGGTTGAGGTCAAGAACGCCGGCGAGGCAACGATCCACGCCACCGAGAAATCGCTGAAGGACGTGGGCGACAAGGTCTCGGCCGCAGACAAGGGCCGCGTCGAGAGCGCCATCAACGAGCTCAAGGAGGTTCTAAAGTCCGACAACATCGAGGCGATCAAGACGAAGACGGCGGCCTTGACGCAAGCATCCATGAAGCTTGGCGAGGCTCTCTATGGAGCCCAGGCTGGCGGTGCCGGTGGACCGGGCGGTGGTGGACCGGGCGGCGGTCCGGGAGCAGGCGCCGGCGAGCAGAAGAAGGACGGGGCAGGCGAGAACGTCGTCGATGCCGATTTCGAGGAAGTCAAGGACGACAAGAAGAAATCGGCCTGATCATCCGTCAGCTGGGGGAGAACACTATGTCGGCCCTCGTCCAACCAGCAACCGTCCTCGCGCCATGGTTGCGGTGGGGCGAGGGCTCATGTTTATTGTCCGTGGGGCCGAGGGCAACCTCGCGGCATAACCAACGACACCGGAATTCCCGCTGATGCCCAAGCGCGACTACTACGAGACATTGGGGCTTGCCAGGGGGGCAAGCGAGCAGGAAATAAAGTCGGCGTTCCGTCGGCTCGCCAAGGACTGCCACCCCGATCGCAATCCCGGCGACAAGTCCGCCGAGCATAAATTCAAGGAGCTCAACGAAGCCTACGAGGCGCTGCGCGATCCGCAAAAGCGTGCCGCCTACGACCAATTCGGCCATGCCGCCTTCGATGGACACGGCCGCGGTGGCCACGGCTTCGGCCCCGACTTTGCCTCTTCGATGTCGGACATTTTCGACGACTTGTTCGGCGAGTTCATGGGTGGACGGCGCGGGCGCAGCCAGCGCTCGGGGCGCGAGCGCGGCGCCGATTTGCGCTACAACATGGAGATCTCCCTTTCGGAGGCCTTCGCCGGAAAGACCGCCCAGATCCGCGTGCCCACCAGCGTGACGTGCGAGACATGCTCGGGCAGCGGGGCCAAGGCAGGCACCCAGCCCTCCTCATGTCCCACCTGCTCAGGCTCGGGCAAGGTGCGCGCCTCGCAAGGGTTCTTCACCATCGAGAGGACATGCCCATCCTGTCAGGGGCGCGGCGAGATTATCAACGATCCGTGTGCATCGTGCAGCGGCACGGGTCGCGTCGTGAAGGAGCGCACGCTTTCCGTGAACATCCCGGCCGGCGTGGAGGATGGCACGCGTATTCGCCTGGCTGGCGAAGGTGAGGCCGGAGTGCGCGGCGGCCCGGCCGGCGATCTCTACATTTTCCTCTCGATCAAGCCGCACGAGTTCTTCCAACGCGATGGCGCCGACATCTTTTGCCGCGTGCCAATCGCCATGACGGCGGCTGCACTCGGCGGCCATATCGACGTGCCGACCGTGGACGGCGGCCAGACACGAGTGAAAATTCCCGAGGGAACGGAAACCGGCAAGCAATTCCGCCTCAAGGGTAAGGGCATGCCGGTGTTGCGGTCGAAGGTGACTGGCGACATGTACATCCAAGTCGAGGTCGAGACGCCCAAGAACCTGACCCGGCGCCAGCGCGAACTGCTCGATGAATTCGAGCGCGAAAGTCACAAGGAGACCTCGCCGCACTCATCGGGCTTCTTCTCGAAGATGAAGGAGTTCTTCGAGGGCAAGCCCAACTGACGTCATCTTGCGTTGGGCAGGACCCGCGCCCAAGGGCGGATGGTTTGGCGCGAAGCGTTGCGTGGGTGTTCCGCCGCTGCAGGCAGGACGGTGCCTTGGCCACGATCTCACTAAGCGACATCTCACTCAACCGCATCTCACCGAGCGACCGCCTGATTGTGGCGCTCGATGTGGCAACGGTCGATGCCGCGCGCGGACTGGTTCACCGGCTCGGATCCGGTGTGACCTTCTACAAGATCGGCCTGGAGCTCGTCATGGCGGGCGGGCTCGCTCTCGTGCGCGAGCTGGCAGACGCCGGCAAACACGTCTTTCTCGACATGAAGCTGCTCGATATCGAGACCACGGTCGAGCGAGCAACACGCAACGCGGCGGTGGTGGGCGCCACTTTCCTCACCGTGCACGCCCAAGATGCCAAGACGCTGAGGGCTGCGCTCGCAGGTCGCGCCGGCACGGACCTCAAGGTGCTGGGCGTGACCGTGCTGACCAACTTAGAGGCTGCCGACCTCAACCAGCAGGGTGTCGCGGCCGAGCCCGCCGAGCTAGTGGCGCGCCGGGCCAAGCTTGCGCGCGATGTTGGCTGCGATGGCGTGGTGGTCTCGGGGCTTGAGGCAGCGCGCGTTCGCGCCGTCGTCGGCGCGGCGAGCACCATCGTTACCCCCGGCATTCGCCTGCCCGGTGCTGACGCCGGCGACCAAGCGCGGGTGAGCGCGCCGCGGCAGGCGATCGCTGCGGGTGCTGACCATCTGGTGGTGGGTCGGCCAATCACCCGGGCCGATGATCCCGCCGCAGTGGTCCGCCTCTTCCACCGGGAAATCGCGGACGGTTTGCGCTTGCGTGCGTTGGGACCGCAGGGATGAGCGCCCACCAAGCGCCACTGGCGCCCTGGCGGGCGACGGTGGTGACACTCCATCCGGAGTTGTTTCCAGGTCCGCTTGCGGCCTCGCTGGCAGGCGAGGCTTTGCAGCGCGGGGTGTGGGCGCTCGAGGCCGTCGACATACGCCAGTTCGGGCTCGGGCGTCGTCGCACGGTCGATGACACGCCAGCCGGCGGAGGCGCCGGCATGGTGCTGCGTGCGGACGTGCTCGGCGCCGCCATCGATCATGCCAACCTCGCCAACCCCAATGTCCCAAACCTCTACCTCTCGCCGCGCGGCGAGCCGCTGACCCAGCGCCTGGCGCGCGAGCTGGCGGCAGGTCCCGGCGCGGTCATGCTGGCCGGCCGCTTCGAGGGCATCGATGAGCGCCTCATCGAGGCCCGCTCCTTGCGCGAGGTTTCCATTGGCGACTATGTGCTCTCGGGTGGCGAGCTGGCCGCCATGGTGGTGATCGAAGCCGTGGTGCGGTTGCTGCCTGGCGTCGTCGGCCAAACGGCCTCGCTCACAGATGAGAGCTTTGAAGGGGGGCTCCTTGAGTATCCTCACTACACGCGTCCGCGCGAATGGGAGGGTCGCTCTATTCCAGACGTGCTGCTCTCCGGCGATCACCAGCGCATCGCCGAGTGGCGCCGCGCCGAAGCCCATCGCCTGACGGTCGCGCGCCGCCCGGATCTGTTGCGCACGGAGGCGCCAACCAGGACGCCTGGCGCAGGCCAACGGAGAGGCTCATGAGGTACAAAATCACTGACAGTGACATGCTGGTCGTCGTGGATGTGCAGAACGACTTTTGTCCGGGTGGCAGGCTCGCGGTGCCACGGGGTGACGAGATTGTGTCCATCGTCAACCGGCTGGGGGAGCGGTTCGGCCACGTCGTGCTTTCGCAGGACTGGCACCCTGCCTTGCACAAGTCGTTTGCCTCTGCCCATGCGGGTCGGCAGCCGTTCGAGACGGTGAGCTTTGCCTATGGTCCCCAGGTGCTGTGGCCGGACCATTGCGTGCAGGGGACCCCGGGAGCGCAATTCAATGGCGGATTGGACGTGCCGCACGCCGAGCTGGTCCTGCGCAAGGGTTATCGTCGCGAAATCGATTCTTATTCCGTATTCTACGAGAACGATCACACGACGCCGACCGGGCTTGCCGGCTATCTGCGCGAGCGCGGCTTCAAGCGCGTTTTCCTCGTCGGCCTGGCACTGGACGTTTGCGTGCGCTACTCGGCGGAGGATGCGCATCGTTGCGGTCTCGAGGCGGTGGTAATCGAGGAGGCTTGTCGCGGAATCGATGTTGGCGGGTCGATGGCCGCGGCAAACCAAGCCTTCGCGAGCTTGGCCATTGCGCGCATCGGGGTGGAAGCGGTCGACTGATCAGCGTGTTGCTTGAGCCACTTTCCGGGCCCTGGAGGGGGCCGGCCGCCAGGATCGGCCGAGGGGGCAACGCCCGGGTGTTGCTTGACCGTCTCACCCATCATAATTAGGTCGCCCGCCGCTCGGTGCGGGCGTTTTGTGGGCGCGAGGACTGCGGCACAGTTGGACAGCGCGCCGATCGGGATTTAGGGATCAACGGCGAAGGGGGCAGGGCACATGCAGCGACGCAGATTCTTGCGGCTATCGGCGGCGGCAGCGGTCGGTGCAATGGTTCCGCGGGCGCACGCGGCGCCGGCGATGGTGCCCAAGCCCTACAGTTGGGAAGCGGTGCCGCCGGTGGACAGCACGGTGGGGTATATCCGCTGGATGGTCGAGAACCGGGGCGAGGATCCACGCTACCTGCGGGCGCGGTTCGAGCGCTTTCAGAATATGGTCGGCCATGTCGACCTCTGGGAGCCGCGCAACAAGCGGGCATTTCTGCTCACCCCGCGCGATGAGTTCTGTCTGCCAAGTGACCGCGGCGTCATCTATGACGTCAACTACCACAGCATCGGCTTCGGGGTGACGATCACCGGCCCGCGCGTGGTCGCTCGCATGACGAGCACCATCGATGTCAAGATGGGTGAGAAGGTCCTCGAGATCGGTACCGGGTCAGGCTATCAATCGGCATACCTCTCCAACCTCACCGACAAGGTCTGGACCATCGAGATCATCAAGCCGCTTGCCGAGCGCACGCGGGCTAAATACGACGAGCTAATCGGGCGCGGCTATACCGAGTTCCGGGCCATCAATAGCAAGCAGGCGGATGGCTACTATGGATGGGCGGAAAACGCCCCCTTCGACAAGATCATCGTCACCTGTGGCATCGACCATATTCCCCCGCCGTTGCTGCAACAACTCAAGACCGGCGGCACTATGGTCATTCCCGTCGGGCCGCCGGGGGCGCAGCACATCTTGAAAGTGAGCAAGGAAGATGTGGGCGGGCAAATCGCCGTCAAACGCTCTGACATCTATGGGGGACGGCCGGTGCCGTTCGTGCCCTTCACCAAGCTGGACGGCGAAGCCGTCAAAGGGACACACAACCAGCGGTGAGGGCAATCGCCGAAGCCAGGGCCAGTGCGGCCGAAGCCGTCGACAGCAATTGAGCGCAAAGGCTGCGCACGACGGGGGTAGCCACCATCGCTTAGCCGTGGGAGCCCGCGTGGCGCCCTCTGGCGCCCTCTGGGGCATGGCGCGAATATTGGGCGGCGACATCGACGGCACCGTTTCTGACCACCCGTTGCCCGCCGGCACCACACCGGGCGGGTGGCGCTTGGGCGACGGCGTCGGCGGTTGCCGGGAGAGACCCGACCGCCCATATCACCCAGCATGCGCGCGACTGAGCCCGACCAAGTCCGCTGTCGATGCCGTGAAGGGAGGTCGATGTCGGCTTTGCTGACGTCACTCAGTGGCGGGTCGGCACACGTCGCGCACCCCGTCCCCCACCGGGGCCCGATCACAAAAAGGGGGCTTGCACTTCAGCGGCTTCCGCGGGAATCTAACCCCGGATCGTGCCGGTAGGAGGAAGCGACGCTCACGCATGTAGCCCTATGAGTTGGCAGCCGTCGAACGATCCCCTGCCCGGTGATGCGCGTTCCTGCGCTGCGATCGAGCACGTCATCGTGCCGCGGGCACGTGATCTCGGCGGCTTTGCGGTGCGCCGGGCGTTGCCCGCCGCCCAGAAGCAGATGGTGGGACCCTTCATCTTCTTCGACCAGATGGGGCCGGCCGAATTCCTAATCGGCGGGGGCATCGATGTGCGCCCGCACCCGCATATCGGACTGGCGACCGTCACCTATCTGTTTGAAGGTGAAGTGTTTCACCGCGACAGTCTCGGGTCGACGCTGGCGATCCGCCCCGGCGAGGTCAACTTGATGACTGCCGGACGCGGCATCGTTCATTCCGAGCGCGAGACAAGCGAACGGAAGCGGACGACGCGCCGGCTGTTTGGGATCCAAGCCTGGGCGGCGCTGCCGAGGTCGCACGAGGACATGGCGCCGGCCTTTGTTCATCACGGTAGCGACGAGCTGCCGCGCATCGCCGGCGAGGGCAAACGCGTCCGCCTAGTGATGGGAGAAGCCTACGGTGCCCGTTCCCCGGTCACCTTCCCGCACGAAAGCCTGTTCGCCGAAGCCGTGCTGGCGCCCGGTGCAGTGTTGCCGCTCGATGCCACTTACGACGAGCGCGCCGTCTACGTCGCTTCGGGCGAGATCGACATCACCGGGGATACGTTCGGCGAGGGCCGCCTGCTCACTTTCAAGCCGGGGGACCGCATCTCGATCCTGGCGACTGCCCAGTCGAGGTTGATGCTGCTCGGCGGTGAACCTATGGACAGCGCGCGCCACATCTGGTGGAATTTCGTCTCATCCTCCAAAGAGCGCATTCAACAGGCCAAAGAAGATTGGCGCCAGAAGCGCTTCGCGCTCGTGCCTGGAGACGACACGGAGTTCATCCCGCTGCCTGAGTAGAAGATCCGTCGCTGGCTGCGGAGATGTGGAGGGGGACTATGGAGTTCGGGTGGCTCCGGATTGGAGTCGTCGATTTCCTAGGGCAGGTGACGCTTGGCCTCAATCATCACGGGGTGGAACCCGTGCTGGGGCTGGCTGCTGTTGTCGCCCTCCTAATGGGCTTTGCCGCAGGCATAAACGTCTGGCGCCGCCGCAGGCGCCGGGTCGCTCAGACCGAGGCGGCAAGTATCCGCGACGAGGCCGCACGCTTGAAGGACCGGCTGCGCCAGCGTCTTTACGAGCCAGCCTCGCTATTCGCCACCGGGATCAACACCGCGCCTACCATGGGTGCCTGTGAGGCCTTCGAGGACGATCTCGAGGCGGTGGCGCGCACGGTTTTGGTGGAGGCGGGAGGACAACGCGCCAAGGCCAGGCAGCTCCTGCGCCAGCGCATGAACGGTGGTGGTATTGACAAGGCACAGCGCAACGGCAGCGAGGTGAGCTACTGGCGCCAGCTCGGCGCGCTCTCTTTGCTCGACGGCATCGCCGATGCTCCGGCCGCCTACGCCAGGGCGGCCGACCTGGCGCCAGAGAATGCCGAAGCGCAGATGTTGGCGGGTGTTCTACACCTGCGGGCCGGCAACTTGGCATCCGCCGAGGCGGCGTTTCGGCGCCAGATCGAGCTTGGCAACCAGGGTAATGGCAGCACGGATGCTGGCTTGGCGCGCTATCGTGGGCAGACCATGCTGGGTGATGTGCTGGCCGCGCGCGAGGACCCCGACGCGGCGATCGCCGCCTACACCAGCGCGCAGCAGGAGGTGAAGGCACTGCTCGAGCGCAGCACCGACAACCTCACATTGCAACGCGATCTCTCCGTCACCTACGACCGCATTGGTGATGCGCACGCCGCCAAGGGCGAGGTGGATGCGGCGCTCGAGAGCTATCGGCGCAGCCTCGACATCGCGCAGCGATTAGCCCAGCAAGACCCCGAGAACGCCGTGTGGCAGCACGATTTGTCCGTGAGCTTTGACCGTATCGGGGATCTGCTCGATCGGAAGGGCGATGGCGAGGGTGCACTTGCGAGCTTCCGCAAGAGCCTGGCGATCGCCAGAGCGCTCAGCCAACGCGACCCCAACAACGTCCAGTGGCAGTGGGACCTCTCCGCCAGCCATGATCGAGTGGGCGATGCGCTGATCGCACAGGGCAGGCTCGAGGAGGCGCTCGATAGCTATCGCCGCGGACTGATGCTCGCGGAGGCGTTGGCCGAGCGCGACCCCGCTCACCCCGGTTGGCAGCGCGATCTCGCCGTAAGCTACCACAAGATCGGTTCCCTCGAAGCGATCCGCAACCCGCCCGAGGCACGCGAGCTCCTCGAGCGGGGTCGCGCCATCATCGACCGCCTGGCCCAGATCGCGGCCCACAGGGCGCAATGGCGTTCCGACCTCTCCCGCTTCGATGAGGTCTTGCGGACGCTTGATCAATGATCCCGCGCCGATGCCCCCCGCTCAACCCCATCCGCCTATGCAGGTTTTGACGTTTCACTGCCGCACAGTTCGCATAAAATGGCCTACCCTGGCGACGTTCTGGAGAGGTGGAGCATCCGTTCCGCAATGAGCTCACAAACATCGCAATTCCAACGCACGGGTCTCCCGTGCACCATTCTGTTCGTCGATGTTTGCGACAGCACGCAGCTCTACGAGACGCTCGGCAATGCCCGCGCTCAGGCGATCATTGCCAAGACGCTCGATCTCCTTTCGCGCGCCGCCACTCGTCATGTGGGCACCATCATCAAGACCATCGGCGATGAGGTGATGTGCAGCTTCACCACCGCCCGCGATGCGGCACACGCAGCGGTGGACATGCAGCGCTCCGTCAAGCAGGCTGCCGCGCTCGAAGATTTGGGCATCAAATCGCTTGCCGTGCGCGTCGGGTTTCACAGCGGGCCCGTCATTTCGCATGCGGCGGATGTGTTCGGCGACACGGTCAACGTGGCAGCCCGCGTTGTGGCGCATGCCAAGCCCGGGCAGATCCTGGTCGCAAAGCAGACGGTACGCAAGCTGCCCAGGGACGTGGCAACGAGCATGCGCTTCGTCGGCAGTACGGCGGTCAAGGGCAAGAAGGAGATGGTGGAACTTTACGAGCTCATTTGGGAGCGCGAGAATTTGACGCTCGTGCAGGACGTCGCTGCCGTCGAGGCACGGCCCGAAACCATCCGCTTGACCGCTACGTTTGGGAACCAGACGATCGAGGTCGGTCAAGGCCTGCCTGTGTTGCATTTGGGACGCGGGCCGGAAAATGAATTCGTCGTCGCCGATCCCCTCGCTTCGCGCATGCACGCGCGCATCGAGTTCCGCCGCGATCGGTTCGTGCTCGTGGACCAGAGCCTCAACGGCACCTTCGTCCAGGTGCCGGGGGCGCCCGAGACCGTGTTGCGACGTGATGAGATGGTGCTGAGCACGTCCGGGCTGATCAGCCTCGGCAAGTCCACGGCGGCCCACCAGCAGCTCTGCGTGCGCTTCAGGGTGCAGCGCGGCGGCCCCGCCGTCGATCGCGCTCTGCTGCGACGACGGGCGGTTCGCTAAGGGTGATAGGACGTGCAGTTGCGCGCTGCAACGCCGGTCGGACCGGGCGCGTAATCGGTAGTTCTGCCGACCTGGCCAGGTGTTAACCTATTGGGCCACCGACCTCATTGAGCCCGAGCCAGCGCGCAATCGCGAGGCGCCGAAGTAGAGCCGGGGTCGGTCGGTGTTGCTTCAATGGCACGGCGGCCTTGAGAATTATCCGCCTTCGCCAGCGCAAACACCTCATTCACGCGAATCTGGTCAAATAGCCAACACTGCGCGAGCCGTCTGTTGTGAAGGCTTCGCGCTATTGGCCGTGCCCTGCCCTGGGTCGTTTCTTGGAGTCCCCTGGGTATTGATAGGCAGTTCGTGGCTAGTCCCTGCGTAGTCCATAGGCGGTCGGGGCGAACGAGTAGGCGATGCCACTCTGACGGGCTCGGCAATTTGGGCCTGTGCACAGGAAGTGCACAGGCGCATCAGACGGGGTGAGGGATGCAACGACGCGCTGGAGCTTCCGCCGAGCCGAGCAGGCGGCGGATTTATGGGATGCGGGCGAGCCTCCAGCTTGCCGGTTCGGCCTTGAGCGTTCTCGTTCTTACGTCAGCGGGGGCGTGGGCGCAGTGTACGTCGACATTACCCGGGATCGTCATACCGGGCGGGCCAACCCTCGATGCGTCGGCCTTTCTCCCCTTTTCTCGCGGTAGCGCGGTCAATTCGATCGTGTCCGTGCTCAACACGGCCAGCACCGCGTTCTTGACCAATACGACCGCGTTCGTGAGTTCGCCGGCTGGGCCGCAACCCGATCAGCAGGGCGGCGGTGTCTGGGGCAGGACCATCGGCGGCTCGGTGGAGACCAAGAATACCGGCGTGACCACGGTCGATACGACCGCGCTCGGTTTCCCGACGTCAGGGTCCGTCAATTGCAATACAACCACACGTCAAGACTATGCCGGTTTTCAGGTCGGCCACGACATCTCAATCCTGAACCACGGCGGCAGCGGTGCCAACTGGCACGTCGGCGTGACAGCCGGTTATTTTGAATCTTTTGCGCACGATACGACGACGGGAGGAACGTTCAAGGGCGACTTCCAGGTGCCGTTTGCAGGCGTCTATACGGCGTTCACGCAAGGGAATTTCTTCCTGGATGGCCAAGCTCGCTGGGACTTCTATCAAAACAACATCTCCGACACCGCCAACGGGATCTTCAACCAAGATTTCAATGCGCGCGGCTTCTCGGTCACGGGCAATGCCGGCTACCGCATCGACTTGCCCTCCAACTGGTTCGTGGAACCCTCTGCGGGCATTCTCTGGTCCAGGGTGGACGTCGATCCTCTCAACGTCTCAGGCACACTGGTTTTGGGAACGGGGGTGGCGCTGCCCGGATCGGTGCAGATCCAAGACATCGACAGCGCGCTCGGGCGCGCCAGCGTGCGCATTGGCACCAATTACACGGCAGGCAACGTGCTTTGGCAGCCGTTTTTCACGGCCAGCGTGTTCCACGAATTTGCCGGCGACGTGACCACCAGATTCACAACTTGCCTTGAGGCATTGGTGTTTGGCCCATGTGGTCCAACCCAAATCAAAGCCTCGTTGAGCACCGATCGGGTCGGCACCTACGGCCAGTTCGGCCTCGGCACCGCTGCTGCGCTCGCCAACACCGGTTGGTTGGGCTATGCGCGCTTCGATTATCGCATCGGTGAGAACATCGATGGTTGGAGCATCAACGCGGGCTTGCGCTACCAGTTCACACCAGGTCCGACCGGCGGCAGCATCAAGGATCGCGTTGCCCCCGCGATATACAACTGGAACGGCAATTGGACTGGTCCTTACATCGGTGTTTACGCTGGCAGGACGTGGGGCGATGAGGACTGGCGGTCGATTGCATTCGGCACGAAGGTCCAGCCCGAGTTCGGCGGCTATCTCGCCGGCGGTCAGGCCGGCTACAACGTGCAGACCGGGCGTATCGTGGTCGGTGTCGAAGCCGACTATGGGTTCAGCAATGCGCAAGGCGGCAAATCTTGCCCAAACGCGTTCTTCTTCACGTGCGAGGCCGATGTGGATCATCTGGGCGCACTGACGGGACGGCTGGGCTACACCTGGGGCCGCGCCCTCTTCTACGGCAAAGCCGGCTGGGCCTTCGGCGAGGTCGAGGCGAGCACGCATCTAAACCCCGGGTCGACCTTGGGCGTATTCCCTACTACGGCCTCCACCAGTCACTGGAGCAATGGTTGGACAGTGGGTGGCGGCATGGAATTCGCGCTGACCAACCGATGGTCGGCCAAGGCCGAATACATGCACTATGACCTCGGCAAGGATAGGTTCCTCATCGACAACTCGGCTGGGGGTGGTGGTGTTATCGATGCCTCGACCCAGGGCGATATCGTTCGCGTCGGTGTCAATTTGCACTTCTATCCGCGCGCGGAGCCTGTTCCGTTAAAATAGCTCCAAGAGCGAGCATCCGGCGCGAGCCGCCTCGCCCGAGGCCCACTTTGCGGCGAGCCTGCGCGCATCGGCGCGTGCTCGCTGGTGTTTCTCACCAGCCGCGGAACGGCGTCTCTGGCACCGGCGTCTTGGGTGGCATGCCCTTGGCATAGGCGATGAGGTTGTCGACAACCAGCTGACCCATGGCGTTGCGCGTGTGCACCGTAGCCGAACCCACGTGCGGATAGAGCGTGACGTTGTCGAGCTCAAGGAACGCGGGGTTGAGGTTGGGCTCGCTGAGGTAAACATCAAGGCCGGCAGCCAGGATGGTGTGCGCGCGCAATGCGGCGATCAGGGCTGCCTCGTCCACCACGCTGCCGCGTGCCACGTTGATGAGGATGCCGCGCGGACCAAGCGCCTCCAGCACCGAAGCGTCGATCAGATTAAGGGTTGCGGGTCCGCCGGGCAGGATGGCAACCAACGTGTCGACATCGCGTGCCATGGCGACGAGATCCCTATAGTAACGATTGCTGACGCCGGGCTGCGGATGACGTGCAAAATAGCTGACCTTGAGCCCGAACGCCTCGATGCGTCGCGCGATCGCCTTGCCGATACGTCCGAACCCGACCATCCCCACGCTACGGTCGCGTAGCGAGGCGGGCGTCAGCCGGTAATCCCCCTCCTTGGTCCAACGGCCATCGCGCAGCCACTGCTCCGCCTGATAGAGCTCGCGCACCGTTCCCAACAGCAGTCCCAAGGTCGTATCGGCCACCTCCTCGGTCAGCACGTCGGGGGTATTGGTGATGATGATGCCGCGCTGGGCTGCCGCAGGGATGTCGATGGTGTCGTAGCCGACCCCGAAATTGCCGATGATCTTGAGGCCGGGGCAAAGGTCCATCATGGCCGCATCGGTCTTCACGCCGGTGTGACTGCCGGTGCAAATGGCCCGCACGTGGGGTCCAATTTGGCGCAGGAAGGCTTGCCGGTCACCTTTGGCGTCGTGTAGGCGCTGGACGATGAAGGCATCGGCAATGCCATCCTCAATCAGCGCCATCATCGGACCGGTGGTCAGCAGGGCAGGCTTGGCCATAATGATCACGCGCCGGGGACTGCCGGCTTGAGCCGGCAGCGCAAGGCGCGCCCTTTCTTCAGGTCGCCGTTGACATTTGTTATACGACGCACATATATCCCTGGATGGTCCGAGCTCGCTCTGCCGAAAACGCCGGCGCCGTGGCCAGCCTGAAGTACCACGTCGTGTGGTGCCCCAAGTACCGGCCGCCGGTAGGGGTGGCGCGGTGCCAGCTAGGCTTGCACATCGCAGTGCCGATTGTCCCGTGGCGCGTTTTCCTCCCATGGATCTGAATGGCCCACGATCTCTGCGACGTTATTCTCATCGGTGCCGGTCACAACGGGCTCGTCTGTGCCGCCTACCTGGCGCGCGCAGGCCTCAACGTCCTCGTATTGGAAAAGAACGCGATCGCCGGTGGGGCAACTCTGACGGAGGAATTCCATCCCGGCTTTCGCAACTCGGTTGCTGCCTACACCGTCAGCCTGCTCAATCCGGTCGTCATCCGCGATTTGGAACTGGCAGCCCATGGCCTCAAGATCATTGAGCGGCCGGCGGCCAATTTCTGGCCGGTCGATGAGCGCCGCTATCTGCTGATGCCCTACGATCCGGGTGGCCGGCAGAGGGCGATCGCGGCGTTCTCGGCCGCCGATGCAGACCGCCTCCCAGCCTTCGACCGGGCGCTCCAGCGCGCTGCCAGCCTGCTGCGCGAACTGGCGCTCACCCGGCCGCGCAATGTCGGTGGCGGTCTCTTCGAGCTGATTGGCAGTTTGGGTCTGGGGCGACGCGTCTATCGGCTCTCGCTCGCCGACAAGCGCCTGCTGTTCGATCTCTTCAGCAAGAGCGCGGCGGACTTCCTGGCGCAGTGGTTCGAGAGCGAGGTGGTGAAGGGCGCGCTGGCATTCGACAGCATCGTCGGCGCCTACGCAAGTCCGCTGACGCCCGGCACGGCCTACGTGCTCTTGCATCACTGCTTCGGCGAGGTCAACGGCAGGCCGGGCGTATGGGGCCACGCGCTGGGCGGCATGGGCGCCGTCAGTCAGGCTGCGATGCGCGCGGCGCAAGCCCATGGGGCTCTCGTGCGCACCGAAGCGGCGGTCACGTCGTTGATCGTTGAAGGCGATAGGGTGTGCGGCGTTCGGCTCAATTCGGGCGAGCAAATTGGCGCGCGCGCCGTGGCGGCCAATGTACCTCCCAAGCTGCTGTTTCGCGACCTTGTGCCCGAAGGCGCGGTCGCACCCGAGCTGCATCAGCGCTTCGTGCGCCTCAAGTCTGGCTCCGGCACGTTCCGTATGAACGTGGCCCTGTCGGAGCTGCCGGACTTCCGCTGCCGGCCTGGCAAGCAATCCCAGGACCACCACGGCTCGGGCATCATCATCGGTCCGACCCTGGAGTACCTCGACCGCGCCTATCTCGATGCCCGAGCGTACGGCTGGTCGCGTGCACCGGTGGTCGAAATGTTAATCCCATCGACGCTCGACGCGACCTTGGCCGCGCCCGGCGGGCACGTGGCGAGCCTTTTCGTGCAGCACGTGGCTCCGCATCTACCGGGCGGCCGCAGCTGGGACGACGCCAAGGCCGAGGTTGCCGACCTCGTCATCGACACGGTCGACCGGCACGCGCCCAATTTTCGGGCGAGCGTCATCGCCCGCCAGGTGCTCTCCCCGCTCGACCTGGAGCGGCGGTTTGGCCTCGTCGACGGCGATATTTTCCACGGCCAGCTGTCGCTCGACCAGCTCTACAGCGCCCGGCCGGTGCTGGGCCATGCCAGCTACCGCATGCCGCTCGCCGGGCTCTACCTGTGCGGCGCTGGGGCGCATCCCGGTGGGGGTGTGACGGGGTTGCCGGGGCGCAACGCGGCCATTGAAATCCTTCGCGATTTCCGTCGCCTTGGCCGGCGCAGCCATGGCTGACATCTCGCTTTCGCGCGGCAAACATCCTATATTCGGTCGTGAGGGTCCGAGCTGGGCCCGACGCGCGTTTTAGGACCCGATGTGCGTTTAACGACCCAATGTGCGTTTAACGACCCGATGTGCGTTTAACGACCCGATGTGCGTTTAACGAGATGACCGCACCACGAGATGGCCTCGCATGAGCACCCCCAGAAGTTCTTCCAGACCCAGACCGCAAGTGCTGAAGCTGACCGACCGGGCCGCGGCCCGCATCCGCGCCATTATGGCCCAGAAAGGCGAGACCGCCGGCTTGCGCATTGGCGTGAAGAAGGGTGGCTGCGCCGGCATGGAATATACGATGGAGTGGACGGCCGACACGAAGCCCTTCGACGAGGTGGTCGAACACGACGGTGCAAAGGTGCTGATCGATGCCAAGGCGGTGATTTACCTGCTCGGCAGCGAAATGGACTACAAGACCGACAAGCTCGCGTCGCAGTTTGTGTTTACCAATCCTAATCAGACGGGAGCCTGCGGCTGCGGGGAATCAGTGAACCTCGCCCCCGTCTCTGGCGACAAGCTCGAGGCGTTGCGGGATTGAGGTTTTGAACGCGTTTTTGCGGTGCCGCGGGGGATCCCACTGCGTTGGGTGAGCAAATGAGTCGGGTGAGTCAAATCGTCGGGGAGCGAGCCAACCCATGTCTGAGCCGATGACAGGCGCCTTCCGCGTCGGCCTCGCGCAGATGTGCACCGGCCGAGACGCGGAGAAGAACGTCCTCGACGCCAGCTCTCTTATCCGCGAGGCGGCCCGACGGGGCGCTCAGTACGTGCAGACGCCCGAGATCACCACGCTCATGGAGATGGACCGCGCGCGTCTTTTCGCGGCGGTGCGTCCGCAAGAGGGCAACGCTGCCATCGCCCACTTCGGCGCGCTCGCGCGCGAGCTCGGCATCTGGCTGCACCTGGGCTCCATGGCGGTCCTGGTGGGCGACGGCAAGATCGCCAACCGCTCGCTCCTCTTCTCACCGGCCGGCGAGGTCGAGGCGCGCTGCGACAAGATCCATATGTTCGACGTGCAACTTCCCGGTGGCGAGAGTTACCGCGAATCCAAAAATTATGCCGCCGGGGATCGCGCCGTTTTGGCCCAGTTGCCCTGGGGCACTCTGGGTCTCACCGTGTGCTACGATCTGCGCTTCCCCCACCTTTATCGGGCGCTTGCCAAGGCCGGCGCCGACTTCCTCGCCATTCCATCGGCCTTCACCCGCCAAACCGGCGCGGCGCATTGGCACGTGCTGATGCGCGCGCGGGCCATCGAGAATGGCTGTTTCGTGTTCGCGGCCGCGCAGGCAGGCAAACACGAGAGCGGGCGGGAGACCTACGGCCATAGCCTGATCATCGCGCCCTGGGGTGAGGTGATCGCCGACGCCGGCAATGATGTCGGCGTCGTGGTTGCGGACGTGAAGTCCGCCGATGTTGCGGCCGCGCGCCAGCGCATCCCCTCGCTGCGGCATGATCGCCCCTTCCAGGTGGAGGTGGTGCATGCCGCGGCCCTCGAGGCGAAGGCAGCCTCATGATCCGCTACAAGCTCCAGTGCAAGAAGGGCCACGAATTCGAGGCTTGGTTTGCCAGCAGCGAGGTGTTCGATCAGCAGAAGAAGAAGGGTCAGCTAGCCTGTCCAAGCTGCGGATCAAAGGGCGTGTCCAAGGCGCTGATGGCGCCCAGCGTCGCCCCACGCAGCCGGCGCAAGGCGGCGCCGGAAAGGCAACAGCCGCAGCCGACAGGATCGCCAAAACCAGAAACGCAGCGAGTGGCCGCCCACAGCGAGCTCGTCACGGCTCTGCGCAAGCTCCGTGCCGAGATCGAAGCCAAGTCCGAATACGTGGGAGCGCGTTTTTCCGAGGAGGCGCGCAAGATCCACTATGAGGAGGTTCCCGCCCGCGGCATCCACGGTGAAGCAACGGCGGAAGAGGCCAAGGCGCTGAAGGATGAGGGGATCGAGTTCTACCCGCTGCCGATCCTGCCCGAGGACCAGAACTGATCGTGCAAAACCCAGCGGGCGGGCCTCAATGTGCCTGCCCGCCTTAGCCGGCTTTGTCCCGAGCCGTCGATTGGCCGCCGTCGGCGGCAGCGTCTGACACCGCTCGATCACACCTCAAGCCGCGGCCTTCACCGGCTGGCCGTTGAGCACCAGCTGGCCGGCGCGCACCGTGACCGGCACCTTCTGGCCGTCGCGGATCCGACCCGAGAGGATCTGTTCGGCGAGCGGGTCCTGCACTGACTTTTGGATCACCCGCTTGAGGGGCCGGGCGCCATAGGTTGGATCGTAGCCCTTGTTGGCGAGCCAGGTGCGCGCCGCGTCGTCGAGCTCCAGTGTCAGCTTGCGATCGGCCAGCAACTTCTGCAAGCGAGCAATCTGAATGTCGACGATGGCGGCCATCTGCTCACGCTTCAGCCGGTGGAACAGGATGATTTCATCGACGCGGTTCAGGAACTCCGGGCGGAACCTGCTGCGCAGCTCCGCCATCACGTAGGGCCGCACCGCCTCGGCGTCTTCACCCTCCTTCTGGTTGGCCAGGAACTCCGAGCCAATATTGGAGGTCATGATGATCAGGGTGTTCTTGAAATCGACCGTGCGGCCCTGGCCATCGGTCAGGCGACCGTCATCGAGCACCTGTAGCAGCACGTTGAAGACGTCTGCATGCGCCTTTTCGATCTCGTCGAACAGCACGACCTGGTAGGGCCGACGCCGCACGGCCTCGGTGAGCGCCCCGCCCTCCTCGTAGCCCACATAGCCCGGCGGCGCGCCGATCAGTCGGGCTACGGAGTGCTTCTCCATGAACTCGCTCATGTCGATGCGCACCATGGCGCTCTCGTCATCAAACAAGAATGCCGCCAATGCCTTGGTGAGCTCGGTCTTGCCGACACCGGTGGGTCCCAAAAAGATGAAGGAGCCGATCGGCCGGTTTGGGTCCTGCAGCCCGGCGCGCGCGCGCCGGACCGCCGTCGAGACGGCCTCCACCGCTTCGCGCTGACCGACGACGCGTCTGGCCAGGCTCTCCTCCATACGCAACAGCTTTTCGCGCTCGCCTTCCAACATTCGCTCGACGGGAATGCCGGTCCAGCGCGATACGATCTGGGCGATGTGGTCGGGCGTCACCGCTTCCTCGACCATCGCGCCCTTGCCGTCGCCGGTCTCCAGGGCCTTGAGCTTCTTCTCGAGCGCCGGGATGAGGCCGTAGGCCAGCTCGCCGGCGCGTGTGAAATCGCCCTTGCGCTGGGCCTGCGCCAACTCGTTGCGGCGCTGATCGAGCTCGACCTTGATCTTCTGCGCGTCGCCCAGCTTGCTCTTCTCGCCCTCCCAACGCCGGGTCAGCGTCTTGGACTTCTCCTCAAGGTCGGCGATCGATTTGTCGAGCCGGAGGAGGCGATCCTTCGAAGCAGCATCGCTCTCCTTGCGCAGGGCCTCACGTTCGATCTTCATTTGCATGAGGTCGCGGTCGATGGCATCGAGCTCTTCTGGTTTGGAATCGATTTCCATCTTCAGTCGCGAGGCGGCTTCATCGACAAGATCGATGGCCTTATCGGGCAAAAAGCGATCGGAGATGTAGCGGTGCGACAGCGTCGCGGCAGCCACGAGCGCTGAATCGGTGATGCGCACCCCGTGGTGCTGCTCGTATTTCTCCTTGAGGCCGCGCAAGATGGAGATGGTATCCTCCACCGTCGGCTCGCTGATGAACACCGGCTGGAAGCGCCGCGCCAGTGCCGCGTCCTTTTCGATGTGCTTGCGGTATTCATCAAGCGTGGTGGCGCCCACGCAGTGGAGCTCGCCGCGTGCCAGCGCCGGCTTCAAGAGATTGCCGGCGTCCATGGCGCCTTCGGCTTTACCCGCGCCGACGATGGTGTGCAGCTCGTCAATGAACAGTATGATGCGTCCGCCCTCGGCGCCGATCTCGGAGAGAACGGCTTTCAAGCGCTCCTCGAATTCACCGCGGTACTTGGCCCCGGCAATGAGCGCGCCCATGTCGAGCGCCAGCAGCTTTTTATCCTTGAGACTCTCGGGTACGTCGCCCTTGATGATGCGTTGGGCCAATCCCTCGGCGATGGCGGTCTTACCGACGCCCGGCTCGCCGATCAGGACAGGGTTGTTCTTGGTGCGCCGAGACAGCACCTGGATGGTGCGGCGAATCTCTTCGTCACGGCCGATAACCGGGTCGATCTTGCCCTCAGCGGCGAGCGCGGTGAGGTCGCGCGCATAGCGCTTCAGCGCGTCGTAGGCTTGCTCGGCGGAGGCGCTGTCGGCGGTGCGCCCCTTGCGCAGCTCGTTGATGGCCGCGTTCAGTGCGGTGGAATTGACGCCAGCATCCCTAAGCGCGCTCGCAGCGTCAGATGGCTCGATCGCCAGTGCCAACAGCAGGCGCTCGACGGTGACGAACTTATCCCCTGCCTTGTCGGCGATCTTCTGAGCCCTGTCGAACACCCGCGCCAACTCGGGTGCCAGATAGATCTGACCGGCTCCGCCGCCCGACACATTGGGCCGCTTCGCCAGTGCGCGCTCGACGCTGGCCAGGGCCTCAGCCGGTCTGCCACCAGAGCGCTGGATGAGCCCGGTGGCCATGCCCTCCGGGTCATCGAGCAGGGCCTTCAACAGGTGATCGGGGCCAAACTGCTGGTGGCCTTCGCGCTGCGCAATCCCTTGCGCGGCCTGTACGAAGCCCTTGGCGCGATCGGTGTACTTTTCGAAGTCCATGTATCCCTCCTCGGCACGGGAGCCCGCCCCAACCGGGCACGTGAGCCGCCGTCGTCTGACAGGATCTAAACAAAGCCCCGCCCCCCAGGCCCGTGTACGGCGCCTGTGGTCAAAGCCTCACGTCAGGAGATATAGGGTCGCAGTTGGGGGTGCAAAAGCCCATGGTCCTCCTCAATTTGCGGGGCAGCTCTCATCGCGCCGATGCCGCCGTCACTGCGGTGGGCAACCCCGTCGGCGCGGCAAGAACCCGTCAAGGACGGTCCATCGCCCCCGGCAGCATCTTCCGGGAACGTGCAGACCAACACCCTCAGACGAAGGACTTGCGCCGCTTGAGGCTCGAGTTTATTTCCAACTCGCTACGCCACACGTGAGGATCAGTGCGAGGCGCCGCTCGCCGCAAAGCCATGCACCTTGCAAGCCTCTACCGCTATCCCGTCAAGGGGCTGACGCCTGAGCCTCTGCAGCGCGCGATGCTTGTCGCCGGCGCGACGCTGCCCTGCGACCGCGCTTGGGCCATTGAGAACGGGCCGGGACGCTTCGACCCCTCCCGACCGCGCCACCTCCCCAAGATTAATTTTCTGATGCTGATGCGCGACGAGCGGCTCGCCACGCTCAGGTCGAACTTCGAGGATGCTACCGAGACCCTGACGATCCTGCGCAATGGCAAACAAGTGGCACGCGGCAAGCTTTCCACACCGCTCGGCCGCCAGCTCGTCGAGCAGTTCATCGCCGCCTACATGAAGGCCGAGCTGCGCGGGCCTCCCAAGATCGTGCACGCCGAAGGTCACAGCTTCTCTGATGTGGCGGCCAAATGCGTTCACATCGTCAATTTGGCCAGCGTGCGCGAACTGCAGCGCACCCTCGGCCGGCCCATCGATCCGCTGCGCTTTCGCGCCAACCTCTACCTTGAGGGCGTCGCGCCGTGGGCTGAGTTCGCCTGGATCGACAGGGAGATCGGACTGGGAAACTGCACGCTCGGCGTGTTCGCGCGCACGACCCGGTGCGAGGCCACCAACGTGGATCCGGCGCGCGGCGTGCGCGACATGGCGCTCCCGGCCCACCTGCAACGCACCTGGGGTCACGCCGACTTCGGCATCTATGCCAAGGTCGTCAGTGGTGGTGAGGTTGCCGTCGGCAGCCCTGTGAGGCTGCCGCGCTAACGCCGCAGGGTCCTTGCTTGGCAACCCTGCGTTTTTGAACCAGAGCGAAGCGCGCCGTTGTTTGCGGTCAAGATCAAGACAGCCCGCAACACGCCGATTTATGTTGGCAACGAGCCGCGTCTGCCATTGATGGCAAGGATCGTTGCATCGCCCGGTTTCGGGTCAGTCGGCACCGGGACCACGTCGCTTTAAGCACGTTAAGCACGGGTCCACGCCCCATCCGCCTCGCTGCCGCCAGCCCGCTGCCTTAGGGTCGGCCCTTGGCTTTCATCGACTGGTAGATGTCGAGGGCCTCGGCGGGTTTGGCGCCCTTGTGCACGACGGCGTTGACCGCGGTGATCATGGCCTTGGGTGCATCGGACTGGAAGATGTTGCGACCCATATCGACGCCGGCGGCACCCTGACGCACGGCATTGTAGGCCATCGTGAGCGCGTCGAGTTCGGGCAGCTTCTTGCCGCCCGCCATCACGATCGGCACCGGGCACGAGGCGGTCACCGTCTCGAACTCCTGCTCCACGTAGTAGGTCTTGACGTACTGCGCGCCGAGCTCGGCGATGATGCGGCAGGCGAGACGGAAGTACTTGGCGTCGCGCACCATGTCCTTGCCGACGGCCGTGATGCCCATCACCGGCATGCCGACACGCAGGCCAGCATCCACCAGTTTCGTCATGTTGTGCACCGAACGGGTCTCGTGTTCTCCCCCGATGAATACCTGGATGCCGACACCGGCCGCGTTGAGGCGCACCGCGTCCTCCATGTCCATGGCGATCTCTTCGTCGGACAGCTCCTCGCGCAGGATGCTCGGTCCACCGCTCGCCCTGAGCACCATGGGTCTTTGCGTCTCGGCGGGGATCAGGGAGCGCAGGATGCCCCGGGTGCAGAAGAGCGCGTCGCACTGGGGCAGCAATGGTACGATCGAGAGGTCAATGCGCTCGAGCCCCGTGGTCGGCCCCTGGAAGTAGCCATGGTCCACCGCCAGCATGACGGTGCGCCCCGTCGCCGGATTGAAGGTCCGCGCCAACCTGTTTTTCATGCCCCAATCGAGCTGGTGGGAGCCCTTGAGGAAGAAGCCGGGCGCAGCCTGCGGCCGGTCGGCCTGGTATCGTTCGCCTGTTTTGTCGGCTTCGGGCATGGGGAGTTTCTCCGTCCTAACTTTCGCCTGGCTCGCGACGGGCAGCCCGCTTGTCATAACGGGGGTTGCCGCTGGGATCCAGCCGCACGTGCGGGCTGCCGCGCCAGGGATCCAGGTGACGCGGCTGGCTGGCCTCAACGCAAGGCCGCGGCGATATTGCCACCGTCCACAGTGGTCATATCGCCCGTCGTCTTGAGCTCGAGAGCTTGGTGCAAAAATGCCTGAGCCACGTCGTCGGCGGTCACCTCGCGGCCCAGCAGATTGCCCGCCATGTATTCCTTCTCGCTCACCCCGCGCGCCTGCGCCCGCGCGCGGATAAACTCGTCGGTCAGCAGTCCGGAGCGAATGCGGTCGGCATTGACGCCGTTCGCGCGGATGCCGTCGGCTCCATAGTCGAGCGCATATTGGCGCACCAGGAAGAGGGTTGCAGCCTTGGGCAATCCATAGGGACCGAAGTTGGGGCCGGGGTTGACGGCTTGCTTCGACACATTGAAGAGCAGACAGCCGCCCGTGCCTTGAGCAAGCATGATGCGAACCGCGGCTTGCGCCACGCGTTGGTGTCCGTAGAAGTTGACCTCAAAGCTGCGGCGCAGGACCGCCTCATCCACCTCGCCGATGCGGCCCTGCCAGGCCGCGCCGGCGTTCGACACCACGATATCAACGCCACCGAACGTTTCCGCGATCCTCGCAAAGGCAGCGCGCACCGAGCTGGCGTCCGTCACGTCGCAAGCGAGCGCCAGCGCGCCAGGGCCGATCGCCCGCGCCTTGGCCGCAGCCGCTCTCGCGTCGACATCGAGCAGTGCCACCTCGGCCCCAGCGGCCGCAAAGGTGCGAGCCGTCGCCGTCCCGATTGCCCCCGCCGCGCCGGTAATGGCAACGACCTGGCCGGCAAGCGGCGGTAAACTCGCATGCGCGAGCTTGGCCTGCTCTGGCGGCCAGTACTCGCAGTCGAACATGTCCGCTTCGCCGATGGAATGATAGGCGCCGAGCGCCTCGGCATCCGTGATGACACGGACGGCGCATTCGGCAAGGTCGGCGGCGATGCGCGCTTGCGCCTTGTCATGTCCCAGTCCGAACAGGCCAAGCCCCGGAACGAGAATGACGCGCGGCAGCGGGTCTAGCATCGTCCGGCCCCCGCCAGTGCGAGCGTTGTTCCGCGCGAAGTAGGCCTGATAGCCCGCGACGAATTCTTCTGCCCGCTTGCCCACCTCACGCCTGAATTCGCCGAGCCCTCCCTCCCGCGGGGCGGGTAGGATCAGCGGCCAGCCCTTGATGCGGATGGTGTGGTCGGGTGTGACCACGCCGGAGCAGGCATAGCGGTCGAGCTCTCGACCGTCGACGAAGGCGCGGATCGGTCCGCTCGTGCGAAACTCCAAGATCAGCCGTCGCCACGCGCCCTCCACGTCCTGCGCTGGCAAGGCGCAGGCACCGCGCAGGATTGGCGCCACATCGGCCAGCGATGCCACGCGATGCGGCAACGCGATGCTTGCGAATATGCGTTTGTCGCCGCGCTGCAGCCGCGCCTCGGCCAACGTCACCATCTCGATGGTGCGCTCGTAGGCTTGCCGCGCGGTCGCACCAAAGGTGAAGAGACCGTGCTTGTCGAGGATGAGCCCCTCGACCTTGGGATTTGCGTCGAACGCCTGCACTGCTGCTTTGGCAAGGTCGAAGCCGGGCCGATGGTAGGGCACGAACCCCAGTCGATCAGCGTAGACCTCGCGGGCAACTGCCGCACCGTTGGCCCGGTTGATCAGACTGAGCACGGCGTTGGCGTGCGTGTGATCGATGAAGGCGTGCGGCATGAAGGCGTGCAGCAGCATCTCCACCGATGGGCTTGGCGCCGTCGGGTCGAGCAGATAGGCGCGCTGCACGCGCACCATGTCCTCATCGCTCAGCTCATCGCGCAGACGCAGCTTGCGCAAGGGCACCAGCTTGACGGCGGGAAACCCCGCGGCGTCGATGGTCGCCATGTCGCGGCCCGATCCCTTCACGTGCAGCACCGCGTGCATCTCGCCGAGGAGGTCCGCCATCTCGGTCTTGAGTGATGTGTTGCCGCCACCGTGCAACACAAGCTCGGGATCGCTCCCCAGGAGTTGCGTCGTATAGATCCGCAGCGCCAGCGCTTCACTTGCGCCAAGCGCGCCCAAGACGTCGGCCGTCTTGCGCGCCTCCACATCGCTCCATCGGCTCAGCATGGGGCGTCCGGGCTCCTGTCTAGCAGCGCATGTTAAGCGCTACATAGGCCACCGCGGCCCACAATGGAAACCAGCCGCCCACCGCTCATCAAAGCGGAGCGGCGCTGGCTTCCCTTTCGCGCATCCCCTTGGGCCGATTGGCACGCTTGGTTGTTGCCGGGGGCGACGGGTATTTCTGCACACGAGCCAATCGGTGCTGAGGCGGGTCCACCGGCGACGGCGGCAAGTCTCACATCGAGGTGCCAGGGAGCACTCGGCCTCGGCGGCCGATCGGCCAACACGAGGAGCGGGGGCGTCCGTATACCGCAAACCGGGGCACCGGCGTGCCACGACAGCCACAGCCCCGCCGCGCAGCCGGCATCATCGTCCACAGGCGCCAACGCTCGCCCCATTGACTCCCGTCAAAACCCATGCAATCCCATATTCGCCCATACGCCTTCGATGCGGCCGCGCCGGGATTGCGGGGATTTCGAGGGCTCGTGGGATCAGCGTCGGTCGCATGGTCAGTGTCGGCGAGGCTCAGGCAGGGGAATGGATCGCTTTGTCTCCACGTTCACGAACAAGATCGACGCCAAGGGGCGGGTCTCCGTCCCAGCTTCGTTCCGCGCGGTGTTGGAGCGTGACGGCTATACGTCGGGGATCCCTGGGGGCATTTATTGCTACCCCTCGCTCGACGCTCCAGCGCTCGATGCGGGCGGCCAAAGCCTTGCGAAGGCGATCGACAGGCTTCTCGATGGCCTGCCGGATTATTCGGATGAGCGGGACGAGCTGTCTGTCGCGCTCTATGGTGACGTGCACATCATCCCCGTCGACCCGGACGGACGTATCGTGCTTCCTGAGGCGCTGCGCGCGCACGCCGGCCTTGGCGCCCATGTGGCGTTCGTGGGCCTTGGTACCAAGTTCCAGATGTGGGAGCCGGCACGCTTTGAGGAGCGCCGTGGACGCGCCCGCGAGAAGGTGCACCGGCATCGCCAGTTGTTCGGCGCGGGGAGCCGCCCCGCTCAGGGGGACGGGGGCGGCACGGGGGGAGCACGGGAATGATGGCGAACCGCGGCGCCCAGTCGGCCGAGGGTGCCCCGCGAGGGACCGAGCGCCATGTTCCCGTGCTCCTTGCCCAGATGCTGCATGCCATCGCTGCGCGCGATGGCCAATCCTACATTGACGCCACGTTCGGGGCTGGTGGCTACAGCGAGGCCATCCTGACGGCAGCTCCAGGCTCGCGGGTCCTGGCCATCGATCGCGATCCAACCGCGCTCGCCCAGGGGCGTTGGCTCGCCGAGCAATATCCTCTTCGCTTGCAGCTGAGCGAAGGCCGGTTCGGCGACCTCCACCACCTGGCCGAGATCGCCGGTTTCGCGCCCGCCGATGGCGTCGTACTCGACGTTGGCGTCTCTTCCATGCAGCTCGACGATCCTGAGCGCGGCTTCTCATTCCAGGGCGACGGTCCCCTCGACATGCGCATGTCCTTGCGCGGGCCGACCGCCGCCGATGTGGTCAACACCGCGGATGAGGCGTGGCTCGCCGACATCCTATTCCACCTCGGCGAGGAGAAGAGCGCCCGGGCCATCGCCCGCGCCATCGTGACACGGCGGCTCCAGCGGCCCATAGCCCGCACGTCGGAGTTGGCGCAACTCGTCGCCCGCGTGCTAGGGCGCGAAAAGATTGCCGGCCGGCACGCCGCGACGCGCACTTTCCAGGCGCTGCGCATCTACATCAACGATGAACTTTTCGAGCTGGCGGACGGCCTGGGCGCGGCCGAGCGCCTGTTGGCGCCAGGGGGACGCCTGGTCGTCGTCACGTTCCATTCGCTTGAGGACCGGCTGGTCAAGCACTTCTTCAGGGAGCGAGCGGCGCCGCCGCCGCACGCCTCCCGTCATCTGCCGCACCAAGCGGTAGCGCGCCCACCGTCCAGTTTCCAGTTCCTTAACCATCGGCCGGTAAGCCCGACGGACACGGAAGTCGCCGCCAATCCGCGAGCGCGCTCAGCCAGGCTAAGGGCGGCGGTGCGCACCGACGCCAAGGCCTGGGAAGCCGACAGCAGCGCCCTGTCGCTCCCGCGCCTTGGCGCGCGCTCTGGTCTGCGCCCTGGTCCAGGCCTTGGCCCATGACCGCAGCAATGGAGGCCCGATGCATCACAGGGTCAACTGGGCCTTGATGGTCGCAACGCTTGGCGCCGCCTTTGCGCTCTATGCCATCAAATACGACACGCGCCGCCTCGAGCTCCAGGTGCGGGCGCAAGAGCGTGCGCTGGAGAAGGCGGATGCCGATGTGACTGTCCTCCAAGCCGAACGCGCCTACCTTGCCCGTCCCGAGCGCCTCGAGCCCCTCGCGCGGTTGATCGGGCTCGCTCCCATCGCCAGTTCGCAGTATCAGAGCCTCGATGGCCATGGCGTCGGCGGGCCGCAACGCGAGGCCACTCAAGGCGATGCATCGAACGCCCGCTAGTGCACCCGCGTGCGAGCGGCTCGCCGCGTGGTCAATCGGCGTCTCGGGCCGGGTCCCTGAGCCGGTCGAGGCGGGGCAGGGGTGCCCTGCAAGGATCCTATTTGCGAGTGTGCCATGACAGCGCGCGCCACCTTCCAGCGCCCGCAGCGGACCATTTCCCCTCCTGCGCTGTCAGGCGATCCCCAGCGGCATCGCGCTCGGCTCATCTTATGCGCCCTGCTGCTGGCCTTCCTGCTCATCGCCGGCCAGTTGGTTCGGCTGGCACTCAAGGCGCCAGTCGACATCAAGCTCTCCCTCGCCGAGCCGATGGCCAAGAGCTGGTCGCGGCCCGATATCGTCGATAGGCATGGCCGCCTGCTTGCCACCGATGTGGGGACCCACTCGCTCTACGCCGACCCTCTGCTCGTCCAGGATGTTGACGAAGCAATCGAGAAGCTCGCGGCCGCGTTGCCGGCCCTCGATGCCGCGGACCTGCGCAAGACCCTATCCGACAAGAGCCGACGCTTTGCCTGGGTGGCACGCGGGCTCACCCCACGGCAGGCGCAAGAGGTGCATGCGCTGGGTCTGCCCGGCCTTGCCTTGCGCATCGAGCCAAAGCGCGTCTATCCGCTGGGCCGGCTGACCGGCCACCTGCTTGGCACGGTCAATACCGACAACCGAGGCATCGCCGGCATCGAGCGCATGCTCGACGATACCAATCGGGCGGAGGCCGTGCAGGGACCGGCGCGCGCGATAGCCGAGCCGGTCCGCCTGTCCCTAGACGTGGGAGTACAGCACGCGCTCACCGAGGAGTTGAAGCAGGCCTGCGTGCGCTATTCGGCCTCGGCTGCGGCGGGCGTCGTGCTCGCCGCGGGCTCGGGCGAGATCCTGGGCGCCTCTTCCTTGCCCGAGGCCGATCCCGCGCGCCCGATCGACTGGCTTGATGGTCAACGCGCCGACAAGCTGGCGGGGGGCACGTTCGAGCTCGGCTCCATTTTCAAGCTCGTCACGCTGGCCATGGCACTGGAGGCAGGCATTGCCGATCTCGATCGCGTCTATGACGTGCGCGAGCCGCTGGTGGCCGGGCCGTACGTGATCAAGGATCCCTATCCTCAGGGCCGCCCGCTCAGCGTGCGCGAAATCTTTCTGCATTCCTCCAACGTCGGTGCGGGGATGCTGGCGCTGGAGGCCGGTCCAGAACGACAACGGGCATTCCTGGAACGCCTGGGCCTGACCGAGCCGGGGCGCACCGAAGCCGGGCCGATGGCGGCGCCGCAGCTGCCGAAGCATTGGGGGCGGATCGAGACCATCACCATCGGTTATGGCCACGGCCTGGCCGTCGCGCCGCTGCAGTTCGCTGCGGCCGTGGCCTCCCTCGTCAACGGTGGCCTGAGGGTGACGCCAACGCTGCTTGCAGGCACGCAGCCCGCTGCCCGTCCGGAACGCCTCGTTTCCGTTCAAACGAGCGCCAAGCTGCGCGAGGTCATGCGCCTCAACGTGACCAATCCCCAGGGCACCGGGCGGTATGCGGATGCCGATGGCTACCGCGTCGGCGGCAAGACGGGCACTGCCGAAATGGCGGGACGGGGCGGCTACCGCGAAAAATCCGTCATCTCCTCGTTTGCAGGTGCCTTCCCGATGGAAGCGCCCCGATATGTCGTCCTGGTGCTGCTGTTCGAGCCGCAGACCGGCGAAGGCCGCGGTCAGCACATCACCGCCGGCGTCAACGCGGCCCCAACCACGGCGCGCGTCGTCGAGCGCATTGCCCCTCTGCTGGGCGTGTTGCCACGTCTTGAGTCCCGCCCAGCGTCCGCGCCCTCGGTCGCCCGACCTGCGCAGTGAGGCGCAGGGTTTAGCGTCGCGGCCTTGCCTTTCGACCGCCAGGACAATCGGGTGCCCCCTGTCGAAGTCGTTCGCTGCACGTCGAAATTGGGCGTGGTGATCTGTCGACGGATCGCTTCGCCATGGCGGTGCTGACGCTGAAATGACGCTGAAGGGGCATGCCAGCTTGTCATCGATCATTCGAGATCTGCCGTAGACGTTTCTTTGCCATGGGGCGGCGATGCGTTCGCTAAGACAGCCAACCCCATCGGTGCCATATGGACCGGCGATGAGGGCGCCGTCTTTTATCCAATTTGCCGGGAGTGCCTGGTGACGAGGACTGGCCAGCTCCGGTTCGCAATCAACGGGGCCCTGGTGGGCCCGCGCGCCGGGGGCAAGGCGATCGCGCGGGTTGGCGGCTTGTCTCCACGCGCGAATTTTGCTGGCGCTTAGCGGGCGATAATGCCGCGTTCGCCGCAAGCGCGTTTGACGCCCCCGGCGGGGCACAATAAGAAGCCATGGCGTGCCGGCGGGGTGCGATTCCCGCCCAACAAAAACCTCGCCGAGGCGCCATGAAGCTCCAATGCCTGCTCGGCCCCGAGATGACGGCCGCCGCCGCCAGCGGCGAGACCGAGATCGCCGGCGTTACCGCCGACAGCCGACAGGTGCAGCGAGGCTGGCTCTTTGCCGCCCTTGCGGGAGGCAGGGCGGACGGCGCTCGGTTTATCCCGGAAGCGATCGCCAGGGGCGCCGCGGCCATCCTGGTCGGTCGCGGATCGGGGATCTCCGCGCCAGAGGATGTCCCAGAGCACGTCCCAGTGGACGTCCCAGAGCACGTCCCAGAGCATCTCCCAGGGCACGTGCCGGTGCTCACCGCCGCCGAGCCGCGCCAGGCGCTGGCGATGTTGGCCGCGCGCTTCTACCCAGCGCAGCCCGACACGATCGTGGCCATTACCGGCACCAGCGGCAAGACGTCGACGGCCGACTTCACGCGACAGCTCTTTGCCCACCTCGGGCACAAGGCGGCGTCGCTTGGCACCCTCGGCTTGATCACGCCCGACGGCAGCGTCTACGGTGGCCTCACCACGCCCGACCCCGTCGCCTTGCATCGCACCTTGCACGAGCTCGCGACGAACGGTGTGACGCACCTCGCCTTGGAGGCCTCCTCGCACGGCCTCGACCAACATCGCCTGGATGGCGTAAGGCTGAAGGCTGCGGCCTTTACCAACCTTGGCCGCGATCATCTGGACTACCACCCCAGCATGGAGGCCTATCTCGCCGCCAAGCTGCGCCTCTTTACCGAATTGCTGCCAGCCGGGGCCCCCGCCGTGGTCAACGCCGACGCTGAACATGCCGGCAAGGTCATCGCCGCCGCGCGCGCGCGCTTTCGCACGGTGATGAGCGTCGGCAGGAGCGGCGAAACGCTGCGTCTTGAGGCGGTTGTTCGCGACGGCTTTTCCCAGAGGCTGCACGTGACATATGACGGTCGCAGCTGCGAACTCCACTTTCCGCTCCCTGGCGACTACCAGGCTTGCAACGCGCTGCTCGCGGCTGGGCTCGCCATCGCCGCCGGCGAGGCGGCAAGTCGGGTGCTGCGCGCCCTTGGCCAGCTTAAGGGTGTAAGAGGCCGCCTCGAGATCGTGGGTCGTGTACGCGGCGGCCTTATCGTCATCGACTACGCGCACAAACCAGACGCCCTGAAGGCCGCGCTCGAGGCGCTGCGCCGCTTTGCTCCTGGTCGCATCATTTGCGTGCTCGGCTGCGGCGGCGACCGGGATCGAGGCAAGCGGCCGATGATGGGGCGCATCGCCGCCGAGCTCGCCGACCTTGTGATCGTCACGGATGACAACCCGCGCAGCGAGCGGCCCGAGACCATCCGGGCGGAAATTCTGGCCGGCTGCTCAAGGGCTCGCGAAATCGCCGACCGCGCCGAGGCGATCAGGGCCGGGGTGCGTCTCCTCGGAGCCGGGGACGTCTTGCTGATCGCGGGCAAGGGCCACGAAACCGGACAAATCGTTGGCACCACCGTGCTGCCCTTCTCCGATCACGAGGCGGTGCACGCCGCCCTCTCGGAGATCATCGATGTCTGAGCCGCTGTGGCAATGGCACGACCTCATCGCCGCGACCCAGGGTCAGCCCGAGGGTGCGCCGACGGCGCGCATCGGCGGCTTTTCCATCGATACGCGCAGCCTTGCGCCGGAGGAGGTCTTTGTCGCCATCGCGGATCGTCGCGACGGCCACGAGTTCGTCCCCGAGGCCTTCAAAGTTGGGGCGGTTGCGGCCATCGTGAGCCGAAGCTACGCCCCGTCGCGCTCGGTGGGCGCATTGCTGCGCGTCGAGGATCCGTTGCAGGCCCTCGTGAGCATCGGCCGTGCTGCGCGCACCCGCAGCAACGCGCGCATCGTGGCCATCACGGGCAGCGTAGGCAAGACCGGCACCAAGGAGATGCTGCGTCACAGCTTGGCCCTCGCAGGACCGACGCACGCTGCGGAGAAGTCCTACAACAACCACTGGGGCGTGCCGCTCACGCTGGCGCGCATGCCCCCCGACTGCAGCTTCGGCGTATTCGAGATCGGCATGAACCATGCAGGCGAGATCACGCCGTTGGCCGAGCTGGTCCGCCCGCACGTGGCCGTCATTACGGCGGTCGAGCCGGTTCACCTGGGCTATTTCGACGCGGTCGAGGCGATCGCCGCGGCGAAGGCGGAGATCTTCACAGGGCTCGTGCCAGGCGGCGCCGCCGTGCTCCCGCGTGACAGTCCCCACTACGACCTACTGCTTGCGCGCGCCCGCGCCGTGGGGGCCGGGATCGCGACCTTCGGCTATCACGAGGAGGCCGATTTTCGCGCCCTGCAGGTGGATCTGGGCCCCAAGGGCTCCTCGGTCATCGCCGGACACGGCTCGCAACGCTTTCCCTACCGCGTCGGCGCGGCGGGTGAGCACTACGTGAAGAACTCGCTCGCCGTGCTGGCGAGCCTGACGGCCGTTGGCGTGGATGCCATGCGCTGTCTGCCGGCTCTGGCGCGCGTTTCTGCCCCACCCGGTCGCGGCGCGCGCACGCTCCTCGACGCGCCGGGGGGCCAGATCCTGCTCATCGACGAGAGCTACAATGCCAATCCTGCCTCGATGCGCGCCGCGCTCGCCACCATGGGCTCCATTCCGCGCGAGGAGTTTCCCCGTCGCATCGCCGTGCTTGGCGACATGTTGGAATTGGGTGAGGCTTCAGCCGAGCTGCATCGCGCTCTCAGGCAGGCGATTGATGCGGCCGGTGTCGATCTGGTTGTCGCCTGCGGCCCCATGATGCGGCTGCTGCTTGACGACCTGGCGCCCGAACGGCGGGTGTGGGCCGCCACATCCGACGAGCTGGAAGCGGCTCTGCTCGGCGTCGTAGAAGCAGGCGACGTCGTCATGATCAAAGGGTCGCTGGGCACACGCATGGCGCCGCTGGTGGCGGCCATACTGGGCCGCTTCGGACCGGGGCGACCGGGAGGATGAGGGATGCTCTATGCGCTGGTGAACTTCAGCGACCAGATCGGGCCGCTGAACGTGTTTCGCTACATCACCTTCCGCACCGGCGGTGCCATCATGACGGCGCTGCTTTTCGTTTTCCTCTTCGGTCCGGCCATCATCGATCTGCTGCGCCTGAAGCAAGGCAAGGGTCAGCCCATCCGCGAGGATGGGCCAGCGACGCACTTTTCCAAAAAGGGCACGCCCACCATGGGCGGGCTCATGATCCTCTCCGGCATCACCGTGTCCACGTTGCTGTGGGCCAATTGGGCCAATTGGTACGTATGGATTGTGCTTTTCGTGACGCTCTCCTACGGCGCCGTTGGCTTCTACGACGACTACCTCAAAGTCACGCGCAGCACTGCCGGCGGTGTCTCGGGCAAGGTGCGCCTGCTTGCCGAGATCGGCGTTGCCGCGCTCGCCGCCTGGGCCGTCATGAGCGTGGGCAGCGCCGGCTTTTCGTCATCACTGACGGTACCGTTCTTCAAGAACGTGGTGGTGCCGCTGGGCGGTCTATTCGTGGTGTTGGGCGTGCTGGTGATCGCGGGGGCAGGCAACGCTGTGAACTTGACCGACGGCCTGGACGGTCTCGCCATCGTGCCCGTCATGATCGCGGCCTCCACATTCGGCCTCATTGCCTATCTGACGGGCAACGCCAACTTCGCCCGCTATCTGCAGATCCACTACGTGCAGGGCGCAGGTGAGCTCGCCGTCATCTGCGGGGCGCTGATCGGGGCTGGCCTCGGCTTTCTGTGGTTCAACGCCCCGCCGGCCATGATTTTCATGGGCGACACCGGCTCGCTGGCGCTCGGCGGGGCGCTGGGTGCCATCGCTGTTGCCGCCAAGCACGAGATCGTGCTCGCCATCGTTGGGGGATTGTTCGTGCTCGAGACGATGTCCGTGATCATCCAGGTGGCGTCCTACAAGCTCACGGGACGGCGCGTCTTTCGGATGGCACCCCTGCACCACCATTTCGAGCAGAAGGGCTGGAAGGAATCGACCGTGGTCGTGCGTTTCTGGATCATCTCCGTCGTGCTGGCGCTGGTTGGCTTGGCCACGCTCAAGCTGCGCTAGCCCGGACCGTCCAGGAACAGCCGCAACATCGAGGCGCTGCCGGCCAGGAGAGGCTGGCCGGTCTGTTTTCTTTCAGGGTCCTGCCAGGGCTTTTGGATGGTCAGCCCCGTTATTGGGGCCGTTCGGTGAATGCCCTGGCGCCCGAGCGCTTGGCGACGACACGATCGGAGAGATCGCGCGGTTCGCTTGCCGGTTGCGCCGCCGTCGTGATGCTGTCCGGCTGGGGCTTGCCATAAAGCAGGACGGCGCCCGAGATGTCGCCCGCTTGCAACTGGCGGAACCTTTCCTCGTAGCGATAGCCCATGATCTCGCCACCGCCGCTTGGATGGTCGAGACCGATGGTGTGGCCGATCTCGTGGGCAAGGGTGTAGCGCAGGTCGTAGGTGCGCAAATCGCCGTCGAAGCCGACCTTCCAGCGTTTCAGCGGATTGAGGCAGACGAGTGCGCGCGAGATCGGCTTCACCGGCTCGGGAGAGAGCGTGTCGTAGAACACATTGGCGAAGGCCCAGCCCTCAGGCTCAAGCTGGGCTCCGATCAGGATGTCGGCGCTTGTGGGGTCTTCGGCCGCGTGAAAGCCGATGTTGGCCGCGGCCTCCCACATGGCGAACGCCGCGGTGATCTCCGTGTGCAGCGTTTCCCTCGCGATGCCTGAGGCGGTGAGCAGGCTGTCGAGCCTCGTCAACTTCCCGCAATTGCGCGCGCCGGCGAACTCCATGTCCTCTTTCACGACGGCATAGGAGAGGACGCGTTGCTGCCCCTTGGCGAGTGACTGCCAGCGCACCCCATTGCCTTCGAGCTTCAGTATTTTGAAACTCGCACCATCATCCGCGGTAGCTCGACCAATGCCACAACAGAGTAGGCCTGCAAGGAGGCCAATGACCGGATATCTCAATGCTTCCCCTTCCCCCGTCACGGCGGCCCGATCGGCCGCTCTTCCCCTCGTATTTTCGCAACTGCAGCAAGGCAGCGTTTGCAGGCTTTGGAGCGAGGTTAGGGATGAGCGGCGAGGCGGTCAATGCAACCATTGGCGCTTCCTTGCCGCACTGCACCAGGCAAGCCGGCTCTGAGGCGCGCAGAACGGCTGCGCTAGCGGCCTTTCCACAGGTTCCATGGAGGCGACGTCACAATCGCGTGAGCGAGCGTGACCTTTGCCGCTACGTCCAGGCAATCCGGCCCTCCGTGTGGGGTCGTCCGCAGGGGCCCTGTCCCCCTCGCGTCTGCTGCCGACTTGCCCGCTCCGCGCCCAGGATCGACGAGAGGACGACATGGCGGAGCGCCGGCGCCTTCCCGACGGGTTTGGCATCATCGCCGATCCCGCATCGGCAAGTTGCGCGTGGGGCACCGCGGCGCTCACTGAGCCAGCCCGCAAAGAGCGCGCGTTAACTGCTCGCGGAGCTGTCGCCTGAGGGGCGCGAGCGACGCCCGCCGGGCGCGGCAAGGCGTGTGGCAAGGAGCCTTGCCCGAAGGGAGTGGTTGGTCGGCGTGCGCTGGCAGCATGATGTCAATGCGCCTCGTCATGGAACACTTCGCTCGAGGCTGGGTTGGTTTGAGCAGCCGGTGAGCGTGGTGCAGCGCGCCACCTGCAGAAGAGGAGCAATCCATGAACGAGACTTTCGCCCAGGGCGATCTTCTGATCGAGAGAGTTGCCGACCTCGAGCCCTCTGGCACGCCATTGGCCCCAGACGCTACCGGCGCGTGGGTGCTTGCGGAAGGCGAGTTTACCGGCCACCGTCATGCCATTTTCGATCGTGTGACGATGTTCCGGGACGAAGCTCTCGCCCGGGAGATCCCGGCCGGCCTCTATGTTGGGCACGTGAAGGTCGAAGGTGGATCGGCACTGATCCATCATCAGGAGCACGCGCCGATCAACTTGACGGAAGGCACCTATCGCGTGCGCCGCCAGCGCGAGCTCGAACCTCGGGACGCGGTGCTTGTCTCTGATTGAGCTCGCACGGCTCTCCGATGCGCAGCAGGCCCGGCTCGCCACCTATGGCGAGCGATGGGCGGGGCTACGCGGCTCCACGGCCCTCGTCGACCGTGCTGCGGCCGAAGCCGGCGTCGCCAGCGCCTATGCGGCAGCAGGGCTGGCGCCCCCCGCAGAGATCGTATGGGCCGGCGGCCCGATAGAGCTCGCCAACTCGTGGGCACGCGCGCGCAGCGACGCTGGCGACAACGTGCGCTCCCTTGTCGTCGACCTTCCCTGCCGCAAGTCAGAGGCGGGAATTGATCGCGTCGTAGGCTTGGCGGTGCGCGTTGCCCTGGCCGGGGAACCACGCTTGAGCCGCATACCTCCTTTCTGTTCCAGCATCGAGGAGGCCGTGCTGCGCGAGGGTGAGCGCGTGCGTCCGCTTCTGCGCGCACGCCTCGCCAGCATATTCGCGCCCCGCAAGCGGGCATCCCTCAGCTTCGCCTCGAGCAGTTATCCCTTGCACTCGGCGCCGTCCCTTGGAACACTCGAGTTCCTGCATGACGTGTGCAATCTTGTGCGCCAGACCAAGGCGCTGCATGGCCTGTGGCAGGTCGCCCGCAACGCGTCCTGGATTATCCCGCACCGACAGGTCTGCTGGTTGGCGGAGCGTCCCCACATCGTGCGCCATGACATCAGAGGCCGGCTGCATTGTGCCGACGGCCCGGCGGTTGCCTACCGCGACGGCTGGTCGGCGTTCGGCTGGAAAGGGGTGCTGGTGCCGCGTTGGATCATCGAGCGCCCCGATCTGGTCACCGTCCGTGCCATCGCCGCCGCGCGGGACCCACAAGTCCGCCGCTGCATGATCGACGTGCTCACGCCAGAGCGCTTCATCGCTGCGGGTGGCGCCTATCGTGTGGCCGCAGACGACACCGGGGTGCTGTGGCGGCAGCGTTGGCGCTGGGAGGCTTGGGCGGCGGTGGAGGTGATCAACGGCACGCCGGAGCAGGACGGCACGTACAAGCGCTACTATTTGCAGGTGCCGGCCAACATGCGCTCCGCGCGGGAAGCCGTGGCCTGGACCTACGGCCTCTCTGAACAGCGCTACAAGCCCAGCGTGCGCACCTAACGGGCCCAAAGGCGGTGCGGGAAGGCGAGCGCTGGGGCTGGCCAGCTGGCGCTCGAGGTCCTAGGCTGGTGCCGTGACCGAGGTCTTCTTCTACCACCTTGAGCACCAGCCGCTGGAGCGGGTGCTGCCGAGCCTTGTGGAGCGCACGCTGGAGCGGGGCTGGCGCGCCGTCGTGCAGGCGGGATCGGAGGAGCGCGTGGAGGCCATCGACACGCTGTTGTGGACTTATCGCGACGAGAGCTTCCTGCCGCACGGCACCAAGCGTGACGGCAACTCCGCGCAACAACCCGTCTACCTGACCAGCGGGGAGGAAAACCCCAACCGCGCCAGTGTGCGCTTCCTCGTCGACGGCGCCGACACCGTCGATCTCATGGCTTATGCACGGGTCGTCTATCTCTTCGAGGGCCGCGATGCCACCGCGGTCGCTCGCGCACGCGCGCAGTGGACGAGCGCCAAAGCCGCCGGCTGCACCGTCGCCTACTGGCAGCAATCGCCCGACGGCCGGTGGGAAAAACGGACCTGACGCTCTTTTCCTGCCGGTTCGACGGCAGCGGCCCACGTCTGCGCAAGAACACCATCGCGCCAATATTTGTGCCATGCGAGGGTCCCTTGGCACGGGATCGACCGTCGGCACAGCGGTCCTCCCGAGGGGCCAGGTAGATGCGGGCTCAAAAATCTGCTCTGGTCGCCGCCATGCTCGCTTGGCGCGTGTCCTTGGCGAGAGCACGACGAAGGCGGATGGCCTTAGCGGCTTAAGAGACCTGTGCCGCTAATCCATCCGCCGGGCAAGTGCGGCCCTTGCGGCGCGCGCTGCGCTCACCCCTTCTTGGCCAGATAGGCAGCGAGCTGATCCAACGTCCCGCTCCAGCCTTGCCGCATGCTGTCGCGGCCTGCCTCGAAGGTTTGACCCTCCGCAGGCTTGGCGTTGTAGGGCTGCCAGCGCACGGTGAACTTGGTCCTGCCACCCGGCTCATCCTCGAAGCTGTAAACCGACAGCATTTCCAGCGGCCAGTCCTTGTGCAGTGGGTGGCGCGTGGTGCCGCCGGCTTCGTCCGAGAATGAACTGATGAACACCAGCTTTTCCTGCGGGATGATCTCGCGAAAGGTGAACTTGCCCCATATCGGTGTCCCGTCGGGGGCCTGCAAACCATAGTGATAGGTGCCGCCCACGCGCAAATTCATCTTTGAGGCGATCACCTTGAAGCCTTTCGGACCCCACCATTCCTTCAAGTGGCGGGTTTCGGTGAAGCACTTCCACAGGAGCGCGCGAGGGGCGTCGAAGACGCGGCTGATGACGAATTCGCGGACTTCGGGGGACAGCGCAATTACCATCCAACCCACCCCGAAGCGATCAGCCACCATGCCAAATCGAGGCGAGAAAAAGGTCTTGGCGAGCGGCATCTGCACCTGCCCACCATTGGCAAGGGCAGTGAACAAGCGGTCGGCATCCGCCTCGTCCGTGGCCAACAGCGACAACGCGAAGCCCTGGAAAACCGGCTTGCCCAGTGCGCGCCCGTCGGACGCCATCACCTGAGTGTTGCCGATGCGGAAGCAGGAATGCATGATTTTGTGCTCGCTGCCGGGAGTGCACATGCCGGGTTTGGCCGGCTCGGGGCTGTCGCAAAAGCGCATCAACGTCTCCACTTCGGCGCCCACCGCCTTCTGATAGAACTCGAGCGCTTCCTCGCAGCGTCCATCGAAGAACAGATAGGGTTGCACCTTGGCCGAGGCCTGGGTCGCATCCTGCATGATCATCTCCGTGTGAGCTTGGGTGTTGCCGTTACGCAGCTGCGGTCTCAAGTGCGGCGATGTCGAGCTTGCGCATCTTGAGCATTGCTCGCATGGCCCGCTGTGCCTTTTCGGCATTGGAGTGCTGCAGCAATTGTGGCAATGCGGCAGGTACCACCTGCCAGGACAGTCCAAATTTGTCCTTCAGCCAGCCGCATTGGCCTTCGGAGCCATCTTCGGTGAGCTTGCTCCAGAAGTAATCGACGTCCTCCTGAGTGTCGCACAGGATCTGGAACGAGACCGCCTCGGTAAACTTGAAGAGGGGGCCGCCGTTAAGGGCGAGAAAGTTGAGGCCTTCGATCTCAAAGGCAGCCGTCATAACCGATCCTGCCTGCTTGCCGTGGATGTCCTTGCCCTCCGTTCCATAGCGGCTGATCTTGCCAAGCTTTGCGTTGGGGAAGATCGAAACGTAGTGCTTGGCCGCCGCTTCGGCCTCGGTGTCGAACCACAAACATGGCTGGATGCTCTTCGCTACAATTGGCATGTCGGCTCCTTTCTGGTTTTTGCTTGTTTGGTTGGGGTGTTTGGTTGTGGTCAAGCGCGCAGCTGCACGAGGTAGTCGGCCAGTCTCCCCAGCGTCTCCGCCGCCCCCTTGTCGGCGCGGTAATCGCGCACCACCCGGTCGCGGTCGGCGGCGGTCGGGAATAGCGCGTGCAGGGTGAGGCGCGTGTGCGATCCACCGAGATCCTCAAACGTGGCGGTGGTGCAAAACCGGACGAGCTCCACATCGTCGCCATGGCGGTAGCGAATGCGTTCGGGTTTAACGATCTCGTCAAAGGTGATGCGGTTTTGATAATCGCGGCCATCGGCCCCGCGCATGACGAAGCGCCACATGCCGCCGGGGCGGAAATCAAATGCGTGGGTCGTCGTGGAGAACCCGGTCGGACCCCACCAATGCCCGAGATGCTCAGGTTTGGTCCACGCCACCCACACCAACTCGCGCGGTGCCGCGAAGACGCGAGTGGTGATGAGCGACCGCTGGTCCGGCGGCGGTTCGAGGTTATTTTTTTCGTCCACCCTTCTTTTCCTTGGCTTGGAGCTCGCGCAGATATGCCTCGAGCCGATCAAGACGCTCCACCCACAGTCGGCGGTAGTGCTCGAGCCAGTCGTCCACCTGCTTGAGAGCCGTTGGTTCAATGCGACAGGGTCGCCATTGTGCCTCGCGGCCGCGGACGATAAGCCCGGCGCGCTCCAGCACCTTCAGGTGCTTGGACACAGCCGGGAGGCTCATGTCGAACGGTTTCGCCAGCTCGGTGACCGAGCTCTCACCCAGCGCCAATCGCGCCAGGATGGCGCGCCGCGTTGGGTCGGCGAGGGCTGCGAAAGTGCTGCTCAGACGGTCCGAGGCCATGCCATCTATACCAGATGGTTAAATAACCAAATGGTTAAGTACGTCCCACCAGCGGCCCTGTCAACCCGTTCGTTGCGGGTTACGTCACGGGGGTGGCCGATCTGCGACGGCCGGCGCGAGGCCGAGGCCCCGTCGCCCTCACACGCTTGCGCGGCTTGAGGTCTGGGGCAAGCCGCAGTGCCGGTGGCATTGCGATCGCGAGCCGCTGAAAGCGCCGACTAGAATGGGTGTTGTGGCCCTGCCGCGGTGCCCAGGGTGTAGAACAGGCTCCAAGAGCGGCTCTGGTGGTCTCGCAGACAAACTCGGCGACCTGCCATTGGCAGTTATGATGTGCCGTGAGCGCGACGGCCATGGCATCGGCCGGCATGTCCAAGCTCAGCGGAAAGCGAACGCTGCACCCAACGGGTAAAGACACGGGGGAGATGCGTCGGCACCCCTCGTGCACAAAGTGTGCGCTTGTAGGCACCTACGTCGCGTCTGCGTGGGGTGGCACGTCTGAGGCAGGCTTGCCCAACCGTTGGGTGGTGCGTGAGTTGGCCTCCGTCCAGGTCCGCCGATCTCGGTCGGGTGCCACCCGCGTCGACATGCAAGGTCGCAGCTCTCGCCGGCGGCTGCCCAGCGGTGTAGAAGCTAGCTCCTGAGGAGGCCTTTGATGATCGTCATCTCGCGCAACGGCAAGACGACCGTGGTCCGTGGGTGGAGGGCCTGGTTGGTCGGCGCCCTCGTGTTCGCCGCCACGACGACCCTCATTGCGCTATGCGCCTTTCTGGCGCTCGGCATTGCCCTGACCGTGACGATGTTGGCCTTCATTGCCGTGCCAGTGGCAATCGGTGTCGCGCTCCTTGCCTCGCTTTTGCGGCCGAGATCTTGAAGGTGCTTGCGGTCGGGCGATTGGGCTCGTGCATACTGATCCTCAGCGCGCTCCGCGCGGCTTCAAGATTGCCACCGTCATGTCGAGCCCGAACTTGACCAAGCCGCCATTGCCCAGACATCAGTGCCAGACCAGCATTGCCCAGACCGGCATTGCCCAGACCGGCATTGCCCACACCAGCATTGCCCGGGCCAGCACTGCTTGCGCCCAGAGGGCCGCTCATTGTGGATCCACTTCACCGAGCCTCAGCCAGTTGAAATGGATCGGGAAACCCTCGCCCAGCAGCATGCCTACCACCTCAGTCAGCGGCAGGCCGACGACGTTGGTGTAGGAGCCGGTAAGTTTTTGCACGAAGCAGCCGGCGAGCCCCTGGATGGCATAACCGCCGGCCTTGCCGCGCCATTCGCGGGAGGCGATGTAGGCTTCGATCTCCTCCTTCGACAAGCGCTTAAAGCGCACGCGCGTGTCGACGATTTTGATGCGTACGCGATCGTCGGGCGTGATGAGGCAAAGACCAGTGATCACGCGATGGTTGCGGCCGGAGAGCAGCTGGAGAGTGGCGAGCTCCTCCTCCACGAAACGCGGCTTGACCAAGATGCGACGGCCGACGGCGACCACAGTGTCGGCGGCCAGAACGTAGGCGTCGGCGACATCCTTGTCGTTAGCGAGCAAGTCGCGCGCCGTTTCGGCTTTGGCACGAGCCAAGCGGGTGACCAGCGAGCGCGGCATCTCACCCTTGTGCGGCTGCTCGTCGATCGAGGAGGGACGCAGTGCGTCGGGCTCAACCCCGACCTGGCCAAGCAGCATCAGGCGCCTGGGCGAGGCGCTGGCGAGCACCAGCTTGGGCTTGAGACCCGCTCGCCTGCCGGTCGGCTTGGTGCGAGCAAGCTCCTGACGCAAGGCCTCCCGGCGCGGCGTATCCGTGCGTGAGAGCGTGGCGATCTGGCCGGCTTTCTGCGAGGTCATGCCGTTTCGTGCTTGCCCATCAAGGACAACCTCTCCGCGAACCGTGAATCGCGGCCGAGCATGCCCCACGCGCCTGGAGGAAATCAAGGCGCCGCAGGCCGGCACATTCTCGCCAGGCCGCGAGCGCTAGCCCTCTGCCAGCACAATTTCGGCAAGGCGGGCAAGGGAGGGCTCGCAGAACTCGGGTCGGGCGTCCTCGCGTGGCGGCAGGCCAATGCGGTTGTGCCAGAAGACCGGCATGCCGAGCCCGCCCGCGCCGGGCACGTCAGACGCCGACCCGGCGACGAACAGCGTGCGCTCCGGCCTCGTTCCCAGCCCCTCCAGGAGGGCGCGATAGGGCTCCGGCCGCGGCTTGTAGTGGCCTGCCCGCTCAGCCGTGATCACGACCTTGAAGGCGACGCCGACGCGTACCGCTGCCATGCGTCCGAGCCGCTCTGAGCAATTGGTCGCGATCGCGAGCGGCAGGCGGGCCGCCAAACGGCTCAGCACCGCCGGGACCTCGGGCCAGGGCGCGAGCTCTGCCCATCGCGCCTCGAGGCCCTCGGCACAGGAGGCTGGCAGGCCGACATCGGCGGCAGCTTCCTGCACGAGCTTCTCGTAGGGTCGATAGGCGCCGCAGCCGTAGGTCATTTCCAGGTAGCGCTTGCGCCAGCGCATGCCGACCTCAGGCGATCCTGCGATGCTGTTCCAGAGCGTCCAGGAATCGATGAGGGCAGTCAGCAGGTCGAAGGCGACGGCGTCGTATAAGGGCATGGTCGGAACCGGGCGCTAACGAGACTTGGGGTTGCGCGATTAGCCTTGCGCTAAGGTTGACGCATTGCAAGCTGTCGGTCTTCGCGCGGCTGGACTGCGGCCCTCTGAGGCGGCATCGCCAAGTCATCGGCGATGGCTCGCCCAGCAGGCATTCGTCAATGAAAATCGCGGCTCTTGGGCTTCCAGGAACCCTCGCGCATCTCCCGCTCGGTGCGGGGCATGTCGGCAGTACCGTCACCGAGGCGCTTCAATTCGTGCGACAGATCGATGAGCTCGTCGGCAACGACATGGATGACGAGCCCCTCGCGTTCGATTTTGCCGCGCACCAGGAGGAATTGCGCCGTCATCACCGTGCGGCGATTTTTTTCGAACACCTTGGGCCACACGACCACATTGACGATGCCCGTCTCGTCCTCGAGCGTGATGAAGATCACGCCCTTGGCAGTGCCGGGCCGCTGGCGCACGAGCACGAGGCCCGCCACGCTCACGCGCTTGCCCGCCAGTCGCTCATCCCAGTGCTCGGCGCTGGTGATGGCGCGCCGCCGGGCCAGGTCATCGCGAAAGAAGGAAATGGGGTGAGCCTTGAGCGACAGGGAGAGGGCAGCATAGTCGTGCACCACGTGTTCGCCCAGTGTGGTCTCGGGCAGGTCGACGCCCGCCTCATCGAAGAGGTCGCCGGCGAAGCTGCCGGCAGCCTCGCCAATTGTGCTCCCGATGGTTTCACCGGCGATGCTCGCCGTGATGCCTTGCGGTATACCCCGCATCATAGCCACCCCCGTTATGGCCTGCGTTATAGCCCATGTCAGCAGCGGCGTATCGGCAGAGGTTGCGCGGGGCAGGCGGGCATTGATGCCGGCTCGCGCGCCGCCGCCAAGACCCTTCACTGCCCACAGTGCGGCGCGGCGATCGAGCCCCATGGAGCGAAACACATCGGCATCTGCCAGCCGCTCCAGCATAGCAACCGGCGCCCCGCTCCTCGTCCACAGCGAAGCCATGTCGGAGTAGCCGGAACCGCGCGCGTGGAGGACCGTCGCTTTGGTCTCTTTTTCCGCCAACCCGCCGATGAGCCGCAATCCCAGCCGGATGGCGCAGCGCCTATCGGTTTCCCGGGGCGGCTCGCTTCTCTTCTCCGACGGCGCTTGAGGTTGGCGCTGTTCTACCTCCTCGATCTGCAGCAAGGGCGTGCATCGCCCCGGTTGCGACAAGCGGAATGGCGTCAGTGGTTCCAGCGTGCAGTCCCACTCGCTGGCATTGAGATCGGGATGGCGCACCTCGACGCAGTGCTCATGCGCGTCGCGCACCAGTTGCGCCGGTTGATAGAAACCCATCGGCTGGCTATTGAGGATGGCGGCGCAGAAGGCGTCCGGATGGTGGCACTTGATCCAGGACGATACGTAGACCAAGTGCGCGAAGCTCGCGGCGTGACTCTCCGGAAAGCCATACTCGCCGAACCCTTCAATTTGGCTGAAGCAACGCTCAGCGAAGACGCGCTCGTAGCCGTTCTTCTCCATGCCGGCAATGAACTTGGCGCGGAAGGTGTGGATGGTGCCCACATGGCGGAACGTGGCCATGGCGCGGCGAAGCTTATCGGCCTCATCGGCCGTGAAGCCGGCCGCCACGATGGCGATCTGCATCGCTTGTTCCTGGAACAGCGGCACGCCCAACGTTTTGTGCAGCACAGCGCGGAGCGCCTCGGAGGGGTACGTGACGGGCTCGCTCCCGCTGCGCCGGCGCAGATAAGGGTGGACCATGTCCCCCTGGATGGGACCCGGGCGAACGATTGCCACCTCGATGACGAGATCGTAGAAACAGGCCGGCTGCAGGCGCGGCAGCATCGACATCTGCGCTCTGGATTCGACCTGGAACACGCCCACCGAATCGGCACGCGAGAGCATCGCATAGACGGCCGCGTCATCGCGCGGCACGCTGGCGAGTGAGAGCGTGCGGCCGTAGTGGCGCTCGATCAGATCGAAGCTCTTGCGGATGCAGGTCAGCATACCGAGAGCCAGCACATCGACCTTGAGCATGCCGAGCGCATCGATGTCATCTTTGTCCCATTCGAGAAAGGTGCGGTCCAGCATGGCACCGTTATGGATCGGCACGGTCTCGTCGAGCCGTTCACGCGTCAGCACAAAGCCGCCGACGTGTTGAGACAAATGTCGCGGGAAACCCAGCAGCTGGCGGGCCAGCGCGATCGCCTGGCGGATTTCGGGATTGGCGGGATCGAGCCCGGCTTGCGTGATGTGTCGATCGGGAATCTCACCATCTCCCTCGCCCCAGATGAGTCCGGCAAGGCCAGCCGTCACATCCTCCTTAAGGCCCATGGCCTTGCCCACCTCGCGGATGGCCATGCGCGGGCGATAGTGGATCACAGTTGCGCAGATGGCGGCGCGCTCGCGGCCGTAGCGGGAGTAAAGGTACTGGATCACCTCCTCGCGGCGTTCGTGCTCGAAATCGACGTCGATATCGGGCGGTTCGCCGCGGTCGGCGGAGATAAAACGCTCAAACAGGAGGTCGATCTCGGTGGGGTCGACGCCGGTGATGCCGAGGCAGAAGCACACCGCGCTGTTGGCGGCAGATCCGCGCCCCTGACATAGGATCGGCTTCTCCTGCTCCCGGGCAAAGCGGACGATATCGTAAACGGTGAGGAAATAGCGTGCATAATCGAGCCGAGCGATCAGCTCAAGCTCCTTGACGAGCAGCGCGCGCACCTTGTGTGGCACTCCCGTTGGATAGCGCTGGGCTGCCTGCGACCAGGTCAGCTCCTGCAAATAGGCTTGCGGGGTCTTGCCCGTCGGCACCGGCTCGTCAGGATATTCATAGCGCAGCGCTTCGAGATTGAACTCGACGCGCGAGGCAATCTCGAGCGAACGTGCGACTGCCTGCGGATAGGCCGCAAACAAGCGCGCCATCTCGGCGGCAGGCTTGAGATGTCGCTCGGCGTTGACGTCGAGACGATAGCCTGCTTCGTGGATTGTACATTTTTCACGGATGCAAGTGAGCACGTCGGCCAGCGGCTTGCGGATGGGATGGTGATAGGCAACGTCGTTGGTGGCTACGAGTGGCGTGCGTAGCTCGGTCGCCAGCGCGGCGAGCTCGCCTAGCCTGCGGCGTTCCTCGCCGTGATAAGCGAACGTGGCGGCGAGATAGGTCCGGCCGCGCATGGCTTCGAGGAGCGCACAAAGATGCGCTCGGAAGTTCGGTGTGAGCTTGCGTGGCGGGAGAGCAATCAAGATCTGGCCGTCGCCGGCGGCGAGCATCTCAGCGAATGAGAACGCGCACTGGCCCTTGATGGCGCGCCGATTGCCGGTGGTAAGAAGGCGGCACAGCCGGCCGTAGGCGTCCCGGTCTGTGGGGTAGCAGACTGCCTCGAAGCCTTCGGTGGTGACAAGGCGCGCACCTGTGAGGCAACGGATATTGTGCGCCTTGGCTGCCTCGTATGCACGCACGACCCCGGCCAGCGTATTGCGGTCGGCGATGCCGATGGCGGCGAGCCCAAGTTCGGCCGCCTGGCCCACGATCTCGTGCGGATGCGAGGCGCCTCGCAGGAATGAAAAGTTCGTGGCAGCGGCCAGCTCCGCGAAGGAACTCATGCAAACATCCCGTGTACGAACCATTGTGGGGTTGCACCCTGCTCGTAAAGGCCCTCGCGGTAGAGCCAGAAGCGGCGGCCCTGCGCATCCTCGAGGAGGTAGTAGTCGCGTGTGCCCTCGGCCGTGTGGCGCCACCATTCGGGCGCAATGCGCTCCGGCCCCTGGGATTGGACTATTTGATGCAGCACACCACGCCAGCGGATATGCCGCGGCGGCCCGTCGGGCACGACGGCCAGCACGTCAGCTGGCTCGGGACGCTCCAGCAGGAGCAGCGGACGGGGAGCCGCTATTGTCTCTGTCCATGCCTCATCTGGCCTGAGCCGATGATGAGGGTCGGTCATCTGTGCCGGCGTTGAAATTTGCCGCTTCGCCTCGCCTCGACCCGCTCTTTGCTTGCGTTGAATGGACATTGCCGGCTTGTGTGATGGGGGAGCGGAGAGCAAGCGGGCAGAGGGAGAAGCGGGGCGCACGCACACGGCACGCTCAGGCGTGTGACTTTGGCGAGGATGCAGCTGGCGCACGGCCGTCCTGCCCAGGCGCTGCTGCAGCCTGTCGATCAACCGTGCCAGCTCCTCCGGCGAGGCACCGTCTTCATGAAGACCGAGGGAGGCTTGGCGTTCGGCCAGGCTCTCGGCATTGCGCACGTGCACGGCCGCGGCCTCAAAGCCGAAGTCCGCTTCGAGCTCGTTGCCGAGACGATAGAGGCGCAGACCGATCAGCTGGGCGATGTGCTGCGCATCGCGACTGGGCGCCGCAAGCCCAAGCTCTAAAGACTGCACCTCCCCATCTACCCGAAACAGCAATAGCCGCAGCAGCCGGATGCCGACTGCATCACGTTCCAGATCGCGAGCGAGAACCTCAAGCAGATGTATCGCCGCCTGCAGTACATGTTCCTGGACCGTGATGGGCTCGGCGAAACACGCCTGCGCGAAATAGACGGGCGGCTCGACGATGGGGATCAACGGCTCGGGCGCATGTCCCAATGCTTGGTCAAGCCGGCGCAGGAGCTCGGCCCGGAAGCGGGCGGCGAAGGGCGCGCGCGGCTGGTGCAGTATTGCGCCAATGCGGCGCAGGCCCAGCCGATGCATAAGGCGCTGGGACTCCTCGCCAAGGCGGAGCGCGGCGAGCGGCAGGGCACGCAGGACGCGCATCTCTTCGCCCGAGGCAACGATGATGCCATCTTGCGCGCTGTGATGAGCAACTGCCCAAGCGGTCCCTGCCGTGTCGGCTATCGCCATGCGCGCGACGAGCCGGAAGGCCTTGAGGCGAGCGGCAAGATCGGCCAGCAGCCGCTCCTCCCCGCCGAAAAGATGGGCGCAGCCCTCGATGTCGAGAAACAATCCATCGGCGCCGCTGGCCTCGTCCCAGGGTGCCACTTTGGGCGTGTAGCGCAGGCACCACAGCGCCAGCCGGCGCAGGGCGTCGCTGTCAGCGACCGGATCGGCATCGCGCACCTGCAGATTGAGCACCTTGGAGCGGGCGTTGGAAAGAAGCACATCCTGGGCGAGGCCGGCCCGTTGGGCGGCTCGGTTGAGCGAGACGATGCGTGTGCCACCTTTGGCCGGAGCAACGAGCACCAGCGGCCGGCGCGGATCTAGGATCGCGTCAGCCGATGCGCCGGATGCCTGCGCACTCAACAGGCGCGCGATCGGCCACGCCTTCAACCACACAGAGACGATGCGCGACATGATCCCACTCGATAAGCCACTTGCCTATACGTCCGTTGCGGCACCGCTCTAGGGTCGCGGTCCAGCGCGGATGCGTGAAAGTCCCAAAGGGATCGCGGGCGGCCGGTGCGGAGGCGATGCGCCAGCGAGTCGCCGCGGCGCTTGTGCCGACGGGAACGGAGCCGCGTAGGAGCACGAGCGGCGTGGCACGAGGTGTGGCGGCAAGATTGAGGCGGCGGCTCATCGTCAGATCGAGACCGCCCGCGACGGCGCCGACGACCATGGCGAGGTGCACGGGCGATCGGAGCGCCTCCTCGAGTGCCCAAAGCGTATCCTTGTGGCTCCGGGTTTCGACGATGACGAGACGGCCGGGATCGAGACCCCACTGAACGAGGCCATGGCCATAAGGCGCGCCGATATCCATGCGGCAGCGCGCCTGGAGGACAAGCACGGCGGGACCGGGACGCCAATGGAGTGCCAGCGCCAGCAAGGCCAAGGCGAAACCGAAGGCTGCGGGCGTATGGCCGTAGGTCTCCGCGGCAATTTCGTTGAGCGTGCCGCATGGAAGGCCAGGCCCTGGCAGATGGGCGTGCACCTCGTCCGGACCCAGCGGCAGATAGGCCGCCGATCCCTTATGCGCACCCTCCAATTTCGCTAGGTCGCAGCGCAGGGCCTCGAGGCGGGCTGCCTTCGCAAGCCGCCGATGAATAAGAGGACTGAGAGAAGGGCCCAGCAAAGGGCTAAGATCACGTCCCCGGTCCACCTTGCCCCGGTCACTGGCAGAGCAGGAAGGGTCTTCAAAGTCGTCACCAGGACCGATCGCACGCTCTGAGGTGTTCTCGCCCCATGCCTCAGCTGGGGAAAGACAGATGCGTGCGCCGGCCGTTCGACTAGCACCGCTGTGAGGTGGGAAAGACATGATAAATCAAGCGGTTGTGTGAACGCGATGGGCGCGTTGAGGGTACCGTCGATCATAGAACAAAAGTGGAACATGTCAAGGTTGCAATGTCGCCGCGCCGCAGCCCCGCCACTCCTGCAGGCAATGCGCACCGCACGCCCCGCCACCCCCTGTCGAACCCGGTGTCCCGCGCCCCGCGGCGCCAAACGCCGGACCACCACATCGAGGCCGGATCTGCCAGCAGGCTCTTGATCTTCAACTGCTGCCCGGCTCGCCACGTTGACGGCATTGCCTCGCCGGTGAGGTCGACCGTCTCACCCCCAGCCGATGCGACAAGCAACATCGGCCCGGCCTGGATGCCCAGGCCCTCGATTTTCGATCCCGAGCTTGGCGTTGATGAGATCGAGCGCAAGGTCGATGGCACTTCGGCCTGCAGACAGGCACCCGCCTTTGCTCCATGGCGCTGGCCGAACATGGCGCGTAGGCCGCCCAGGAACTTGTCGTCCTGCCTGCGTCGACATCGCTGCGATCGCCGAGCTAGGCCCTGCGCCCTTAGGCCAGGGACCCGCCGGCAGCGTGCGCTGGCTCCCGGCTCGCCACGGGCTGGTGCTGTCGGGCGACGTAGGTGTAGACGGCGGGGGTGACGAACAGCGTAAACAGCGTGCCGATCGTCATGCCGGCGGCGATAACGATGCCGATGGAAAAGCGGCTCGCGGCGCCCGCTCCACTGGCCGTGAGCAGCGGCACCATGCCGACCACCATGGCCGCCGTCGTCATGAGGATGGGACGCAGGCGAATGGCGGCTGCCTTCTCGATGGCTGCGCGGCGGTCAAGCCCCTCCCGCTCCTGAAGGTGGTTGGCATAATCGACCATCAAGATGCCGTGCTTGGAGATGAGGCCGATCAGCGTCACGAGCCCGACCTGCGTGTAGATGTTGATGGTTGCAGCCCCGAGGTTGAGCGGGATCAGCGCCCCGAACATGGCGGTAGGTAGGGCGATGAGAATGATCAGGGGATCGCGGAAGCTCTCGTATTGAGCGGCCAACACCAAATAGATGACGATGAGTGCGAACACAAAGGTGATGACGAGGGTGCTGCCCTCCTGCACGTATTGCCGGCTTTCGCCTTGGAAGTCGTAGGAGAAGCCTTCGGGCAGCTTCAGCCGCGCCGTCGTCTTGAGAAAATCGATTGCCTCGCCGACCGTGCGGCCCGGGAACGGCACGCCGGTAAGCGTCGCAGAATTGAGCTGCTGAAAGCTCGTCAGCGCGTTGGGTTGTGCCGATTGGCTCACGTTGGCAATGCTCGACAGGGGCACCAGCGCCCCCGCTGCGGTGCGCACCTGATAGCGTCTGAGCCAATCGGGCGTCAGCCGGAACTCGCGCGGCACCTGCGGAATGACCTGGTAGCTGCGCCCGTAGAGATTAAACCGGTTCACGTAATTGCCGCCGAGCAGCGTTGCCAGCGACGCACCCACGTCCTGCATGGTAATGCCAAGCCGGTTGGCCTTGTCGTGGTCGAGTGCGAGCTCGATTTGCGGCGTCTGGAACTTGAGGTCAGAATCCGTGAAGATGAAGAGCCCGCTCTTGGCCGCTTCCGCCTGCATGTCGGCCAGCACCTGAGCGAGCTGGGGATAGTCCGCGGTCGTAGTAATGACGAACTGCACGGGAGGACCTCCCGTCGAGCCGGGCAGCGAGGGCAGCGCAAACGAGAAAGCCTGCGCTCCGGCGATGGCCGCTACCTTGGGCTGAAGGCTCTGTAGGATCTGGGCCTGGGTGCGCTGGCGCTCCTCCCATGGCTTGAACAGAATGCCGGCGATGGCCTGGTGAACGTCGTTGCCGAAACCGTTGATGGTGAAGACGTGCTCCTTTTCCGGCACGGTTTGGAATACCTTGCCGAGTTCGGCGGTTGCCTGTTCGAGGTAGTCGAGATTGGCGGCCTGCGGCGTCTTGACGATGTTGAAGAGGATGCCTTGGTCCTCGGTAGGTGCCAGTTCCTTTTGCGACGTCGTGTACATGATGCCGACCGCCGCGACGACGCCAGCAAGGATGAGCAGCGTCGCCGGCCGTCCGTCGAGCGTGCGGTGGAGCCGGCGCTGATAGCGCTGCTTCAGGCGCTCGAAGGTTCGGTCAAGAAAACCCGCAAAGCGGCCGCTCGAGGTCTGAGCCCGGAGCAGCTTGGAGGCCATCATCGGCGAAAGCGTGAGGGCAATGATGCCAGACACCACCACGGCGCCCGCCAGCGTGAAGGCGAACTCACGAAAGAGCGCACCCGTCAGCCCGGAGACGAAGCCGATCGGCGCGTAGACGGCGGCGAGCGTGATGGTCATGGACACCACAGGTGCGGCGATCTCGCGTGCACCCTTGAGTGCGGCGTCAATGGGCGACATGCCCTCCTCGATATGCCGGTGGATGTTCTCGACCACGACGATCGCGTCGTCGACCACCAGACCGATGGCGAGCACGAGCGCCAAGAGCGTGAGCAGGTTGATGGAATAACCAAGCGCCAGCAGGGCGAACATCACGCCGATGAGCGACAAGGGAATGGTGACGATCGGGATCAGCGTGGAGCGCAGGTTGCCCAGGAACAGGAAAATCACCGCGATCACGATCAGCGCCGCCTCAAACAACGTCTTCTCGACCTCCTCGATCGACGCGTTGATGAACTTCGTGGCGTCATAGGCAATGGCCGACTCCATGCCGGCGGGCAGCTGGCGTTGGATATCGGGGAATGCCTTGCGCACGTCGCCGATGACGGTCAACGGGTTTGAGGTCGGTGTGGCGAAGATGCCGATGAACACGGCCTTGAGCCCATCGAACACCGAGGAGGAATCGGCGTTCTCGGGTCCCAACTCGATGGTGGCGATGTCGTCGAGGCGGATCAGCACGTCGCCGCGACCGACCACCACGAGCTTGCCGAACGCCGCGGCACTATCGAGCGAGGTCTCGGCATTGATATTGGTTTGCACGAAGTCGCCCTTCACCTGGCCCGCCGCCGTGACGAAGTTGTTGGATGCGAGCGAGTTGCGCACGTCCAGGGGCGTGACACCCAACGCCGCCATCTTGTCCGGGTTGAGCCAGATGCGCATGGCGAAGGTCTGTCCGCCCAGAATCTGAGCGTTCGCCACACCGTTGATGGTCTGCAGCCGAGGTTGCACCACGCGCGTCAAATAGTCGGTAATCTGCGATGCGCCCAACACCTTGCTGTTGAAGGACAGGTACATGAGCGCCGTTGTCTCACCGGTCTGCTTGATCACGACCGGGTCCTGCGATTCGCGCGGCAGCACGCTCTTGACTTGCTGGATCTTGGATAGCACGTCGGCCACGGCCCGGTCGGGGTTGGCATCGAGCCGTAGATTGAGCGTGACGATGCTGACGTTCTGCTGAGACGACGAGGTCAGGGTATCGATGCCCTCCGCACTGGCCACCGCCTGCTGGATCGGCACGGTGATGAACCCCTTGATGAGATCGGCGTTGGCACCGGGATAGATCGTCGTGACGGTGATCGTCGTATTGGTGATCTTTGGATATTGACGCACGGACAGGTTGAACCCGGAGGCAAGGCCCACGAGCAGGATGAGCAGGCTCACGACACTGGCCAGCACCGGGCGGCGGATAAATATGTCGGTGAAGGACATGAACCGGCCTATAGCTTTGGGCGATCAGGTGGCGGCGAAAGCGCCTGCGTCTTATCGATGTGAATGCTCGCCCCTGGATTGAGCTTGAGTTGGCCCGTGGTGACGACCAGCTCGCCGACTTCAAGCCCGAACGTGATGGCTACGCGATCGCCCCGTGCCTGACCCGTGCGCACGAAGCGCCGCTCCGCGACCATCGGCTCGCGCGCCGGCTCGCCGGCCACGGCGGCGCCGGGCTTGGCATCCGCCGTCTCCGACGCAGGCTTTGCCACATAGACGCTGTCGCCATAGAGGCTGTAGGTAACCGCCGTCCTCGGCACGGTCACCACGTCGGCCGGCCGACCCACCAGCACGGTCACGTTGGCGAACATGCCCGGCAGCAGTTTGCGCTCTCCGTTGGAGAGGATGGCTCGCACCAACAGTGTGCGCGTGTCCTGGGCAACGCGCGCGTCGAGCGACTGGATCTCGCCCTTGAACACCTCTCCTGGATAGGCATCGACGGTGAGTTCGATCGGCTCACCAACCTGCAGCTTGCCGATTTGCTGCTCGGGCATCGGAAAGTCGGCGCGAATGGGGTCCAGGGCCTGCAGCGAGACGAGCGCCATGCCGGCCGAAACGTATTGGCCCTTCTCCACCTTGCGGATGCCAACGCGCCCGCTGAATGGGGCGGCGATGGCCTTCTGGGCGATGACCGCCTCGATACGCTTGACCGCTGCCTGCGCGGTCTCCTGCTTGGCTCGCGCGGTGTCGAGGTTGGCTTCGGAGGTTACCTTCTTGTTCATCAGATCAGCCTGACGGGCAAAGGCAACCTCGGCCTCGCGATGCGTGGCAACCGCGCTGGCGAGATCGGCGACTTCCACGGAGGCGTCGAGCTGGACGAGCTTGGTGCCATGCTCCACCTCAGTGCCGCTTTCGATCAACACCTCAGTGACGATGCCCGCGACCTGGCTGGTGACGTCCACCCCCTGCGATGCAATGAGCGTGCCGATGGAGGTGAGGCGTTCGATCCAGCGCTCGGAGCGCGCCGACTCGGCCGTCACCGTCGCCGCGGGCGGTTTCATCTGCGACAGGAAGGAGCGGATCATCTGCGGCTTGAAGATGAACTGAAAGTAGCCAAGGCCGCCCAGAAGGGCGGCGATGATTACAGCCGTGAAGGTGAAACGTCGGCTCATGGCAGGCTCCACGGGATGCCAAGGGGATGTGGCGGTCAGACGGCACGAGCAACGGCCGGCTCAAGAGCGTGCGAGCACGCCCGGGCCCAGACAGCTGTTGAAAACAGGCAATTCCCTCCCAAGCCCCCTCTGATTTCCCCCATCAACCCCGCCGCACGCTCCCTTCCGCACGAGCCCGCGCGGTCGTGCGGGGGGTATTTGGTGCCTTTACGGCTTCACACAAGGACGCTGGCTGCTAGATAGCCGATCGGCGCCCGGCCCACAAATGGGTCGGGCGCGCAAGCGGTCGCGCGTGGCACCCCGCTTGCGGTAGATGGCGCTTGATCTTGCAGGCGTTTTTGCGGCAGTCGGCGCCCCCTGCGGCACCGTCAGGCCGTAGACCGCTGAGCCCCACGCGAAGTCCCACGTTTAAGTCCATGGGCCACGCGCGGCAACGCATACCAGCCTGCCCGGCGTTGACCTAGCGCCTAGATAGTAAGCCAGCTTATTATGAGCCGATGAAGCATCCGGTGAACCTGCGACGGGAGGCGCTCTTCCTCGTCCTCGACGTCGCCCGCGCGATGCGCACCTACATCGATCAGCGCGCCCGCGAGCACGGTATGACGCGCGCCCAGTGGGGCGTGTTGGCGCGGCTCGAGCGGCACGAGGGCATGACGCAGGCCGAGATGGCGGAGGCGCTCGAGATCCAGCCGATCTCGCTTGTTCGCCTGATCGATCGGCTGTGTCGGCAAGGGCTGTTGGAGCGGCGGCCGCATCCGCGCGATCGGCGCGCCAATCGGCTCTTTTTGACCGACAAAGGACGTGCGAGGCTTGCCCAGCTCGTCCCAATGGGTCGCACGGTGGCTGGCGAGGTTCTGGCCAGCTTCGATGAGCCCGAGCTCGCGGACCTGCTACACAAGCTCTTGCTCATCCGCAACAACATCCGCCACGCGGTGGTGAAGCGTAATGGTGCCAATGGTGCGCCGGCAAGATGGCATCAGGAACATCCGTAATGACGGTGAGCACGTCCACCCAGCTGCGGGTCTCCGCCGCACAGGCGGTACGGGCGCCGTCGTTGCGCGCCACGCTGATGCTGCTCATCCCCGCAATCGCGGCCATGATCGGGCTCTATTTCTATCTCGTGAGCGGGCGCTACGTTAGTACCGATAACGCCTATATTGCCGCCCAGAAGGTGCTCATCACGCCGGAGGTATCGGGCAAGATCATCCGCATCGCCGTCGTGGAAGGCCAGCAGCTGCAGCCTGGTGCGGAGCTGTTCTCGATCGACCCCGAGCCTTACCGGTTGGCCGCCCAGGAGGCTGAGGCTCGATTGGCTCGCGTGAGAACCGATTTCGATACCCTCAAAAGCTCCAGTGCGAGTCTTGCCAAGCAGATCGAGCTGTCGCGCGACAGCGTGGCCGCCAATCAGGCCGAGTACGACCGCAAGACCACGCTGCTGGGCAACCGTATCAGCACGCCGGCCGACGTCGACAAGTCGAGGATGACGCTGCTTGCGGCCAAGGCGCTGTTGGAACAGCTGCAGCGGCAGGAGGCGACCATCCGCAACCAGCTCTTGGGAGACACGGATCTGAGCGTCGAAAAATATCCGCCCTATGTGGAAGCGACGGTCGCCTTGCAGCGGGCGCGTCGCGACTTCGGCAACACCGTGCTGCGGGCGCCCATCGCCGGCATTGCCACGCAGGTGACGAGCATACAGATGGGCCGGTATCTGACGGCCGGCATGGCCGTGTTCAGCATTATTGGCACCGATGCTGTTTGGGTCGAGGCCAATCCCAAGGAAACCGACCTTACCTACATGCGGGTCGGCCAACCCGTGACCATCGCTGTCGACGCGTTCCCCTCCCGCCAGTGGCGCGGCACGGTGGCTGCCATCAGCCCGGGCACGGGAGCGCAATTCACGATCCTTCCTCCCCAGAATGCGGCCGGCAACTGGATCAAAATCGTGCAGCGCGTGCCACTGAGGATCGAGTTCGAACCGGGACAGGACCTGCGGCGGCTGCGCTCGGGCATGAGTGCCATCGTTGAGATCGATACCGGTCACCGCGGTCGGCTGGTACAGCTCCTGCAATCGCACGCCGAGGTCCAAGATCCCGACCCATGACCGTCCACAGCACGGCGCGCGCCACCCCATCGCCGCAGCGGCTGCTGGTCACCATCTTCATCATGATGGCGACCATCATGCAAGTGCTCGACATCACCATCGCCAACGTCTCTCTGCCCTACATGCAAGGCAGCCTTTCGGCCACCCTCGATCAGGTGAGCTGGGTGCTCACCTCTTATGTGGTGGCAGCCGCCGTCATGACGGCGCCGGTCGGTTGGCTTGCGGCTCGCTTCGGCATCAAGAAGCTGCTCATCGCCTGCGTCACCGGCTTCACCATGGCATCCATGCTGTGCGGCATCGCCCAGACCATAGAGGAGATGGTGCTGTTCCGCGTGCTGCAGGGCATGTTCGGGGCCGCGCTCGTGCCGCTGGCGCAATCGGTGATGCTGGAGATCTATCCACCCCACCGGCGTGGTTGGGCCATGTCGCTTTGGGGCATGGGCGTCATGATCGGACCGATCATGGGGCCGATCCTCGGCGGCATTCTGACCGAATACTACTCCTGGCGCTGGGTGTTCTTCATCAACCTGCCGGTGGGCATCGTTACCACCATCGGCCTGCTGACCTGCATGGGCGAAAGCGAAGGCAATCGCACACTTGCGTTCGATTGGCTCGGCTTTGCCGCGCTCGGCATCGCCATCGGCGCGTTGCAGCTGCTGCTCGACCGTGGCGAGCAAGTCGGCTGGTTCGATGCCAACGAAATCGTGGTGATGGCGATCGTCTCGGCCGCGGCCTTTTACTTCTTCTTTGCCCATTCGCTGACGACCGAGCGTCCGTTCATCTCCATGGAAATCTTCCGTGACCGCAATTTCATTGTCGGTCTCATCTTCATGTTCGTTTGCGGAGTGATGTTGGTGGCGAGCATGGCGCTGATGGCACCGATGCTGCAGGGCATGATGGGCTACCCCATCATCGATGCCGGGGTGCTGTTGGGCACGCGCGGCCTCGGCATGGGTGTCTCGATGCTGATGGCCGGCAGGCTGATGACCGTCGTCGATCCGCGGCTGCTGCTGTTCGTCGGACTTTCCTGCTGCGTTGCCTCGCTCAACGCATCGATCGATTTCACGCCCGACACCGCGACGCGGACAATCGCATGGGTGAGCATGCTGCAGGGTTTCGGCTTGGGCTTGATGTTCGTGCCGCTCAACATGATCGCGCTATCCACTTTGCCGGTAGCCTTGCGCACGCAGGGTACTGCCATGTGGACGCTGATCCGCAATCTCGGCAGCTCGGTTGGCGTGTCTGTCGTCATCGCCAATCTCACCAATAAGACAATCATGATGCATGCCCTGCTGGCGGAGAGCGTGACACCGTTCAATCAAGCGATGGCGGACCCCGCCGCGGCGATGCTTGATAGCAACACTGACACTGGCCGCGCGCTGCTTGAGAATTTGCTCACGCAACAGGCCACGATCATCGCGTATGCCAACGACTTCAAGCTGATGCTGGTGATGACGTTGCTTTGCTATCCACTGGTGCTCCTCGTGCGCACCAGCCGGCGCCAGTTCGCCGAGGTCGGCGCGTAGAAGGATCAGTACCCCCGCGCGCGATCGACGACGTTGGACAACGGCTCGCCGCGCCGCTCGGCTGCCATCTGCTTGAGCGCGTAGCGCACGATCGGCGCTGGCGCGCTTTCGGCAGCGTTGTGCGGCGTGACGACGACCCGCGGATGCGACCAAAGCGGGCTTGAATGGGGCAGCGGCTCGGCCTCGAACACGTCGAGCGAGGCGGCGTAGAGCTCGCCCGCCTCGAGGCTGGCCAGGACGTCAGCGTCGACCTGCAGTCCGCCGCGGCCTGCGTTGATCAGCACCGGCCCCGGCAACCGCCCATCGCGTCCCCGCCGCGACAGCTTGCTAAACAGGCGACGATTGAGGATGCCGCGCGTGTCGCGCGTCAACGGAAGCAGGGCGACCAAAATGTCGGTTTCGGCCAAGAACGCATCAAGCTCGGCATCACCGGCGTAGCAGGCAATCCCGTCGAGCGATTTGCGCGAGCGGGTCCACCCCCGCAGACGGTAGCCGAAATGCTGGAGTGCACGCGCCGCCGCGGAGCCCAGCACACCTAGGCCCATCAACCCCACGCGCACTTCGTGGGCGGCTGGCTCGGCCAAGTATTTCCACACCTTGCGCGCCTGCAGCTCGCGAAATTCGCTCATGCGGCGGTGGTGGTAGAGAACGTGCAGGGCCACATACTCTCTCATGCGGCCCGTGAGATCGGCATCGACAAAGCGCACCATTGGCACGGCCGGGAGGTCGGGGTCGGCGAGCAGTGCGTCGACCCCGGCCCCGACCGAGACGATCAGGCGCAAGTTTGGCAGGGTCTTAAGCAAGCCCCTGGGCGGCTGCCAGACGAGCGCATGTTCGATCTGTGCGATATCGCCGAGATCGGGTACCACGCGTAGATCAAGGTGCGGATCGAGGTCGCGGACCGAGGCCGCGAATTCCTCCGCTCGCGAGCTGCTGGCGATAAGAAGGGCCATGTGGGCTCCTTGCGGCTTTGGCGGGTAGAATAGCGCGGGGCGGCGTTGTCTCTGCTATTGAGCTTGTATTGAGCTTGGCGGTTCGATCATAGGCGAGGCGGAGATGCCAGGAACCGTGACGATGCAAACGGCCGAACTCGAGGCGCTGATCATAGCGGCGCTGTTGGCCTCGCGAACATCCAAAGCCAATGCGCGTTCGGTCGCCCGTGCACTGACCCAGGCGGAGATCGACGGACAAACGGGGCACGGGCTGTCGCGCCTTCCAAGCTACGCAGCGCAGGCCAGGGCCGGCAAGGTCGATGGGCACGCGGTGCCGAGCCTGCGCCAAACGCGTCCGGGCGTGTTGATGATCGATGTCGGCAACGGCTTTGCGTTTCCCGCCGTCGACCTGGCGATCGCGCGTCTGCCCGCGCTGGCCGCTCGGACCGGCATCGCCGCGGCAGGCTTCACGCGATCGCATCACTTCGGCGTCGTTGGCCGCCACGTCGAACGACTAGCCGAGGCAGGTTTGATCGCGCTGGCGTTCGCCAATACGCCCAAGGCCATCGCGCCATGGGGTGGCCGGCGGGCCTTGTTTGGCACCAGTCCGGTGGCATTTGCGGCGCCGCAACGCGGCGCGCCCGCGTTGGTCGTCGACATGGCGCTGAGCCAGGTGGCACGCGGCAAAATTCTCACCGCCGCCCAGCGGGGCGAGCCGGTTCCCGCCGACTGGGCCGTCGACGCGGACGGGCGCCCAACGACGGACGCGCAGGCCGCCCTCAAGGGCGCGCTGCAGCCGATCGGGGGTCCCAAGGGCGCGGCGCTGGCACTGATGGTGGAGGTGTTGGCGGTCGCCTTGACGGGCGCACAGTTCGGCTTCGAGGCCAGTTCGTTCTTCGATGCCGAAGGCCCCGCGCCCGGGGTCGGGCAGCTTTTGCTGGCTGCCGATCCTGACGCTTTCGCCGGTCGCGAAGCGGTTCTCGACCGCACGGCGGCTCTGACGCAGATGCTCGAGGCCGATGCCGGCGCCCGTCTTCCCGGCACGCGCCGCCTGGCGCGGCGCGCCAAGGCACAGCGCGAGGGCCTGTCGGTTGACGCCCACCTTGTGGCGGAGGCGCGGGTGCTGGCTCACGGGTGAGATGCCAAGAACGTCCCCAATCTCAAGCCCGATCCTGACAACGAGCCCGGCCACGCAGCGCACCGATGTCGGCCCCTGATCCCAGGCATCACGGGCCACCGACGCCACGCATCACGGCGCCCGGATCCCGGCCTGCGCACGGCAGCCGCTCGCAGCTTGCCCGAGGGGGCTGGCGCCAAGTGTTGGCACCGCACGGGTCTCGCGGCTTTGGGCACGGGCTAGCCGATCTCAACCCGCTACGGGCGACCATCGAGGCCGTGGTGGGCCTTGCACCTCGTGCGCTCGCTCGTGGCATTGCATGGGCCGTGCGGTAACGGCAGTTCATCAACGCCGGAGGCGGCCTTTGCGCGGGAACCGCGAGGGCCTAATGTGCCGCCAACAAGCACGGTGCAAGAGCGACGGAGAGACCATGACCTACCAGGCACCGGTGGACGATATCCTCCACGCCCTCAAGTCCGCGGCCGATCTCGATGATCTGCTCGTGCGCAACCTACTCGAGGGCGTCGATGAGGATACCATCCGTGCGGTCATCAACGAGGCGGGCAAGTTCGCTGCCGAGGTGCTCGATCCCCTGAGCGCGGCAGGTGACCGAGTGGGCTCCAAGCTGGTCGATGGCAAGGTGGTGACACCACCCGGTTGGAGCCAGGCCTACGAGCAATTTGCTGCAGGCGGCTGGGGGGCCTTGGCGGCGCCAGAGGAGTGGGGTGGGCAGAACCTGCCGCAGGTCGTCGCCACGGCGGCCGGCGAGGTGTGGAATGCCGCCAACCTGGCGTTCGGCCTGTGCCCGCTGCTCACCTTTGGCGCCATCGATGCCGTCGAAGCACAGGGCAGCGAGGAGCTGAAGCGAACCTACCTGCCCAAGATGGTCTCGGGCGCGTGGACTGGCACCATGAACCTCACCGAACCGCACGCCGGCTCCGACCTCTCACAGCTCAAGACGCGCGCCGTCAAGCAGGCCGATGGCAGCTATCGTCTCACCGGCACCAAGATCTTCATCACCTACGGCGACCACGAGATGACCGAGAACATCATCCATCTCGTCCTAGCGCGTCTGCCGGATGCTCCGCCGGGCACGCGGGGCATCTCGCTCTTTTTGGTCCCCAAGTATCTCGTCAATAAGGATGGCTCGCTCGGTGCGCGCAACGACGTGGAATGCGCCGGCGTCGAGCACAAGCTCGGCATTCACGCGAGTCCGACCTGCGTGATGAAGTACGGCGAGAAGGGAGCGGGCGCGATCGGCTATCTCGTCGGCGAGGAGAACCGCGGCCTCAGCGTCATGTTCATCATGATGAACGCGGCGCGGCTGGCGGTCGGCGTACAGGGTGTGGCCGTTGCCGAGCGGGCGACCCAACTTGCCACCGCCTACGCCAAGGAGCGCCGCCAGGGCCGCTCCGCCAGCTCGGGCAATGCCATGGCGCCGATTATCGACCACGCCGACGTTCGCCGCAGCCTGCTGACCATGAAGGCGCTGACGCAGGCTGCGCGCGCCATTTGCCTGGTCACGGCCAAGGAGACCGACGTTGCACGACGGGCCGCGAGGGAAGATGAGCGCGCGAAAGCGCAGGCCCGGGTGGCCCTGCTCACCCCCGTCGCCAAGGCCTTCGCGACCGACATCGGTTGCGAAGTTGCCTCCATTGGCGTGCAGGTGCACGGGGGCATGGGCTTCATCGAAGAGACCGGCGCCGCCCAGATCTATCGCGACGCGCGCATCCTGCCGATCTACGAAGGCACCAACGGCATCCAGGCGATCGACCTTGTCACGCGCAAGTTGCCACTGGAGGGCGGCAAGGTGGTGGAGGCCTACCTCGCGGAGCTCAAACAGACGGTCGATGCCGTGCGTGCCTCCAACCATCCCGAGTTCGGCCGCATGGCAGAACGTCTAAGCGAGGCGGTGTCGGCGTTGGCCGAGGCAAGCCGCTGGATGGGAGAGGCGTTGGCCTCCAATCCTGAGGCGGCGCTGGCCGGCGCCTCTGCCTATTTGCGCCTCTTTGGCCTTGCCGCGGGAGGGGTGTACCTTGCCAAGGGCGCACTGGCTGCAGTGCGCGCTGGCGCTGCTACGGCCCAGATCACTGCCGAGGCCAATCCGCAGGCCGTCGCCGTGGCCCGCTTCTTCGCCGAGACCCTCGCCACCGCGGCCCCAGGTTTGCGAGAGACCGTGCTGGCCGGCGCCGAGGTGACGCTGGCGATGACCCCAGCGGCCGTTTCTGCCTGACATGGGGGTCCATCGCGCGAGGTTGTCTTGGCTCATGCCGGCCCCGCCGAACTTCGTCCGGTGCATCCATAGAGGAGCGTTGATGTGACGCCTCCCCCTCCCCAGGCGGAGGGGGCGCGTACGTGAGTGATGGCCAGGAGACGGCCAGGAGACGGCCAGGAGACGGCCTGACGAGGGAGTGAGTGCCGATGCACGAGGTTGGATTGGGCCTAGCCCAGCGTTGGCGGGCTTTGGCGGACCGGTTCGGTAACCGACTGGTCGGCGCCAATGCGCTGCTCTTGATGATCGCCTCTTGGACGCCCGGCAGCGTCATGGTGCGCAGCGGCATTTTCTCCGGCCACGTCGAACACGCGGCCGCATATGCCCTGTCTGGAGCGCTGATATATGCGCTGCGGGCGGGACGCTCGACCGCGTGGGCGGCTGCGCTGTTGCTGTCGGCCTATGCCGGTGCGCTTGAGCTGGGACAGATCTTCGTGCCCGGCCGTCACGCCAGCTTTGACGATTTTGTCTTCAGCGTAACGGGAGTCATCACGGGGATCCTCCTCAGCGCGACGCTCCTCAAGCAGGCCCATCTTGGCGGCAAGTAGGAGTATCAGAGCCGACATCGCGACAGATTCAGTTATTGTTGAAAGTGTCTTTAGTCCCGGGCCTGTGCCGTCCATGTGCCCGCCGTGTTCCAAAGGCGGATCACCCCGTCCTCGCCGGCCGACAGCAGACGTCGGCCATCGCTGGAGAAGGCCAATGCATTGACCGATCCGGCATGGCCGCGAAAGGCGCGCCATTGGCGACCGCTGCGCACATCCCACAACTTGACCTCGCCATCCTCCCCGGCCGAGGCGAGCAGGCGGTCGCCGCGTGCGAAGGCGACTGACGTGACGCGGCCGGCGTGCGCCCGGAACGCGCGCTGGGGACGCGAGGAAGAGGTGGACCACAACCGCACCGCGCCGGTTGTGCTACCGGTGGCGAGGCTGCGACCCCCCGGCGACATCTCGAGCGCGCTGGCAGCTTCACTTTGACCCCGCCAGCTCCGTGCAAGGCCCCCCGTGTCGGTGCGCCACAGCCGAATGCTGTGGTCTTGACCAGCGGACGCCAACAGCCGCAGTGAGCGCGAGCCGGCAATGGCTTGGGCGCCGTCGAGGCCGTCTGCGAGCAGCGTGGGCACGGAAGGGGACCGGACATCGAACAGCGACATAGCGCCGGTCTGGCTGGCGGCGGCGAAATGGTCGCCGTCGCCTGCGAAGGCCAGCCCGGTCACTGGCGCCGGCTGGTATTGGAAGAGCGTGAGCTTTTCGGCCCGCTCCAAATCCCACAGGACGATGGCACCGCTTTTGTGGCCTGTGAGCGCCCGGCGGTCGTCGACAGCGATGGCGGTGGCCGGGCCATCGTCAAGCTCGATGGTGCGCACCGGCGCTCCGGAGCCTGCGTTCCACACCCTGAGCGTCGCATCGGCGCCGGCCGACACGATCCAGCGGCCGTCATCGCCAAGGGCAAGGCCGGTCACGGCGCCCCGGTGCCCGGTGAGACGGGTGAGCGGCTGCAAATCGCCGGGCTGACTCGACACCACGCCGACGCCGCGTCCCTCCGAGTGCGGAAACTTGTCTTGATAGGCGACGGCGATGCCGGCAATGCCGAGGCCGATCGCCAACCGGTAGAGCAACCGCCGCCAGCGCCGGGCCGGGATGCGCAGGCTACGCACCGGCCGCGGCCGAGGTGTGGGCCGGCGCAGAACCGCGGGCACCGGACGGCGCGCGCTCCTGGCATCCGGTGCGGCCGGCTTGGCGGGCGCCGCCGCAGCCGCCTTCACTGCTGCCTTCGATCCCGGGCTCTGGCGCGGTGTCGCCGGCAACGCCGGTGTCGGGGGCACAGGCGCGGCCTTCTTGGCCGCCAGCTCGCTGCGGCGTCGCTTCAGGGCGTCGATAAAGTCGAGCAGTTGCCCCTTCGGTTGGGGTGCATCGGGGGGTGCGGGCACCCGGTCGGAGCTCGGTGCGGGAGCGTGCGACAGCGGGGGCTTTTGTTCACCGTCTTGAAGCTTCTCTGGAGGCGGGCTGCGCGTGGGCTCGCCGGTGCGCAAGCGCTCGAGCGCGCGCGCCAGGTTTAGCCGTCCGCGGTCGCGCTTGGGATCGGCGGAGAGCAGTTCATCGCGCCATTGCGCGATCGATTGCGGGCGCTCGCCGACCTCCAACCTCAGCGCCTTGTCGATGGCCGCCAGGAAGCTTGCGCGGTATGAGCTCAGCGCAGCGGCGTGGGCCGGGATGTACTCGTCGTTGACCATGCGTGAGGGGGCGTCGGGAGGCCGCTTGCCCGAGACGGCATGGTAGAGGGTGGCGCCGAGGGCATAGATGTCTGTCCACGGTCCTTGCCGGCGCCCGTCGGTGGCATATTGCTCGTAGGGGCTGTACCCCGGCTTGACGAGCGCACTGACGGTCTTGGAATGGGTGGCGATCTCGCCCCGCGCCGAACCGAAGTCAATGAGCACCGGCGAGCCGTCCTTGCGGATGATGATGTTATCGGGGGCAATGTCGCGATGCAGGAAGTCGCCAGCGTGCACCATCTCCAGCGCTTCCAGCAGCGGCTTGAGGATGCGATCGAGCTCGGGTTGGCGGGGCGCCCGCTTGAGGCCCCGCAGCCAAGCCTTGAAACTGCCGCCCTCCTCGAAATGAAGCACCATGTAACCGGTGTTGTTGGCACGAAAGTAACGGTAGACGCGGACGATGTTGGGATGGACAAAGCGGGCGAGCGTCTGCGCCTCCTCAATGAAGCGCTCCAGGCCCCATTGGTAGTCGGCGGCGCAATCGCGCGAACGCGGCGAGGCTTCACTGGTGGTGCTGCGCGCTGCGAACTCGGCTGGGAAGTATTCCTTGATGGTGACGAGGCGCGCCAGCGCCATCTCATCGGCAAGGTAGGTGATGCCGAACCCACCCGCACCCAACACGCGCTTGATGTGATAGTCGCCGACCAGCTCCGTCCCGTCCGGCAATGCCAGCAGGTTCGAATTGGGCGCGGGGCTGGGCTGAATCGCCATTCCCATCACAGTCCACGGCTACGCGCACGAGGGGGCTCAACCCCGCAGCTGTGGCACGCCGCCTTCGCACTCACACCGTTGCCGACCGGCTCTCCGAAGCGGACTGACCCAGGTGCGGGGAATAATGTGGCAGAACGATGAGGCGGCCACGCCAACGGGCCGTTGTACTCTGGATCCGACCCGCTGGCCATGTTCCTGCCGTCATGGTTGGGCAACTTCTGCTCAAAGAGTGGGAAATGCCGCCAGCACGCAATTCCGCCACGCTCATCGCAATCGTCCTCTGGATGGCGGCCTGTGTTGCGGCCGGCGTGCTGGCGGTCGGCTGGCCGATTGGCAGGGCGACGGCTGCCGGGCTTGACGGGGTTGGTGACCACGCGCCAGTGCGGCCGGGCGCCGATGCAACCAGGAACCAGAACCCGCAGCGCTCCGATAGGGCCGCCTTGGCTAGTGCCCGCGCCCTTCTCGCGGCCGGCTACGAGCGGGCACCGGCTCTCCTCATCGCGCTCTGCGCCTTTGTTGTACTGCCTGTGGTGGCGCTCGCCTCCTTGCTCATCCAACGCACGACGGGACGCAGGCGACGCCGGGCCGCGATTCGCGCAGCGGCGCTACGGGCTGCCGACGCCGAACCGGTTGGAGATCTGCCGGCTGCCGGTGAGAGGCCCTTGTGGTCTGAGGAGGCATGGCTCACCGTGGATGGCCCAGGTCCAAGGACCCTGCCACTCGACAGTCGGCTCATTCGCATCGGCCGCGATCAGGATAACGACGTCCGCCTGCCGGACGCCAGCGTAGATCGCTATCACGCCGTGATCGAGCGCACCCCCGAGGCAGCGTTCGTGATCGTCGATATCAGCGGCGAGAATGGCAATGGGGTACTGATCAACGGGGCGCGGCAGTCGCGGGCCCGGCTCTGCGACGGCGACGTGATCAAGCTCGGCCGGACCTGCCTCAAATTCGAGAGCCCATCCCCTTAAGGGTTCGCGACCGGCCCTTTGGTGATCTCACAGAAGGAGAGGACCCATGAAGGACGAGAAACGGCCAGCTGCCGCGCAGACGCCGCAGCCGGCGGGATCATTGCCCAACCGCATTCTGGGTTCGCTGCGCGATGCCCTCAACGCTGCCAGCCGCGATGACCGCACGGGTGAAATGAGCCTAGGCGGGCGGCCCGATCAGGCGTCCGGCAAGGCCGCGCTCGAGGCGAAGCCAGCGACCCCAGCGGTGGGCGGGGCTGCCGGCCGTCCGCCCGAGGGCCAGGCGCCCGCGCCTCAGCCTGCCGGAGGGGAGACCAAAGCGCTGACGCGTGAGCCCAAACATTTCGAGGCAGCCGATCCCGCCACGCAGCTCAAGCGCGGCGCTTCCCCGGCGGTCAAGCCAACGGTTGCGACCGCAGTCGATGCCGCCAAAACACAGGCCGTCAGAGGCAAGCCAAAGGTGCTGCGCAACGACTTCCTTGCCGATCCGGTGGTCGGTTGGCTGGTGGTGGTCGGGGGCCCTGGGCTTGGGTCGTTCCGGCCCATCTTTGAGGGCAACAATGCCGTCGGCCGCAGCAAGGATCAGCGCATTCCAATTGACTTTGGCGATACAACGATCTCCTCTGAGGAACAAGCCTACATCCGCTACGATTCGGCGGACCGAGCGTTCTTGTTCGTGCCGAACCTTTCCAAGACCAACATCGTTGCGATAAACGACAAGAAGCCGACCGGCGCAGTAAAGCTAGAGCTGATGGACGTCATCACGATGGGCCGCACCCAGCTTGCCTTTGTCCCGTTTTGTGGGGAAGAATTCGACTGGTCGGAGTTGTCCGATCTCAAGGAGTAGCGGTGCGTTTGCAACATGCGACCCGCTCAAGCAAGGGAGCGAGAAGCTACCAGGAGGATGCGGCGCTGGTTCGTGCCGAGCCGGACGATCAGGGCTCGGAAGCCGCAGAACCCGGTAGCGACGCTCGGCAGCTGACGGCGGTATTGGCGGACGGCATGGGCGGGCATGCCGGTGGTGCGCTTGCAAGCGCCACCGCATGTCAGATCTTCATGCGCGCCTACGAGACGTCCTCGGGCGATGTGCACGCGCGGCTCGGCGAAGCTTTGCTGCTTGCCAACGCCGCAATCGCCAACTGCGTGGAGGAGAACCCAGCCCTCAACGGCATGGGCTGCACGCTCGTGGGCACCGCCGTCGGCGCTGAGGGTATGGAGTGGGTGAGCGTCGGCGACAGCCCAATGTTTCTGGTGCGCGCGGGTCAAATTGCGCTCCTCAACGAGGACCACTCGCTGGCCCCCGAGATCGACAAACTGGCGGCGGCCGGCAAAATAACTTGGGAGGATGCGCAATCCGATCCGCGCCGTCATTTCCTGCGCTCGGCTCTGACCGGTGCGGAGATCGAGTTGGTCGATCGGTCACGCCAGCCCTTGCTGCTAGAGCCCGGCGACGTCGTGATCATCGCCAGCGATGGCATTCACACGCTGAGCCATGCGGAGATTTTGGGCGCCGTGGAGCCGCACCGTGCACAGGGGCCCGATGCCATCGCCGATGCCTTGCTCGAAGCCGTCGATGCTGCTGGCGATCTCTATCAGGACAACACGACCGTGGTCGTGGTTGGCGTCTGCCAATTGGGCTAGGGCATCGGGTACGGTAGCAAGCGGCACTGGGCCCCTTCGATGTTTACGCAAGTCATAGCGCAGCGACTTGGATTGGCATCGGATCTGATCCTAACTCTGTCTGTGCTCGAAGGCCTCGGCCTGACCATCGTGCTGATGCTGCTGATCGAGCGCTACCTCTTGGCCGCTGCCGGCACGCATCGCCCGCCAGGGCCGCGCGGCCCGCGCCAACAGCGCGGGTGAGCCGCGCCATTTCCACCCGCTCCAGCGCGGCGACGGTGCTGCACATGCGGCGCGAGGAGAGCGCCTTGCGGGCGTTCTTTGCACGCATCGCGCGCAACGCGACAGAGAGGTCTCGACGAGCGGCCATCCCACGGCATACGCTGGGCTCTGTTGCTGCCTGATCGACGCACGAGGTCACCGGGGTGCCGGCGAGGACGCGCGCGGTCAAATTGCACGGAGAAGCCTCATGAAAACCGGTGATGCGATCGCAGAAATCCTGAAGCGCGAAGGCGTGGAATGGATCATCGGCTACCCCGTGAACCACATCCTGGAGCACGGCGCCGTCGCCGGCCTCCGGCCGATCATCGTGCGCCAGGAGCGGATCGGACTGCATATGGCGGATGCCATCGCCCGCGTCACCTCCGGCAAGAAGACCGGCATGTTCGTGATGCAGCACGGGCCTGGGACCGAGAACGCCTATGGTGGCATCGCTCAGGCTTATAGCGAATCCGTGCCGATCCTGGTCATGCCCATGGGCTATGCGCAGCGCATGGCTTGGATCGAACGCAACTATATGGCCTCGCTCTGCATGCGGGACATCACCAAGTCGGCCGAACCCGTGACGTCGGCGAAAGAGCTCCCCAACGTCATGCGGCGCGCGTTCCAGCGTCTGCGCTCCGGCCGCGGCGGCCCGGTTCTCGTCGAGGTTCCAAACGACCTGTGGGCACAGGAGTGCGACCCAAAAGATTACGTGTGCCCGAAGCGGGTGCGCACCGGGACCGATCCCGACGCCGTGCGCGAAGCCGCCAAGATGCTGGTCGCCGCCAAGCGGCCAGTGATCTATGCCGGCACGGGGGTGCATTGGGCCGAGGCATGGGAGGAGCTCAAAGAGCTGGCCGAGCTGTTGGCCGTACCGGTGACGACAAGCCTTGGTGGCAAGAGCGCGTTCCCGGAGACGCATCCGCTGTCGCTCGGCTCGGGCGGTCTCGCCATCCCGCAGCCGGTGCGCAGCTTCCTCGACAAATCGGATCTGATCTTCGGGATCGGCTGCTCGTTCACGGAGACGAATTTTGGCGTCAAGATGCCGACCGGCGCCAACATCATTCAGGCCACACTCGATCCCGGCGATATCAACAAGGATATCCCCGTTGCACTGGGCGTGGCAGGCGATGCAAAGCTGGTGCTCGCCGCCCTGATCGGCGAGATAGAAAAGCTCCGTGGCAGGAGCAAGAAGGACCCCGCGCCGGTGGCCAAGGAGATTGCCGACACCCATGAGCCCTGGCTCGCCAAGTGGATGGGCAAGCTCACAGACGACAGCGCGCCACTGAACCCCTACCGCGTGATCTGGGATCTGCACAAGACGGTCGACGTCGCCAACACCATCATCACCCACGACGCGGGCAGCCCGCGCGACCAGCTGTCGCCGTTCTGGCGGCCCATCACGCCCCTCTCCTACATCGGTTGGGGCAAGACCACCCAGCTGGGCTATGGCCTCGGCCTCGCCATGGGCGCCAAGCTCGCCAAGCCCGACAAGCTTTGTATCAACGTGTGGGGCGATGCCGCCATCGGTTTTACCGGGATGGACTTCGAGACCGCCGTGCGCGAGCGCATCCCCATCCTGTCCATTCTGCTCAACAACTTCTCCATGGCTATCGAGCTCAAGGTGATGCCGGTCTCCACCGAGCGATATCGCGCCACGGACATCTCCGGCGACTATGCCGCAATGGCGCGCGCCTTCGGTGGCTACGGCGAGCGGGTGGAGCGGCCAGCCGACATCGTGCCCGCCATCAAGCGCGGGATCGCCGCCACCGAGAAGGGCCAGCCGGCACTTCTGGAGTTCATCACGGCCAAAGAAGTCAGCGTCTCGCGGCTCTAGGTCAAAGGAGGGGCACGCGCCGCGAGGCGATCGGCGCCGCCATCGCAGGCAAGACGCGGCGGGCAGGCGGCGGGCTCGGCACAAGGCGATAGGGCGTCCCGGCAGCGTGGCCCGGAGTGCAACAGTTGCAAGGAAAGCCCCGGCCTTTCGGTTGTGGAGGGCCAGCAATCCCTCGCCGAACCCCGTCGCCACGGCGCCAGAGCCGATCGCAAGTTTGCCACAGGCAGCGTGCTCGCGCCGTGAGGCTCGCGCAGGACGTGCGCGCTGCCTTTTGCGCGCTCCTGATGGCACTTGCCATGAGCGCGGTGCCCGCAGCGGCGCAGACGGCGGTCGATCTCCAGCTGGTGCTCGCCGTCGATGCCTCCGGCAGTGTGAGCGAGGAGCGCTTCGAGCTGCAAAAGCGCGGCTACATCGCCGCGTTCCGCAGCCCTCAATTGGCGCGTGCGATCAGCTCCGGTCCGGCGCGCGCCATCGCCGTCACGATGGTGCAGTGGACCGGCCCGAGACTTCAGGTGCAAGTCGTCCCGTGGATGATCGTCAGCGATGAGCTCTCCATGGAACGCTTGGCGGTGGCCATCGCTGCGGCACCGCGCCAACTGTTCGGGGGCGGAACTTCGATCAGTGGAGCCATCGACCATGCCCTGACGCTGTTTGGCGCGGGCCCCTTCAGCGGCGGACGCCGGGTGATCGACGTCTCTGGCGACGGCCGCAACAACCGCGGCCGTCCCGCGGCCGAGGCTCGCGACGACGCGGTGCGGGCGGGCGCCAGCATCAACGGTCTGCCGATCCTGGCGATTGAGCCCGACCTTGCGACGTTCTACCGCGACAATGTGATCGGCGGACGCGGTGCCTTCGTCATCGCCGCCGCCTCTTTTTCCACGTTTGCCGACGCCATCTTCAAGAAGCTCATCATCGAGATTTCCGATGACGGGAGCGTGCCGCCCGTTGTGAGGGCATCGAGTTCGCCCGACAACTCAAGGCGCAATTAGCAGTGCTAACATCGCGCCACCTGAAGTGATGTAGTTGAGAGAGTAGCGTCCCCATGTCCGTGCGTCAGCGCCGGCCCGCCGGCCCGTCCACCAACCGCGTGATTGTCGGCGACTGTCTCCAGGAACTGGCCCGGCTGCCGCCGGAGAGCGTCGATCTCGTCTTTGCCGATCCACCCTATAACCTGCAGCTCGAACGCCAGCTCTTGCGCCCCAATAATACGGTGGTCGACGGCGTCGACGAACCCTGGGACAAGTTCTCCTCCTTCGCCGACTACGACCGCTTCTCGCGCGCCTGGCTCGGGCATTGCCGACGCGTGCTGAAACCCGACGGGGCCATCTGGGTGATCGGCTCCTATCACAACATCTTTCGCATTGGCGTGGCGCTGCAGGACCTGGGCTTCTGGATCCAGAATGATGTCGTCTGGCGCAAGACCAACCCCATGCCCAACTTCCGCGGCAAGCGTTTCACCAATGCGCATGAGACGCTGATCTGGGCTGGGCGGGATGCCAAATCGCGCGTCACCTTCAATTACGAAGCCATGAAAGCGCTCAATGACGACGTGCAGATGCGCTCCGATTGGCTGTTTCCGATCTGCTCGGGCCCTGAGCGGCTGAAAGACGGGGTGGGGCGTAAGGCCCACCCCACGCAAAAGCCCGAGGCGCTGCTCAGCCGCATACTGCTTGCCTCGACGGCTCCGGGTGACCTCGTGCTCGATCCCTTCTTCGGCACGGGAACGACCGGCGCGGCGGCCCGTCGGCTGGGGCGGCGCTGGCTTGGTATCGAGCGCGATCCGATCTACGCCGAGGCCGCAGCGGAGCGCATCGCCAACGTGCGACCGCTTCCGGCTGTGGCGCTCGAGACCGCCAAGTCCAAGCGCAGCGAGCCGCGCATCCCCTTCGGCACCATCATCGAGCTGCGCATTCTGGAACCCGGCATCGTGCTCACCGATGAACGCGGTCGCCTGCGCGCGGAGGTGAAGGCCGACGGTACGCTAAGCCTCGCCGGTCGGCAGGGCTCGATTCACCGCCTAGGTGCCGAGGTGCAAGGCAAAGCCGCGTGCAACGGCTGGACCTTTTGGCACTATGAGGCGCAAGGGGTCTTGAAGCCGATCGACGCGCTGCGCGAGCAAGCCCGCCGCCGGCTCGGGCTGGCGGCGCCGGCGGCCCTGGGCGGGATAGCCGCGAGCGAGTAGCGGCACGCCAGCGCCAGTTGAGGCTTGCCAGGCCATCGCCGATAGTTGGGCGCGACCCCGCTAGGGCGTCGGCAAAACACCATCTCGGGTAGGAGGCGGCTGATGCTGGCCCCGCGCCTCGAAGCTTTCCTCAACAGCGGCCGGGCCATGCGCTGGCGGCGCACCTTGACGCGTCTGGCCGGCTACGGCACCGCGCCTTATCCCCCGCCCGTCCAGCGCCGCCTGCGCATCATGAACGTGGCCGCCTACCTCATCGCGCTCTTCACGCTGATCTACACCCTCGAACAGATCATCCTGGATTTTCAGACGTGGAAACCGGTCATCTGCATCAATCTGATCTTGATCACGATCGCGCTGGGGGCGCCCTTCCTGCACCGCTTCAACGAGATCGCGGGGGCGCTGACATTGGCCATATCCGAGAACGTCGGCCTGTTCACGCTCACCTGGCTCCTCGGCACGAATTCGGGGCTGCATATGCAGTATTTCGCCGGCATCGCCGGCTATTTCGTGGTGTTCGGCCTTGAGCGGATAAAGCTGATCATCGCGCTCATCTTGGCCGGCTTCGTGCTGCACCTTGCGGCGTGGGCGTGGTTTACGCATGCCCAACTCCAAGTGCGGCCCTACGACCTGGCCGAACTCTACATCACCGCGGTGGTGACGACCTCGGCGATGGTCGCGGCCGTGGTCTATTACGCATTCCGCCTGGCGGAGCAGGCCCAGGAGGAAACCGACACGTTGCTGCACAATATCTTGCCCACACCGATCGTCGAGCGGCTCAAGGGTGCGCCCGGCACCGTCATCGCCGACGAGCTCGCCGATGCCTCGGTGCTGTTTGCCGACCTCAAGGGCTTCGTGGCACTCGCCAAGCGCTTGGGGCCGGCGCGCACGGTTGAGCTGCTCAACGCCGTCGTCAGCGCCTTCGACGACCTTGCCGAGCAGTGGCGGGTGGAGAAAATCAAGACGATTGGTGACGCCTACATGGCGGCATCCGGCATTCCCGAACCCGCCGCCGACCACGCCCAGCGCCTCGGCGGTATGGCACTTGCCATGCAGGCCACGCTGTCGCGCATTGCGCAGGAGCGCGGGGTGCCCCTGGCGCTCAGGATCGGCATCGCCACCGGTCCCGTGCTGGCGGGGGTGATCGGGGCCAAGCGGCTCACTTACGACGTGTGGGGTGACACCGTGAACCTCGCCGCGCGCCTCGAAGGTCAGAGCCAGCCCGGACGCGTGCTGGTCTCGCGCGCCACCAAGACATACGTCGAGCAGCGTTTCGTCATGGAGCACTGCGGCGCACTCGACCTCAAGGGCTTTGGCGTCGAGGAGGCCTGGTATCTTGTCCAGGATCTGCGCACGCACGCCGCCCCGTCCGCTCTATCCGGTGCCGCGCAAGCGCCGGCGTGAGCAGGTGCCCTCGTCTGCCTACATGGTCGCCCCGATCTGCCAGGGCACGAATTCGTTGTCGCCGTAGCCCAGAAGCTCGCTCTTGGTCTTGTCGCCGGAAGCAACGCGCAGGACGGTCTCGAAGATCTCCTTGCCTTTGGCCTCGATCGATACGCCGTCGAGGATATCGCCGCAGTTGATATCCATGTCATCGAGCATGCGGCGATAGACGTCGTGGTTGGTGGCCAGCTTGATCGAGGGCGTGGGCTTGCAGCCGTAGGCCGAGCCTCGCCCCGTGGTGAAGCAGAGCACGTTGCAACCCCCGGCCACCTGGCCGGTCGCCGCAACCGGGTCATAGCCCGGCGTGTCCATATAGACGAAGCCCTTGGCGGTCACCGGTTCGGCGTAGCGGTAGACCTCGTTGAGCCTCGTGGTGCCGCCCTTGGCGGCGGCGCCCAGCGATTTTTCCAGGATGGTGGTGAGCCCGCCCGCCTTGTTGCCGGGGGAGGGGTTGTTGTCCATGGAGCCGTTGTTCTTGGCGCAATACTCCTGCCACCAGCCGATGATGTCGAGGAGCTTTTGGCCCACTTGCGCATTGCGCGCGCGGCGCGTGAGCAAGTGCTCGGCGCCGTAGATCTCGGGCGTCTCGGAGAGCACCGCGGTGCCGCCGTGACGCACCAAGGTGTCAACTGCAGCGCCCAGCGCCGGATTGGCGGTGATGCCGGAGTACCCATCCGATCCGCCGCATTGCAACGCGAGCATGAGCTCGCCGGCCGGCACCGTTTCGCGTCGCGCCTGGTTGGCGCGCGGCAGCATCTCTTTGATGCGGGCAACGCCGGCCTCGATCGTCCGCTTGGTGCCGCCGGTGTCCTGGATGGTCATGGTCCGGAAGTTGTCGCCCTCGATGAGGCCGTACTTGGTCTTCAGCCGCTCGATCTGAAAGACCTCGCAGCCGAGCCCCACCACCAGCGCCGCGGCGAGATTGGGGTGCCCGGCGTAGCCCCATTGCGTGCGCTCCAGCGCCTCGTAGCCCTCGCCGGTGCCGGCAAGCCCGCAGCCCGTGCCGTGCACGAAGGACACGACGCCGTCCACGTGCGGGTATTGTTCGAGGAGCCCCGAACGGTTGACCGCCTCGGCGATGAAGCGCGCCACCGAGGCCGAACAGTTCACACTCGTTAGGATGCCCAGGTAGTTGCGCGTGCCCGCCTTTCCATTGGCGCGGCGGAAACCTTCGAACGTGGCGCGTGCCTCGGGCGGCAGCAGTGGTTCCTCGCGCGAGGCTTCCGCGAAGGCATGATCGCGCTCGAACTCCGCGAACGAGCAGTTGTGCGTGTGCACGTGCGCGCCCGGCTTGATGTCCTCGGTGGCAAAACCGATGATCTGTCCAAACTTGAGCACCGGTTGTCCCTTGGCGATGGGCTGGGCCGCCATTTTGTGGCCGCGCATGATGCGTGCCGTCGCCGTCACCCCATCCTTGGTGGTGCCGGGATCGACGCTGTCCACCGCCACGATGATGTTGTCGCGCGCATTGAGCCGCAGCGTGCGCGAAAGCTTCTTTTCCGGCCGATCGGGCATGGGCGCCTCCCGTTATTTGGGTCAGACCTGGTCGGCCGATACCATAGCGCAACGGCTTGCAGAGCGAAGCGCCATGGTGTCGGCTCGCCGCTCAAGTGCGGTGCTCACGATTTGGCAGCCGAACAGCCGCGCGAGGCACCCCCCTTTGCGAGGCCGCTTGGAGCGAACCTGCCTGAGCCCTGCTGCAGGAGGAGCGGGGCCGTCATGTTTTGGGCCATGGGGTGCGTAGCGCTCTGCTCACGTATACTTGTCATATCGCACGAAGCTCGCAGGCTGGCGGGCCACCCGGATCAAAAGCCGCAGGGCCTCATCCACCATTGGGGGCGGACCGGCGATGAAGCTGACCGTGCCGTCGTAGCGGCCGGCCATCTCGCGGCTCATCACGTCGGTCACCATGCCGGTTGCCAGGCCAATGCTTGGAAATTGTGGATGCATGTGGCTTGGCGCCGGCTCGTGGGACAGCGCCAGCGTTACGTGCAGCTTGCCGCCGGCGGCAGCGACGTGGTCGGCAAGCTCTGCAAGGTAGAAGCCATCGGCAAGGCCGCGCACGCCAAAGAAGACGTGGCCGACATGTCCTTGGAAATAGCTCTCGCGCCGGGCGTGCTCGAGGATGGCCAGCATGCCGGCGATGCCCGATCCGCCGGCGATGCACAAGATGTTGCGGCCCTCCGCCGGGCGGAAGGTTGCCGCGCCGAGCGGGCCGAACAGGTCAACCTCCCTGCCGGTCGCATCCCTGCCAAACAACCAGTCGGACAATGCACCCCCCGGCTTCTGTTTGACGACGAACCTCAGCCGCTCGCCGCCGGGGCTGTAGTTCACCATCGAATACGCCCGACCGCCGCGCACGCCTGGTACCTCGAGCACGACGAACTGACCGGCGTCGAAGGCGATGGGCTGCGACAGGGCAATGTCGATTTCGATCACGTCGTGCACGTGTCGGTGCCAGTGTGTGATCCGGGCTTGGCGGTGGCGCGGCAGCGTTGCGCACGCCGGGTCGGGAGGAGAAAGGTTTGCGGGCACGCGCAAAATGCAGTCGCTGGTAGGGCGCGCCTGGCACATGAGCACGTCGCCCTTCTCCCGCTTCAGCTTCGCATAGCCGGGCGCCTCATCCCATTCGAGCAGTGTCGAACCCCGCACGACGCGGCCGCGGCACGTTCCGCATGTGCCGGTGGCGCATTCATAGGGCAGCCGCAACCCTTGACCGAGGGCGGCGTAGAGGATCCTCTCGGAGGCCCCGCAGTCAAAGCTGAATTCCCCGGAGTTGGCTTGGATGGTGATCTTCATTGGTTTGGCGAGCACGGCTTGCTGGTCAACGGCGTCCCGCGTTTAGCACAAATCCCCCCGCACCACCGCCGCAGAACTGGAAAATCCACGCAGAACTGAGAAGAGATGCGGCTTCTCGGCCGGCCTGACCGACCACCCAGGCAGGCGATGAGCCCTGCAGGGCCCCGCCGCGCAATCCGGAGGCAGGAAGCCCTCCAGCGAGCCGCTCGTGGAAGGCACGCGCCCTTGCGGGGGGGCGAGCAGTGGCGGGGCTGCGCGGCAGCAAGGGGCGCAGCGCCTATGGCGCTTCCAAGGGAGCGGTGAACGTGCTGAACCAGGTGCTGGCCAACGACCTCGGGCGCCACGGCATCCGCGTCAATCGGGTGGCGTCGGGGCCGGTCGATACGCCCATGGCACAGGCCATGCACAGTCAAGAGGACCGCGCAATGGATGCGCCGCCTTCCGATGCGCCGCTGCGCCAGGCCCGAGGAGATCGCGAGCGTCATCGAGTTCCTCCTCGATGGCGCACTCAAGCTACATGACCGGCGAGATCGTTGCGGGTGGACGGCGGTTTCGACGGCGCCGGCATGCTAGCGCTGGAGTGATGTTGCCCCGCGCGATCGCGCATCTATCCGCAGCCCCACACTGGCGCTGAGGGAGTTGCAGCCCAAGCGCGCGCTGTCAGTAGCCAGGCAGAGGCCGCGACTGTAGGGTCGCGGCCAGCGCTTGTTTTTGCACAATGCCGTCCACTGGAGGTCACGCCATGCCAACGACGAGCGAAAAGCGGGCCGCCTTTCGGCGCCTGCACGAAGCGGGATGCTTCGTTATTCCCAATCCGTGGGACATCGGCACCACGCGCTACCTGCAGAACCTGGGCTTCAAGGCGCTCGCCACCACCAGCGCGGGGTTTTCCTGGTCGCGCGGCGCCGCCGATGGTGGCGTGACGCGCGAGCAAATGCTCGCCCACATCGCCGAGCTTTCCGCCGCCGCCGATGTGCCGATGAACGCCGACTTCGAGGGCGGCTATGCGCATGCGCCGGCGGATGTCGCCGAGAGCGTGCGACTGTGCGTGGCAACAGGCGTGTCAGGTCTGTCCATCGAGGACTACACCGGCGACACGGCCAAACCCCTTTATGATTTCGACATGGCGGTAGATCGCATCCGCGCCGCGCGCGAGGCGATCGACAAGGCCGGCGGCGACGTGCTGCTCACGGGACGCAGCGAGGGCTTCATCCGCAATCGCGCTGACATGGGCGAGACCACGCGGCGTCTCAAGGCCTACGCCGATGCCGGCGCCGACTGCCTCTATGCGCCTGGCATTCGCAGCGCCCAGGAGATCGAAACTGTGGTGAGGGCGGTGGCACCCAAGCCCGTCAACTTCCTGATGGGGTTCCCAAGCGACTTGACCGTGCGCGACCTCACCCAGCTCGGGGTCCGGCGCATCAGCGTCGGGGGCGCGCTGGCGCGTTCGGCCTGGGGCGGGTTCATGCGCATGGCCCGGGAGATCGCCGGACCCGGCAGCTTCAAGGGTTTCGCCGACGCTGCCGCGGTCGGCGACATTGTCAAAGGCCTCAAATAGCCCTCCGATGGGCAGCCACTTCACTCCGCCGCGACGTGTTCGGAAGCGGTGGAGCGGCGGATGGCGGCGATGGTATTGGCCAGGGCCTCGCCCTCGGGGTCCTTGGTGGCGGCGAGCCGCGCTTGCAGCACGGCATCGGCGAAGTGGGCACGCGACAGCCGCCCCGCCAGCATCGGTTCGATGACGCACTCCACGATGCTGCCCCAGTTGGCAAGGCCCCGCTTGTAGGTCTCAGCATAGCCGCGCACGAGCGCTGCGGTCGCGACCACCTCATGGGCGGCTGCCGGGCTCATCGCGAGTGTGCGGTCTACCAGCTCCAGCCAGTGCTCCACCCACGCCTCCTCCTCGGCGAAGCCTAGCGTGTGCGGCCGCCAGCCTTTGAGCGCGGCGAGCGCCCTAAGGCGCAGAAATCCGCCAAAGCGCGTGGTCGTTACCTTGAGCGGCCAGGCGAGATGTCGGTTCCGTGCCAGGGCCCAACCGAGGACCCAACGTCCCAGGCGCGGCGGCAGCAGGCCCAAGATCTCCTCCGGACCGGGCTTTAGGAATTCGGTAATATCGACGATGTCGCCGGCGCCCGCCCTCGCCTCCTGGGTGACGCGGAGCAAACGCTCCTTGCGCAATTTCAGTTGCGCCACTCGAATGACGTCCTCCACGCTCATGCGCAGGGCGAGGTGGCGCGCGAGCTCGCGCTGGAAACTCGCCTCGGCCCCTGGCCGACCGGCGAAGCGGTTGAGGCGCGCAAGATAGCGCTTGGCGAAGGTCGCGTCCTGGTAGTCCGTGAGACGAGCAATGCCCTCGGCGATAACCGCCCGGGCTTCGGGAGCGAAGCCTTCGAGTTGGTCGGAAGCTGCTTGCGGCAAGAGGCTCGATGCCCGCGTCGCATCGGCGTGGGCGGAGGGGGCCGGCTTCGGGGTGAGGTCTGCCCCTCGCGCCGCCCTGCCCGCTTCAAATCCGCGCAGATTGGCATCCACCGCCTTGCCCTCGGCACGGATGGCGGTGCGAAAGGCGTCCTCCGAGATGGGCAGCACGCTGGCTGCTGCCAGCGCGCCCAGCAGTACGGCGTTGAGAGGTGCCTGCGCTTGCGCGGCAATAGCGCTGAAGTCGGCGATGATGGCGCGCCTCGAACAGCGCCGGGCCAGATCGGTCATCGCCTGGGCGTCGAGGCGGCCATCGCCAGCTGCCGCCTTCTCGTCGATGGTGAAGACACGCGCTGAGGAAGCAAGCAGAACCGTGCGTTCGGCCGTGACGAAGCCTTGGGCGACAGCCCGAGTGGCCTCGAGCAGCTCGCTCGCGACCATGAGATCGACCTCCCCAGGTGCCGCATTGAGCGCCAGCACGGGCCCACGGTCCGCGCGATGGCGCGAGCCTGCGTCCGGCACGATCTCCGAGTAATAGGTGGTGGCGCCGGTGCGCTGGGCGACGCCGGGGATCGACGTGCCCTGTACAAAGTGGCCCTCGGCGATGGCGCTGCGATGGAGCCATGATGCGAGCACGCCGCCGCCCTCGCCGCCGAGCGCCGCGATCAGCACCGTAATGGGCCGTGCTTGAGCCACCTGCTCACTCCGCCGGCACGAGCGCGGGCTTGGATCTTTCACCGCCGCCTAACAGACGCATGCCCATCCCCGACAGGCGCTGCTTCAGCCGGTCCCAGCCAGAAGGGTTCTGGATGATGTCGATCTGCGCAAAGGAGGGGCATAATTGAGCGGCATGCGCCACCTCCCCGCACAGACCGCAACCCACGCAGTCATTGTTGACGTGGGCGACGGGATCGCTGCGCAGCCGGTCCTCGTTGGGCTTGATGGTGAGCGACGGGCAGCCCGACAGACGAATGCAGGAATGGTCGCCCGTGCACACTTCCGGGTCGACCCAGAAGCGCGTGCGAACGACGCGCTCGCCGGCCGCGAGCTTGCGTGCCATCTCCGGCCGCAGGCGCCGCTGCCGGGCCAGCTGGCATTCTCCGTCGGCGATGAGCACCTTGAGACCCTTGCTACCGCTCCGCAACGCTGCCCGCAGCGTCCTGGCGACGCTGGCAACGCGATAGGTCCGCACACGCTTGATCCAACCGACACCGAGGCTCTTCAAGGCCGTCGCAATCTCGACGCCTGGTCCGCGACCGCCTACCTGCGGGGCGCTGGACACGATCTCCTGCTGGCCGGTGGCGCTGGCGTAGCCGTTGTTCATCACGATCAGCACCGAATCATCCCTATTCAACACGGCGCCGGCAACACCCGTGATGAGGCCGTTGTGCCATAACCCGCCGTCGCCCATCACGCTGATGGGCCGCTGGGTCTGCGTGGCGGAGACGGCCGCAGCCGAGGCCAGTGACATGCCGTAGCCCAGGATCGAGTTGCCCTGGCTGAACGGTGCGAACGTCGCAAACGAGTGGCAGCCGATGTCGGCGCAGATGTGCACCGGCTCCATCTCGCGGCGCAAAAGCTTCATCGCCGAGAAGACCGGCCGCTCCGGGCAGCCCGTGCAGAACGTGGGCGGGCGAGCGGGCAGCGGTGCGATCAGCGCCCTGCCGACCTCGGCCTGTTGCACCTCGACGCGCGCGATCCATCGCTCGAGAGCCGGCGCGGCACGGTCATGGCGGGCGAGGAATGCGGCCAGTCCTTTGCCGACGGCAAGCGGCGTGTACTCGCCGGCCATCGGCAGCACGTCCTTGCCAATAAGCTTCGTGCGCACGTCGGCCTTGCGCAAGATTTGGCCGATGGCCTGCTCGATGAAGTCCGGCGCCCCCTCCTCCACGACCAGCACGGCACCCTTATCGGCGCAGAACCTCACGATCTCCTCTGGCACCAGCGGATGCACGACGTTGAGGACGAGCGTCGGTATCTGCACCCTACCATCGACGTCGCTCAAGCCTGCCAGCGCCAAGCGGCCGTTGAGCACGTTGAAGAGCCCGCCTTGTACGATGATGCCGATGGCGCCCTCGCGAGGTCCGAGCTGCTCGTTGAGCTTGTTGTCGACGATGAAGCGGCGCGCCGCCGGCAGGCGCCGCTCCACCTTGTCGGCCTCCTGGCGAAAGGTGGCAGGTGGATGGCTAAGTCGGTCGTAGTTGAAAGGAGCGGGGCCCAGCCGGCTGTTGATCGAATGAGCGCCCGCCAGGTTGTCCTTGGTGGCAAAGCTGCCGAACATGTGGCAGGCACGGATGCGCAGCTCCAGGATGACCGGTGTGTTGGAAGTCTCCGACAGCTCAAACGCCATTTCCACGCTGCGCACCAAACTGGGCAGGTCGGGCCTGGGATCGAGGAGCCACAGCGACGATTTGAGGGCAAAGGCGTGGGTGCGTTCTTGGATCACGCTTGCACCCTCGCCGTAATCTTCTCCCACGATGATCAGTGCGCCGCCCACAACGCCGGGTGATGCGAGATTGGAGAGCGCGTCGGCGGCGACGTTGGTGCCGACGATCGACTTCCAGGTGACGGCGCCACGCAGCGGGTAGTTGATCGATGCGGCGAGCAGGGCAGCGGCGGCGGCTTCATTGGTGCAGGTCTCCAAGTGAACTCCAAGTTCGCTGAGCAAACCTTGGGACTGGACCAGCGCATCGAGCAGGTGGCTCACCGGCGCTCCCTGGTAGCCGCCCACATACGACACGCCCGACTGCAGCAGCGCCTTGGTGACGGCCAGGATGCCTTCACCGTAGAAGGTTGCTCCGGCGCCGAGCCGCAAACTCTCGATCTCCTTGTGGTATGACACTTCAGCCATCGCCAGCTTCCTTGTTCGTCTTCCCACGGCTCGGTGGGCATCCGACGCGATGCCCCCAAGCCGCCGCGGCCACGGCTGGGTCGCTGCAGTCGGCGGCGGACCCCCGCACGAACATCGCCACCCAAGCGGGCCTCATCCGAGCTCCGCCACGATCTTGTTCAGCACACGCAAGAGTTTCGGTCGATCGCGTGCGCCGACGATGCGGTCGAGCTTGTGCTCATGGCGCGCGGCGCATTGCGTGAGCCGGCGCAGCATGGCCTGCCCGGCGGGCGTGAGGCTCAAATGATAGCTGCGCCGATCGCGCGCGAGGCGCTGGCAGAGGATGAGCTCGCGCTTGCGCAGGTCGCGCAGGGCCGGCGTCAGCGTTGACTTGTCACGGCCGGCGGCGCGGCTCAGCACGGTCTGGCTGATGCCGGGATTGCGACCGATCAGCGTGAGCAGCGCGAAGCGCCCCGGGGAGAGATCCACCTCGCCGACCTCTGCCGCAAACGCCTGGAACGAAGCGATCTGTGCCATGCGCAGATGAAAGCCAAGCCACTTTGCCAGCGGCCCATAGTCGATGCCCTCAATGCGCGCACCCGCACCCTTGCGACTGCGGCCCTGGGCACCGTTGAGTGCGCGCCCTAGGGGTGGCGACTGCGTCACGGCCCTTTGCCTCTCCGCTTTGGGGCACGACCTGGGCACTTGACGGGGCATGGTGGGCGCGCGCGCCCCCCCCGCACATCGCCTTGATGGCCCAGCCGGCCCCGATCGGATAGTTTTATATCCGACCAATTGGCTTTACAAGTTGAGCTGCATCGGGCTCAAATGCCAACGCGACGCGTCATGCCAACAAGCAGCGGCGACTTCAGCATGGCGCGTGCCTCGGCAAGGAGGAGCATCAAGGAGGAGGAAACATGCGCTTGCGTCTCGCCGGCATCTCGCTGGGTGTGCTCCTCTTGGCCATAGCGCCGGCTGCGGCGCAGGACAAGCCGGTGCATTTGAAACTGTCACACTGGGTACCGCCATCGCATCCACTGCAAAAGGCGCTCGAGGATTGGGGAAGCTCGATCCAAAAGGCCACCAACGGCACCGTGACGTTCACCGTATTTCCGGCCCAGCAACTCGGCAAGGCGTTCGACCACTACGATATGGCGCGCGATGGCATCGCCGACGTGACCTATGTGAGCCCCGGCTACCAGCCCGGCCGCTTTCCCATCATCGACGCCGGCAATCTTCCCTTCATGATGAGCAACGCCAAGGGCGGTTCGCAGGCGCTCGATGAATGGTATCGCAAGTATGCGGCCAGCGAGATGAAAGACGTGAAATTCTGCCTGGCCTTCGTGCACGATTATGGGTCGTTCCACTCTCGGGCCAAAAAGATCGTCGTGCCCGGCGACATCAAAGGCATGAAGATCCGCCCGGCCCATGCCGTCATCGCCACGCTCGTCACCCAGCTCGGCGGCACCAATGTGCAGGCTGCGGCTCCCGAGGTACGCGACATCATCGAGAGGGGCGTAGCGGACGCCGTCACGTTTCCGTGGGGCTCGATCCCGCTCTTCGGCATCGACAAGGTCACCAAGTATCACATGAACGTGGCGCTCTACACCACGTCCTTTGTGTGGATCATCAACAAGATGACCTACGAGGGGATGTCGCCGGCCCAGCGCAAAGCGATCGACGAGCATTGTTCCAACGAATGGGCGCTGCGCGTTGCTTCCCCGTGGGCCGACTTCGAACGCGCGGGCGTCGCCAAGCTCACCAACGAGGCCGGCCACGATGTCTACACCATCTCTGACGCGCAGCTCGCCGAGTGGAAGCTTGCCGCGCAGCCTGTGGTGCAAGCCTGGAGCGACAGCGTGCGCAAAGCCGGCGGCGACCCGGATGTTATACTAAAGGAGCTGCGGGACACTCTCGCCAAGTACAATTCAGCCTATTGAAAGGTCGCAACTGGCGGCGGTGCGCCCGCGCCCGCCGTATCGGCCAGTCAGAGAGACGTTGCGGCGCAAGCGCATCGGGGAAAGCGTGCCACGCAGTTTCATGGACCGCTGCATCGATACCATCGAGTGGGTGGCAGCATTCTTCGTCGGCATCGTGGCGGCAAACATCTTCGTTGCAGTGCTGTTGCGCAATCTGTTCGCCGTAGCGCTGCCCGATGCCTTCGATTTTGGACGTTTGCTGCTCGGTATCCTAATCTTCTGGGGGATCGCCGCGACCTCGTATCGTGGCGGTCACATCACCGTCGATCTGGTCTGGGCCAACGTCGGCCCGCGCTGGCAGCGTAACATCGACGTGTTCGCTACCTTGGTGCTGCTGTTCGTCGTCTCGGTTCAGACCTACACCCTGTTCGACAAAGTGCGGGGCACCTACCATGACAACGTGCTCACCTTCGACCTGCGCCTGCCCACGTGGCCATTCTTCGCCGTGGCTTGGGCGGGCGACGTTTCGGCCGTGCTGCTCATCGCCATCCGCACTTGGCGCCTCATCTTCCAACCCGAGAAGCTTATCGACAGGACGGCAGGGGTGGAGTGAAGCGGCATGAGCACCGACGCCGTTGCCGTCATCGGCTTTGTCGTGCTGTTTGCGCTGATGTTGCTGCGCGTGCCCGTGGGCATGGCAATGGGCCTGGTGGGCGTCTCGGGCTTCGCCTGGCTGGTCGGCGGCGGTCCTGCGCTCAAGACCGTCGGCCATACCTCCATGCGCACGGTGACGGACTACACCTTCGGCGTCATTCCGATGTTTTTGCTGATGGGGGCCTTCGTCACAAACTCAGGGATGAGCCGGGAGCTTTTCCACGCCGCCAATACCTTCGTCGGGCACCGCCGCGGCGGACTAGGCATCGCCACCATCGTGGCCTGCGGGGGCTTTGCGGCCATCTCTGGGTCGTCGGTGGCCACCGCGGCGACGTTCTCTGCGGTCGCCTACCCGGAGATGCGCCGCTACAAGTATCCGCAGTCCTTCGCCGCAGGAGTAATCGCCGCTGGCGGCACGCTCGGCGCCATGCTGCCACCCTCAACCGTGCTCGCAGTCTACGGCATCATCACCGAGCAAGACGTCGGCAAGCTGTTTATCGCCGGCGTCGTTCCCGGGCTGCTCGCCGCCGCCATGTATGTGGTCACGATCACCGTCATCGGCTTGGCGCGGCCGGGCTTCCTGCCCGAAGGTCCGCGCGCCTCCGCGCGCGAGCGCCTCGCCGCCGTGCAGGACATTTGGGCGCCGCTCTTGCTCTTCGTGTTTGTGGTCGGCGGGCTCTACGGCCTGCCCTTCCTGCCGCGGTTCACGCCGACGGAAGCGGGTGGCGTTGGCGCCGCCGGCGCGTTCCTGCTCGGCGTGCTGCGCGGCCGCCTGGGGCGCAACGAAATCCTGCGCTCGCTGCTGCAGGCGACCCGCACGGCCGCCGCCGTGTTCACGGTGCTGATCGGCGCGCTCCTGTTTGGCTATTTCCTGACCGTCACGCAGACGCCACAGAAGGTTACGGCCTTCCTCACCGGCCTCGGTCTGGGTCGCTACGGGGTGCTGACGCTGATCATGCTCATGTACCTTCTATTGGGCTGCCTCATGGACGCCATGGCCATGATCATTCTTACCATTCCCATCATCTTCCCGGTCGTGGTGCACCTGGGGTTCGATCCTGTCTGGTTCGGTGTCATCATCGTCATGACGGTTGAGCTGGGGTTGATCCACCCGCCCGTCGGCATGAACGTCTTTGTCATCAAGAGCGTCGTCCGCGACGTGAGCTTCTCCACCATCTTCAGGGGCGTGCTACCGTTCATCGCCACCGATATCCTGCGTCTCATTATCCTGATTGCCTTCCCGCTCCTTGCGCTCTGGCTGCCCTCCAAGATGTGAGCGCGGGCGCCTGCGCACACCTGGCGGGCAATTGCGAGACCTGGCGCGGCGCGGCGGGGAAATACATTGGCGCATGGCAAAGGACAACAAAACATGACGAAACCAGGCGCGGCACGCAGGCGTCAGACGATGCGCCACGCGACGGGAAAAGGCATCGACTTTGCCGAATTGCCCAGCTACGTGGGCTATCAGGTGCGACGCACGCAGGCCAAGATTTTCGCCGAATTCGAGACGGCGCTCGCCGACGCGGAACTGACACCTGGGTCCTTTGGGGTGCTTACCTTGATCCGCGCCAATCCCGGCATCACGCAAGTGTCGCTTGCGGCAGCGTTCGGGGTGGACAAGTCGACCATGAGCCCGGTGATCGTTCGTCTGGAAAAGCGCGGCCTCGTCCGCCGCCAGGTGCTGACAAGCGATCGGCGCCGCCAGGCGCTCTACTTCGAGACCGCGGCCGAACCACAGTATTTGGCAGCGCGCGAGAAGGTGCGCGCCTTCGAGGCGGGAGTGGCCGCGCGCCTCTCCGGCGCTGAGCAGCGAGAGCTAGCACGGTTGCTGGCGAAGCTGCAGGCGGGCGGCAGCGCTCACCTCGATTAAGCTTGGGCGCTTTCAGCCGTCCAGCCAGCCGCGCACCAGCCGCCCGGCGAGATAACCCCCCAGCGCGAAACCCAAATTGATGACGATGCTGACCACGAGATAGGCGGTCATCTTGGTGCTGAACGGGACCCGCGGGTGCTGGCGCAGCAGCTGCACCTTACGCCACCAGGGCCTGAGCGTGACCGCACCAGCGCCAAGCAGCACCGACCACCAGGGGGCGTCCGCATAGCCGGCGGCTGCCACCGCGGCGAGGATCAAAACCTCCAGCATGGCCGACAGGCTAGCAGGCTCTGAGCCTGCTCGCTGCCCTCCTGGGCCGACCCTGTTTTGGGTTCCCTGGCGCTACGGCCCCCGCCCCAAGCCGCGTCCCAGCCGCCACATCTCTTCGCGCACGCGAATATCGGCCAAGATGCGATCGAGTAGCAGGCACGTGCGCCTAAAGAGATCGGAGCCCCTGCGGTAGTCGGCTGGCGCGAAAAAATCGCATCGATGAGCTTTGAATAGCTCCACGCATTTGCTCTTGCTTTTGCCCGGCGGATAGACGGCGACGGCATGGCCGCCGTTTTTACGCATCACCGCCATGGATGGCACATCGGTGTCGCCGTCGCCGAAGTAGATCATGTTGGCGAACGGGATGGGCCGTGTCGGCTCGGGCATGTGTTGATTGATGCTCTGGCTCAGATCCTCCACGCCTTTGTTGATGCGGAAGAGATACTGCGTCTTGCCGGTGTCGGTGATGACGCGTTTTGGATAGGGCAGATCGTAGGCTTCGAACCAGTATTCGGAGGCAAACACATTGTGGAAGCGCTTGCGGATCGTTGTGCCTTCGATGATTTCGGTCAATCCCGAAGAGATGAGGTAATGCCGCAGCGCCACCCCGTGGCTCTGCGCGTGCGCCTTGACGTAATCGCTGATCGCTTCAAACCACGCCTCCACGCCTGGGTAGAGCTCCACGTGCCGCCCCTGGGCGACCAGATCGCGCCGGTCGACGCGCACGCCCTTCTCCTGAGCCTTCTTATAGAGGAGGTGCATGTACGTGATGAGCGGGTCGGCTTGCGCGCGGCGGGCGAGCGCGTTGCTCTCGGCCCAGAAGGCGACGGGGTCGGCGCCGATCTTGGGCAAGAAGGCGTATTCCTGCATGGGCTTGGGCGACAGGGTGCCATCAAAGTCGTAGACCAGCGCGATGGTCTTCTTGTCGAACTTGGGCGCTGGTGTGCGCACGCGATCCCCGCCCAGCGGCGCCGCCGTCCCGTCTTCGACCGTCGCTTTGCGTCGGCCGTTTACACGATCGCTCATGGGCAACCCCCGCGCGCAACCCAGCATCGGCCGATTCGCGCGCACTCACAAAGCCGGCAAGGGTCTCGCCCCACAGGCCGCATTTGGGTCCCAGGTGGCATCCCACCGCCGCCTCACAATCCCACGCCCCGTCCTCGGCAGCGAGGCGAGGCGACCGGTTGGGATCGAGGCAGCATCGCGCCCGTGGTGTCGAGCACCTTGCGGCCATGATGGTGCGCGCGGTGCAAGACAAGATCCATGCGCGATGGGCAAGGCCAGGAGCCCAGCTGCGCCGGGACAATGCGGCTCCTGCCAGGCGCAGGGCCCTCGGCCCCGCCGGCTCGACAGGCGCAGCCGGCGACTGGGCGGCCGGGTAAACTGCTAGCGGAAGCGGCGTTGCGGGGGGCGGCGCTGCTGGCTGCCCGGGGGTGGCGTGCGCGTGTCCTTGTGGCGGAAGTTGATGCGGCCCTTGTCGAGGTCGTAGGGCGTCATCTCGACGGTGACACGGTCGCCAGCCAGGATGCGAATGCGGTTCTTTTTCATGCGTCCCGACGTGTAGGCGATCACCTCGTGGCCATTGTCGAGCTTCACCCGGCAGCGCGCGTCCGGCAGCACTTCGGCCACCACGCCCTCGAATTCCAGCATCTCTTCCTTGGCCATGCACGCTCCTGGGTTGGGTTCCGGCGCCCCCCTTGTGGGAGGCCTACCAGAGAGGCGGTCGACACGGGGGATTAGCCGGGCCGTATATGGGCCGGTCGGGCACCTGCCGCAAGCAAAAATTGGCTGCGCACACCGGTCGCTGGAGTTCAAATCACGCGACCGTGATCCGTGCTCGCCGCATCCTGCCTTCCTTCGGTGCGCCGCGTCAGCCACGATACCGGCAGCGGGGCGGCAAGAGGGGAAAGACCGTGCAGGGGACCGTGGGACGCATCGTGCTTGGCTTCCTCGCCGGGGCCATTTCCGTTCTCGTGGCGCATGAAGGCACCATCTATTTGCTGCATGCCGCCGGCTACATTCCCACCAACGGTTGGTCGATGACCCCGGCCATACCGCCGTGGGGCGTGCCACGCCTCCTCAACAATGTGTTCTGGGGCGGCCTGTGGGGCGTGCTGTTTGCTCTGCTCTACGAGCGGGTGCCCGGTGGCATGGCATGGCTCAAGGGTCTGATCTTCGGCCTGTGCATCGTCCTCATCAGCAATTGGACGCTACTGCCGGTCATCAAGGGGCGGCTCTTCGGCCAACCCAACCAGGTCCTGTTCGGCGGCTGGAACCCGCAGCGCATGCTGATTGTGCTCGCCATCCTCGGCGCGTTCGGCCTTGGGCTTGGCATCGTCTACCGACTGATGGCACGCGCACCCTCCCGTGAGATAGGCGAGAGATAGGCGAGCTCGAGGCGCGCTTGCCGCTGGCCAGGGCATCATCGCCGCGATCAAAAGGGGATGCGAGCTCTGTGCCATGAGTGCCGTGCGGCACTCTGTGCCATGAGTGCCGTGCGGCGGGCCGCCAAGCAGGCGTTTGGCAGCGGCGGGCCCGGTTGCTCAGGCTGAGGTCTTGCTCCTCAGCTGTCGGGCGCACCAAACCTTGGTCTACGGCCAGATTCAAGAGGCCAACCGAAGAGAGCGAAAAGGGGTCAAGTCAAAAAAGGCCGAGTGAGAAGAAGCGCCAGCCCGATGTGGCGCAGGTCGATTGCGGCAGCTTCGAGCAGAGGGTCGAGCAGAGGCTCAACTGGGAACGCGCGGCCACTCCCCGGCCGTGCCGAGGCGATTGATGGCAATGACCGCTTGGGTGCGGCTGTCGACGCCGAGCTTTTGCAAGATAGCCGAGACATGCGCCTTGATGGTCGCCTCCGACACGCCGAGCCTAAAGGCGATCTGTTTGTTGAGCAGCCCTTCCCCGAGCATCATGAGGACGCGCACCTGCTGCGGCGTGAGCGTCGATAGGCGAGATACCAATTCGGCGCTTTCGCCCATTGCGGCGCTGGCAAGATCGACGTCAGGCGGCAGCCAAATCTCGCCGCCGATGATGCGACGGATCGCCTCGCGGATCCGCTCGACGGGCTGCGACTTGGGGATGAACCCGGAGGCGCCGCAGTCGAGACATTGTCGGATGGTGGCGGGGTCGTCGCTGGCTGACACGATCACCACCGGCACCTCTGGATGCTGGGCGCGCAGGTAGAGCAGCCCCGACACGCCGTGCACGCCGGGCATGCTGAGATCGAGCAGGATGAGGTCGATCTCCCCTGCCGTCTCCAGCCGCTCGGTCAACTGGTCGAGTGAACCCGCCTCGAGCACCTCGGCGCTGGCGAAGGCCGACTTTAGCGCTTGGCCGAGCGCTCCGCGCAACAATGGATGGTCATCGACGATGATGAAACGGTGATCTGCCATGCGCGGTCACGCGTCCGCCGTCCGAGTCGGGCCTGCCACACTCCCATCGGCTGGCAAGCGTTTGGAAATCTAGCGGTTTTCTCCCGAAATGGCTAATCTGGCGCATTGCCTGCCGGGTCGCGCCACTGGTCGGCAGGCCGTCCCGCGTTCACCCGATGACCTTGGCCCAGTTGGATGCCCCAGTTGGACCACGAATCGCGGCCAACGTGGCCCTCCCTGGCCCGCATTGCGGCCAGCCTGCGAGGCGAAATGGTGTGTGATGCAATCTGAGTTGGGATCATGATCGAACGCAATGAGCGCAAGCCCTATTGGCGACACACGAGGACGCAGATGCTCACGAGCTTGCTGCCGTTCGTGGTGGCCATGATCGTCTTGCCGCTTTACGCGGACGCCCTCAATGACAAGCGAGTCCTCGGCGTGCCGCTCGGCTATTTCCTCGTCTGCCACGGGCTAACCGTCATCGCCTTCGTGACGATGGCCGCGTTCGTCAATCGGCAGGACGCCATCGACCATTGGCACGGCGCGCACGAGGACTTCTAGCGCAATGGCCTTCGCCTCGCGCACCCGCCTCATCAATCCGCGGCTCGGCACCTACTTCGGCATCTTCACCGCCGCCATCACCGCGCTCGTCGTCATGGCGATGATGCTGGAGCAGTTGGGCGTCAGCGACGCGATCGTGCGCTTTAGCATGTTTGCCGGGCCGATCGGCCTCTACATCGTGATCGGCCTTGGCTCCCGGGCGCGTGAGGTTGCGGACTATTTCGCCTGCGGCCGCAGGGTGCCGGCCTTCTTCAATGGTTTGGTGCTGGCGGTGACAGCCCTGGGAGGGGCGGGCTTCCTCGCGCTCACGGGGTCACTGCTGATCGTGGGCTTCGACGCCATGTGCCTGAGCATCGGCTGGTGCGCCGGCCTGGTATTCATGGGCGTACTGTTTGCCCCCTTCGTGCGCAAGTTTGGCGCCTATACCATTCCGACCTTCCTAGGCCGCCGTTTCGAGAGCAGGGCCGTGCGCGTGGCGGCGGCCGGTATCCTGGGTGTGCCCATCCTGCTCTTGCTCGCGGCCGAGGCGCGGTTTGCCGGCTATGCTGCTGCTTGGATGATGGGCCAATCGGAGCGCTTAATGGCGGCGTTGGTCATCGCCTGCGCGGCGGTCATCGTGCTGTTGGGCGGCATGCGGGCGCTCACGTGGTCGAGCGCCGCCAAAGCGATCGTCGCCATTTTGGCGCTGGCCGTGTCTGCCAGCATCATCGCCATCCTGGTCTCCAATTTGCCGTTGCCGCAGCTGACCCACGGCAACGTGGTACGTGTGCTCACGCGCATGGAGGTCGCACAGGGAGTGCCCGTGGTGCTGGCACCGCCGCTGGCGTTCGATCTGCCGGGAGCGGGTCTTGAGCCGCTGGTCAAACGCTTCGTTCAGTCCTTCGGCAGCGTCGGCAGCTTGAGCTTCGTGCTCATGGCGTTCGTGATGGCAGCGGGCCTTGCCGCCTCACCCGGGCTGCTGTCTCGCGTGGGGACGACGCCCGGCGTCTACGAGGCGCGCAAGTCTTTGGGTTGGGCGGTGCTCGTCGTCGGTCTCGTGGTGCTTACGCTGCCGGCCATTGCCGTCTATCTGCGTGCCATGCTGCTTGAGCAGATTGCCGCCCATCCTGGGGACCGCTTGCCCCTTTGGTTCCAATTGCTGCAGCAGGCGGGCATCGCCAAAATCGAGGCCAAGACTGAGGTTGTGAAGCTCGCGAGCATCAGCTTCGAACGCGACGCAACCCTGTTTGCGCTTCCGCTGGCGGCCGGCTTTCCCCAGGTTCTCGTCTATCTATCGCTTGCGGGAGCCCTGGCGGCGGCGTTGGCGGCACTCGCCTCGGGGCTGATGACGATCGCTGCCATCGTGGCAGAGGACGTCATTCACGGCCTCACCGGTGACGCGGGCGTGGACATCCAGCGCCTGGCGACGGCGCGCGTTGCCGTCATCGGCGCAGCCTTCATTACCATTTGGCTGGCGATCGCCGTCCCGGCCGATCCGCTGCAGCTCTTTATGTGGTCGCTCACCTTCGGTGCAGCAGGCTCCTTCCCCGTGCTGCTGCTCGCCATTTGGGTGGAGCGCACCAACCAATGGGGCGCCCTCGCCGCCATGATCACGGGCTTCGTGGTCACGGCCCTGGCGATGCTGTTGGCTGAGACGAGCGCGATCGGATTGCCGAGCGCTCTCGCCGGGGCCATCGGGTTGCCGCTTGCCCTTTGCGCCGGCATCCTCGCCAGCGAACTGACACCCGCGCCAGGGCGCAACGCGCTCGACCTTGTGAGCGACATGCGGGTGCCGGGCGGGGAGACCCTCTATGACCGGGAGATGCGGCTGCTGCGGCTCAGGAGTCGCGCTTCGGGCTAGCTCACGTCCGACATTGCCGGGCAGTAACTTGCCTAATGCGCCCGCTCGCATGTAACCATTGCGGGTTGCAAGCCACCGTTTGCGAGACACCAGGACAAGCACAGGAAGCGCCAAGCGATGTCGGCACGTGAGCGGCTCGGCCTCTACCCAGCGATCGAGCCCTATCATCAGGAGCGGCTCAAGGTCGACAGCGGATACGAGATCTACTTCGAGGAGTGCGGTAACCCCAGCGGGAAACCGGTGGCGATCGTCCATGGGGGCCCAGGTGGCGGTTGCAACTCCACCATGCGCCGCTACCACGACCCGGCGCGCTACCGCATTATCCTGTTCGACCAGCGCGGTTGCGGTCGCTCCCTCCCGCACGCCAGCCTCGAGGCCAATACCACCTGGCACTTGGTCGCCGACATGGACCGGTTGCGCAGGCATTTGGGCATCAAACGCTGGCAGCTGTTCGGGGGTTCGTGGGGGTCGACCTTATCGCTGGCTTACGCTCAGACCCATCCCGACCGCGTCAGCGAGCTCATCTTGCGCGGCATCTTTCTGTTGCGGCGAGAAGAGTTGGCGTGGTTTTACGAGGGTGGCTGCAGTTGGATGTTCCCAGAGGCGTTCGAGGAATTCCGTAAGATCATTCCGCCCGAGGAGCGCGGTGACATGATCGCCGCTTATTACCGGCGCCTCACCAATCCCGATCGCAACGTGCAGATCGCCGCCGCCCGGGCCTGGTCGGTGTGGGAGGGCAGCACGCTGTCGCTGGTACAGGATCCCGAGCGCGTGCGCCTCTTTGGGGCAGATACGTATGCCATCGCCTTCGCGCGCATCGAATGCCACTACTTCATCAACCGCGGGTTCTTCGAGCGCGACGACCAGCTCCTGCGCGGGGTCGAGCACATCCGCCATCTGCCCTGCGTCATGGTGCACGGACGCTATGACGTGGTTACGCCGGTGAAGAACGCTTGGGACCTGTGGCGCGCGTGGCCGCAGGCAGAGCTGCGGATCGTCGGTGACGCCGGCCACGCTATGACGGAGCCTGGCATCGTCCACGAGCTCGTGGGTGCCACGCGCAAGTTTGCCGCCGTCGGCGCGGCGAGCCGGCATTAGACACACCAGACTTGCCTTGCGCTCGATCGACCTTCTCGCAACAGCTAGCGTTGCGCGGCGCCCCATTGCACCGCGCGCCATTGCCCCCGCCGAGCGCAATACGATCCCGACGGTCCTGCTAGTGCTTCAGCGGTGCCCCTTTGAGCCCGATATCGCCTCGCGGTCCTTCAACTGCGCGACCGGGTGCGCACGATGCGGGGAAAGTCCTCCGACTCGCCACGTGCCTCGGCGGTGTGCGCGCCACGCGCATCCGGCGCGTCCTTTCGGCTCTCGGCCGAGGACCACCAGCGCGAGATGCCGCTGGAGGCGGCAGACGCCGGCGCCTCCGGCTGCGCTAGCGGCGCCCGCGCTGGAGGTTGGCTCGCCTCGGGAGCCTGCCCGGGCGAGGAGGCGCGCACCTGCGTAGGTTGGGTCGACGACTGCGGTAGGGAACCGCCCGCGAACCAGGCATCGATGAGATCGAGCTCGTCGGCTGACAGGTTGAGGCCCTGACCACGGCATCGCGCGACGACGAAATTGCGGAAGCGACCTGCAAACAGGTTGGCGGAGGCGCCCTGTTCAAACCAGGGATCGGCCTCGCTCACCACTTCGAGCACGAAGCGCACATCATCGCGCCGCACGTCGAGGCCGCGCTCTTGGGCGCGCTGGGTGATGTTGGCGAGCGTCTGGGCGCCGATCAGGTCGTTATCGCTGATCTCCTTGGCCATCACCTCGAACAGCAGGCGATACTCATGGGGCGCCAATGGCGGCGCCTGGCAGGCTTCTTGAATGCGGGTGATCGATTGCTGGATGGCGGCCGAGCTGCCCGTCTGCGCCGGTGCCGGCTGGGGGCTGGGCGGTGATGTCGGCCGAGCCACGCCGGGAGCGCTTGGCCCCGGACGCGTCGGTGGCAGCGAAGTGGTGGGCAGCGCCTGTTGCAATGCTGTCGGCGTCAGCGGCATCGTCTCCACAGACGCCGGCCTGCCAGCGGTTCGCGGCCCCGCGAGGGCCGTGGCGGCGGGCTCACGCCGCTCGAGCGGCGCAGCCCTGGCCTCCTCGCCGTGGCGTTTGGCATCGAACGCGAGATAGGGGGGATCGTTGGAGAGCCTGATCTCGCCCGGCAACTGCTGGCGCAACAGCTCGCGGAAGCTGCCTGCACCGGCCCAGCCGGTACCGATGGTCTTTTCGTGTCCGAGGGCACGCACGGCGCGCTCGGCCAGGGCCTCCAACGGTACGGGTGCGTTTGCGGCGCGCACGCTGGCAACCACCTCGGTCAGGATTTCGCGACGGATAGCCTCGCTCTTGGCCGACGGCATGACGAGCCGCTCGCCGCCGGTATCCCTCGGCAGCTCGTTGCCGAGAACGAGGGCGATGAGATCTGACTCGCGCACCTCGCCATCACTGATGGCGGTATAGGGGGCCGCCGTGAAATCGTTGGCGAAGATCACCGTGCGCCGGGCGTGCGCCCGCAAGCGATGCAGTACCGGCGTGAAGTCGGCGTCGCCGGACAGGATGATGAACTCGTCGAAGTAGGTATCGTGCGTGAGATAATCGCGGATGTCCATCACCATGCGGATGTCGGAGGAGTTCTTGAGCTGTGCGGTGAGAGGGGGACAATCGATCACTTCGAATCCCGCGCGCAGGAAGTGGTGGCGCACAAACGGGAAAGAGTTCATGTCCGTGGAGTTGTCGTGCGCGTTGCGTCGCGGCACTGGATTGCCATAGCAGCGGTTCATGACTATGCGGCGCTCGCCGCCGAAGGAGGCATTGGTGGCGGTGATGACCCGGCCGGTCTCGATGCCGCGCAACCAACCGCTGGCGTCCTTGGCGAAACGCTTGGCGGCTTCCTCGCTCTTGCGCTTCAGCGACAGGTAGATGTTGTCGTAATCGACGAACACGGCGCTGAGACACGGCCCGCCTGCTTGCTTCTTCATGTGTCGACGGCCCCCGAACTGCCCACTTGCTTGTTGTCCACACGCCCACTGCAGCGCGCGCAATCGCCTCCTGCAAAGCCTGAGTCGTGTGGGCTCGGCAAGTAGTAGCTACAAAGGTTCCCGCTCCAGCGGGGAAAACGTCAAAAGCGCCACACGGGAGGCTTGCTTTTGACCCAAAGAGGGCCCGCCTGCGAATCGCTCCAGGTCTCAGCAGTCCTTGCCGCGATTGGCTCCCGGCTCGAAATCGGCAGCAGCCAGCTCGAAACCCGCGAAGTGGAAGCCAGGCGCCACCGTGCAGCCGACGAGCGTCCAGGGTCCAAGGCTTGCGGCGCGCTGCCAGACGCCGGCCGGCACCACCGCCTGCGGGCGCTCACCGGCGAGGAGGTCGGTCCCGAGCCGCAGCTCGTGCCGGCGCGGCTCGCCATCGGCGTTGGCAAGGGTCAGGGCCAGCGGCGCGCCTAGATGCCAATGCCAGGCCTCGGCAGCATCGACCCGATGCCAGCGCGAGCCCTCGCCGCCGATAAGCAAAAAATAGATGGCGGTGGAGGCGGCGCGGCCCGAGGCGTCGATGGCGCCATCGCGAAAGGTCTCGCGAAAATAGCCGCCCTCCGGATGGGGGCTGAGGCCGAGGAGGTGAATGACTTGGTCGGCGGAGAGGCGAGACGAGGTCATGGGCGCGCGGGTGGCTCCCTTCAGACGTTGCCCGGCGCCACCGTGGCTCCGCGTGGGGATGGCGCCGCGTTCGCCCGTCGGTTCACCTCAGCCGCTCCAGCTTTTGCAAGGAGCGGATCATGCTGGGCATCGGCCGATCCGGGAAGCTCGTCTTCCAATTGGTGTAGGACACTTCGCCGACGTAGATGTCGCCTCTGCCATCCAACGCCAGGCCGTGCGGAGCAATGAACTTGCCGGGTTCCAGTCCGGGCCCATCCGTTCCACCGAGGCGGGAGATCAGCGTGCCCTTCGCATCAACGATGGAGAGGCGCGGGCCCAGGTTGGGTGCCTTGAGGTTCACCGGCATGCCCGGTCCCAGCTCGCCGATCACGAACGTTGGCGTCTTGCCGCGACAGCAGTAGAGCCCGCAGGGCCGGTGCAGGTGGTTCCACTGCGTCTCGTATCTGCCGTTGCCGTCGAACACTTGCACGCGGTGGTTCTCGCGGTCGGCCACATAGACCCACCCGTCGTCATCGGTGGCGATGTTGTGGGCGATGTTGAATTGGCCGGGCGCCGTGCCCGACTCCCCCCAGGAGGTAAGCAGCTTGCCGGCCGGGGAGAATTTGTGCACGCGCGCATTGCCGTAGCCATCCGACACGTAGATGTCGCCATTGGGCGAGAGCGCCGTGTGGGTGCAGCGATGAAATGGTTCCCCGCTCATGAACGGCGCCGGCTTGCCGGGCACACCAATGGTGAGCTCGATCCGTCCCGCGGTGGTGCACTTGCGCACGGTGTGATCGCCGTCATCGGTGCAATAGAGCGTGTCGGTTGCATCGATGTTAAGCCCATGCGCGCGGCGGAACACACCCTCCCCCCAGGAGCGCAGGAAGTTTCCCTCGCGGTCGAACACCATCATCGGATGCTCACCGCGATTGAAAACGTAAACCTGGTCCTTGCTGTCGACCCCGACCGCAGCCACGTCCTTGAACGACCACCCGTCCGGCAATTTCGCCCAGTTCTCCACCACCCGATAGCGGTGCTCACCACTGCCCAGAACGACTGACATTCGTGTCCTCCCTTTGCCCCGCCATCACTGGCATTTGCCCGGCTGCCGGGGTGACCCACATGGATGTCGCACGCCGGCTCGGCCGAACACTGCGGGTAATGGCGTCATTCGATCGGTACAAAGATCGAGTGGCGCATCTTGCCACTTACCGACTTCGACAGATGGCCCTTGCCGCTCGTGTCTTCGACGAGCAACACCTCACCCGCGCCGATCGTGCGGCTCTCGCCGTCGCTCGCAGTGATCTTCACGCCGCCATCGAGATTGATGATGTACTGGCGGCGCGGGGCCGGATGCCAATCGAGGTCGTAGTCGGCCGAGGTCTCGCGGAAGATAATGCCGGTGGCGGGCAGGCGCGCCGACAGCTTGCTAAAGTGGCGCTCCTCGACCCACTCCACCTCAATGTCGCGGAAGTGCGTCTCGCCGTTGGCATCGACGTAGAGATTGTGAATGCGCATGGGCCCTCCTCCCGCCTGGCGTATGACACGCCTGCAAGAAGAGTGTAGCTGGCCGCCCCGACGGCGCAAGCTTGTGGCCTGACCAATCCTGCAGGGCCGCTATGTGCGGCCAGTCCTTCGGTGCCAATCGTGCGAGCGTGTGGCGCTCAGCGGAACGAGGGCGCGTAGTGCAAACCGCCGTTCACCGCGAGGTTGTTGAGCCGGCGCTCGAGTTTTAGGGGCGACTTTTGCCCAAGATGACGCTCGAAAATCTCGCCGTAATTGCCGACCTGTCGCACGACGCGTTGCGTCCAGTCGGCGCTGAGGCCGAGCCGGCCGCCGATGTCGGTGTCCACGCCCAGGAAGCTGCGCACCTCCGCGCTCGGCGACGATTTCATGGCGTCGACGTTGGTGCTGTTGATGCCGAGCTCTTCCGCCGCAATGAGCGCGTAGAGGGTCCAGCGCACAACGCTAAACCAAGCCTCGTCACCCTGCCGCACCGCCGGTCCCACCAAACGTCGGGCAGCGATCTCGGGCAGGATCACTTGCTCGCTCGGATCGGCAACGTATTGGCGCTCGAGGGATAGACGCGAGACGTCGGCTGACAGCACCTGACAGCTCTTGTTGGTGTAGGCCGCAACCGCATCTTGCCATTTGTCGAACTTGGACAGCTCAAATGGCATGCGCAAGGCGCCAAAATAGTCGGCAATGCCCTGGGCATCAGCGCTGTCCGACAGCACACAGATGCGGGTTCCCGACAGCTCCAGTGCGCTGGCCACGCCTTGTGCCTTGCGCACCATGAAACCCTGGCCATCGAAGACTAGGACGCCGGGGAAACGGATGCCCAATCCCGTATCGCGGCTCGATGTCATGGCAACGTCGCGCGAGAGCACGTCGATCTCGCCTGCCTGCAGGGCGGAGAAGCGTTCGCTCTTGGCGAGGGAGCGGAATTTCACCGCGTCCTTGTCGCCCACCACGGCTGCCGCTAGCGCGCGGCAGAAGTCGACGCTGATGCCGCTCCACGCACCCGCGCCATTGACCGTCGAATAACCCTTGGGGCCATCGCCCACGCCGCACAGCAGATGGTCCCGAGCCCGCACCGTCTCGAGCACGCCCGCGCGCCCGTCGGAGGTGCTGGCAAGCGACGTCAGGCTGAGCGCGATCGCCAAATGCAACGCCCAACGCACGGGGCTCCTCATAACGTCCACCGCGTCATTGTCCTGTCGAGTATGGGAGCGTCCGCAAGCGCACGGCCGCCCGCCCGCCCAGCCGGCCCGTCGCTCGCGTGGCTACGTTTGTACCCCGTTGCAAGCGTGGTCAAGACTTGACCTTTGGTGTCAGTTCGGTCAGCTGCTGGGATGGTGGACCTTGTCGGCATGCGTGCGCTTGGAAATTCGCCATGCGCAGAATGCGGCAGGTCATCGCCTTCACGCACTATGCAGGACTTGCAGTTCCCCATCGTCGAGAGTTGCGGCGCCTCGCCACCTTCGCACCCGAGCGGCCCCAGGCGCCCGTTTCATCATGGTCGGCGCGATGGCCGCGACCCTAGGAGCGCGTCCGAGAAATCTGTGCAACACGCAGGTAGCGCGTAACTGAATATAGCGCTTTTGGCTGGCCGGAGGTGGGCGAGTCAGATTCTTTTCGGCGCATGAGCAAGACATTTCGCGCCTGGAAGATCGATGGTCCGCTGCTCCTGCCGGTTGCTGTGCGGGACTTTGTGGACGAGAAGCATGTCGCGACATTCGTGCTGAACGTCGTGAAGGATGAGCTGGACTTGGCCAAGATCATGGCCTGTTACTCCAGCGAGAAGGGCCAGCCGCCGTTCCACCCGGTGATGATGACCGCGCTGTTGCTTTATGGCTATTGCAGCGGGATCTACTCCTCACGGCGCATTGCCAAGGCATGCCGCGAGCGCGTTGATTTCATGAGCATCGTGGCGCTCGACCCGCCGGATTTCCGCACCATCTCCGATTTCCGCAAGCGCCATCTGAGGGAACTTGGGGAGCTGTTCACGCAGGTTCTGCAGCTGTGCGATAAGGCGGGCCTGGTGAAGCTGGGGCACGTGGCGTTGGACGGTTCGAAGATCAAGGCCAATGCGTCCAAGCACAAGTCGATGTCCTATGGGCGCATGGAGGCTCGGGCAAGAGAGCTCGAAGACGAGGTTAGGAAATGGCTCGCAGCCGCCGAGGCGGCCGACGCCGAAGAAGACAAGCTCTATGGCCGGGACAGGCGGGGCGACGAGTTACCGGATTGGGTTGCCGACAAGCAGAAGCGAGCGGAAAAGATCCGCACCGCCAAGGCTGAGCTCGAGGCGGAGGCCAAGGCTGCTGCGGAAGCGGAAGTGAAAGCCCGGGCCGACGCCGAAGCGAAGCGCCAAGCCGAAGGCCGCAAGAAGCCCGGCAAGCCCGCTGCACCACCCTCACCCGAGCCTGACCCGAAAGACCAGAAGAACTTCACCGACCCCGAAAGCCGCATCATGAAGGGGAAGGACGGTTTCATGCAGGCCTACAATGGCCAAATCGCCGTCGATGCGCAGGCGCAGATCATCGTGGCCCAGGATGTAACGCAATGTGCAGTGGACAAGGGCCAGCTGATACCGCTGGTGGACGCCATCGAGGCCAATCTCGGCAGGAAGCCCGAGCAGGCGTCAGCCGATTCCGGTTACTGCTCGGAGGCCAACCTTGAGGCGATGGAGCAGCGCAAAATCGATGCCTACGTTGCGACGGGGCGGGCCAAGCACGCGACGGCGGAAGAGGTAGAAGAGGAGGCCGCAGCGACGACCAGCGCTGCAGGCGCAGGAAACTCCACGCAAGAAGCTCCTGTCCTCACGCGTGTCGAAGCCATGCGCGAAAAACTCAAGTCCGGCGGCTACGCCAGCCCGTATCGGTTGCGCAAGCAGCTGCCTGAGCCCGTGTTCGGGCAGATAAAGCAAGCGCGCGGCTTCCGTCAGTTCCTGCTGCGCGGCGTCGACAAGGTGCGCTGCGAATGGGCGCTCGTCTGCACCGCGCACAATCTCCTCAAGCTGACCCTGGGGAGGAGTCTGTCTGCAACGAGGAAAACGACCGAGGAACCGGGCTTGGCGCCGGCCTGAGGCCCCCATGGGGGGCCTCAACCCTCATCTCAAACCCCAACTGTCGCTTGCCGGCCCCTATCACTGGCTTAAAGTAGACAGGCTCCTAGATTAGCCCATCCATCGAACGATCCGCCGAGCTCGCCGCATGGGCGAGGAGTTGGCCGGATCCTCAAACTGCGGGGCGCGGCGCCGCGCTCGGCTTTTGACATCGCACGCACACCGGATCTTCTGCGGGCGGGGCCTGGTTCGGCTTCATGCCGAGGGGGATCGCGGGGGGAGTGCCCGCCGCGGCCGTCGTGTGAGCTTGCGCGTTGGCAGGGCCGGGATGGCGTGCAGGCGCTGCTTGGCCCCCACCGGCGATGGCTGTCGTCTTCGGCGCGATCGCCGTTGCGTGCGCTGCCCGTCCTAATTCGGGCTATCGAAGCGGCGCGCATTCATCGTGCGCGCCCAACTCTCGCTGCCCGGCGCGCTCCGCTTCGGCGCGGATGGCAACGCTGGCCGTGGTGGGGCGGGCGGGCCGGTGGTCGTTGCACCGCCAGGCGCTTGGGCAGGCGCTTGGGCAGGCGCTTGGGTAGGCGCTTGGGCAGGCGCTTGCTCGGCAGTTGGCCCCGCCAAGGCCATCCGCCCCTCGCTCGGCGGTGGCGTGGCCGGAGCCGGTTGAGTGACGGCAAGAGCCCGCGGTGGCGTCGCTGGCACTGGTACGCCAACCGCCGGCGGCGTTGGCCGCGGCGCCGCGACCGTCGTCGACCAGCTGCTGTGGGCGGGAAGAGGTTTGCCCGCGGGCCCACCGCTTGCCGGCACATGGGTTGCAACCGCCGACGGCGAAGGCTTCCTTGCCGCCTTGGCGAGGATGGCGTTGGGCAGGCAGCGGCCGTCTTCGCTCAACCCTTGATCGATCGGGCACGGCTTGCCGCACACCCGGTCTTGCTGGCTCTGCACCATGGCAAACAGCACCGCGTCG
>DATBGH010000016.1:0-76697 GCA_036558085.1 Hyphomicrobiaceae bacterium
GATAACGATAGCGGGGTGGAGGAACGCCATGGCGAAGGTCGGCTTCATCGGGCTCGGCAATATGGGGCTGCCCATGGCAGCGAACCTGATCAAGGCGGGCCACGCGGTCTCGGGTTTCGACGTCAACGAAGATGCCGGCGCCCGGCTTGCAGCGGACGGCGGGATGAAGGTGCAGTCGATCGCCGAGGCGTGCAAGGACGCCGAGGTGGTGATCACCATGCTGCCCGCGGGCGAGCATGTGCGCGAGGTCTATCTCGGCGAGGGCGGCGTGCTCGCGGCGGTCGCACCCGCGACGCTGCTGATCGATTCCTCGACCATCGACGTGCAGTCCGCGCGCCAGGCGGCGCAGGCGGCGCGGGAGAGGGGGCTCGCCATGATCGATGCGCCCGTGTCGGGCGGAGTCGCGGGCGCGCAGGCGGCGACGCTGACCTTCATGGTCGGCGGGGAGGACGCTGCCTTCGAGCGCGCGCGGCCGCTGTTGGAGGCCATGGGCAAGACCATCGTGCATGCCGGCGGGCCCGGCAACGGCCAGGCGGCGAAGATCTGCAACAACATGATCCTCGGCGCATCGATGATCGTGGTTGCTGAAGCGTTTCTATTGGCCGAGAAGCTCGGCCTCGACGCGCAGAAGCTGTTCGACATTTCCTCGAAGTCGTCCGGGCAATGCTGGTCGATGACGAGCTACTGCCCGGTGCCCGGCCTGGTGCCGACCTCGCCCGCGAACCGCGACTACCAGGCGGGCTTCACCGCGGCGATGATGCTCAAGGACCTGAAGCTGGCGCAGGCCGCCGCGCGCGCGACGCGCGCCACCACGCCGCTCGGCGCCGGTGCGGCGGCGGTCTACGAGCGTTTCGTCGACACGGGCGGCGGCGGCGTCGATTTTTCGGGGATTATCCGCTATCTGCGCGCAGTGTGAAACCCACGCCGAATCCGTCTGCCCGCTCGGTTAAAAAAGCTCTGACGGGCGTCGGGGAGCGTGAATGGAAGGTTACGTCGAGACGCGATGAAATCTGCGTCAATCGAACGTTCACCCTGGCGAATAAACCTTGTCTTCATCGTGTTGCTTAAGCCGATTTTAGACGCTGCCGGGTAGTGTGAACGTCGAGCGGGGAGACAGGGCCTCGCAGTCAACAAACGACAAACACACAGGTAGGCGTCATGATCAAAGCTGTTGCCAAGGCGATGGAGCCGGCCGATCGCGAAGCTCGCTTCGACCCCATCCGCTCGCTCTATCTCGAGACCTTGACCTTGGTCGAGCGGGTGCATCGCCGCCTGCTCGACGTCATCAAGGACGAGTTCGACCGCCAGGGACGCGCCGACATCAATGCGGTGCAGGCGCTGCTCCTCTACAATATCGGCGAGAAGGATCTCACCGCCGGCGAGCTCCGCACGCGTGGCTACTATCTCGGCTCCAACGTATCCTACAACCTCAAGAAGCTCGTGGAAATGGGCTATCTGCACTACAAGCGCTCCGACAAGGATCGCCGCTCGGTGCGGGTCAGCTTGACGCCCAAGGGCCTCGAGGCGCGCGAAATCATCGAGAGACTCTACGCCCGCCAGCTCCTCTCGCTGGAGACCGTTGGCCAGATCTCGCTTGAGGACTGCAAGGGCCTGAACAAGGCCCTCGTGCGGCTGGAGCGCTTCTGGACTGACCAAGTCCGCTATCGTCTGTAGCCTTGCGCAAGACGTCGCCATGGCGCGGCGCGGCGGCTCCTCCTTCGCGCCAGCGCCTTGGGCACCACGGCCACGCCCGGCCGTGGTGCTGCGACCAAAGGGATGTGGCGCCGGCGCCGCCTTTGACCCAATGTGCCGATCGGGGGGGCCGTCGCGGGGCCCTCGCGCAAAGCATGTTTGCGCCCTAGTATGGGTTTGGACCCCCTTTGAACTCGGGGCTCGAGAGCTTCCACAACCCGGTTGATCCGGGCCGCGGGGGATGCAGGGGTGGCGTTCGCATCGATGAGAGCCAGACGGTCTGCACTCTACGTGGCCGGCGCAATCGTTGGCATCGGCCTTGCTTACGTGCTGGCGATCCTTCCGCACGCTGGTCTGCCGGGTGCCGAGACGGCCAAGGCGGTGCCCAAGAAGGCCGAAGGCAAGGGCCGCGGCAGTCCGCCGGCTCCCGTCACTGCGGCCAGCGTCATCGCCTCCGACATGCCTGTCATCCTGGTGGCGCCCGGCACAGTGGAGCCGTTCGCCAACGTGGCCGTCAAGACGCGGGTCGATGGACAAATCGTCGAGGTGCTCTTCAAGGAAGGGGATCTCGTCAACGAGAACGCGATCCTCTTTCGCCTCGATGATCGGCTGGTGAAGGCGCAGATTTCGCAAGCCGAAGCGAGCATCGCCAAGGACCAGGCGAGCCTCAGGGATGCCGAAGCGACGCTGCTGCGACGCGAGGCGCTGATCGGCAAGAAGATCGTGACTGAGGCGTCCGTCGATCAGGCACGCTACGCCGTGGAGGGGCTCAAGGCCAGCATCGCCGCCGGCATTGCACTGCTTGAGTCGCAGAGGACCCAGCTCGATTATCTCACGATCCGCGCCCCGATCACCGGCCGCACGGGGACGCTCACCTCCAAGGTCGGCGCCATGGTGCGCGGCGTCGACGCTGCGGCCCCTCTCGTCATCATCAATCAGACCAAGCCGATCTGGGTGACCTTTGCCGTGCCCCAGAACGAGCTTGGCGCCTTACGCCGCGCGCTCACGGCCAAAGCTCTGGCCGACATCACCGTGCGCGGCAGCACCAAGCCGATCGTCGTGCAGGGAACGCTGGGTTTCGTGGACAACCAGGTCGACAAGCAGACCGGTACCATTACGGCGCGCGTCATTGCCGAAAACGCCGATGAAGTGCTGTGGCCGGGGCTGTCGGCGGAGGTGGCCCTCACGGTCGAAACGAAACGGGGCATGCTGGCGGTGCCTGCCTCGGCGGTCTTGCCGGCACAGCAGGGCATGATCGTCTGGGTCATTGGCGCCGACAACAAGGTTGCCCCGCGCACAGTGCTCGTCGAGCGCATTGTTGGCCAGACCGCCTACCTGAGCGGCGGGCTGAAGCCCGCAGAGCGCGTGGTCACCGACGGCCAAATCCGTTTGGCGCCCGGGGTCAGCGTCAACGTCGAGGAGCCGCGTCGGCCTGCGGGCAGCGCCCCCGCCTCCGAAGAGCGGCGCACGAACGGCCGCGGTTAGCAGAAGAAGGGCAACCATGCGTCTGTCGGAGCTGTGCATCCGCCGCCCCGTCATGACGACGCTGGTCATGGCCTCGCTGTTGCTGGCGGGCTTCTTCGGCTATCGCCAGCTGCCGATCGCCGCCATCCCGCGCATTGAAGTACCGACCATCACGGTGAGCGTGCAATACCCCGGGGCCAGCCCGGACACGATGGCGGTGTCGGTAGCGGCGCCGCTCGAGCGGCAGTTCGCCACCATTGCCGGCATTACATCGATCACCTCGCTCAGCACGCAGGGCAACACCCAAGTGGCCTTGGAATTCGATCTCGGCCGCAACATCGATGCGGCCGCGCTCGACGTGCAGTCATCGATCTCGGTCGCTATGGCGCGACTACCCATCGACCTGCCAGCGCCGCCCGCCTATCGCAAGGTCAACCCGGCGGACTCGCCGATCATCTTCCTGGCACTCACCTCAGAAACGGCTCAGTCGCAGGAGATCAATGAGTTTGCCGAGAAGGTGATGAGCCCGAAGCTATCGACCCTACCCGGCGTGGCCCAGGTCACCATCAACGGCGCCCAGAAGCGTGCCGTACGAATCAAATACGACCTCGACGCACTGGCCACCCGCGGCATTTCGGTTGAGGAAGTGAGGGTGGCCGTGATGGCGCTGGCATCGGTGGCGCCGATCGGCAGCATCCGCACCGGACAACAGTTCTACGTGCTCGACATCAAGGGTGCCGAGCCCTACGCCGCCTACTTCAAGCCGGCCCTGGTCGCTTGGCGCAACGGCGCTCCGGTGCGGCTTCAAGATATCGCCAAGGTCGAGGATTCCGTCGAGGACGACGAGGCGCGCACGGAATTCAATGGTGTTCGCTCGATCATCGTCTCCGTCCAACGGCAACCGGATGCCAACACGGTGGCCGTGACCGATGCCGTGCATCAAATGCTGCCCGAGTTCGATCGGCTATTGCCACCGACGATCAAACTCAGCGTGCTCAGCGACCGTTCCGAATCGATCCGCGCCTCGGTCCACGACGTGCAGCTCACCTTGATGCTGACGGCGACGCTGGTGATCCTCGTGATCCTCGCCTTCCTGCGGACCTGGCGTGCGACCTTCATTCCCGCCATCGCCCTGCCGCTGTCGATCATCGGCACCTTCGCCGGCATGGCGCTGTTCAACTTCTCGCTCGACAACGTGAGCCTGCTGGCGCTGACCTTGGCGCTGGGGTTCGTGGTGGATGATGCGATCGTCGTGCTCGAGAATATCGTGCGCTACGTCGAGCAGGGCATGAAGCCGTTCGAGGCTGCCATCAAGGGGGCAACCGAGATCGGCTTCACCGTGCTCTCGATCACTCTCTCGCTGGTCGCCGTGTTCATCCCGATCCTGTTCATGGGCGGCATCGTCGGGCGGTTCTTCTTCGAATTCGCCATGACCATCAGCATTGCTATTTTGTTGTCGGGCTTCGTCTCACTCACCCTCACGCCGATGCTGTGCTCGCGCTTGCTCAAGGTTCACCACGGCCACGAGCAAAAACCCAACATTCTCTCGCGGGTCTTCGAAGGCGCTTACAACGTCATGGCGCAGGGTTATCGCGTCACGCTCGATCTATCATTGCGCGTGCCTTGGCTGATGTGGGCCTTGACGATCGGCACGGTGGTCACCACCGTCATGGCCTTCGGCGCGGTCAAGAAGGGTTTCCTGCCCACCGAGGATACCAACATCATCATCGTGCGCACCGAGGCGGCGCCCGACATCGGCTTTGATGCCATGCTCGACCGGCAGCGAGCGTTGGCCGAGCGGATCCTGGCCGATCCCGACGTCCTCTACATCAACTCCAACGTCGCCCAGAGCTTCTTCAACCCGACGCTCAACCGGGGCTCGATCTTTGTTCAGCTCAAGGTGCGCAGCGAGCGCCTTGGCCAGGGAAGCATCACCGATGTGCAGGGCCGTCTGCGGCGCAGCCTTGCCAGCGTGGCTGGCATTCGCGCGTTCCCGGTGCCGTTGCAAAATCTGCGCATCGGTAGCCGCAGCGGCGCGGCGCTCTACCAGTACACGCTGACGAGCGTCAACCAAACCGAGCTCTACGACAACGCCGAGCGTCTCATTGCTCGCGTCAAGCAAGCACCAGGCTTCACCGATGTCACCAGCGACTTGACGCTCGGCGCACGTCAGCTGACCCTCGACATCGATCGCGACGAGCTCGGTCGCCTGGGGCTAACTTTGGATGTGGTGCGCTCGACGCTCTATTCGGCATTCGGGATTCGCAAGCTTGCGACGGTGTACACGCCATCCAATGATTACGCCGTGCTCATCGAGACCGATCGCGCACAACAGCTTGACCCCGCCGTGCTCTCCAAGGTGTACGTGCGATCGAATACGGGCCAGCAGGTGCCGCTGAGCGCGGTTACCAGCGTAAAGCTGGTGCCCGGACCCGTTTCGGTGGCGCGCCAGAGCCAGCTGCCGGCCGTCACCATCACCTTCAACCTGGGTCCGGGCTTCACGCTTGGCGAGGCCGTCGGGGCGATGCGCGAGCTCGAGCGCGAAATGAAAATGCCGGCGACCATCACGGGTCAGTTCGCGGGCACCGCGCAAGTGTTCGAGAGCTCATTTCGCGATCAGCCAATCCTGATCGCCGCCGCCATCCTGACGATCTACATCGTGCTCGGCATCCTTTACGAGAGCTTCATCCACCCGATCACGATCCTGTCGGGACTGCCCTCCGCCAGCCTCGGCGCGCTCCTCATCCTTTATGTGTTCGACGTCGAGCTCACCATCATCGCCATGATCGGCATCATCTTGCTGGTGGGCATCGTCAAGAAAAACGCGATCATGATGGTCGACTTTGCCATCGAGGCGCGCGCGCGCGGGGCGACGCCGTTCGATGCCATCCGCGAAGCGTGTCTGTTGCGCTTCCGTCCCATCATGATGACCACCATGGCGGCGTTGTTTGGTACGCTGCCGATCGCTATCGGCTGGGGCGCCGGCGCCGAGTTGCGCCAGCCACTGGGCCTTGCCGTCGTGGGTGGGCTTGCGGTGTCGCAGCTGCTCACCCTCTACATCACGCCCGCCATCTACCTGACGTTTGAGAGGTTCGGCGCTTACATTGGGACTGGACGGCGCGAGCACATCCCGCCGGCAAGCGAGCGCAGACCCGAGCCACCACGCGCCGCGGCCGAGTGAACGTCCGCCGGCGAGGTGCTGGCGAGGTGCCTCGGCACGTGGCTCATCGTGCAGGGAATGCCGATGGGCACCCAGGATGTGTTGTTGAGGAAGAGGTCGCAGCGTGCCATCTGCACGCCCCGGTAGGTATTCATGCACACCGTGTCGCCGAGCCTAAAGTCGCTGTCGCGATAGCGACAGCGGCAAGGAATGGGTTCGCCCGTGGCACCGCTGATGACGCCATGATAGGGCGAGGTGGGCCACGCAGGCGGGGGAGCGCCCTGCGGCGCGCTCTTCTCGCCGGCATCGCCGGCGCGCAAAGCCAAGGGCACCGCCAGCAGCGCAGCGGTCGCCACAGCAGCGAGGGCAAGACGGGGCTTTGGCATCGCTATCCCATGCAACCGCCAATGTAGCATAGGCATGGGCGCACGGGAACCGGGCCGCCGGCCACTCTCCCCGCAGGGTTTTGCCAATCGTTGCCGAACCAACGATCCACGAGCCGCTAGGCGCTGCGGGTGATTTCAGGTTCGCAGGTTACCGGAAAATTGACCGAGTTGGCGATGAAGCACTTGGCGTGTGCGCTCTCGTGCAGGGCATGGGCCTTGGCCGCATCGGCGTCCCTGGCGATCGTCACGCGGGGGTGCAGAACCACCTTGGTGAAATGGCCACCTTTGGCACGATCCTCAACCATGCTGCCGACGGGCGCGTCACGGTAGGCGAGCACCGTCACGCCGGCATCGGCGCACAGGTGCAAGTACCAGAGCATGTGGCAGCTTGCGAGCGAGCCAACCAAGAGTTCCTCGGGATTGTAGCGGGCGGCATCGCCGCGGAAGGCTGGATCGGAGGAGCCTGCCAGATCGGGTTTACCGGGACCGGAGAGCACATGATCGCGCGCGTAGGCCCCGTAACTCGTCGTGCCTTCGCCCCTATTGCCGGTCCAGGTCAGGGAGCACGTATAGGTGTGACGTTTCCCGCTCATGCAGGCTCAGCGTTGGTCGGCACTTGATGGTTGCGGCACCCACACACGAGCACGCGCGCAAGTAGCGTCCCTCACAGGGCCTTGGCGGGCGCCGCCAGCGCGCGCTGCATCGGCTCGGCCTCGATGACAAAGCGCACCGGCGCGTCGGCCCGGTCGACGGCCTCACCGGTGACACGGCAAGTCACGAGCAAAAGGCGCATGCCTCCAGTTCGGAGCGGCCGCGCCGCGTTGCCGCCGATGGCCTTGAGGTCCACCACCTCGAGTTGTCGTTCGCGTCCATCGCGGCCGGCAATGGAAATGCGATCGCCGACCGCCAACTGCTTGGCGAACGGCGCCGGACTTTCGACTTCCGAGCGGGTCAGCCAGTAGCCCTCATCGCCCACGGCGGCGGCATGATCTTGCGTTTTCGCCGCGGTACCATCAAACGACAGGCCGGGCCGCGTCGCTTGTAGTGCGTTGCCAAAGCCGTGATTGAGCAAGAGGTCGCTGCGCAACACGCCAACGCCCGCCCCCACGACCGCCATGGCGATCCCGGCCATACCAATCACGCGGCTCTGCGATGTCCGGCTGGCCATCAAGCTCGTTCCTCCGGGCAAATCGGCGCCCCACTCATATAGACGAAGATGGTGGAAGTGTGGAGGAGGGGTGGGCAAGAAGATCCACCTTGACCCCGTCAGCCCCGCTTCCACACCCCACGGCGTGGGGTGGCATAAACGCGGCGCAGATGGCGCCAGAACCCTAGATTGAGGGCGGCCAGCGTCGCAAATGCGAGGCTGAGCAGCAGGCGTGCGTGCTCGGGCCGGGTTTCGGGAGCGTGGATGGAGGGGCCGGCGCTGTGGCTCAGCTCGTTGCGGCGCAGGCTGGCCGGGCTCGCTGGCGCGGCACCCGGCGTCATGACCTCTCGCACCAGAACCGGCAAGGATACGGCGTAAGCGCGGCTATGAGCGGCGCCAAACCCCAACACCGCCCCCCAGAAGAGGGTAAAGGCCAACGCGAAATCTGCGACCCAACGGCGCACGCTGCCTCTCGTCTTTTGACCCGCCATGAACCCAATCCCTCTCGCCGATGGCCCCCAAACGCTCGCCATTTTCCCCGCTTCTATCGGCCGCTCGCACCAAGGCAGGACACTGGCAAGAAGCCCGGAATGTCGCTGCTCGCTCGGTTGCAGGTGGCACACTGAAGTGGGCCTGCGACGTCTTCATTGGCAACGAAGTCCGAGCCGAGGATCCGTCGCCACGACGAGGTCGCAGGTGAGCTCGCGCTCCTCCCAGCCAAGCCTCAGCTGCCGCAATAGAGCCAAAAGTGGTTGCTTAGACGCGCCTTGAGTACGGGGACAACGGGGGAAGCGAATGGCTCAGTGGCGTCTGTGCGCGAGTTTGGCGCTGGCTTTTGCATGCGCGGGGTTGGGCGGGGGACCCGTTCAGTCGGCCTCCCCGATCAGTCTGCAGCGCGATGGTGCGTTGGCGATTGCCGGCCGCACGTTGCGCTGCGGTGGCGTGCGCAATGTGCTCGACCCACATCTGCCCAATCTCGGCGTCGCTGCGCCAGGGGTGTTGGTGCTCAATCCCGGCCTGCTCAGCCGCCAATCAGAGATCGTGCGCCTGTTCGTGTTCCACCACGAATGCGGCCACCATCATGTGGGCGGCAGCGAGCTCAAGGCTGACTGCTGGGCGGTGACTGAGGGTGTCAAAGGCGGCTGGCTCGACCGCGAGGGTCTTGCACAAGCGTGTCGCTCGTTTGGCGATGCGCCGACAACGGCGACGCATCCATCCGGCGCCCGCCGCTGCGCCAATCTCGATCGCTGCTTTGCCGCTGCGGTCGCGTCCCACGCCAAGGAACAGGCGGCACGCCAGACGATCCGGCCGAACCTGGTGGCGACCGCGGTGTCTCGCGATGCACCCAAGCTGGTCTCCGGTCCCACCCTGGTGCGCAGCGGGACGTTGCGCTAGCCCCACCGCCCCTCCGCGGGTGCGATAAGCCCGCTCGCGAGGAGTGGGGCGCTCACGGTCTGAGGGGGTGGCCCTTCAGATGACCGTCACGTCAAGCTCGCCGATGCCATCGACGTGGCCCTTGAGCCGGTCGCCCTTGCGCACGGCACCGACGCCCGATGGCGTGCCGGTAAAAATGAGATCGCCGGCCTGAAGCGCAAACAGAGTGGACAAGAAGGCGATCTGGTGTGGGATGTCCCAGATCATTTGCGACAAGTCGCCGGTCTGCTTTCTCACGCCATTGACGTCGAGCCAGATTGCGCCCCTGGCTGGGTTTTCCACGTGCTGCGCGGGAACCATTGCGGTTAGGGGGGCGGAATGCTCGAAGGCCTTTCCGACTTCCCAAGGACGTTGCAGCTTCTTGGCTTCGGCCTGCAGGTCGCGGCGCGTCATATCGATGCCGACAGCATAGCCAAACACGTGCTTCATCGCCTCGATGGCCTCGATATCGGTGCCGCCCGATTTGAGGCCCACGACCAACTCGATCTCGAAATGGACATCCTTGGTGGCCGCCGGATAGGGAAATTTCCCATCGGTAACGATGTTGTCGGGATTCTTTTGGAAGAAGAACGGCGGGTCTTTGGTGTCACCGCCCATTTCCCTGGTGTGTTCGATGTAGTTGCGGCCCACGCAGTAAATGCGGTGGATCGGAAAGAGCTTGTCGGAGCCCCGGATCGGGAGCGCCGGCGGCGGAGCGGGAGTGAAAGCGTAGGTCATAAACCGGGCCTTTGCTGACGGGCTGAGCGTTTCATATCAGGTTCGTTGCAAGGCCGTCAGCGCCATTGTGGAACTTGCCGCTTGTCGCAGCGTCACATCCCCCGCGCCCTCGCCATCCCCCGAACCAATCCCATCCCCCGCGCGTTGCCCGATTGCGGGTATCCCCGAACGGAGGAGTGCGGCATGTGCCGGGTGTGTGGGGTTTGCTTTGTGGCCGCGGTCATGGGCTTGGCAGCTCCACTGTGGCCCTCCATGGCCGTCGCCAGCCGGGAAACTCTCCCTATCGGCGAGATTGAGATCGCATCGCAAAGGCCCGATCAGCGGCCCCCCCGGATGGCGCAGCTCGGCCGCTCGGGCGGTGGATCAACTGCGACGCGATCCGCGGGTAGCAGGTCCTCGGCTCGCAGTGGATCGGGCGGCGTCATCACGAGCGGTCCGCCACCGAGCCCAGTGTCACCGAGCCCAGTGTCACCGAGCCCCTCGGCTCCCGCCTCACAACTTGGCGCGCCGGCTCCCCAGGCGCCGGCGATCGCCCCGCTGTCGCCGCAACTGCCCTCGCAGTTTGCCACCGGTGGTGCGACTGGTTCGGGCAACCTGGCGCTGTCGCCCGGCAGCCCGAGTGAACAGGCCCCGAGCGCCCCCGGCGGTGGTGGCAAGTCGCTCGCGGCGTGCATGGGGTTCTGGGACAAGGCCACCCATATGACGAGGGGCGAATGGCGCGACGCCTGTAAGCGCACCATGCAAGAGTATCCAACGGTGCGCTGAGACGGCGTGAGACGGGGACGTGGGCCGCGGCCCGAGCCGACTCGGCCTGCGCATGTGGGAGAAGCGCTCGCCTAGCGCAACCGTGCGTTGATGGCCTCGAGGGCCTTTGCACCAGGGCACAGTTCGGCCATGGACACGGCATTGAGCGCACGCGCGTCGGTCGCCAGGATGTCGTGCATGTCCTGCTGGGATTCATTGACGTAGAGCAGACCCGTGGCCACCCGCCCCTTGGCTGCGTTGCTGCGAATGGCCATGATGGCGGCATCGGCATCGCGCGGATCGTGCTGCTGGTCGAGCTTGTGCAGCACGAGCCGCGAGCCGTCGTGCATCGTTACGGAAACGGATGTTCCCTCGGCGTAGTCCGCGGTGATCTCATCCTTCTCCTCGACGAAGTCCAGTTTGTCGACGGCCATGTTGTGCGCGCGCACGTAGTCGTAGCTCTTGGTCGATGTCGGATGGTTATTGAACGTCACGCACGGGCTGACGACATCGAGGAAGGCGAAACCCCAGTAGCTGATCGCCGCCTTGATGAGCGGGATGAGCTGCGCCTTGTCGCCGGAGAAGGAGCGCGCGACGAAGCCGGCGCCAAGCTGGATCGCCATTTGGCACAGGTCGATGGCTTCGAACGGATTGGCATCGCCCTTCTTTGACGGGGAGGTTTTATCGTTGGTGGCGGAGAATTGCCCCTTGGTCAGGCCATAACAGCCGTTGTTCATGACGATGTAGGTCATGTTCACGCGACGGCGAATGGCGTGACAGAATTGACCCAGGCCGATCGATGCCGTGTCGCCATCCCCCGACACGCCGATATAGACGAGGTCGCGGTTGGCGAGGTTGGCGCCGGTGGTAATCGAGGGCATGCGGCCGTGCACGGAGTTGAAGCCGTGGCTGCGCGAGAGGAAATAGGTCGGCGCCTTCGACGAGCAGCCGATACCCGACACCTTGGCAATGCGGTGCGCCGGCAGGTCCATTTCAAAGCAGGCTTCAATGAGCGCGGCGGTGATGGAATCGTGTCCACAGCCCGCACATAGGGTCGACATGGTGCCTTCATAGTCGCGGTGCGTCAGCCCGAGCGCGTTCTTGGGGAGCGCCGGGTGGTGGGCGGAAGGCTTGGCGATGTAGCTCATCTCGTGCCTCGACTTTACTCCGCGGCGGCCTTGGTTGGCTGCAGGCGCTTCAAGACGGCGCCGTGCACGAAGGCCGCGGTCAGCGGCATGCCATCATAATTGAGCGCCGGGATCAGCTTGGCGCCGGGAATTTCCGCCTCGGTCATCAGGAGGGAGCGCATTTGCGCATCTCGGTTCTGCTCGACCACAAACACCCGCTCGTGCATGGCGCAGAACGAGGCCACATCGCGCGTGAACGGGAAGGCCTTGATGCGCAGCGAATTCACCTTCACGCCCTCGCGCTCGAGAAGGTCAAGGGCCTCGCGCACGGCCGGCGTGGTGGCGCCAAAATAAATGAGCCCGGTCTTGCCGCTCTTGTCTCGGATGGCAACCTCCGGCTTGGGTACGAGGGTTTGGGCGGTATCGAACTTACGGCGAATGCGGTCGAGAACGCGGGCGTGGGCGCGACCATCCTCGGTATAGCGAGCGTTCTCGTCGTGCGAAGTGCCGCGTGTGAAAAACGCTCCCTTGGTCGGATGCGTCCCGGGCAGCGTGCGATAGGGTATCGCATCTGCGTCCACGTCCTGGTAGCGTCCCCAATCCTTGCCCTTTACCTCCTTAAACTTTTCGAGCTCGTCGGCGCTCAACACCTTGCCGCGGTCATGCACGTGCGCGTCGTTCCAAGCAAACGGCTCGGTGACCCACTCGTTCATGCCGATGTCGAGGTCAGACATGACGAGCACAGGGGTCTGCAGGCGCTCGGCGAGGTCAAAGGCCTCGGCACCCATGCTGAAGCATTCCGTCGGATTGGCAGGAAACAGCAGCACATGCTTGGTGTCTCCGTGCGAGGCATAGGCGCACGAGATGATGTCCGACTGCTGCGTGCGCGTTGGCATGCCGGTTGAGGGACCACCGCGCTGAATGTTGAACAGGACCACCGGCACTTCCGCAAAGTAGGCAAGGCCCAGGAATTCGCTCATCAGCGATATGCCAGGACCGGAGGTGGCGGTGAAGGAGCGCGCGCCGTTCCAGCCGCCACCGATCGCAACGCCGATGGCGGCAAGCTCGTCTTCGGCCTGCACGATACCATAGAGCCGTCGACCCTCTTTGGTGACGCGCAGACGCCTGGCGTGGCGCTCGAAAGCTTCGGCGAGCGACGTAGAGGGTGTGATGGGGTACCAAGCGCACACCGTGGCGCCGGCGTAGATAGCACCAAGACCCGCCGCGTCGTTGCCGGAGACCAGGATTTTGCCCTTGGCGCCATCCGCGTGGCGCACCCGGATCGGCAACGGGCAGTCGAAGTTCTTGCAAGCGTATTCGCGCCCGAGCGCGACGGCCTCCATGTTGGCCGCCACCAGCTTCTCCTTGCCTCTGAGTTGGTCGCCGACCGCGCTTTTGAGGACCTCCACGTCCATGTCGAGGAGAGCCGTGAGCGCACCCACGTAGACCATGTTCTTGAAGAGCTGGCGCTGGCGGGTGTCCTGCCATTTGGCAGCGCACATCTCGGCGATGGGCACGCCGATGATGGTGATGTCCGCGCGCGGCCACACACGCGGCAGCGTCGAATCGTAGAGCAGCCAACCACCCGGCACCACCTCGGCCAGGTCCTCCTTGAAGGTCTGCGGGTTCATGGCGACCATCAGGTCGATGCCCTCGCGCCGGCCAAGATAGCCTGCCTCCGACACCCGCACCTCATACCAGGTCGGAAGGCCTTGGATGTTGGAGGGAAAGATGTTCTTGGGGCTGACGGGGATACCCATGCGGAACAGCGTCTTGGCGAAGATGCCGTTGGCGGAAGCGGAGCCCGAGCCATTGACGGTGGCGAATTTCACCACGAAGTCGTTGATGCCGCTCATCTAGCGAATGGCCTCTTCTCGGACCGGGCGCGCCGCCGCGGTGCGGCGGCAGCCGAGCGCGATGGCGCTACGTTTGACCCCATCTCTTTCCCCTTCAGCGCAGGTAGGCATTGTGATGCGTCAGACAAGCCTGTGCAGCCTGCGCCTCAACATACATGAATTTCTGCATGTCCCAGGCGCCCGTCGGACAGCGCTCCGCGCATAACCCACAGTGTAGGCACACGTCCTCGTCTTTGGCCATGATCCGGCCAGTCTTGAGCGGCGCCGAAACATAGAGGTCCTGCTCCTTGTTGCGGGCAGGCACCCGCAGGTGCTCGCGCAGCGCCGGCTCATCGTCATTGTCGGTGAAATTGATGCAATCGACCGGGCAGATGTCCATGCAGGCATCGCACTCGATGCACAGCGGCGCCGAGAACACCGTCTGGACGTCGCAATTGAGACAGCGCTCGGCCTCCTTGAAGGCCAGCTTGTCGTCGTAGCCCAACTCCACTTCGACTTTGAGGTTGCGCAACGACTGAGCCTTGTCGGCGTGCGGCATTGCCACCCGATTGAGCGGCGCGTAGTCGTTCTTATAGGACCACTCGTGGATGCCCATCTTTTGGCTGAAGCGGGAAGATGCGGGCTTGGGTCGCTCGTGGGCCACATCCTTGCCGTGGCACATGAGATCGATCGAAAGCGCGGCTTGGTGGCCGTGGGCGACTGCCCAGATGATGTTCTCAGGCCCCCAGGCCGCATCGCCGCCGAAAAACACGCCGGCGCGCGTCGCCATCATCGTCGTCTGATCGACCTTTGGCATGTCCCATTCGTCGAACTCGATGCCGATGTTGCGCTCAATCCAGGGGAAGCTGTTCTCCTGGCCGATCGCCATCAGAACATCGTCGCATTCGAACACGACCTCCTCGCCGGAAGGCTCAAGTTTGGGCCGCCCGCTCTTGTCGAGGCCGACCTCCCTCATCTTCTGGAAGCGCACGCCGGCGAGCCGCCCCTTATCGAGCACGAACTCCTTCGGCGAATGATTGTCGAGGATGGGAATGCCCTCGTGCTCGGCATCCTCAATCTCCCACGGCGATGCCTTCATCACCCGTCGCGGCGAGCGCACGGTGACCCTTACGTCCATGCCGCCAAGCCGGAGCGCGGTGCGGCAACAATCCATCGCCGTGTTGCCGCCGCCGATGATGACGACCCGCCGCCCAACCGTGTGCACGTGCTCGAAGGCGACGGAAGTCAGCCAATCGATGCCGATATGGATGTTGGCCTTGGCTTGCGCGCGCCCGGGGATGTTGAGGTCCTTGCCTTTGGGGGCACCCGTGCCGATGAACACCGCATCAAAGCCTTCCTGCAGCAGTGCCTCGAGGCTCTTGATCTCGTGACCGAAGCGCGGCTCGACCCCAAAGGCCAAAATGCGATCGATCTCTTCATCAAGCACGGTGGCGGGCAGGCGAAACGATGGAATGTTGGTGCGCATGAGCCCGCCACCCTTGGCGTCCTTCTCAAAGAGCACGCAACTGTAGCCAAGCGGCATGAGATCGCGCGCCACGGTGAGGGAGGCGGGTCCGGCACCGACGAGGGCAATTCGTTTGCGGTTCTTGGCGACGGGAATGTCGGGCATGAAGGCGTCGATCTCGCCCTTATAGTCGGCGGCGACGCGCTTGAGGCGGCAGATGGCGACGGGCTTCTCCTCGACCCGGCCACGGCGGCAGGCGGGCTCGCATGGGCGATCACAGACGCGTCCCAAGATGCCGGGAAAGACGTTGCTCTCCCAGTTCAGCATGTAGGCGGCGGCATAGCGGCCTTGGGCGATGAGCCGAATGTATTCGGGGACGGGCGTGTGCGTGGGGCAGGCCCACTGGCAATCGACGACCTTGTGAAAGTAGCTCGGGTTGGAAATGTCGGTCGGGGTCGTGCGGCCCCGGCTTCGTGCTGCCATTTCACCCGCTTGCATCCCGCCCAATCCTTGCCATTCCCGGCTGCTTTGGCCCCCACGACGGGATGCGTTATCCCAACTTCCGCAACGGTGCCACAGTTGTTTTCTCAACCCGAGAACTATGCGGCCACCTGTGGCCAATGCCCCGGGCGAGCAACCCCGGGGCGAGCAACCCCGGCCCCTCTGCCCAGAACGTGGGATGTTAGCCCACAGATTCCTATTGTGCAGTGCCGCAAATCCCACCGCCCTGGATGCATGGCTGATGCGACCGGGCCGATGCCGTTAATACGCTGCCGCGGCGAAGGCAAGCACCGTCTCAGATTGGGCTTTACGCGCCTCTGGCGGCGGGCGGCCTGGTGAGCTGGGGCATGCGCGGGCCCCCGAGGGCGGCGCCGGGAAGGTCGGCTCCCCCCCATCTTGCGTTGCAGCTTGCCTGTGGGTGGGAGCAGATGCTCATCCCCCATTTGGGAGCCCTCGCGCCCTTCGCGGGTGCCGGGGGCAGCCGCTGGCCCCCACTCCAGCATGGCACGCCACCGGCTCCCTCGCGAGGCCCATCGCGAGGTTGGCTAGCCGTCCCTTGCAACGGCACCGAGAAAGCAAGCTCAGTCATCGCTCAGGGGATGCTGAATTCGCGGGCGCGGCGGGTCCACATGGGGGCCTCACACACACTCCGTCTTGACGATGCCTGCGGCGTGGAGGCTGGCGATCTCAGCGTCACTGCAACCGATCTCGCGCAGCACTTGGGTTGTGTGCTCACCCAAAAGCGGCGTCGGCAAACCTGGCGATGGGTGCGTCTCGCCGAATTGCACGAGCTGCCAAGCGACCCGCAATGTGCCGGCCTTCGCGTGCTGACGCACCGCGACCATGTCATTTGCGGTCGTGTTCGGATGGTCGAGAAAACTATGGCTGTCGGGAGGTGCCGCCTCCGTTGCGGCCACACCAGCTGCCGCAAGTTGGTCGAGCACTTGGGCGACGGAGTGCTGCTTGATGGCTGCTGCCAAGCGCTGCGCGAGGGGAGTGCCGTTGGGATGCTGGCCAGGTTTGGGGCCAGGTTCGGGGCCAGGTTCGGGGCCAGACTCGGGGCCAGACTCGGGGCCAGACTCGGGCCAAGACTCGGGCGCCGATGCCTGCGGCATGGACGCGCCGCCCATGGCGCACATGGCCCGGCGCGCTCGGGCGCTCTCGGCCACCGCATAAATCCACCCGTTCGCGGCCCGATAAAGCCGATGGAAGGGCCCAAGACCGTACTGCTCCTTGTCGGCGAGCGGTCGCTCGGGCTTGCCCGCATAGCGCGTGAACCATTGCGAGTTGAGGACCGCGCCGGCGCTGAGGAGGTCGCTGTCGACGCGCTGGACGATGCCCGAGCGTGCTCGCACCAGCAGCGCGAGGATGGTGCCAAACGCGCCCATGGCCCCGTTGGTGTAATCGGTGGGTGCCAGCTGCGCCGCGAAGACTGGAGGGTTTTCGCTGCCTCCTTGCGCACGCGACAGGCCCATCAAGGCCTGCGCCAGAGGATCGATACCGGGACGTTTGGCGTAGGGCCCCGTCCAGCCGTAACCCGTCATGTGCGTCTCGATCAGCTCAGGGTTGATCGTCGGTCCTAACCCCATGCGCTCGGTGGCATGCGGACGCAGATTGGCAATGAGCGCGTCGGCACTCGCCGCGAGGCGTTGCACGAGCTGCCGGCCAGAGGCGGTGGCGGTGTCAACGCAAACCGAACGCTTGTTGAAGTTCACGGCGTAGAAATAGCTGCGCGCGATCGGCCGGGACATGTCGCCGCCCGGCGGCTCCAACTTGATCACGTCGGCACCGAGGTCGGCAAGAATGCGGCCAGCCGTCGGCCCCGCGATGAGGTTGGTGATCTCGAGGATGCGTATGCCGGCGAGAGGCGGCGGGTGGGGCGCGGCCTCGCCCGATCCGGCGGGCCGCTGCGGCGCGAGGGGTAGAGGCATGTCCTTGGCAGCCAGCGCTGTCGAAGCGCGGGGCCCGGCAATCCTTCCGGGCGTCTTGCTCAAGCGAATGGGAACGCCCAGCTGCAGCACGGGTCCCACGCCAGGGTCAGCAAGCGTTGTGACCATGCCGTTGTGCAGCACCTGGGGATCGCTCAGGGCCTCTTCGGCGAGGCGCGCCGGGGCAAAGGGAATGTCGGCGACTTCGAAGGCGGTGGCCCACTCGGCATAAGGTTTCGATTGCAGGATGCGCGTGAGGGTAGCTCGCAGCTCGGCATCATCTTCGGGCGCCGCGCCGCCCTTGCCGATCTTGAAACGCGGCTCGGCGATCAGCTCGGCGATGCCGAACAGCTGTGCCGCCGCGGTGATAAAGCCGATGTGGACGCAGCCGAGCTGGACCCAATGGCCGTCAGCACAAGGATAAACGCTGTAGAAGGGCGCACTGCCGGAGGGGTGCCTCTGAAAGACCTGGGGCTCGAGTCGCTCGCCCGTCACTTTGGTCTGATAGAGCAGCGCACCGGCCATGAGCGAGGTCTCGACGCGACGGCCAAGGCCCGTCGTCTCGCGCGCCAGCAGCGCCGCGGCGATGCCGTTGGCGGCCAGCAGGGCTGCGCCAACGCTTGGCAGCGGGAGCACCACATGCACCGGCGCCGCGCGAAAGCCCGGCATGCCCGAGAGGAGCCCGGTCCGTGCCAGCACGAGGTCATCAATTGCAGGTTCGTCCTTCCAAGGGCCACGCTTGCCGTAGGCGGTGATCGAGCAGGCGACGAGGCCCGCATTGAGCTGCTGCAGCCTGGCCCAAGCAACGAGGCGCTGGCGGACTGAGCTCGGGGCAAAATCCTCAACCAGCACATCGGCGCTGCGCAGAAGACGGACATACTCGGCCGCCGGCGTGCCAGGCACGGGCGGCCCCGCTCGTTGGAGTTCCTCAAGGGCCCCATCAAGATCGAGCGCGGCGCACTCCTTGCCGCGATCCCATACGACAAAGCCGCCCTCGCGCAGGTGCGGCGCCTCCTCCCCTTGAAGGCGCACGACGCGGGCTCCCTGATCGGCCAGAAACATCGTTGCCAGCGCCGCGGCGGGTCCCGTGCTCAGATCGAGCACCGTCAATCCGTCGAGCGCTGCGGCCATGTGGGACTTTCCTGTGGAAGGGTGCGTGGGTCGCGCAGAGTGTCGGCCGCAAGCTTAGACAACAAGGCGATCGCATGGAACCTTCTCGGCCGCTGGCCGTGTTTGTCGAACCAGCATAGGGTGCGTCGCCCGATTGAAACACCCCGATAGAATAACGCCCGATAGAACCACGCCCGATAGAACCACGCCATGGCTCGCCTTGCACGCTCACTCGACCGCCTCAAACCCCGCTACGACGTGGTCGTGGTGGGTTCAGGCTACGGCGGTGGGGTGGCGGCATCGCGGCTGGCACGCGCGGGCAAACGCGTCGCCGTGCTCGAGCGAGGTCGTGAGTTCCTCACCGGTGAGTTTCCTTCGCGCTTTCCGGATCTGCGCGGCCAATTGCAGCTGACAGGCAAGCGGCTACGCATGGGCTCACCGAGTGGGCTCTATGACGTGCGCTTCGGCGAGGACATGCATGTGCTCGTCGGCTGCGGGCTCGGCGGCGGCTCGCTCATCAATGCGGGCGTGGCGCTGCGCCCCGACGATCGGGTGTTGCAGGATCGCCGATGGCCCGACGAGGTGGCGCGCGATGGATGGCTCGATGAGGGCTTTGCGCGGGCGATGCGCTGGCTGCGGCCGAGCCGCGATCCCACCGCGGCCGAGCACCGCAAATATCGAGCTCTCGATCGCGCCTCGGTGGCGCTGGGCAAAGCGCCTGTCCAGGCGCCGGTGGTGGTGGGGTTTACGGCAACGGTCAACCCCGCCGGTGTGGCGCAGCCCGCGTGCACCCGCTGCGGCGACTGCTGCGGCGGTTGCAACACCGGCGCCAAGAACACGGTGGCGCTCACCTATCTGCCCGACGCGGTCCGACATGGCGCAGAGATCTTCACGCATGCCAAGGCAAGCCACTTGACCGCGGCGCCCGGGGGCGGCTGGCAAGTCCACCTCGATCGGCAGGATGAACCGGGCACTCGTTCGCGCCTCACCGGCGTGACGGCCGACGTTGTGGTCCTGGCGGCGGGTACGCTCGGTTCCACCGAGATCCTGTTGCGCTCGCGAGAACGGGGGCTTTCCCTGTCAGAGCGACTGGGCCGCAACTTCTCGGCCAATGGCGACATCATCGCCTTCGGCTACGGGGCCAAGCTTGCCGTCAATGCCATCGGTGTCGGACATCCGCCCAAGATCGAGGACCTTGACGTGGGCGCGTGCGTCTCGGGACAGATCGAAATTGTGGATGCGGGCGACCTCGCCGGGAGCCTCATCATTCAGGAGGGCGTACTGCCCTCGGCGCTGGCACCGCTGTTGCCGGCGCTCTTCATTCCCAATGGTCGGCTCATCGGCGCACTCAAGAGCCTGATTGCGGGCGTCTACAAGGGGCCGTTCGCCAGCCTACAGACGTTCTTTGCCGTGTCACATGACAGCGCCTCGGGGTGTCTCATGTTAGAGGACGACCGGCTCGCGTTGTCGTGGCCTGGGGCCAAGGACGAGCCGGTCTATGCGCGTCTCGACGCGGCCTTGGGCGCGCTCGTCCGCCAGGCCGGCGGCAGCTATGTGAAGAACCCACTGGCGGGGACCATGATGGGCCAGCAGCCGGCCACCGCGCATCCGCTCGGCGGCTGCGGCATGGGCCGCGACCGCATGGAGGGCGTGGTGGACCACAAGTGCCGCGTCTTCGACGCGAGCCCCAGCACCGGGACTGGCGCTGTGCATGAGGGCCTCTACGTCGTCGACGGCGCTGTGATGCCGCGCTCGCTGGGCGTCAACCCGCTCCTCACCATCACTGCATTGGCCGAGCGGGCGATGCTGCACCTTGCCGCCGACTTTGGCCTGGCGTTTGACGACGCGGCTCGTCGCTATGCAGCGCCGATTGCGGCTGCCGCGCCGGGCATTGCGAGTGTCCAAGCAGAAACCTGATGCCTTCGCCACACGCTTGGTTGCGTTTGGTCTTCGAGGTGGGTCGATCAAGTTTTGCTGCGGTCGCGACCGCCATCCTACAACGCCACCTCGATCAGATAGGGGCCGTGCGCGCTGAGGCCAGCACCGAGCGCCTTGGCGAGCTCATCGCACGTCTCGGCGCGAGCGGCCTCCACCCCCATGCCGCGCGCCAGCGCCACCCAATCGAGGTCCGGCCGACCAATCGAAAGCATGTCGACGGCACGGGGGCCGGGGTTGCGAACACCCACATTGGTGAGCTCCCCGCGCAAGATATTGTAGGTGCCATTGGCGAAGATCAGGACCGTGACTGCCAAACCCTCGCGCGCCATGGTCCACAGCGACTGCAGCGTATACATGGCGCTGCCATCGCCCTCGAGCGCGATGACCTTGCGCTCGGGGCAGGCGATGGCAGCGCCGACGGCGACCGGCATGCCGTAACCAATGGAACCGCCCCGATTGTTGATCCAGTCGTGCGGCGGAGCGCCGGCGGTCTCGGGGAAGAACTCGCGGCCCGTGGTCACACTTTCGTCCACGACGATGGCGTCCTCCGGCAGCATGGCGCCCAGGATCGAGGCAATGGCCGAGGGCGAGATGGCCCCGGTGGGAAGCGCGGGCCGGCGCGGCGCGGCAACGCCGGCGGGAGGCGTCCGCATGGCGTCGAGCTCGATCGCCAGGGCCTCCAGGGCGGCCTCGATGTTTTCCTCCAAGCTCACCAACTCGATCGACCTGGCGTCCGGAGGCATGAGGAGGCTCGGCTTGTCGGGATAGGCGAAGAACGCCACCGGCTCGCGCGCGCCCACCAGCACCAAGTTGCCGGCCGCCCGCATGACGCCGAGCGCCCTCTCGACAACGTAGGGGATGCGTTCGACTTGGACGCGGCCCGCGCCCCGCTCAAGCCGGGCGTTGGCGCCTTCCGTCAGGATGCCGCAGCCGGTCTTGGCGGCGATCCGTCCCGCCAGTTCCAAATTGCGCTGGCGCAGAGCATCGCCGCCCAGCAGCAGGGTCGCCCGCTCTTTGGAGCGCAACATGGCGGCCGCCGCTTTGACGGCGTCTTGGCTGACGCGCGCCGGCGCCGGTGCCGGCGCCGGCTCAACGATGCCGCTGGCCGGCCCCCAGGCCGTATCAGCGGGAAGGATCAAGGTGGCGATCTGGCCAGGGATTTGGCGCGCCGCCTCGATGGCGAGAGCGCCGTCGGCCGCAACCATGGCGGAGCTGGGCGATGTCTTGACCCAGTGCGACATGGGCGCCGCCACGCCCTCGATATCGGCGGTCAACGGCGCATCGTAGGCGATATGATAGGTGGCGTGCTCGCCAACGATGTTGACGATGCCCGAGTTTGCCTTCTTGGCGTTGTGCAGGTTCGCCAAGCCATTGGCGAGACCGGGCCCAAGATGCAGCAAGGTAGAGGCGGGCCGCCCCAGCATACGGTAGTAGCCGTCGGCTGCGCCGGTTACCACGCCCTCAAACAGGCCGAGCACGCAGCGCATGCCCGCAACCTTGTCCAAGGCGGCAACGAAATGCATTTCCGAGGTGCCGGGGTTCGTGAAGCAGACGTTGACGCCACCGGCGATCAGGGTGCGCACCAGGCTTTCGGCCCCGTTCATCGCTTCCGGCATGGCTCGCATCCTCCTCAAGCTTGCATCCCGCAGGCGCCGTCCTACCAAGCGCGGTTCGCGAGGCGATGGACCCTAGTCCGAAACCCGCCACCGTTCCAAGGTGAGCGAGCATGCCGGGGGCGGCGGCCTGCCCGGCATTTCCCGGCGTTTGGGAGCCTTGCGGCTCGTGATACTGTGAGCCCCATGATCATGTGTGCGCGATCGCGGCGCGCGCGGAGGGCAGCATCGCCATGAACAAATCGCTCGTCCAGCAGCAGTTTGGCGCGCACGCTGCTGCCTATGTGACTTCGACGGTGCACGCCAAGGGGGCAAGTCTTGGCCGGCTCGTCGAGCTCGTCGTGCCGCAACCCACCTGGCAGGCGCTCGATGTTGCCACTGGCGCTGGGCATACGGCGGCCGCCTTTGCGCCGCATGTGGCACACATGATCGCCAGCGACCTGACGAGCGAGATGCTTGAGGAGGCTGCCAAGCTCGCCAAGTCCAAAGGCCTCGCCAACATGGACACCGCGCGTGCGGACGCCGAGGCGCTGCCCTTTGCCGATGCTCAGTTCGACCTCGTGACCTGCCGCATCGCGCCGCATCATTTCCCAGATGTCGCGGCATTCGCTACCCAAGTATGGCGCGTCCTCAAGGCCGGCGGCACCTTCGCCCTGGTCGACAATATTGCCCCCGACACCCTGTCGACACCCGGCTTCTCGACTGCCGAGCTCAGCGAAGCGGCAGTGATCTACAACGCATTCGAGAAGGTGCGCGACCCAAGCCATGCCCGTTGCCTTGGCATGGCCGAGTGGACCAAGGTGCTGAGCGATCGGGGCTTTGCGGTGGTGCACACGGAGCGACTGCCGAAAGACATGGAGTTCGAACCGTGGGCCGCGCGTATGGGCACCGATGCCGCGACGGTCGCGCAACTGCGCACAATGCTGGTGGAGGGGACGGCGGCGCTCAAGGCCTTCCTCAAACCGCGGCGAGAGCAGGAACGCCTGTGGTTTACGTTGGACGAGGCGATCCTGATCGCCCGCAAGCCCCCCAGGTGATTAGCCCGAGGTGACTGGCCCCAGGTGATCTGCCCCAGGTGATCTGCCCCAGGTGATTGGCCCCAGGTGACTGGCCATATGTGATTGGCCCCGTGTCAGGATGGCCTCGATACTTCTTGAATTCTCGACCGGGACGCGTCTATACTGGCTTTGCATGCAGACCAACCTTCACCTGTTGATCGCGAGGCGAATTACTCCCCCGGTTGCCTGAGGGCACCGGGCTAGCCTCCCGTTTCTCCGCGATCACGTGTAAGGAACTGCCTTCCATGCCATTCTCAGCCGCTGCCGCCGGCGTTGCGCCGCGCAAAGAGGCAGACACCGTTCGAGCCTTTTTCTTCGTCACCGCTCCCGCCGACCCCGGCCTGCTGTCGCGCCTGATCGAACCCGTTGCAAAGCTCGGTGCCGTTCCAAGCCGCGTGCACGCTTCGCGCGAAGCGGGCGATGGCAGCGAGCTCAGCGTGGAGTTGCGCCTTGCCGGGGTTGCCCCGCGCACGGCCGAGCTCGTCGAGTACGCGCTGCGAGCGGTGGTCGGCGTGCGTCAGGTCATGGCGCTCATCGAGGCCGACGCCTGATCGGGTGCCTTGGCCCTGGCCGCCCCCGCACCCGTCGCCTAACTAAGTCTCTTCGGCGGCATGACGGCCGGGCAGGCGAGGTCATCCATGGGCGGCGGTAAGGACTGGGCGCGGCGGCGGGCGCCCGATCTGGGCGATTTTGAGGAACTCGCGGCGGCAGCATGGGCGAGGCTCCCGCAGTCGCTTCGCAACATGTGCAGCAATCTCATTGTGCGCGTGGAAGACTTTCCCACCGAGGAGGTGCTGCGTCAGCTTAAGCTCGACAGCCCATTCGACCTGTTGGGGCTCTACCAGGGCGTCAGCTTCGAGAAGAAGAGCGTGATGGACCTGCCGCGCGGCCCAGACATGGTGTTCCTCTATCGCCGCCCGCTGCTTGACTGCTGGGCGGAGGGAGAGGAGACGCTGGGCCATCTGGTCGCGCACGTGCTGGTGCACGAGATCGGCCATCATTTCGGTCTGTCGGACGCCGACATGGCGCGGATCGAGGCCTCCGCCCAGGAGTGACGAGGAGATCCTCCACATGGTGGATTGACCGCGGTCCAGGATTGCCCCTCTGATGAAGATCAGCCAAGATTGCCCCGAGTTTGGCCCGGAGTGAGGGGGGTGGGGACACCACCGTCGGGTTGGCCTGGCGCCGGGGAGCCGCGCCTCAGGTTGCATTCCTGACACGATCACGCCAAGTTGGCCTTGAGGCAGGGACCTTTGAGGGCGTTGCACACTTGAGGGGGAAATCCGTTTCGCGGCAGTGCCAACTGGGGGCGCGCGTAGCGCTCGCCTTGGCCGTGAGCGCGGCGTGTGCATCTCCGGCCGGCGCCGGACCGACCCCTGAAGAGTACGTGGGCCACGTCGGCGGCGATGCCAAGATCGTGGCCGCGGGCCAGCTGAAGCTCGATGGACAGCGCCTGTTGTGCGGCCAGCGCCCCACAGTTCTCGACAACAATCTCGATGACTACGGCGCCGCTTATCCAGGATTCCTGATCCTCAATCCAAAGCTCCTCAATCGGGTCTCCACCCCCGTGAAGCTATGGATCTATGCTCACGAGTGCGGGCACCAATTTCGCGGACCCGATGAGGAGACGGCGGATTGCTTCGCCGTGCAGCGGGGCCGGCGGCAGCGCTGGTTGACGTCCGAAGGGCTCGAGGAGGTCTGTCGCTTCATCGCGCCGGCCAAGGGCGACACCATGCACTTCTCCGGCTCCTACCGGTGCGAGGCCATGCGCAAGTGCTACGTCGACCAGGACGTCAAGTGACGCCAAAATCAAAGCGTGGCACCGGGGCCGGGAGATCGGGCCGCAAGCATGCGACGGCGGGGCCGCTAAGGTAATCCAATTGGCCGGTGCTCCGGCCAGGGCCCGCCAATGCCGCATTCTTTGTTGAGGTGCGCGGGCCAATGGCGTTGCAGCGCACGCCCATCGCCCTCACACTTGGCATGGGGCAGGGAGGACGGTTGAGGCTTGCGACGCGGCCAGCTGGCATCTTGACGGGCGCAAGCTCGCCGGCGTTAAAAGGGCGCGAGCGCCCACCGGTTCATCGCAGCGTGCGCCTTGACTGAGCGCGTTCGGAGCCTGACGGAGACAAAGACACATGCAGAAGTTCACCAAGCTCACCGCCGTCGCGGCACCCATGCCCATGATCAACGTCGACACCGACGCGATCATCCCCAAGCAGTTCCTGAAGACAATCAAACGCACCGGGCTTGGCAAACACCTCTTTCACGAGCTGCGCTTCGATGAGCAGGGCAAGGAAGTACCCGACTTTGTGCTGAACAAGCCCGCCTACCGAAAGGCGCAGATCCTGGTAGCGGGCGACAATTTTGGTTGTGGATCCTCGCGCGAGCACGCGCCCTGGGCGCTGCTCGATTTCGGGATCCGCTGCGTCATCTCCACCTCGTTTGCCGACATCTTCTATAACAACTGCTTTCAGAACGGCATCTTGCCGATCAAGGTCTCGCCGGAGGATCTCGACAAGCTGATGGACGATGCCAACCGCGGCGCCAATGCCACCATTACCGTGGACTTGGAAAACCAGGAGATCCGCGGTCCCGACGGCGGCGTCGTGAAGTTCGCCATGGATGCGTTCCGCAAGCGCTGCTTGCTTGAAGGTCTCGACAACATCGGGCTCACGCTCAAAAACGAGAAGGCGATCGGCGACTACGAGGCGAAAGCCGAGGCCGCGCGGCCCTGGGCTTGAGCGCGCGCCTCAGCGTTTCCACCGTTGCTGACACACCGGCAACGACACACCGGCAATGGCATAACGTGAGAGAGGCTCGCTCTGGATTGGGCTTCGCCGCCGGGGGTCGGTGGCGACCAACCCGCGATAGCGACCTGCGCGCGTGATCAGCTGCGCGCTGCCGTCAGGCGACCGGTTTCCCAACCGATGAGCGCGCGCTTGCGGGTGAGGCCCCAGTGGTAGCCGCCGAGATTGCCATCGCCGCGCAACACACGGTGGCAAGGCACCACGAACGAAATGGGGTTGCGCCCCACGGCCGCCCCCACCGCGCGTGAAGCGGACGGAGCCCCGATATGGCGGGCGATGTCGGTGTAGCTCACCGCCCGGCCCATGGGGATCTTGAGCAGCGTCTCCCAAACGCGCAGATCAAAGTCGGTGCCAATCATGACGAGCCGCACCGGCTGTTGCCGGTTCCACTCGGAGGCGAAGATTTGGCGGGCGTGCGGGGCAATCTTGGCCGGCGCCTCCACATAGTGCGCCTTAGGCCAGCGCTGCATCATATCGACCAGCGTATCCTGACGCGTCTGACCTTGATCCTCATCAACGAACGCAAGGCCCGCGACACCTCTCTCGGTGGCGATCAGCAGGGCTTCGCCGAACGGAGACGGGTGGAAGCCGTAGGCCATTGTGAGCCCCTCGCCGCGGCGTTTGTAGTCGCCGGGTGTCATGGCTTCGTGGGAGACAAAAAGGTCATGCAGACGGCTGCCGCCCGACAGGCCCACCTCAAGGGCGGCGTCGAAGACGCTGGCAGAGCCCTTGAGCAGGCTGCGCGCGTGATCGACCGTAATGGCTTGGACAAACTCTTTTGGGCTCAAGCCGCACCAACGCTTAAAAAGCTTCTGGCAGTGGGCGGGGCTGAGGCCCAGATGTGCGGCCAAGCGCTCGAGCGGCGGCTGCTCGGTCCACGTCGCCGACAGAAAGGCAACGGCACGGCGGATGAGCTCATAATCGCGCGTGCGATCGGTGGCGAGGGGGATTGGAGTCGGGGACGTGGTAGCTCTTTGCAACATGGGGTCTCTTGCTCGCGGTTGTTAGCGGCGATGCCTCTCATTTAGGCCGTCGAGACGCCTCTATCGACCCGATTCTTGTTGCTTCATCAGATGCGCGTGCCGCCGCGGGCGTCGTTGAGGGCGCCCTGCAGGGCGGAAGCAAACGACCGCCGCTCGTCGTCCGTGAGGAATCGGGCAAAGGCTAGCTCGCGGCCCTGCGACACGATGCGCAGATCGGTGCGTCCGTCGGGCCACTCGCGCAGGTTGACCCGCGCCCAGTAGGGGTTGCAATCGAACTGCTCACGCCGTCCCGAGGGATGCACCCGCGTCCACGTGAAGCGCATCGGCGTGAGCTCGACGGTCTCGTAGAGCCGACCAGAGCGGTAATTGAGCCGGAAGGCGAAATAGATGAGCGCGACGTCAAGACCGAAAAACCCCATCACGGGCCAGGCGCCGGCGAGGTAGAAGGCAAGGCCTGTGACAAAGCTGATGGCGCTCAGCGCCACCATCAAGGTCACGAACCCGGTGGGGGACAGCGACCGGTGCGGCGTCAGCACGGCGTGGAAGGCGCCCGGCTCCGCTTGCGTTAGCTGTGCGTTATCGGCCATGACTGATCCTAACAACGTGCATGGCCCGCGCGAAGCTCCAATGCCCAAGACCCTCCGACCGCGACCCCCAACAACGACAACGAAGCGCACGCTGGCCCGTGGCGGGTCAAAGGAGCCGTCCGGGCGGGTGGCTGAGATCTTCCGGCGCTTTGCTGCGGCCAATCCCGAGCCCAAGGGCGAACTCAAATATGCCAACCCCTTTACGCTGCTCGTGGCCGTGGTGCTGTCGGCCCAGGCCACCGATGCTGGTGTCAACAAGGCGACCGAGCCGCTCTTCAAGGTCGCCGATTCGCCGCAGAAGATGCTCGAGCTGGGCGAGGAGGGCCTGCAGGAGCGCATCAAGACGATCGGGCTCTATCGCAACAAGGCCAAGAACGTCATCGGCTTGTCCCGAGCACTCATGGCCGAGCACCGCGGCGAGGTGCCGCGCCAGCGCGAGGCGCTGGAGGCGCTTCCCGGTGTCGGCCGCAAGACCGCCAATGTTGTGCTCAATACGGCCTTCGGCGAGCCCACATTGGCCGTGGACACGCACGTCTTCCGGGTGGCGCATCGGCTGGGCCTGGCATCCGGCAAGACGCCTCTCGAGGTCGAGACGGGCTTGCTCAAGGTGATCCCGGAGCGCTATCTCCAGCACGCCCACCATTGGCTCATTCTGCACGGCCGATACGTCTGCCAGGCCCGCAGGCCCAGGTGCGATGCCTGCGCCGTCTGCGATCTGTGCACGTCGAGGGACAAGTGGTTTGACTGCGGCCCGCCAAAGGTTGCCGCGCAGCGAAAGGCTCTATCATGACGGTCGCCAAAGGACGTGAGTTCCTGAGCATCCCCGGGCCTACCAATGTGCCGGACGCCGTGCTGGCGGCCATGCAGCGACCCGCCATCGACATCTACTCCGGCGAGATGATCGGCATCACCGACAGCTGTCTTGCGGATCTCAAGGAGCTCTTCCGCACGCGAGGCCGCACCTACATCTACGCCGCCAATGGCCACGGCGGCTGGGAAGCGGCGGCCAGCAACGTGCTTTCGCGCGGCGACACGGTGCTGGTTCTGGAGAGCGGGCGCTTTGCCCTGGGTTGGGGCGAGATGGCCAAAATGATGGGCGTGGAAATGGAGGTGCTGAAGGGGGACTGGCGGCGCGCCGTAGATCCGGCTGCCGTCACGGAACGGCTAAAGCGCGACAAAGCACACGCCATTAAGGCCTTGCTCATTGCCCAGATTGACACCGCCTCAGGTGTTGCCAACGACATCGCCGCCATCCGCATGGCCATGGACGCAGCCAAGCACCCGGCGCTGCTGATGGTGGACTGTGTGGCATCGCTGGGCTGCATGCCCTTCGACATGGACGGGTGGGGGGTCGATGTCGCCATGGCGGGTTCGCAGAAGGGTCTGATGACGCCGCCCGGCCTCGCCTTCGTGGCCGCCAATGACCGGGCCCGCCAGGTACACAAGTCCGCGGGTCTGCGCACACTCTATTGGGATTGGACCTTCCGCGAAGGGGAGATGCATTACCAAAAGTACTGCGGAACGCCGCCCGAGCACCTGCTATTCGCCCTGCGCAAGGCGATCGACATCCTCAAGGAGGAGGGTCTGCCCGCTGCCATCCGTCGGCACGAGCTGCTTGCGCAGGCGACGCGGTCGGCCGTGGCCAAGTGGGCCGAGGGTCAGGTGCTCACTTTCAACATTACCAATCCGGTTGAGCGAGCCAATTCGATCACGTGCGTGCTGATGCAAGGGCGCGATCCGCAGCCGCTCCTCGATTACGCACGTCAAAAGTGCGGTGTGGTGTTGGGCGTAGGGCTTGGAGACCTCGACGGCAAGGCGTTCCGCATCGCCCATATGGGGCACACCAACGCCCCCATGGTGCTGGGCACGCTGGGGGCCGTCGAGATGGGCCTTAAGGCCCTGGGCATTCCGCACGGAGCCGGCGGCGTGCAAACGGCAGTTGAGTATTTAGGGCGCGAGGTGCGCGCTTAGGCCTCGTCCAAGCCGGGACCAAACCTTGGCAGGCCTGGCGGGTTTGCCTCGGGGGATTGGGCGCCCAAGGCAACCCATCGGTCCCATCACCCAAGGTGACTGATGAACTTCGCCTGCAGATAGACCTGCAGACCTTCGCTGCCCCCTTCGTGACCGAACCCGGAATCCTTAACGCCGCCAAAGGGTGTCTCGGGCAACGCGATGCCGAAGTGGTTGATGGTCACCATGCCGGATTCCAGCGCGTCCGCCACCTTGGTCGCAGTCTTGGCATCCGTGGTGAAGGCATAGCTGGCGAGGCCGTAGGGCAACTTATTGGCCCGAGTGAGCATTTCGTCCGTCTCTTTGAAGCGCAGCATCACCGCGACGGGGCCGAACGGCTCCTCGTTCATGATGCGGGCGCTCTCGGGTACGTCGGTCAGGACTGTCGGTTGGAAGAAGTTGCCCTGGTTGCCGATGCGCTTGCCGCCGGTTGCCACCTTAGCGCCCTTCTCCTGCGCGTCGTTGACGAAGGTCTCGATGGCGTTGATCCGGCGCGGATTGGCAAGGGGACCCATGCGGGTCTCCGGGTCTAGGCCGTCGCCGACCTTGGTGTTGCTGGCAATGTCCGTGAACTTGCTAACGAACTTGTCGTAGACCTTTTCGTGCACGAAGAAGCGGGTTGGCGAAACACACACCTGGCCGGCGTTGCGGTATTTCATGGCACCCATCATCTTGGCAACGCCCTCAGGATCGACGTCGTCGAACACCAGCACCGGCGAATGGCCGCCAAGCTCCATGGTCGCGCGCTTCATGTGGCTGGCCGCCAGGGCGTTGAGGTGCTTGCCCACCGGCACCGACCCCGTGAAGGAGATCTTGCGGATGATCGGGTGCGGAATGAGGTATTCGGAGATTTGGGCAGGAACCCCGTAGACGAGATTGAGAACTCCCGCCGGCACGCCGCCGTCGTGGAAGCATTTGACGAGACCGATGGGCGAGCCGGGCGTCTCCTCAGGACACTTGATGATGATGGAGCAGCCCGCGGCCAAAGCCGCTGCGACCTTGCGCACCGCCTGAGTGACAGGGAAATTCCAGGGTGAGAACCCAGCCACGGGACCGATCGGCTCCATGATCACCATGTTGCGCACACCGTCGGCGCGGGCGGGGATGATCCGGCCGTAGGCGCGCTGGCCCTCGCCGGCATACCAATCGATGATGTCGGCCGCCGACAGCACTTCAGCCTTGGCTTCGGCGAGAACTTTGCCCTGCTCCTGGGTGAGCACCTTGGCGATTTCGTCGGCGCGGGTGCGCACGAGGTCGGCCGCCTTGCGCAAAATCTTGCCGCGCTCGAAAGCGGACACTTTGCGCCAGGTTTTGAAGCCCTTGTCGACGGCCGCGAGGGCCCGATCGAGGTCGCCCCTGGAGGCGTGGCCGAGCGCACCGATCGGCTTGCTGGTGGCGGGGTTGATCACATCTTGCGTCTTTGCCCCAGAGGGTTTGGTCCAGCTGCCATCGATGTAGTGCTCAAGGGCTGTGTACATGGCGTCTTTACCTTTGAAGTTGTAAGGCCAGCACAAGCCCCGAATAACGCCGGCCAGGGATGGGTGCGCAAGAGGTATCGAGGAAATGTCGCACCCGCGCAGCCCGCAACGCTCAAGGGCAGCGCAAGGCGCTCACACGCTGGGTTTCTCGTCGCAGGTTGAGGGTTCTTCATTGCGCCAGCCGCGGGCGCTCCAGCGATCGGCCATGTCGCGCGCCTCGTCCTCGAAGGGTGGCTCGGGGACAAGGCCGGCCAGATAGAAGTCGTAGCAATTGGCGCTCGTCTTGACGGCTGTCCAGCATCCACCGTTGAGCCGCGCCTGCGGCGCGGAAGCGTCGTAGAACGTGCAGAAGACATGGCCGCGGAAGTGCCATTGGCCTTTCGCCTGGCGCTGGGCCTCGCGGTATTCGAGCTGGCCGCCGGCAAAGTAGGTCTCGGTGAAGCTGAGGCCGTTACCATAATGGCCGTCAAGCGTCTTGCCGATGAAGGCCCTGCGCATGGCGTCCTCACTCATCCAGGGAGCCTCGCTCTCTGGCACCCAAGCCGGGACTTGCGCCAGCGCCGCACCGACGAGGAAGCCAGCCAAAATAGCGGCCAAAAGACCGGTCAAACGCAAGTGCGGGGTTAGCCTGGCAACAGGGGTCACGCGATCGGCTCAATAAGACTTGAGTTTGCGCTCTAGGCGCCCGTCGCCGCCTCGGTAACGATGCATTGTGGCCGATGCAGGACGCCAATGGACACGAACAGCCAGGGCGGTTAAAAGCACGCCCGCGCCAATTTGCTTGGCGCGCTGGACCCATCAAGGCTCAGGACAAGAGCACACTATGAGCTATCGCATCGCCGTCGTCGGCGCCACGGGCAACGTGGGCCGGGAAATGCTGTCGATTTTGAGCGAGCGCCAGTTCCCCGTAGGGGAGATCACGGCGTTGGCTTCGCGCCGGTCGGTCGGCGTGGAGGTATCGTTCGGCGAATCGACGCTCAAGTGCAAGGATCTTGCGACCTTTGACTTCACGGGCGTTGATTTCTGCCTGATGTCGGCGGGCGGCAGCGTTTCCAAGGAGTGGTCGCCCAGGATCGCCGCCAAGGGCTGCATCGTCATCGATAACTCGTCGGCGTGGCGCTACGACCAGGACGTGCCGCTGATCGTGCCGGAGGTCAACGCGGATGCCGTCGCCGGCTACACGCGCAAGAACATCATCGCCAATCCAAACTGCTCGACCGCGCAAATGGTCGTCGCGTTAAAGCCGCTGCACGAATTGGCGACCATCAAGCGCGTGGTGGTTTCCACCTATCAATCCGTATCGGGCGCCGGCAAGGACGCCATGGATGAGCTCTGGAGCCAGACCAAGGGCAAGTACGTGCCAGGCCAGGAGCTGGAGCCCAAGAAGTTTCCCAAAGAGATCGCCTTCAACTGCATTCCCCACATCGACGTCTTCATGGAGGATGGCTATACGCGCGAGGAATGGAAGATGGTGGCGGAGACCAAAAAGATCCTCGACCCCAAGATCAAGGTGACGGCAACGTGCGTGCGCGTCCCCGTGTTCGTCGGCCACTCCGAAGCGGTCAACGTCGAGTTCGAAAAGCCCATCACTGCGGAGGAGGCGCATCAGGCGCTGCGCGCGGCGCCAGGCTGCCTCGTCATCGACAAGCGTGAGCCTGGCGGCTACATCACGCCGGTCGAAGCCACCGGGGAGGACGCCACCTACATCAGCCGCATCCGCGAGGATGCGACGGTGGAAAATGGGCTTGCCCTGTGGATCGTATCGGACAACCTGCGCAAGGGCGCGGCGCTAAACGCCGTGCAAATCGCTGAGCTCTTGCTCAACCGCAAGCTGCTGAAGAAAGCAGCGTAAGCCCTGCCGCCGGTTTGATCCCGGCACTGCAAACACTCCAGGCGCGCAAGCGAGGGCTTGTAGTCGCGCAAGCGACGGGTGCGCACTTGGACAACAGCGCTGCCAACGATGCCTGAGTGAGGTTATCCCCGCACCCCGCCTGCAGTGGCTCAATCGGCCCGAACCTTGTCTGAGGCCCGGCTTTGATCCTCGGCACCGGCCTCGCTGTGAGGGTGGCTCTCGCTGGCGTTTTGGCCCGTGTTCTGGCCCCTGTTCTGGCCCATGTTCTGGGGGTCATTGGCCTCGTAGCGCTTGATCAATCCCACTTGCGCCATGGCAAAGACCAAGGACAACCCCAGGATCCCGAACACCTTGAAATTGACCCAGGATGCCTCGGAGAAATTGCGCCAGACCACCTCGTTGAGACCAGCCAAACCCAGGAAGAAGGCCGCCCACCGCACGCTGAGCTTGCGCCAACCCTCTTCCGTCAGTTTGAAAGCCTCGCCCAACAGCAGCTTGAGGAGAGGGCGGCCGGTCATCAGCCCGAAGAACAGCACGCCTGCAAACAACAGGTTGATGATAGTGGGCTTGACCTTGATGAAACGGGGGTCGTTGAGCCAGAACGTCAGGCCACCGAACACCACGACAAGCACGGCCGTGAGGAGAGGCACCGGCAGCAAGCGGCCAAAGCGCCGCCAGGACGCCGCCAAGGCAATGACGCTCGTGACCATGACGGCAGCTGTCGCCCAAAAGATACCGCCCGCCAGATAGGTGATGCCAAAGGCTGCAAGCGGACCGAATTCGATCAACAGCTTGACATGCGAATTACCGGGAGAGTGGGCCTGAGAGTGACCAGGCGATCCGGGCTCCAAACGCTTGGCCTCGTCGTTCATGCCTTGACTCTCACGCTCAAGTGCCCAGTCCCACTTGCGGCTTTGCCAACGTTTCCCAAGAGGAGGGTCGCCATCACAGGGAAAGCCCGATGCTGCGATCGCGACGAACCGCCTCGATCCCGACGCGACTGCTGCTTCTCAAGACGTCAAATCGCTCTTGGGAGCGATCTCGGCAATGGGCTCGGGCAGACGATACTTTTGCAACACCTGCGCCTGCCACCAAAAGAACACCGCGGTGACCGGCATGGTGATGAAGATCTTAAAGAGGATCCACAGATCCACGCCGGTGAATACGCGATTGAGCGCGCTGATGTGGGCATGCGCGCAGCTCAGGCGCACGATCTCGTTGGCGATCGCCGTGGCCAGAAAAAACACCGCCACATTGCGGGTGAATTTGGCCCAACCCTCGTTCGTGTAATGGAAGGTCTTGCCAAAGACGAAGCGAAAAAAGTTGTGCCCCGTCTTCAGGCTCAACCACAACATGAGGGCGACGAGCGAATTGAACAGTGTAACCTTGATCTGCACCCACATGGCATCGCCGGTGATCAAGGTGAGGGTGCCAAACGTTATGCTCACCGCACCGGCGATAAAGGGCATGACGGGCGGCCGGCCCAACATCACCAGGGTGGAAATCAAGGAGAGCAGCGTGCAGCCAATCAAGGCCCAGGTCCCTGCGGCGATCCCATAGATGCCGTTGACCAGGAACATCGCGACCAGCGGCCCGATCTCTCCCAGGATGTTGACGGTCTGCTCGGCATTGAACGGATAATGCCGCTTCCGCCAGGTGACTGCTTGGACTGCCACGCTTGGTCCGATTAGGCGGCACTCTTTGTGACGGCCACCCCTCCCTTGCCTTTCCCTTCTTAACTCAGCGCGATAGCGCGCGCAAACTCTCCTGCATCGAACGCGGCCAGGTCTTCGACGCCCTCGCCCACGCCTATAGCGTGCACTGGCAGGCCGAACTTTGCTGAAATTGCGACGAGAATGCCACCCTTGGCCGTGCCATCGAGCTTGGTCATGACCAGGCCGGTGACCCCGGCCTTTTCCCGGAAAACTTCCACCTGGTTGAGCGCGTTCTGGCCGGTCGTGGCATCGAGCACGAGCAGCACATGATGGGGGGCAGTGGCATCAATCTTGCGCAGCACGCGAATGACCTTTTCGAGCTCACCCATCAGCACCTGCTTGTTCTGCAGCCGTCCTGCGGTGTCGATCAGCAACACCTCGCTGGAATTTTCCCGGGCGCGGGCCAGCGCGTCATAGGCAAGCCCCGCCGCATCCGCCCCGGTCGCCCGGGCGACCACTTCGGCCCCCGTGCGCTCGCCCCAGATCTTGAGCTGCTCGATCGCCGCCGCGCGGAAGGTATCGCCCGCCGCCAAGGTAACCGTCCTTCCCTCCTGCGCAAAGCGCTGGGCGAGCTTGCCGATGGTCGTGGTCTTGCCGGTGCCGTTGACGCCCACCACCAAAATCACGTGGGGGCGATGCTGCCCCTCAAGCAGCAATGGCCGCACCACGGGCGCCAGCACGCGCTCCACCTCGGCCGCCAGCACAGAACGCACTTCGGCCGGCGCGACCTCCTTGTTGTAGCGCCCTTTGGCCAGAGCTTCGGTGATGCGCATGGCAGTCTCGACACCCAGATCGGCCTCGATCAGCGAATCTTCGAGTTCCTGCAGCGTATCAGCGTCAAGCTTGCGCTTTGTGAAGATACTAACAATGTCTTGCGACAGTTTGGCGGAGGTCTTGGTCAGGCCCGCCTTGAGGCGCTGGAACCAACCGGTTTTTTTGGGCGGCCCGGCAGCGTCCTGAGCTGGGGTCTGGGTCGTTGCCTGGGTCGGGATCTGGGTCAAAATCTGGGCCGGAGGCGAGGCGGACGTCTCCAGTGCCGCCGCGTCCGCGGCCTTAAGACCAGCGGGCACAGGGCCAGTGGGCACGGGGCCAGTGGGTTCAGGACCAGTGGGTTCAGGACCAGTGGATGTGGCGCCAGTGCAATCGGGGCCAGCGAAATCGGGGCCAGTGGATTCGGGGCCAGTGGATTCGGGGCCGGTGGATGCGGGGCCGGTGGATGCGGGGGCAGCGGGTTGGGGGGCCGCCGGCTCCGCCGCGCGGCCGGACGGGCGGCGAAAGAGGCCAAAGAGGCGAGATTTGCTCGGCGTGTCGCTCACGAGGCAAACGTGGGGGCGAGTGCCTCACCCTGCAACAGCCGACCGCTCAAGCCGGTCACGCGGGCGGCAAGCAGGCGCCCGGCCGGTGCCGAGACAGCGAGCACCACCTCAGCGAAGCCCGGCGTGCGCCCGACCCGGTCGCGTTCCATCAGCACCTCCACATCACGACCGATTTGCGCGTTGAGATAGCGGGTAAGCGCCGCGGCCCCTTTCTCGCGCAACCGCGCGGCACGCTCCTTCACAATCGTGCGGGCAACCTGGGGCATGCGCGCTGCGGGCGTGCCGGGGCGCGCAGAGAAGGGAAAGACATGCAGGAAGGCAAGGTCGCAGGCATCCACGAGGTCCATGGAGCCGGCGAACATGTCCTCGGTCTCGGTTGGGAAGCCGGCGATCAGGTCAGCGCCGAAGACGACGTCGGGCCGCAGTTGCCGCACCCTTGCGCAAAAGGCGACGGCGTCGGCGCGAGAGTGTCGCCGTCGCATGCGCTTGAGGGTCAGATTGTCGCCAGCCTGCAAGGACAAGTGCAGATGCGGCATCAACCGTGGTTCCTCGGCAAGGGCTCGCCATAGGTGCGCGTCAACCTCCACCTGGTCGATGGAGGATAGTCTGAGCCGCTTCAACTGCGGCACGTAGCGGAGGATTTGGCGCACCAGTTTGCCAAGCGTCATCTCCCCCGGGAGACCGGAGCCATAATCTGTGATGTCGACCCCGGTGAGCACGACCTCGGGATAGCCGGCCTCGACCAGATGGCGCACTCTCGCCACCACTTCGCCGGCGGGCACCGAGCGGGACGGACCTCGCCCATAGGGAATGATGCAGAAGGTGCAGCGGTGGTCGCAGCCGTTCTGCACCTGAACAAAAGCGCGCGCGCACGAGCCAAAGCCGGCGATCAGGGCATGCGCCGTCTCGCGTGCCGACATGATGTCGTTGACGCGAACGCGTGGATTGTCGCCGCGATCAAATCCCCAATAGGTTTGTGCGTCCATCTTTTCACTGTTGCCGACAACGCGATCAACCTCGGGCATGTCGGCGAAGCGTTGTGGCTCGACTTGAGCTGCGCATCCCGTGACGACAAGACGCGCGGCTGGATTCTCGCGCTTGAGCTTGCGGATGGTCTGACCAGACTGGCGCACCGCCTCGGCGGTGACCGCGCAGGTGTTGACGATGACGGTGTCCCGCAGTCCGGCTGCCGTGGCGTAGTGCCGTATGGCCTCCGATTCGAAAGCGTTGAGCCGACACCCCAACGTGACGACGCGGACACGCGCTTCGGATGATCGATGGCTTGGCGCGTTGCTCATGCCGCTGTCACGCGGTCCTCGAGCACGCCCATGTGCTCTTCCTCGACCGGGCCGCTCATCCGGATGCGGCCATCCGCAGCCCACTCGATGTGGAGTGGTCCGCCTGGCAGCGTCACCATCACGCGCTTATCGGTGAAACCATTGCGTGCAGCCGATACGGCTGCCGCGCAGGCAGCGCTGCCACAGGCTCTGGTCAGGCCCGCCCCACGCTCCCAGGTGCGCACCGTGATCGCCTGCCGCGACACGACACGCGCAAGCGAGATGTTGGCACGCTCGGGAAACATCGGATGGTTCTCCAAGAGCGGTCCGATGCGGCCAAGGTCGTACGCATCCACATCATCGACCCAGAAGATGGCATGCGGATTGCCAACGTTGGCCACCGAGGGCGAGTGGAGGATCGGCCGGTCGGTGGGCCCAACCTGCAGCTCGATCGCGCGCGTATCGTCAACGGGTTCGCTCAGCGGGATCTCGCGCCAGGCAAAGCGCGGCGGCCCCATGTCCACGCTGATGTGGTCGATGCCAGCCACTTCCACGTCGAGCATGCCCGCCTTGGTTTCGAACTTCAGCGCCTTGCGCTCGGTCGCCTTGGCCACAAACCAGCCGACGCAACGCATGCCGTTGCCGCACGCTTCGGCCTCGGTACCGTCGCAGTTATAAATGCGGACGTAGGCCTCGGTGCCGGGATCCTTGGCGTCGCAGAGCACCATCAACTGGTCGAAACGAGACGCCGGCCGAGCCGCGATGGCGCGCACCTCGCCTGGATCGAGCTGGCCGGTGCTGCCGCGCAGATCGACGATCACGATCTCGTTGCCGAGACCGTTCATCTTGTGGAAGGGAATACCCGCTGACATGCCCCCTTATATGGGGGTGGCTTGCGTAACACAATCGGCGCTGCCCGTTGGCCGAAGGGCTCCGGTGCGACCCTTGCGGCGATGTTGAACGGCGCAGAGCCGCCTCTCGTCGGGCTCACAGGCTTGCCTGTCGCAGCTCGGCCCTGATTGACCCTGGAGTTTTGCGCCATGCGCATGTGGATCCCCGTGGCGGCGATGGCCGCCTCAATTGCACTCGCAGCTGCCGCGTCGGCCGACATCACCAAGGCGCCAGCTGTGAAGAGCCAACATCCGTTCAAGGTCGAGACCTTCGCCGCGGGCCTGGTGCATCCATGGGGATTGGGCTTCCTGCCGGATGGCCGGCTCCTTGTCACGGAACGACCGGGGCGGGTGCGCATCATCGCGACCACCGGCGCGCTCTCGGCACCGGTACGGGGCGTGCCAAGGGTCTACGCGAACGGCCAAGGCGGGCTCTTGGACGTTGCGCTTTCTGCCGACTTCAGCATCTCAGGGTTGATCTATCTTTCGTTTGCAGAGCCGCGCGGGGGAAACAAGAACGGCACTAGCCTGGCACGCGCCAAACTCGTTGCCGAGGCCGATGGCGCGCGCCTCGATGAGGTAGAGGTGATCTTTCGTCAAGATCCCTCCTATGCCTCGAGCGCGCATTTCGGCTCGCGCATCGTCTTCGCGCCAGACGGTTCGCTGTTCCTGACGCTGGGCGAGCGCTATTCGGCCCGCGAGCAGGCGCAGAACCCGGGCAATCACCTGGGCAAGCTCGTGCGCCTGATGCCAGACGGGAGGCCCTATGCCGGCAATCCCAAAAAGGACGGCTGGCGACCCGAGATCTGGTCGATCGGGCACCGCAACGTGCAGGGCGCCGCGCTCAATCCGGCTTCGGGCAAGCTGTGGACCATCGAGCATGGCGCGCGCGGCGGCGACGAGATCAACGTCCCGCAAGCCGGCAAGAATTACGGCTGGCCGGTCATCACCTACGGTCGCGACTATAACTACGCCAAGATCGGCGAGGGCACGCATAAGGCCGGCATGGAGCAGCCGATCTATTATTGGGACCCCTCGATTGCTCCCTCGGGTGCAGCGTTTTACACCGGGGAGCTCTTCCCGGACTGGAGGGGCAATCTCTTCGTTGGTGCCCTGGCCGGTCAAGCGCTGCACCGCCTCGTGCTCGACGATGAGCGCGTCGTGGGCGAGGAGAAACTGCTGGCAGACCTAGGCGAGCGCATCCGCGACGTGCGCCAGGGACCTGATGGCGCCCTATGGCTGCTAACCGATCACCCGGATGGCCGCGTCCTGCGCCTCACGCCGCGCTGACGGTGCCATCGAGGCAGACGCCTCTCACCATCGCTTCTGCCCTTGCCGAGCGGCTATCGGCTAGCCGCAGCGCGCTGCGCCCGCTGCAGCCGCCGAAGCTGCTGCTCGCGGTAGAACGTATAAAGTCCTGCCGAAACGAGGATGAAAATGCCGGCGAGAGACAGGCTGTCTGGCAATTGTTGCCAGATGGCATAGCCGATCAAGATCGCCCATACGATGCCGGCGTAGCGGAAGGGAGCAACGGCGGCCACCTCGCCCGAACGCAGCGAATAGATCACGCACAGGTGGCCCGTGAGCGAGAAGACCGAAGCAAAGACGAGGGCCAAGAACTCGCCCAAGGTTGGGGTCTGCCAGGTTTCGAACGCCCAGCAGGCGAGGCCAGCCGATGCGACGGCGAGCTGCGATAGGATCATGATGAGCAAAGGCGAAAGCGCCACATCCAATCGCCGCGTGGCGACGTCGCGCAAGGTGCCGCTCAGCACTGACAACAGACCCAATAGCGCCCAGGCGTTGAAGGCGTTCGAGCCCGGTTTAATGACGAGCAATGCCCCGGCACAGCCGACGGCCACGGCCGTCCAACGCCGCCAAGCCACACGCTCACCCAGGAAGAGCGCCGATGCGGCGGTGAGGCTGAGCGGGGTTATCTGCAGGATGCCCATCAAGTCCGCAAAGGGCATGCGTGCGAGTGCGGCCTGGAAGAAGACGGCGCTGCCGACATCGCCCACGGATCGCCAGCCCATGCCGCGCACCAGCGCATCCTTGAACCGGTAGATGGCACCGGTCCAGAACGCGGCAACGGCAACGATCGCAACGCTCGACAAGCCGCGCACAAAGATGGTCTCGCCAGTCGGCAGGCTGGCGGAGACGAGCTTCATGGCGGCATCACCGCAGGTAAAAAGTGCGGTCGCCGCTACCATCGCGGCGATGCCTTTGACGTTGCCGCCAGCGGTCACGCGGGCGCCCGCATGTGCCAGAAGCAAACCGCGGCGCCCCTGCCCCGCCTCCTGCACGCCCTTTCCCCTCGTCCCTATCGCGCGTTCCCAGCAGCCTCCCACCATCGAGGTGGGCCGCGCAAGCCGCAGTCGCGGGCCTCTGGATCACACCAGGGCCCGCCGCGACAGGAGGCCTCCCGCCAAGGGAGGAGGGGTGGGAGCTTGCTCAGCGCGCAGCACTCGGGTCGAAAATGCGGTGCTGCCAATCCTGGTCCGGCCGGGATTTGGGTGTCGCAGCCTCGGCCTTGCCCGTCGGCGCGCCTTTGCCGCCGGGCCTGCCCAGGTCCCCGCCCGCTCCCCCACCCAGTCCCATGTAGTTGCCGTCTTCGCGTCGTGCGACCTCAGCGGCTCTGGCGGCCGCCTCGGTGCCGGATTGCCAAACCTCACCCGATTGGGCGGCTTGTCCCGGGGTCGCCGCGGACTTGGCGCCTTCCTTCAGTTTCGCCTCAAGTGCCTGCAGCTCCCTGGCCGCTGCGCGATTGCCCGTGCCGGCAGCGGCGGCCAGAGCGTAGGCGCGGTGGCGGTCGAGCGCGGCCTGATCCCAGGGTTGGGGCTGGCAGCGGCAGCTAGCAATGTAGGCGCTGCGATAGAGAAAGGCGGTGCGCAGTTGGCGGTAGGGCCGACCGGAGAGGTCATGCAGATCGTCGGTTGATCCGCCGGGATTTGGGTGCACGAACAAGCGTCCTTGCGCGCCGCAACGGCCTTCGCACACGCGCGCGTCGTGCTCGAGACGATCCGCGCCAACGGCGAAGCTGATTGGAAAAAAGTAGCCATCGCACAGGCGCACGCACACCGTGCGGAAGGTGACCGGGCGCTCATCGTCCGCGGCAAAGGCCTCATCATCGTCGCTGCGCGAGGGCTTGCGCTGGCGCACGCCAAACGACGTCGCGGTGGAACGCCACCGCTGCGACGGAGCAGAGTATAGGCCCCGGCCATCCCACTGATCGGCCAAGGTCCTCATTAATCCCTGCACGACGGCTGGTACCGCGGACCGTTCCTCTTGCGCGCCAGGGCGTTGGGTCCTCGGTGCGTTCCCGCTCGGGGTGGGCATGCCCTCGAGCAATGCCGCAGCCGCCAGCCAGGCGACGTGCAGGCCGACCGCGACCAGAACGGTGATCCCCGCCACGTAGGCGGCAAGGCCGATGGCAAACGAGAGCTTGGCACGTTGCGACGCAGACACCATGGGGTCCAGTTTGAGGCTTGCCGAGGCGGGTCGCACGCCAAGCTCCAACTTGGCCCAACGGTCGCGTCTCGCCAACACGGGCGCGCATTACCCCGCATGTCAATTGGGCGCGCCTATGACGCGATGATGGCGACGGCTTGGTGGGGGGGATGCGACGGCGGCCGACGTCGCTCACACGTGAGAGAGGAACCGGCCCCACATTGCTGGGGTTCGCGAACGTGCTCTGCTCCCGCTTTGGGCGGCTCCGCTGAGCTAGCGCGGTGCCATGCGCAAGGCGCCATCGAGACGGATGCACTCGCCGTTGAGCATCGGGCTCTCGCAGATGTACACCGCCAGGCTCGCATACTCGCGTGGATCACCGAGACGTGCAGGGAATGGCACCGAGGCGGCGAGCGACTTCTGCGCCTCCTGCGACAGGCCACCGAACATCGGTGTAAGGAAGAGCCCCGGCAGGATCGTCATCACGCGGATGCCATCGCGCGAGAGGTCGCGCGCCACCGGCAGCGTCATGGACGCGACGCCCCCCTTGGAGGCCGAGTAGGCGACTTGCCCGATCTGGCCGTCCTGGGCCGCCACGGAAGACGTGCAGATCATAACCCCGCGTTCACCGTCCTGGTTGACGGGCGATGTTGCCTGCATGCCTGCGGCGCACTTGGCCATCATCAGGAACGTGCCGATCAGGTTCACCTGGATGACCTTGGTGAAGCTGGCAAGATCGTGCGGCTCAATGGCATTCGTCTCCTTGACGCGGCGGGTGATCCGCTTGGCGATCCCGATGCCGGCACAATTGACGAGGATGCGCTCCTGGCCGTGCGCCTTGCGCGCGGCCGCGAGGGCCGCGTCGACGCTGGCCTCGCTGGTGACATCGCATTTGGCAAAGGTGCCCGAGATCTCCCGAGCGAGCTTGTCGCCCAGCTCCGCGTTGAGGTCCAAGATCGCAACCCTCACGCCCTTGGCCGCAAGTGCCTGGCTGGTTGCGGCGCCCAGGCCCGATGCGCCGCCCGTGACGACCGCCGCGATATCCTTGCCGAGCTGCATGATCCCTTCCTCGCCATCCTTCGACCGACGTCTCCGTCAAGGGCTCAAGAGTAGTGGCGGGCAAATCGGAGGTAAAGCCATCTTGCCCAGCGCGCGGCTTTCGCCCTACACCCAGAGGCAACGAGGCATGACCCATGGGCCAGCCAGTCCTGCCGGCGCTTCCGCGCGGTTATTTCGCCATCGGCGCTGAGCGCATCTCCAAGGCGCTGAACCTCGGCAACCTCATGCGCTCGGCGCATGGTTTCGGTGCGAGCTTCACTTTCACGATCGGCGCCGACTATCAGGCGCTCGAGGCGCGCGCCGACACCTCCAAGGGCAGCCAGCACTTGCCGCACTACAACTGGCCGAGCGCCGAGCACATGACCCTGCCGCAAGGGTGCCGCTTGGTGGGCGTTGAGCTCCTGGACGAGGCCATCGACCTGCCGAGCTTTCGCCATCCCTTGCGGGCCGCCTACGTGCTCGGTCCCGAGCAAGGCCGGTTGTCGCCGGCGCTAACGGCCCGCTGCCACCACGTCGTGCGCATCCCCTCAAGCTTTTGCATCAATGTCGCCATGGCGGGCGCCGTGGTGATGTACGATCGACTTCGCTGCCTTGGCCGCTTCCCGCCGAGGCCGCTTACAGAGGGCGGTCCTGAGCGCGCGCCAATGCCGCCACCGGGAGGGAAAGTGGGGCGTCGTTAGGGAGGCCCGCCAGCCGGCACGCGCTCCGGCCACAGAGCATCTGGCCACAGAGCATCTGGCGATTGGTGGCGTTAGCGTCCACGCCGCAATTGCACGTAGAGCGCACCCGCGCCGCCATGGCGCGCGCCGGCTTGTGTGAAACTCGACACCATGTCTCTGAATTCGGGTCCCTCTAGCCATCCCGGAAGATTGCGGCGTAGCACGCCCCGGTGCTGCCCGCCCGCGAGCACGCCGAGGCGGTCGGGGGCTTCCCCGCCGCCCTTGCCGGTGATGACGAGCACCAGCCGGTCACCGCGGGCGTGGGCGCTGGCAAGAAAACCGCGCAGGCGAAGATAGGCTGCTCGCTGATCAAGACCGTGAAGATCGACGCGCGCGTCGACCTCGGCCTTGCCGGCGGCAATTTGCCGAGCCTTGCGGCGATCAAAGTCGGCCAGTGGCGGGCTTGCGCGCGGCCTGAGTGCCTGGGCAGGATTTGCACCCGATGGCGGGCTCTTGCTGGACACGCTCTTGGAGGTCGGCAGCGTGCGCCGAAGCGGCGCCGGGTTCGGCCCCGGGGCCGGTTCGCAGCGTTTGCCTCCCGCATCGACGCGTGGCTTAACCTTGACGGGATCGAGGCTCTTTGTTGCGTGGCGCCAAAGCAGAGCTTCATCGACCGTCACGACGCGCGTTCCCGTGGCGGGCGGCGTCTTGGCGGAACGTTTCATGGGCGGGCGTTCTGGGGTCGGGCCTCGCTCGGCACCGCATCCGCCCGCGCCGGCGCCTCGTTCGCCAACAGGACAATGAACCTCGCGGGGTGCTTGGTCACGCCGGCGAGCCGGCCCGCCGCATCGCCTGAGCCGAAATAAATGTCGCCGCGCTCGGGTCCCTTGATGGCCGAGCCGACATCTTGCGCGATCATGAGCCGGTGGAAGCTGCCCGCCTTGCTGATGTGGGTCATACCCTCGCCGCTCACATAGATCGGCGACCCAAGCGCATAGTGGCTGGTATCGACGGCCAAACTGCGTCCAGGGGTCAGCCGCGTGCCCAGCGCCCCCAAGGGACCTGCGGCCTCGGGGCCCTTGAGCTCGCGAAAGAACACATAGGAGGCGTTCTGCCACAGCACAAGCTTGGCCCGCTCCGGATCGGCCTTGAGCCAACGCTTGAGTGCTCCCATCGATACCTTATCGGCGGCGAGCAAACCCTGCTCGATGAGATAGCGACCGATGGACGTGTAGGGGTGGCCGTTCTTGCCGTCGTAATGAATGCGCACGATGCTCCCGTCGGGCAGCTTGACGCGCCCGGATCCCTGCACCTGCAAGAAGAACACCTCCACAGGGTCGGCCACATAGAGCAGTTCCAGATTGCGGTCCTTGAGCGCGCCTTGTTCGATCTGGGCGCGTGTTGGATAGGCCTCGGTGCCCTTGTCGGTTTTGCGCGCGTGCGTGAGCCCCATGCCAACGCTGCCGCGCTGGGTCTCATCGACCAGGTTCACCAGATCGGGGGGACGCTTGTAGATCGGCGTCTGAAAGATGCCTTGGGGCGTGCGCGAGCCCTCGACGAGAGGCTCGTAATAGCCGGTGAGTAGACCTGGTGCACCGGCGTGGGCGACAGCATTGGGCGTGAAGTGCGCTTCAAAGAACGCCTTGGCCGCTGCGCGGTCAACCGGGGCACCCAGCTGCGTGGCGGCAGCACACGCGGCCGCCAGAGCCGCCGGCGGAGGCGGCAGCTTGTCGCTCGTGGCCCGCTCGCGTGCGGAGGCCGTAACGCGTTGACACGAGCTCAAGAACGCCTTGAACGCGGCCGCGTGGTCATCCTCCTCCCACCCTGGCACCTGCGCGTAGGCGAGCGGCGTGTAGGTAATGGCAGGCTTCATCGCGCCCGCCTGCGCCTTGCCAGGCGAGCTCGCGTGGGCAGCCGCCGAGGTAAAGAGCAGCACTGCTGCCGCGACGGCAACGGCGCGATGAAAGGCTCCGCAAGCTGGCAAGGTATCGGCCCCCCATGCGACTCGCTGCCTCTCGCCCCGCGTCCCACAGGCTAGCTGGCAGCCTGCGTGGCGATGAGTTTCCAGTTCGGATCGCGCGACGTCACTTCGCGCGCGAAGGTCCAAATATCCGTGACTTCCTTGATGCGCTTGGGATCGCCGCCGATCACCTCGCCGCCTCTGTCGCGGGTGGCCGAGATGAGCTCGCTCACGAACTTCACCGTCACTTGAGCCACGCCGTTTTTGAGCTCGGCTTCAACGATATCGCCGGATTTTATGCCAACGAAGCTCTGGTCGACCTGTTCGCCACGACTTTCCCGCTCGGCGATGGCCCCTGCAAACCCGTCATAGACCTCACGGCTCAATAGGTTGCGTAGGGTTTTGCGATTGCCCTCGGCAAAAGCCGTGACAATGAGCTCATAGGCCGCACGCGCGCCGCGCAGGAACGAATCGGGATCGAACGTCGGGTCGGCGCGTACGATGTCGACAAGGCCCTTGGCCATCCCTGCGTTGCCCGCAGCCAACCCCTTGACGCGCTCCTCGACCTCGGCGCGCACCTGCGGCTCGGCCACCGGGCGCGGGTCAAGCGGTTCGTCGCGCTCGCGCCGCGGCAACGTCACGACCTTATCCGGGCCGGCGAGCTTGCCATTGCGCTGGGCGGCCTCCTGTTGCGCCTTGTAGCGCTCGTAGCGGCCCTGCTCATGGCCAGTGCGACGGCCGAGCACACTGCGCAATTTGAGAAAGATCACGACCGCCACAACGAGAAACAGTAATGTGGTTACGTCGATCCTGCCATCCATTGCCGTGCTTTCGAGCAAGAGCCTCAGGCTGTCTAGCGCATGTAAGTGGTCCGAAGCGCCCTGACCAGGCCCGCCCGAAGCCCCATGCAAAGGCACGTCAGGCTTGCCGCCGCCGCTTTCCAAATCTTAGGGCATTGCAAAGCGCAAGCCAACCCGCATGGCTTGGTTTATCCTGCCGCCCGGCTGAAAGGAGGCGCGATGGCCCGATTGCTGCTTGGTCTGGGATTGATCGCCCTGCCGTTCATTGAGCTGGCGCTGCTCGTCAAGACCGGCCAGACCATTGGATTGTGGCCCACGTTGGCATTGTTGGCGGGTGCGGCGGTGGTCGGCGGCGCAATCATGTCGCGCCAAGGCCTCACTGTCGCCCGCCGGACGCAAGAAGCGGTGGCACTCGGCCGTCCGCCCGTGGGCCCCGTGCTTGATGGCGCGCTGATGCTGCTGGCTGGAGCTTTGCTGATCACGCCCGGTTTTTTGACCGATGCCCTGGCTCTGGCCTTGCTCGTCCCCCCCATCCGTCGCAGGGTGGCGCGCGCAACCGTCCGGCGTCTCGTCGAGCGCGCGCAGTTGCAGGTCAAGGCGCAAAAATCGGCGCGGGGGGCAGAGGAGGGGACGGCAGGAAAGGACGAGGGACCCGTCATCGAAGGCGAGTTCGTACGCCTTGGTGAAAAGCCGCAGCTCTCCAAGGAAGGCGCGGATGGCAATCAGACACCATCGCGGTCGCGATAAAACAACCAGCGCAGCGAAGGAAGAACGCGCATGGCACAATCCACCGAGGGCGCAGACGGCAACAAGACACCGGCGGGCCCGCAGCCGTCGGCCGTGCAGGTACGCGTGGCCGGTCAATACATCAAGGACCTCTCGTTTGAGAACCCCAATGTGCGCAAGCTGCTCGACGGACCTGGAGAGAAGCCCGCACTGCGCATCGAAGTGAACGTCAATGCCACCAAGCTCAACGACAAGATGTTCGAAAGCGCGATTCTCTTTAAAGCCGAGGCGGCGAACAAGGCCGGCGTGATCTACGACCTTGAATTGGCCTATGCTGGCCTGTTCGAGATCCAAAACCTTCCGGAGCAGGCGCTGGAGCCATTTCTGCTCATCAATTGTCCCTCGCTGCTGTTTCCGTTTCTGCGGCGCATCGTTGCCGATTTAACGCGCGAGGGCGGGTTTGCGCCGCTGCTGCTCGACCCGATCGATTTCGCCGCCTTGTTCATGCAGCGCCAGCAACAGGGCCAGCAGCAAGGTGTGCAACAGAAGGCCAATTAAGCCGCGAGGCGGCGCTCACGTGCTGCTCATAAGAAGCGAAGCCAGAGCGCCTTGGGGCCCAGCGTCTTGACGAACTCGCGATGGAGCGCCTCGCCCGCCTCCATGAGCCGGGATGGAAGCGGCTGAGGTCTGGGCAGCGCCGGCACCATGCGCAGCTCGAGTGCGCTCCCAGCATCGCCCTGACCGCCGAGCCCCAAGGTGGCCTGGCGTTCGCCCAAGAGCTCGACATAGACGCTGGCGAGCAGCAGAGAATCCATGAGCGCGCCGTGCTTGATACGCTGGGAATTGTCGATCCCATAGCGCTTGCACAACGCATCCAAGCTGTTTGGCCCGGCCGGATGACGACGGCGCGCCAGGGCGAGCGTGTCCACCAGGCGATCCGCGCGCAAGGCCGGCTTGGCCAGACGCGCTAGCTCAGCATTGAGAAAGGCCAAATCGAATGTGGCATTGTGGGCAACGAGTGGCGCAGTCCCGATGAAGTCCAGAAATTCATCGGCGACGTCCTTGAAGAAAGGTTTGTCGGCCAAGAATTCCGTGGTGAGACCGTGCACCTCCACGGCGTCGCGATGCATATCGCGCTCAGGGTTCAAGTAGCGGTGGAACTCGCGGCCTGTGGGAATGCGATTGACGATCTCGACGCACCCGATCTCGATCAGCCGGTCGCCGGCGGTGGCATCAAGCCCGGTCGTCTCGGTGTCCAACACGATCTCGCGCAACATGAGACGTCCCCCAAGCGCTCAACGCACGCACGCGCCGTTCTTCAGACCCGCTCGCCTTGTCCTGGCCCCTGTTCTGGTCCCTGTCCTGGCCCCTGTCCTGGCCCCTGTCCTTGTCCACGGCCAGGTGTTCGGGCCCAAGGTTTTAGGGGCTAGGTTTTAGGGCCCAGGTTTTAGGGCCAAAGTGTTGGGGCGAGGCCCCTGACCTTGCTTCGGTTTGTCAGGTGTGGCTCTGGCCTTGCTCGCTTTGGTCGTTGCACGCTTTATCGTTGCCCCGGATCATTGGCGGGCCCGTCAGGGCCCTTAAGCCGAGCGTGGCGGATGGCAAGGGCAGTTAGGCCCAATATTTGGCGTAGGCTGTCCCTTGCCGCCCGCGCAATGATTCGACGATTTTATCGACTTGCGCCTCGCTCTCCGCGAACGTTCCGCCAGTGTCCACAACGAAATCGGCGCGGGCGCGTTTTTCCGCATCGTTCAGCTGCCGCGCCAGGATCTGCTCGAGCTTCTGCTGCGTCATCCCGGCGCGTTGCATGACGCGCGCGCGCTGGGCCTCTGCCGGTGCGCTGCAGACGATGACGCGATCGACGCGACGCTCGCCACCCGTCTCATAAAGCAGCGGGACCTCCAGCACCGCCAAAGCGGCGCCCCGTGCCGCCTCTGCCTTGAGAAACGCACGCTCGGCCGCGACCACGAGGGGGTGGACGATGGCCTCGAGGCGCTTGAAGCCGCCGGGATCAGCGAGCAGGACTGCCGCCAGTTTTTGCCGATCGACCTTGCCGTCGGCCGTGGTGCCCGGAAATGCGGCTTCGATGGGATGGGCAGCCGCGCCGTCGTAGAGCTTGTGCACTTCGGCATCGGCGTCGCACACGCCAATGCCAAGCCCCCGCAGGCGCGCGGCCACGGTCGACTTACCCATGCCGATCGAGCCGGTGAGGCCGACGATGAGCATCAGCCGCCCTCGATGTCGGCCACGATGATGGCGCGCAGTTCGTCGCTGACCTTGGGGGTCACGCCGAACCACCGCTCGAACCCCGGCACCGCCTGGTGCAGCAGCATGCCGAGGCCATCGACCGCAGCAAGACCGCGTTGCCGCGCGGCTGCCAGCAATGGCGTCTCGAGCGGAACATAGACGAGGTCGGCGACAATGCAGCGCGCGTCAAGCTGATCGAGCGGCATCTGGAGCCCCGGCGCTCCCTGCATGCCAAGCGACGTGGCGTTGATGATGAGCCCGACATCGCGCGAGCGATCGGCGCGATCGTGCCAGTCATAGACCTTCACACCGGCTCCAAAGTGGCGAGCAACGGCATCGGCGCGATCGCGCGTGCGATTGAAAAGACGCACCTCGCGCCCGCCCGCCTGCAGCAGGCCATGGATGACGCCGCGCGCACCTCCGCCCGCGCCCAAGACGGCGACGGCAGACGCGGCGGGGGCAAAGGTCGGCACGGTTGCGCGCAAATGCTGCAGGAAGCCGGCGCCGTCGGTATTGTCGGCCCACAGGCAGTCCCCCTCAAACCACAGCGTGTTAGCAACCCCGACGGCGCGGGCACTCTCGGTGCTGGCGTGCGCCGCGGCAAGAGCCGCACCCTTATGGGGGATCGTGACGTTGCAGCCAACAAAGCCCTGCTCGCGCAGGCGGCCGAAAAAGGCCATCTCTTCGCCTGGCGCAACCGCGCGGCGGGTGTAGCTGCCCGCGATGGCATATTTTTTGAGCCAGTGCCCGTGAATCATGGGTGAGCGCGAGTGCGCCACGGGCCAACCGACGATGCACGCGTGCCTGGGGCTCATGTGGCGACGGCTCCCCGCGCCCTGAGCTCGGACAACAGTGCCAGCAGCGGCAAGCCGATGACCGTGAACATGTCGCCCTCGATCTTCTCCATCAGCTGGATGCCCAGGCCTTCAATCTCGTAGGCGCCGACGGTGCGCAAAACGCGATCGCCCGCGATGGCCAGATATTGGGCCAGAAACGCATCACTAAAGGAGCGCATGGCCAGGGTAGCGGTCGCCAAGCGCGTCCACACAACCTTGCCACCGGCGGCAACGGCGACGGCCGTGTGCAGCTCATGGGTCTTGCCGCGCAGGCGCACGAGTTGCTCGCGCGCCTCCGCAACGCTCGCCGGCTTGTTGAACATCTCCGCGCCGCACGCCAGCACCTGGTCGGCGCCAATGACGAGGGCATCGGGCAGACCCGTGCTCACAACCTCGGCCTTGGCCACCGCCAAGCCTTGCGCAATCTCCTTGAGCGTCGCGCCCGATCCCAGCAGTCCGCTTTTGACCGCAGCCTCGTCGACATCCGGGGCAACCACGCCAAAGGCAAGCCCCGCGGCCTCAAGCATGCGACGGCGAAACGGGCTCGCCGATGCCAAGACCAGCCGCGAGCGCAATTCAACCATCCTCCAACTCCCGCGGAATGTCCGCGGCGGCTTCTTCCTCTCGGTCGTGCAGCAGCCGAATGATGGTAGCTGCCGTCTCCTCGATGGATCGGCGCGTCACGTCGATGACGGGCCAGCCATGCAGAGAGCATAGCCGGCGCGAGTAGCTGAGCTCGTTGGCGATCTGAGCACGGTCGACGTATTCGTCGAGATTGCGGTCGGCCAACATCCGCACGCGATTGCGACGGATCTCGGCAATGCGCTCGGGGCTTGCCACCAGACCCACGACGAACGCGCGGTGCGGCTCCAGCAGCGAGGGCGGCGGTTCGATGCCCGGCACCAGCGGCAGGTTCGCGGTCTTGTAGCCGCGTTGGGCGAGGTAGATGCTGGTGGGCGTCTTGGAGGTCCGCGAGATGCCGAGGATGATGATGTCGGCCGAATTGAGATCCTGTGGCAGCTGACCGTCGTCGTGCGCCATGGCGAAGTTCAGCGCATCGATGCGCCGAAAATAATCGGCATCGACCATATGTTGGCCGGCCACCACCGGAGTTTGCGGCGCACCGAGGTAGGATTCGAACACCCGCATGATCGGCTGCAGCACGTGCAGGCTTGGCACCTTAAGCTCGCGACAGCGCCGCTCGATGGCCTCGATCAGTTCGGACTTGACGATGGTATAGAGCACGATGCCGGGTGACTGCTCGACCTCCTTCAGTACGCGCTCAAGCTGCTTGGGCGTGCGCACGAGCGGATGCACGTGTTCGATCGGCCGCACCTGCGAATACTGCACGGCTGCCGCCTTGGCCATCGTGGTCAAGGTCTCACCCGTCGCATCGGAGATGAGATGCAGATGGAAGTAGCTGGGCAGCTGGTTGGGCATGTGTGGATAAAGACCAGAGTTCTTGGCCCCTGCCAAGCCGGCTGCGTCCGCTCTCCCGCCGCCTCATGCCGCTTTCCACAAAGGGCTCCACAGCAGGCTCGGCGGGGAGGAAAACGGGGCCCGCTCGGGCTCCCCGGGGATGACCGCGAAATGCCCGGCTGGTAAAGCGGCTGTCAACAGCTTATCGCAAGATGGCGAACGCAAGGGCGGCAATTTCGGGCTGTGGCGCCATGGGCTTGGCGACCCTGGTAGGGGCGGCGGCCGGATCCCTCCAGATCTTGCGGTCGCAAAGCTTGCGCCTCGCAAGCTGTTGGCAACCGGTCCCGGGCGAGGGATCTTCGAAATTCACTGGCTAAGAGTCATAACAACAACATTCAAATCTAGACTCTTAAATTGGAGCACACCGATGCCTGCTCGGAGAACGATCGACGAGCGCCGGATGGGGCAGGTCTTTGCCGGGCAGACGCTGACGCCGCCGCCGATTTGGCTGATGCGGCAAGCGGGGCGCTACTTGCCCGAGTATCGCCAGGTCAGAGCACGAGCGCGCGACTTTTTGGAGTTGTGCTACACGCCCGAACTCGCTGCCGAGGTGACCCTGCAGCCGATCCGGCGCTTTGATTTCGATGCTGCCATCGTGTTTGCCGATATTCTTCTGGTGCCCGATGCGCTCAATCAGACGGTGCGCTTCGTCGAAGGCGAGGGTCCGCGACTTGATGCGATCCGCTCTGCGGCGGATCTGGCGCGCTTGAACCCGAGCGCGACTCGGCCCAAGTTCCAACGCGTCTTCGAGACGGTGTCGCGAGTGCGACAGGATCTTCCGCGCGCCACCGCGCTCATCGGATTCTGCGGGGCGCCCTGGACGGTGGCAACCTACATGGTGGGTGGCAAGGGCAGTGTCGATCAGGCGGCCGCACGGCTGTGGGCCTATCGCGATCCGCAAGGCTTGCAACACTTGATCGGCCTGCTTGAGGATGTCTCGGTTGAGTATCTCAGCGGACAGATTGATGCGGGTGCCGATCTCGTGCAGATATTCGATAGTTGGGCGGGCAGTCTGCCCGAGGATCAGTTCCGCCATTGGGTCATCGAGCCGACGCGTCGCCTGGTGGGTCGACTGAAAGAGCGCCATCCAACGGTGCCGGTGATTGGTTTTCCGCGCGGGGCTGGGGCTCTCGCACGCGACTATGCGGATGAGACGGGCGTTGATGGGCTAAGCTGCGATTGGGCGATGCCGCTCAATTTCATGGCGCAGGAGCTGCCAAAGCGCACCGTCGTGCAGGGCAACCTCGATCCGTTGCTTTTGCTGGTGGGCGGGACCGCGTTGGAGAGCCGCGTGAGGGAGCTCATCGCGCGCTTCTCGCAGCGTGCGTTTATCTTCAACTTGGGCCACGGCATCCAACCGCAAACGCCACCCGAGAACGTGGCGCGCCTGGTTGGCCTCGTGCGCGGTGCCGACTAGGCGCTCAATGGTGCTCTGGCTGAAGGCGCTGCATGTGATTGCCGTCATCGCATGGATGGCGGGGCTCCTCTATCTGCCGCGGCTCTTTGTGTATCATTGCGAGGCCGAGCCGGGCTCCCCCACATCCCAAACCTTCAAGATGATGGAGCATCGGCTGCTGCGCTACATCATGAACCCGGCGATGCTCGCGGTTTGGGTGACCGGCCCCTGGCTCGCCTGGGCACAAGGCATGCTTTACGACCGCTGGCTGTGGGCAAAGCTCGTGCTTGTCGGTCTGCTGACGGGCTTTCACCACGCGCTCGGGGTTTGGCGCAAGGACTTTGCGGCAGACCGCAATGCGCGCGCTCAGCGCTTCTATCGGTTGGCCAACGAGGTGCCGACCCTGCTGATGATCGGCATCGTCATTTTGGTGGTTGTAAAGCCGTTCTAGCCGCGAAGTCGGGCCCTCGAACGCTTGGCGATCGGACGCGCCCGCACCCTGTCACGACCGGGGCAAGACCGGACAAGACCGGGCAAGACCGGGCAAGACCGGGCAAGATTGGGATGGCGTAAGCGGCTGGTGTATGAGACGAGAAAGGCTGCCAACAGTCTCTTTTATTTCTCCGCGAACCTTGCTATACGTGTTTGGTCACCATCTGCGGCCGATCGTCGGCACGCGGATGCGGCTCGTGGGCGCCAGCAAGGCGCGCACTGCCAGCCATGACCTTCCGGAACGCCGTTCGGCATCCATCCTCTTCCTTCCGGCCCCGCGCGATTCTCACTTCCCACCTCCCTCAGCGCGGAGCCCATCCGGAGACTTTGTTATGCAAGACGTTGTCAAAGAGATGAAACTACAGGACCTCAAGGTCAAAACACCGACGGAGCTGTTGAGCTTCGCGGAAGAGGCCGGGGTCGAAAACGCCAGCGCCATGCGTAAGCAGGAGCTGATGTTTGCCATTCTCAAGCAGCTCGCCGCCAAGGACACCGAGATCATTGGCACCGGCGTCGTCGAGGTGCTGCAGGACGGGTTCGGGTTTCTGCGCTCGCCTGACGCCAACTATCTGCCGGGCCCTGACGACATCTATGTGTCGCCGTCCCAGATCCGGCGCTTTGCGCTGCGTTCCGGCGACACGGTCGAGGGCCAAATTCGCAGCCCCAAAGAGGGCGAGCGCTATTTCGCCCTGCTCAAGGTCAACAAGATCAATTTCGAGGACCCGGACAAGCAGCGCCACAAGGTGCACTTCGACAACCTGACGCCGCTCTATCCAACCAAGTGGCTCCGGCTCGAGACCGACGATCCGACGGTGAAGGACTTGTCGCCCCGGGTGATCGACATCGTGTCTCCTCTGGGCAAGGGTCAACGCGCCCTCATCGTGGCGCAGCCGCGCACCGGCAAGACAGTGCTGCTGCAGAATATCGCCCATTCGATTACCGCCAATCACCCCGAGTGCTATCTGATCGTGCTGCTCATCGATGAGCGGCCGGAAGAAGTGACGGACATGCAGCGCTCGGTGAAGGGCGAGGTGATTTCCTCCACCTTCGACGAGCCGGCGTCGCGGCACGTGCAGGTGTCGGAAATGGTCATCGAGAAAGCCAAGCGGCTGGTTGAGCACAAGCGCGATGTCGTCATCTTGCTCGACTCGATCACGCGACTCGGTCGCGCATACAACACCGTCGTCCCCAGCTCCGGTAAGGTGCTGACCGGTGGCGTCGACTCCAACGCCCTGCAGCGGCCCAAGCGCTTCTTCGGCGCTGCGCGCAACATCGAGGAGGGCGGCTCGCTCACCATCATCGCCACGGCACTCATCGATACGGGCAGCCGCATGGATGAGGTGATCTTCGAAGAGTTCAAAGGAACCGGCAACTCCGAGATCGTGCTCGACCGCAAGGTGTCGGACAAGCGCGTGTTCCCCGCCATCGACATCGCTCGCTCCGGCACGCGCAAGGAGGAGCTCCTGGTGCCGTCCGACCAGCTGAGAAAGATCTACGTGCTGCGGCGCATCCTCAATCCAATGGGCACGATGGATGCCATCGAGTTCCTGATCGACAAGCTGCGCTCAACCAAGAGCAACGCCGAGTTCTTCGCCTCGATGCAGACGGGGAAGAACTGATGTTAAGCGCCGGGATCGGCGCTCGATCATGCGCGCAGAGGAGGGGTGCGGGAGCTAACCGGGCTAAGAGAAGCGGCAGGGGGCCTTTCAGATGCGCCTCAGGGCCACGCTCTCAATCTTATGGTTTGGGCCTTTGCGCAGAATGAGGCGGGCGCGCTGGCGGGTCGGCAGGATGTTCTCGTAGAGGTTCTTCTCGTTGATGCCGTGCCAGATCTCCAGCGCCTTGGCGCGCGCCTCATCGTGTGAGAGCTGGGCGTAGCGGTGGAAATAGGCTGCCGGATCGCGAAACGCGGTATGGCGCAGGCGCATGAAGCGGGTGACGTACCACTCCTCAATCACTTGCGCCTCGGCGTCCATGTAGATCGAGAAATTGAAGAAATCCGACACGAACGGTATGGCCTCGCCGCCTTTCGGCATGCGAGCGGGCTGCAATACGTTGAGGCCTTCGACGATCAGCACGTCGGGTCGATCGATCGTGATCGTCTGACCTGGAATGATGTCATAATGAAAGTGCGAATAGAGGGGGGCTGAGACGTTGGCCTTGCCGGATTTCACGTCGTGCAGGAAATTGAGAAGGCGGGCCGTGTCGAAACTCTCCGGAAACCCCTTGCGCTCCATGAGGCCCCGCCGCTCCAATTCGGCGTTGGGGTAAAGAAAGCCGTCCGTGGTGATGAGGTCCACGCGCGGGTGGTCCGGCCAGCGCGCAAGCAAGGCCTTCAAGACGCGCGCGGTGGTGCTTTTGCCGACGGCCACCGAACCGGCAATGCCCAAGATGTAGGGAACGCGCCCGTCACGGCGTCCGAGAAAGCGGCTCGTCACGGCATGCAGCTCTTGTGCGCCAGCCACGTGCAAGTTGAGCAGGCGCGACATTGGCAGATAGATCTGCTCCACTTCCGTGGTCGAGAGTTCTTCGATGAGGCCTGAGAGCTGTTCCAACTCGCGAGGCACCAAGGTCATGGGGGTGTCGGCGCGCAGCTTCGCCCACTCCTCGCGCTTGAACACGCGGTAGGGCGAAAAGTGAATCTGCGATCGCGCCAGCGGCTCGGCCATAGCGTTCCGATTGGCCACCACGTCTGGACTGGCCAGGCGGTCGAGCGGGTTCATGAGGGCTTCACTTCGCGTGCGGCTTTTTCCGCATGACCAGACGTACCCATCCGCGACTTGAGCTCGGCCAACACCTCGCCCAAAGACACGTGTTTGCTCTCCAACAGCACCAGCAGATGGTAGATCAGATCCGCTGCCTCGCGCGTCAAGGCGCGACGGTCCTCGGCCAAGGCGGCAATGACGGTTTCGGTGGCCTCCTCGCCGAGCTTCTTGGCGCACCGTTCAGGTCCGCCATCGAGCAGCTCGCGGGTGTAGGACGTGCTCGCGCCTTCGACGCGTCGCGCATGAATGAGCGACGCCAGCCGCTGCAGCACATCGTCGGTCATGGCTTGCTCTTGCGCATGGGGCAGGCGGGGTTTCCGTCAGCTCCACTCCAACAACGCCCCTCGATGCCCGTCAAGGCCTCGCAATTGCGGTCCAGGCCAACGCCCCACCATCGCCAGCGGTCGGTTCAGGCGGTGCTGGGATCGGCCGCGGCCGGTTCCGGCTCACTAGCCCTAAGCAATTGATGCAACGATTTTCTTCAGGCCTCGGCCGGACCAACGAGCCGGGTGCGAATGTAGTCGAGCTGGTCGAAGTTCCCATATTTGATGCTCAAGGTTCCGCTCTCGCCCGAGCCTGGCTTGATCTCGACCTTAAGGCCCAGGGAGTCCGACAGGTCCTTCTCGAAGGCACGGGCATCGGCATCCTTCTCGCCGCCATTGCGGCCGTCCGAGCCGGCCCGGTCGGCGCGTGGCTCGGCCTGCACCAAGGCCTCCACGGTGCGAACGTTGAGGTCTTCCTCGACGATGCGCCGCGCCAGTGCCTCGGCATCGTCGCGCCCGATCAGCGCCCGCGCGTGACCTGAGGTCAGGCGGCCATCCTGCAACAGGGCTTGCACCGATGCCGGCAAGCGCAGGAGGCGCAGCGTGTTGGCGAGATGGCTGCGGCTCTTGCCGATCACCTCGGCCACCTGCTCTTGCGTGTAGCCGAACCTCTCGATGAGCTCGCTGTAGCCGGTCGCCTCCTCGATGGGGTTGAGGTCGGTTCGCTGCACGTTCTCGATCAGTGCAAACTCGGCGGCTTCCTGGTCGTTGAGCTCGCGCACGATGACGGGCACGGTGTGCACGGCGGCCTTCTGGGCAGCGCGCCACCGGCGTTCGCCGGCGACGATCTCGAAACCACCGCGCTCACGATCCGGCCGTGCGATGATCGGTTGCAGCAGCCCTTTTTGACGGATCGAATCAGCAAGTTCGATGAGCTCGCTGTCGCCGAAGGACCGGCGTGGATTGCGGCCACTGGGGTGCAGTTGGTCGATCGACAGCAAGCGCTGTTCGCCGTGGGCCGAAATCCGCGCCTCCCCCGGGGATGCCTCACCGATGAGCGAGGCAAGCCCGCGCCCCAATCGGCCTTTTTGGATCGGAATCGGCATGGAGGTTCCCCAGCTCTTGCGGACGTCAGACATCGGCGGTGCTCAACGTCGGCCGGCGATCTTGTTGACGGCGTGACGCCAACCGGCAATCCTCCGCGCAAGGTGACGTTGCGGTCATTGACACGGGGTCGGCCTCACGCGGCCCGCAAGCGGCGCTCGCGTTCGATGATCTCGATGGCGAGCTTGATGTAAGCCTGGCTGCCGGGGCAGTCATAATCATAGAGCATGATCGGCTTGCCGGCGGAGGGCGCTTCCGCCACCCGCACGTTGCGGGGGATCATGGTCTCATAGACCATCGGCCCAAAGAAGGCGCGCACGTCGGCGGCGACCTCCTTCGACAGCGCGGTGCGCGCATCGTGCATGGTGAGGACCACCCCCTGGATTTCGAGTGCGGGATTGAGGGTCGCCTTGATTTGGTCGATCGTATGTTTGAGCTGGGCGATACCTTCCAGCGCGAAGAATTCGCATTGCACGGGCACGAGCACCGCATGCGCCGCGACCAGGGCGTTGAGGGTGAGCAGGTTGAGCGAGGGCGGGCAGTCAATGAGCACATAGGCATAGGGCACGTCGGCGGGCCTGGCCTTTTGCTCGGCCAGCATGGCGGCCACCGCATCACGCAGCCGGAAGTTGCGGTTGGGCTGGCTCATCAGCGCCGCTTCCAGTCCCACCAGATCGGCATTGGCGGGCACGATGGACAGGTTGGGCACGAGCGTCTTGGTGGCCGCCTTGCTGATCGTCGCCTTGCCGGCCAGCACGTCGAAGCTGGTGATGGGGCGGGCCTCCTCGGCAACGCCAACACCGGTCGAGGCGTTGCCCTGCGGGTCGAGGTCGAGGATCAACACCTTCTGGCCGATGGCGGCCAGTGCCGTGCCAAGGTTGATGGCGGTGGTGGTTTTGCCGACGCCGCCTTTTTGGTTGGCGACGGCCAAGACGCGCAGGCTGGTCACGAGGTCCTTCCTTCGTTCTTGTGCTCTAGCTTGCGCACGACGACGATGCGCGCGTCGCGCTCGGTGCGGCTTGGAACCAGCTCAGATTGGAAATTCCAAAGCTTTTCAGCAGCTTGCAGCTCCGCGGCGACATCACGGCCCTTCAAGAATAGGCCAACCGTGCTCGACGCGAATAGCGGCGCCGCAAGGGCAAAGAGCTTGTCGAGCGGCGCCACTGCGCGCGCTGAGACGACGTCGGGCGATGGCAAACTAGCTTGAGTCGTGGCCGTTTCGATTCTTGTCGACAGGATATCCACAGACACTGAGCCCGCAATTTGCGTGGCTCTCACGACCTCCCGCAGGAAGGCACACTTGCGCGCGTTGCTCTCGATCAGGGTTATGCGGGCGGGCCCCACCTGCGCGGTGGCGGACGCGGAAGGGCTGTCGGCGGCTCGCAAGCTTGGCTCTCCCGCCAGCAGAATGGCAACGATGAGCCCGGGAAAGCCTGCGCCCGAGCCGAGGTCGACCCAGGTGCGTGCCGTTGGCGCGAGCGGCGCCAGTTGGGCCGAATCGGCGAAATGGCGATGCCAGATGGCATCGAGGGTGCTTGGCGCCACCAGGTTCATGGCCCTTTGCCAGCGCCGCAGCAAGTCCTCGTAGGTCGCCAGACGGGCCAATGTTTCACGTGAAACACGAAAGGCCGCCCCAAAATCCGCAGGACCCACAAGGCGGCGCATGGAGCACACACTCCTTGGCTTCCCGATCTGGCTAGCCGCGGGCGCGCGGCCACTGGCGACGATCCCGCGCTGATGCGGAGCCCGCCAGCGCATCGTTCGGGCGGTCCGCCGAGATTGGGCGGCGCAGAAGAGGCCCAAGGGTGTCGCGAACCCCAGGGCTTGGATACCACAGGACTTGGATACCGCGGCCTTGGATACCGCGGCCTTGATACCCGTGGTCTTGGCCGCCTACGCACTACCCACTTTCTACGCACCCAAATTACGCACCCAAATACCCGGGCGCGGCCTCAAGGGTAGCATCGCTCGTCGATGCCGGCTTCTGATTTTGCTCCTGATGGCGATGCTTGGCGATCCCGTGCGGGACCTTGTGGACCGGCCTTAGGCCATCTGCCGCACGCCCGGTTTGCGCAGGTGGGCAAGCAACAGCATCAGCGCCGCCGGCGTCATGCCCTCCATGCGGGCGGCCTGGGCCAAGGTGGCGGGGCGCTGATGCTCCAGCCGCTGGCGTGCCTCGCTGGAAAGGCTTGCCAGTGCCGTGTAGTCAAAATCGGCGGGAATGCGCACGCTCTCCTCCTTGCGCAAGGCGACAATGTCGGCCTCCTGCCGATCAAGGTAGGCAGCGTAGCGAGCGTCGATCTCGAGTTGGGCGCCAACGGCAGGTGCAATGGACACCAGCTGCGGCCATACGGTTGCAAGCCGCGCAAGATCGATGCCGGGATGGGCCAATAGCTCGAGGCCGTTGCGGCGGCGGCCGTCTTTGTTGATGTCGAGGCCGTGCCGGGCGGCCTCGTTCGGAGTGAGCTCAAGACTTGTCAGGAGGGCGCGGCCGTCCCTGAGAGCTGCGCGCCTGCGGCCGAAGGCCTCGCGTCGCTCGGCACCCACAAGCCCCAAGGCAAGCCCGGCCGGTGTCAGGCGCTCATCGGCATTGTCTGTGCGCAGGCGCAGCCGATACTCGGCGCGGGAGGTAAACATGCGATAGGGTTCGCTCACCCCGCGCGTAACGAGGTCGTCGATCATCACACCCAGATAGCCGTCGGCGCGCGAGACGACGAACTCATCTGCGCCACCCGCTGCCCTGAGCGCAGCATTAATCCCCGCGGCAAGACCCAAGGCGCCGGCTTCCTCATAGCCCGTGGTGCCGTTGATCTGGCCGGCCAAGAAGAGCCCGGGCAGCCTCTTGACTTGGAGGGTTGGTGCCAGCTCGCGTGGGTCGACGTAGTCGTATTCGATGGCATAGCCAAAGCGCAGGATGCGCGACCTCTCAAGCCCCGGAATGGTGGCGATGAAGGCTGCCTGTACCTCGGTGGGAAGCGAGGTGGAAATGCCATTGGGATAGACCGTATCGTCGTCCAGCCCCTCAGGTTCCAGGAAGATCTGATGGCCCGTTCGGTTGGCAAAACGCACCACCTTATCCTCAATTGAGGGGCAGTAGCGCGGGCCGACGCTATCGATCTGCCCAGAGTACATGGGCGAACGGCCAAGGTTGGCGCGGATGAGGCTGTGAGTGGCCTCGGTGGTTGCGGTCACGCCACACGCGATTTGGGTGTTCTCGATACGCCCCGTCAGGAATGAGAAGGGAACGGGTGGGTCATCGCCCGCCTGCATGGTGAGGCTCGCCCAATCGATGGTGCGGCCATCGAGCCGGGCCGGCGTGCCCGTTTTGAGCCGGCCAAGGCGCAAGTTGAGAGCGATGAGACGCCGGGAGAGGCCGTTGGCAGGCGGCTCGCCATGCCGTCCGGCGGGCATTGTCTCTTCGCCGCGGTGAATGAGGCCGCGCAAGAAGGTCCCGGTGGTGAGCACCACCGCGCCGGCACGCAGGACGCTGCCATCGGCCAGGACGATGCCTGCCGTACCCCCGCCATCCACCACCAGGTCTTCGGCGGCTCCCTCGATGACCTTCAGGCCGGCGATGGCGCGCACGGCGGCCTGCATGGCGGAGCGATAGAGCTTGCGGTCGGCCTGCGCGCGCGGGCCCTGCACCGCCGGACCCTTCGATCGATTGAGCAGGCGAAACTGGATCCCCGCCGCGTCCGCCGCTCGCCCCATGAGGCCGTCGAGGGCATCGATCTCGCGCACGAGGTGGCCCTTGCCGAGCCCGCCGATGGCCGGATTGCACGACATCTCGCCGATGGTGGCGAAGCGGTGCGTGACGAGCGCCGTGCGCGCACCCATGCGCGCGGCGGCGGCTGCGGCCTCGCAGCCCGCGTGACCGCCGCCCACAACGATGACGTCGAAGTTGGTCGTCTTCATCAAGCCCGATGCTGCCACTGCCGGCGCAAACTAGCCAACGGCGCTAACCGCGGGAAGTGGCGAGTTCGCACGCCGGCAGGCGCCGTTTGTTCCACGTGAAACGTTACTTGCCAACGCAGAATCGACTGAAAATCTCGCCCAACACCTCTTCGACGCCAATCGCGCCGGTGATGCGTCCAAGCGCCTGCGCCGCCCGCCGCAGATCCTCGGCGCGGAGCTCGAACTCCTGCAAGGGGGCGCCCAGGAACGAGACCAGTGCCGCACGGCACCGATCGAGCTGCTGGCGGTGGCGGGCTTGCGTCAACACGGGTGTTTCCTCCACCTCCGGGCCGATGCGCGCGCGTGCAAAGGCTGCCAGCCGCAACGTAAGCCGGTCGAGCCCGGAGCCCGTCAGAGCTGACACGGCGATGGCGCCCTCCGGCAGCGGCCGCAGGATCTTGCTGTCCAACAGGTCGAACTTGTTGACCACCACCAGCATCTTTTCCGCACGCACCTCGAGTGCGGCAGGCACCGGGGCGTCGAGGTTGGTTGCGTCCACCATCCACAGCACCAAATCGGCATTGCGGGCGCGGCCGAGCGTGCGGCGAATGCCCTCCTGCTCCACCTTGCCTTCGGCCTCACGGATGCCCGCCGTGTCGCTCACGACAATGGCGATGCCTTCGAGGTCGAGCCGCACCTCGATGATGTCACGGGTCGTGCCGGCTTCCTCCGACACGATGGCAACGTCGCGGCGCGCGAGGGCGTTGAGCAGGCTTGACTTGCCGACGTTGGGGGCACCGGTGAGCACCACGCGGAACCCGTCCCGAATCACCTCGCCGCGATTTTTGTCGTCGAGGTGGCGAACGACCTCGCCCAACAGCGCTTCGGCTTGCTTGCGTGCCTTGGCAACGGCATCGCCTGCCACATCTGCCTCATCGGAGAAGTCGATTGCCGCTTCCATGAGGGCGGTCGCGGCAATCAATCTTTGCCGCCATCCGGTATAGAGTTTGTGCAGCACGCCCTCGGTCTGACGCAACGCCTGGCGGCGCTGTGCCGAAGTTTCCGCATCGATGAGGTCGGCAAGACCCTCGATCCCCGTGAGATCGAGCTTGCCGTGCTCGAAGGCGCGGCGCGCGAACTCGCCGGGCTCCGCCAGCCGACAGCCCTCGATCTTGCCGATGGCCTCCAGCGTCGCCTGCACCACGGCGCGGCCGCCGTGGATCTGCAGCTCGGCCATGTCCTCGCCGGTCTCGCTTTTGGGTGCAGCAAACCAGAGGGTCAAGCCATGGTCGATGACCTCGCCCGTTTGCGAGTGTCTGATGCGGCGGAAGGCTGCAAATCGCGGACGCGCGCGTGGCGCAGCCATCTTGTCGAGCACGCTGCCGGCGGCTGGCCCCGAGATGCGGATGACCGCCACTCCGGCCCGACCGTGGCCGCTGGAGAGCGCGAAAATGGTGGCTTGCTCAGCCATTGGAACCTGCAGGCGGCCGTCCTGTTTGCCTGTTATCGCCCGCGTACCTGGTCTATCGTCGCCGACCGGCTGCGCAAGGAGTTTTTGCCATCCATGAGCGAGAACCGTCTCGCCCACGAGACCAGCCCCTATCTCCTGCAGCACAAGGACAACCCTGTCCACTGGTGGGCTTGGGGACCTGAGGCGTTGGCGGAAGCCCAGCGGACGGGTAAGCCCGTCCTGCTCTCGATTGGTTACGCCGCCTGCCATTGGTGCCACGTCATGGCACACGAAAGCTTCGAGGATCCTGCGGTGGCGGCTTTGATGAACGAGCTGTTCGTCAACATCAAGGTCGATCGCGAGGAGCGGCCCGATATCGATGCCGTCTACATGCGCGCGTTGCATTCGATGGGCGAGCAGGGGGGATGGCCGCTCACCATGTTTCTCGACAGCGGCGGTCGGCCGTTCTGGGGCGGTACCTATTTTCCACCCGCGCCGCGCTACGGTCGGCCTGGATTCCCCCAGGTGCTGCGCGAGGTATCGCGCGTTTGGACTGAGGAGCGCGACAAGGTCGCCCACAATGCCGGCGTGCTGGTCGGCGCGCTCAACGCACGCGAGGAGGGCAGGGCCACCTCGGTCATCGAGGATGCGGTGCTCGCCGATCTGACGGGCCGCATGGTTGGTGCAGTCGATCCGGTGCGGGGTGGCCTCACCGGAGCGCCCAAGTTTCCACAGTGGAGCTTTTTTTGGCTCTTGTGGCGGGGCGCCATGCGCTTCCGTAATGAGGCCGCCAAGAGCGCGGTTGAAACCACGCTCAGCAACCTCTGTCAGGGTGGGATTTATGATCATCTAGGCGGCGGCTTTGCGCGCTATTCGGTCGATGAGCGTTGGCTTGTGCCGCACTTTGAGAAGATGCTCTACGACAATGCGCTGCTGATGGACCTCCTGTGCGAGGCCTACCGCGAGAGCGGCAACGAGCTTTACGCACGGCGCATTGCGGAGACGGCAGAATGGGTCTTACGCGAGATGATCGCGCAAGGTGGCGGTTTTGCCGCCTCACTCGACGCGGATTCGGAGGGAGATGAGGGCAAGTTCTACACCTGGAGCAAGGCCGAGGTCGTCGAGGTGCTGGGCGAGGCGGACGCAGCGGTGTTCTGTGCAGCCTATGACGTCACCGAGACGGGCAACTGGGAGGGCCGCACCGTTCTCAACCGCTTGGCCGATCCGCAGTTGCGCTCGCCGAGCGAAGAGGAGGCCCTCGCCCGAATGCGGGCCCAGTTGCTCGCCCGTCGCACGGAACGCGTGCGTCCCGGCTGGGACGATAAGGTGCTCACCGACTGGAACGGCCTCATGATTGCGGCGCTCACGCACGCTGCGCGCGTGTTCGACCGGCCGAAATGGCTGACGGCGGCGGCCACGGCCTTCGGCTTCATCGTCGAGCGCATGGAGAAGAATGGCCGGCTCGCGCACTCCTGGCGTGCAGGCCAGGTCAAGGCGCCAGGTACCGCCAGCGACTACGCCAACATGATTTGGGCGGCGTTGCGCCTGCTGCAGGCAACGGGCGAGCCAGCCTTGTTGATCGCTGCGGAGCGCTGGAGCGCAACGCTTGAGGAGCATTTCTGGATCGAGGACGACGGCGGCTACGCCTTCACGGCCGACGATACAGCCGATGTGATCGTGCGCATGCGCAGCGCGCAGGACGATGCGACCCCCAACGCCAACGCCCTCATGATCTCCAATCTGGTGACGTTGAGCCTTCTCACGGGCAAGTCGGCTTACCGCGATCGCGCGGAAGCGATTGCGCATGCCTTCGCCGCCGACCTCGGTCGCACGACGCTCGGCCACTGTGGGCTGCTCGCCGGATTCTACGATCTCATCGCCCCCCAGCAGGTCATCGTGATTGAAACCGCCGATGCGTGGGGCTCGGCCAAGTTGGCGCAGGCGATGTTTAAGCTGTCGTTGCCGGGTGCCGTACAGCAGGTCGTCGCCGATGATGCGACGGGCTTTCCAGTCGCCGGAGCGCTCGCGGGTAAAACGGCGTTGGCCGGCCAGCCCACGGCCTATGCCTGCATCGGGCCCACCTGCTCGCTGCCGCTGACGGCGCCGGACGAGCTGCTCAAGACGCTGCGCGAACAGCGCTCGCCGCCGGCCGCTGGGTGAGGAGCGGGTCGCCTCAGGCGATGAGCCCCTTGGCTTGCGCCAAGTCGCTGAGTTTCTTTTCGGGACGTGCGCCGATGTGGGAAATGACCTCCGCGGCAGCCAGGCTCCCCAGCCGGCCGGCAGTTTCCAGGTCGCGCCCCCGTGCGAGGCCGAACAGGAAGCCTGCCGCGTAAAGATCACCGGCGCCCGTGGTGTCCACCACTTTGGCCACCGGGTCGGCGGGGACGGCGACCCACTTGCCCTCCGCCAGGATGACGCTGCCCTGTTCTGAGCGGGTGAGCGCGGCAAGCTTGGTGTCCGTCTGTGCGCTTCGTGCGGCTTGCTCAAACGAGCTCGTCTGATAGAGCGAGGTGATCTCGGCTTCGTTGGCAAACAGGATATCGACCGAGGCGCGAATGAACGCAAGAAACTCCCCTCGATGCCGATCGACGCAAAAGGCATCGGAGAGGCTCAGCGCCACCTGCCGTCCGGCCTGGGCGGCGATGCCGGCGGCCTGCCGGAATGCGGCCTTGGCTTCGGGTCGGTCGAACAGGTAGCCCTCAAGGTAGACGATGCGGGCGGAAGCCACGAGGGCTGCATCCACCTCGCCGCCACCAAGCTGTGGGCTGACGCCGAGGAAGGTGTGCATCGTCCGCTGACCGTCAGGGGTCACCAGCACGAGGCAGCGGCCGGTGGGCTCGCTCCCCCTGGCAGCCGCCGGGGTGGTGAAGGTGACGCCAGCGCTGCGGATGTCGTGGCCGAAGATGCGGCCGAACTGGTCGTCGGCGGTCTTGCCGATGAAGCCGGCGCGGCCCCCAAACGAAGCGACGCCGACGATGGTGTTGGCGCCAGAGCCGCCGGAGATTTCCACCGCCGGGCCCATGACATCATAAAGCTTTGCGGCGCCAGCCGCGTCCACAAGCTGCATGCTGCCCTTGGCGTAGCCCTGCCGCGCCAGAAAGGCGTCATCGCAGCGGCCGATGATGTCGACGATGGCGTTGCCAATGCCGACGACGTCGTGCTCCTGCATGGTGTTCTCCCGTGTCACCGACACGCGTTGGGCTCTCAAGCCGGACCGGCGCTAGTGTCTCGTTCGGCCATCCAAGTCTTGCTTGCCGAGGCGTGCAAGGTCCAACAGCAGGGCCTCCGCCAGGGTGCTCTCCAGACCCGCATTGAGCCGCGCGGCTTTGGCGGCGTCGGCGATCAGCGCCAGGGCCGCATTGAGCCTTGGCAGCGTCCAGGTGCGCGCCTGCCGCTCGAGCCCGTCACGCTGCTTGAAGTGCGGTGGAGGGCGCAGGGACCGCAAGACGTCCTCCATGGTGCGGCCGCCATCGAGCAAAGCGCGCATGCGATGCAGCCGGAGGAAGTGGCGTTGCAGCGCGGCGATGATGGTTTGCGCGCCTTCGCCAGCGCCGATGCTGCGGTCCAATTCCAGGAGCGCGGCCGCCTTGCGGTCAGAGGCGGCGGCCATCACGATGCGGTCAAGGGCGAGCTCGGCCGCATCGCCGACGGCGGCCTCCACATCGCTCTCCTCGATGGTGGCCTTGCCGTGCGCATAGAGGGCGAGCTTCTCGATCTCGGCGCGCGACAGTGCGCGATCGGCGCCAAGTCGCGCGAGCAGGAGGCGCCTGGCATCCGGCGTGATATCGATCTTGCCGGGGGCAAATGCCTCGCGCATCACGACTTCCAAGTCGCGTGCTTCATCGGGAAAGCAGGCGATGGCGGCGGCGGCGGGCGACCTCTCGAACAGGACGCGCAGAGCATCGTCCGGGCGCAAATTACCAGCCTCGACGATGAGGCATCCTGAGATGGCGCCGTCCGCAACGAGGGACGCCAACTGGGGCGCGGACACGCGCCGTCCGGCGGTGGCGCGCACAATCTTGCGGCCACAGAACATAGGGACCGTTGCCAGTTCGACGAAGATGCGCCCGGGATCCTCATCAAGGCTTGCATCGTCGAAGCGAATGATCTCGCCGGGGGGCGTGTCGCGCTCGGCCAGGCGCTTTGCCAACGAGGCTGCCCGCTCGCTCACCAGGCCGCCATCGCTGCCGTAGAACAGCACCGCGGCGGGCACCCGATCGAGCGCGGCGAGAAATGCGTTAGCCTGATGCGTTTTGACGGCGACCATGAAACCGCGGCGCTGGGCGCCTCACGCCTGGCTTGAGAGATAGATCGCCACGCGCGTCTTGAGATCTTCCGCGACGGTGCGTGCGGCCCGGTTCTCGGCGTCATCGCGTGCCCGCACATTGGAATAGATCGACTGAAAGCGTTCAAAGCCGGCGCGGCCGTAGCTGGTGCCGGTCAGCACGACCTTCTTGCTCTTGATCTCGATCAGCTTGAAGTTGGCCTGCAGGGCGTAGGTCTGGCCGAGAGCATCGCCATCCGGCTTGACCAGCGTCGAAATGACGTTCTCCGTGATGGCGACTTCCAGCCGGTGGGTGGGGGGTGCCAATTCGCCGCCGCCGCTGGCTTGGAAGATCAATTCGTTGCGGATGCGCTGGCCGACGCGGCCAGGAATGCTGGCAATATCGAGCTGCGCCATGCGCTCTTGCAAGCCGACGCCGGACGCGGTCGGCCCATAGAGCGGCTGGAAGCCGCCGCTGCACGCAGCGAGGCCCGGTGCGGCGGCCAGCATGAGGGCCAATCCCCGCGTCAGGTTTCGGCGACTCAAGGTCACGCGAGCCGGGCCTGTTTCAGCCGACGACATTCACGATCCTCTGCGGCACCACTATCACTTTCTTGACCGGCCTGCCGGCCAAGGCTCGCACCACCGGCTCCAGCCCGAGCGCCGCTGCCTCGATCTCGTCCTTGCTTGCGGTACGGGCCACCGTCAGTTCATCCCGCCGCTTGCCGTTTACCTGTACGGCAATGGTAATCACATCGTCAACGAGCAACGCCGCCTCTGCGTGCGGCCACGGCTGATCGGAGAGCAGAGTGTTGTATCCGAGCCGCTCCCAACAGTCTTCCGCCAAATGCGGCAGCATTGGGCCGATCATCTGAACGAGGAGCTCAGCGGTTTCGCGGATCGCCCAGTCGAGCCCATCGCCCGCTTTCTCGAGCGCCGCCGAGAGCGCGTGGGTGAGCTCGTAAATCTGCGCAACCGCCACGTTATAGCGCAGGCCCTCAATGTTCTGGCTAACATTGTTCAGCGTCTTGTGGGCCGTGCGCCGCAAGAGGGAGGCCTCGGGGCCGAAGGCAGGTGCGGGATCGGTCTTGGCATACCCGCGCTCGACCACCTGGTCGATGAGACGCGAAATGCGCTGGACCTGGCGGCCGGCTCCCGCGACGCCGGCCTCGGTCCAGATAATGTCGCGGTCGGGAGGGCTGTCCGAGACGATGAAGAGGCGCGCCGTATCGGCCCCGTAGTGGGCGATGATGTCATCGGGATCGACCACGTTCTTGCGCGACTTGGACATCTTCTCGACCGGGCCGATCTCGACGGGGCGGCCGGTGGCGATGGAAAAGGCTTTGCGGGCGGCACCCTCGCCTTCGATGCGAACCTCCGCCGGCGTCAGCCAGTCGCCATTCTCGCTGCGGTAGGTCTCGTGGATGACGATGCCTTGCGTGAACACGGAAGCGAACGGCTCATCGATCGCGACGTGCTTGGTTGCCTTCATGCCGCGCGTGAAGAAACGGGCGTAGAGGAGGTGCAGAACGGCGTGCTCCTTGCCACCAATGTATTGATCCACCGGAGCCCAGTACTTGAGCGCCGTCTTGTCGGTCGGGGTTGCGGCGTTGGGTGCGCAATAGCGGAATTGGTACCAAGCGCTGTCGACGAAGGTGTCCATCGTATCGGTTTCGCGCCGGGCCGGCTTGCCGCACTTGGGACAGGCAACGTGCTTCCACGTAGGATGATGGTCCAACGGATTGCCCGGCCGGTCGAACGTGGCATCGTCCGGTAGCTTCACCGGCAGATCGGCGTCGGGCACCGGCACCACGCCGTCTGTCGCACAGTGGATCACCGGAATCGGGCACCCCCAGTAGCGCTGGCGCGAGATCAACCAGTCGCGCAGTCGGTAGTTTACTTTGCCGGCGCCGATGCCGCGCTCCTCCAGCCTGCGCGCGATCGCCTCCTTCGCCGCCTCGACGGTGAGCCCGTCGAGAAACTCCGAGTTGATCATGGTGCCATCGCCGACATAGGCCTCCTCGCCGATCTTGAAGGTTGTCGGGTCGGCGCCTGGCGGCAGCACGACGGGCACCACGGGTCGTCCATATTTGCGGGCAAACTCGAGATCGCGCTGGTCGTGGCCGGGGCATCCGAAGATCGCCCCGGTGCCGTAGTCCATGACGATGAAATTGGCAACGAAGACGGGGAGCTTCGCATCGGGCTTGAAGGGATTGATGGCGACAAGTCCCGTGTCGAGCCCTCGCTTCTCGGCCCTTGCCAAAGCTTCCTCGCTCGTGCCCATGCGCCGGCAGTCCTCGATGAAGGCCGAGAGCTCGCGGTGGCGTTTGGCAAGATGGGTGCTGAGCGGATGTTCGGGCGAGATTGCCATGAAGGAGGCGCCGAAGATCGTGTCGTGCCGTGTGGTGAAGATCTCGAGCGTCTGCAGCTTCTTGGGGAGTTTGGCACCTTCCAGCGCGAATTGCATGCTGGCGCCGGACGAGCGCCCGATCCAATTGCGCTGCTGCGTGCACACGAAGTCGGGCCACTTGCCCGCAAAGCCGTCGAGCGCCTGCAAGAGCTCATCGGCGAAGGCGGTGATCTTGAAGAACCACTGGGTGAGATCGCGCTGCTCAACGGGTGCGTCCGAGCGCCAGCCGCGCCCGTCGATCACCTGCTCGTTGGCAAGCACCGTGTGCTCGACCGGGTCCCAGTTGACCTTGGCGGTCTTGCGATAGGCCAGCTTCTTCTTGAGAAAGTCCAAGAACAGGCGCTGCTGATGGACGTAGTAGGCGGGGTCGCAGGTGGCGAACTCGCGGGTCCAGTCGATCGACACGCCCATGGCCTTGAGCTGGGCCCGCATGGTGTCGATGTTCTCGTAGGTCCACTTGCGCGGATGAATCTTGCGTTCCATGGCGGCGTTCTCGGCCGGCAACCCGAACGCATCCCAGCCCATGGGATGGAGCACATTGAAGCCTTTGGCGCGCATGTAGCGCGCCATCACGTCGCCCAACGTGTAGTTGCGCACGTGGCCCATGTGCACGCGGCCAGACGGGTAGGGGAACATCTCCAGCTGGTAGCGCTTGGGCCGACGGCGGTTCTGATCTTGAGTGCGGAAGGTGCCGCGCTCGTCCCAGACCTGTTGCCAGTGCTTCTCGCGCACCGGCGCGTTGTAGCGTTCGCTTGCCATTGGGCCCTTGTCCCTGGGGTGTCTCTGGGGTGTCTCTGGGGTGTCTCTGGGGGGTGTCGCTCGGGGTGCTTCTGGGATGTGTCTCTCGGAATGCTTCTGGGGGTCTGTCTCGGGGTTCAGCTGCGAGGTGGTAAATGGCCGATGGGAGCCCAAACGGTCAAGCGCAGTTGGGGCACCCGACCCCTTGAGCTAGGGCGCGCTTGGGGCTCGCCGCGGACAAGGCCCGTGGGACGTGAGCTGGGCTTTTGTCGTTGTTTGGGACGTTGCCTCCGGCGCACGGGGGCGCATGGCCGTGGTCACCCGGCCCCCCCGTGGTCGATCCCACCTTGCACCTTATAGTTCCATCGTCGAATATTTCCATGGCCGCCTTCCCGTCGCCGAGCGAGCTTGAAGCAAGCGTTCGGGGGTGGGAGGGTGTTTTGATCTAGGGGATAAGCGCACGCCATTGGCGCCGCAGGCGGTAGGTGGTTCTCATGGCCGAACTTGAGGGGTCGTTTGGGTGGAAGAGAAGGTCCGCCAACAGGGGATCCTCGAGCGCCGGTATGGCACGGTGGCCGCGCGACGGTGCTGGCCTCCAGACTGAACCCGACGGCTCTCCGCATCGCCAAATTGGCCAACGAGCACCGCCGGTCGGTGCTGTGACGAGGCCAGGTCCGTGACCACCGCCCCCGAGCGTCTCGCCGAGGTAGAGAGCCGCATCGCCGCCGCGGCGCGGGCCGCCGCCCGTGATGCCACCTCAATCCATCTCGTGGCCGTGACCAAGACGTTTGCCGCCGATCATATCCTGCCCGTCCTAGCCTGCGGCCACCGCTGTTTCGGGGAGAACCGCGTGCAGGAAGCCAAGGCCAAGTGGCCAGCTCTGCGCACGCGCTTTAGCGACATCGAGCTGCATTTGATCGGGCCGCTGCAGTCCAACAAGGCGCGCGAGGCGGTGGCGCTATTTGATGCCATTCACACGATCGATCGGCCGAAGATCGCCGAGGCCATCGCGGCAGAGATGGCAAAGCAAGAGAGGCGGCTCAAGCTGTTCATCGAGGTCAACACGGGTGCCGAGCCACAGAAGGCTGGCGTCGATCCGAGGCAGGCGGCGGGTCTGCTGGGGCTCTGTCGCGACAACCTCAACCTCGACATCGCGGGGCTCATGTGCATTCCGCCACAGGACGAAGAGGCGGCGGTCCATTTTGCTTTCCTTGCCAAGCTCGCGCACGAGCTTGGACTGAGAGAGCTCAGCATGGGCATGAGCGCGGACTTCGAGACGGCGGTGGCCTTTGGCGCAACCTACGTGCGCGTGGGCTCGCAGATCTTTGGCGCGCGTGTGCCGCATCTCTCGGGCTGAGCTCATCGTTGGCGAGCGAAAGCCTTGGAAGACTGCGCGGTTTGCGCCATGCCTGGGCGCTTGGAGCAACCACCGCAACGCACAGCTTTTTGCTGGCGATGCGGTGCCGCCACTCGCGCGACCCGGTGGCGATGCTAACGTCCGCGCGGATTGATTCGCGCCATCTGTCATCGCGTGTCGGCGCTCTCGAGGAGCCGCAACATGGCTGACGGAAGCAGGACCGCGACCAGCGAGATTGAGGCCGAGGCCGCGGCCGCCGAGGCAGCCCGCGAAGCCAAGGCCGAGATCTTGCAGCGAGTTGAGCGAACGCCGCCGCGGGGCGCGGCTGCCATCGCTCGGCGCGGCAGGACCAGCGTCAAGACGCAGTGGGCCGAGTTCATCGTCGACGTGTGGATCACCAACTTCAATTCCATCGAATTTGGCATCTATAAGAAGAGCCGCAACCGCGCAAAATCGCGGCAATTCTCCGCCGATATGGACATCATTGCCGAGGTGATCGAGAACGGTGGCCGCAGCGGCCTCCTTGGCTACCGTGAGGATCTGTGGACCAAGAACACCGGCATGGACAAGCGCTTGGTGTTCAAGCTCTTCACCGAATCCCTCAACTGGCGCGCCACCATGGATTTGATGGTCGGCCGTAGCCTGCAATTGACGCTCGGTGCGCGCGGCTTGCCGGTGACCGCCTTTTCCATCAACACCGGGGACCATGACAACATGGTCTACCTCGAGCGCTCCGCCCACAAGTGGCCGTTGCTGCCCGAGCACTTCTCCTTCTTCCTCCTCGAGGACGGCAAGCCTGCGTTCTTCCGCCTGCGGCGCGACTTCATCGATCTTGGTGGCGACTACACGCTCTTTAACGAGCATGATCAACCCGTGGGCTTTCTCGATGGCAAAGTGTTTTCCATCGGCGGCAAGTGGAAGGGGCGCGTGAAGATCGAATACGCCGATCCGCGCCTGATGATGGTGCTCAAGCTGTTCTGCGGCATGCTGATCTTCAATGCCGATGCCCGACGCCACGTACGGTCGCTTGCGCGCGATGTCGTATCCGGCAGATACACGCCGCGGCTCGAGAAGCAGGAGGCCGACCTCTATATGAACCCGCGACGGATGCGCTGATCGCCGCGGGCCGAGGCGTCGACCGCAGCGGCCCCGACAGCGCGAACCACTGGCCGATCATTGGCCAAACCAGGCGATCTTGAGCGGCCTCAAGATGGGGCTTGCATCGCCTCGGTTTCTGCTCCATTCGCTGGTTGCGGCAGGGTCCTGGCGAGGGTGGGCTACGTGCGGAGAGAAGGCGCGATCCCGGCCTAGCGAGACCCGCGAACGAGACGTTGGGATGCGGCCCACGAGCGAGACCAAGCCGCATCAAGACGACGCACGGGCCGCATTGAGACGAGGGAGCGAGCTTAGATGACCGAACTTCATGGCCTCGCAGCGCTCACCCATGGCGCCGTCCTCTCCTCGTTTACGCGGACGGCGCGCCTGCTCGGGAGCATCGAGCCGGGCCACAAGAAGCCGATCGAGATGACCTCTGGGGATCCCAAGGAGGCGATGCCGAGCTTTGTCGTCGACAAGTTGGTCGAGGCCAAGGCGCTGCTTGGGACCTACCCCAGAATTCGCGGCTCTGAGGAGCTGCGCAAAGCGATCGCCGCCTGGATCGGCCGTCGCTACGGGCTCGCCGGGGCGATCGATTTCGAGCATGAGGTGCTGCCGGTCAATGGCTCGCGCGAAGGCCTGTTCTTTGCCACCTTGCCGGCGGTCGGGCGCAAGATGTCGGCGGGTCGGCCCGTCATTTTGCTGCCCAACCCATTTTACCAGGCCTACCTCGGCGGCACGTATGCAACGAACTGCGAGCCCGTCTATCTCAATGCCACGACCCAGACCGGGCAAATGCCCGATCTCGATCGGCTCGCGCGCGAGCCCGACCTGCTGCAGCGCACGGCAGCATTCTTTCTGTGCTCACCTGCCAACCCACAAGGTTCGGTGGCCAGCGCCGAATACATCGCCAAGGCGCTGGCATTGGCACGCGAGTATGACTTCATGCTGTTGATGGATGAATGCTACTCGGAAATCTACGTCGGCGCGGATGCTCCACCCGGCGGCCTTGAGGTGGCGGCCAGGACGCCTGAGCGGTTTCGCAACCTCATTGTCTTCAATTCGCTGTCAAAACGATCCAACCTGCCGGGCATGCGCTCGGGGTTTGCCGCGGGCGATGGCGATTTTCTCGATGCCCTGGCCGAGATCCGCAATCTCACCGCGCCGCAAATGCCGGGCCCCGTCCAACACGCTTCGGCGGCGGTGTGGGCCGAAGAGCAGCACGTCGGCGTCATCCGTCAGGCCTATCGCGCCAAGTTTCAGGTGTGCGACGAGCTGTTGACGGGCCGCTTCGGCTACCGTCGCCCCGCCGGAGGGTTCTTCCTGTGGCTCAACGTGGCCGAGCTGGGGGGTGGTGAGGAGGCAACCTTAACAATCTGGAAACGCTGCGGTGTCAAAGTGATCCCGGGCGTTTATCTGGCTCACGAAGATCGGCTGGGCGTCAATCCCGGCCGCGACTTCATCCGCGTCGCGCTGGTGCACGATGTGGCGACCGTCAGGGAAGCGCTTGGTCGCATTGTCGAGATTGCAGCGTAACGCGCTTCTGGTATGGCGTATCGGGCCGACGACCCGGCCCCCCTGCTGCCGGCCTCGGTGAGGTCTCGGCTACAACGGGGGCTTTGGAAATTGCTTGGCTTTCTCCTGCTCGCCGCCTGCGCGGCGCTGAGCGCGAGCCTGCTTAGCTGGTCGGCGACCGACCCAAGCTTGATGCGAGCCACCAGCGGCGGGGCCCGCAATCTGCTGGGGCCTCCCGGCGCCATTCTCTCCGACATGCTGATGCAGATGCTGGGCCTCGCCGGCGTATTCGTGCTGTTGCCACCGCTCTTCTGGGCCTTGCAACTGCTCGCGGCAGAAGAGCCGCGCGGGCTGCGCGGCAAGCTCGTGCTGGCGCCGCTCGCCGTCCTTGTCCTCGCCGGTGCCTTCTCCTCCCTACCGTTGGCGGCGGCATGGCCGCTGCGCCATCACGGCTATGGCGGTGTGCTCGGCGATCTCGGCCTCGGCCTGTTTGCAAGCCTGCTTGCGCACATCAATGCCGATCGATCCGCAGGGGCGGCCGGCCTCCTGTGCTTTGCCGCTGGCGTGCTGATGCTGATGAGCAGTCTTGGTCTCTCCCGCCAGGAGCTGCGCCTCATCTGCCACAGCCACGGCCGCGGCAATTTCAAGGCCGTGGCGGACTGGTGGCGGGAGTTGCTCGACCTCATCCACTCCTATCGCGACCCCAGACCAGCTCACATGCCTGCCGATCTCGGACGCGAGCCGCCGGTGCTGGCGTTCGACCCTCATCCGCAGTTGCTCCAACCCGAACCCGCGGAGCTGCCAGGCGCAGATCGCGATGAGGCGGCAGGGGGCCGTGACGCTTCGTTCGATCGGCTGACGGAAAGAACGAGCCATGAAATCGCAAAGCGTTTCGCACCGGCCGTGCCGGAGGCGCAACGCACGCACGCTCGGCGCACCGAGCCGGTGCTCGACGCAGGCATTGGCGTCGAGCGCACGGCCCACCCCGAGGTCGCCGGCGTGCGCCCGCCACTGGCACTGCTGCGGCGACCTCCTGGTAAGGCGGGTGCGCCGCTGACCGAGGCGGAGTTGCGCGCACAGGCCGGGTTGTTGAGCGACGTGCTCGCCGATTTTGGTGTCAAGGGCGAGATCAGGGGCGTGCATCCAGGTCCCATGGTGACGCTCTATGAGTTCGAGCCAGCGCGTGGCGTGAAGTCGGCGCGGGTCATCGGGCTTGAGCCCGACCTCGCCCGGTCCCTCGGCGCGGCCTGCGTGCGGGCCGCGGCCATGCCCGGTCGCAATGCCATCGGCATCGAGCTCCCCAACGCGCGGCGCGAGAGAGTGCTCCTGCGCGAGCTGCTCGAGACCCAAGCGTTCCGCGCGAGCGAGGCGGCGCTGCCGCTGGCGCTGGGCAAGGATATTTCCGGCACCGCTGTGTTTGCAGATCTCCAGCGCATGCCGCACCTGCTGGTTGCCGGCACGACGGGTTCTGGCAAGTCGGTCGGTGTCAACGCCATGATCTTGTCATTGCTCTATCGGCACTCAGCCGAGCGCTGCCGGTTGTTGCTGATCGACCCCAAGATGCTCGAGCTCTCCGTCTACGACGGCATCCCGCATCTGCTCTGCCCGGTGGTGACGGAGCCCGCCCAAGCCGTGACCGCACTGGGTTGGGTGGTGGCCGAGATGGAGGCGCGGTATCGGCGCATGTCGGCGTTGGCGGTGCGCAACATCGCCGCCTACAACGCGCGCGTACTCCAGACGCAGAGGCGTTTTGCAGCTTCCGCCGCGGGCCCGGAGGGCGAGCTAGAACCTCTGCCCTTCATCGTGGTCGTGGTTGATGAGTTCGCCGATCTCATGCTGGTCGCGGGCAGAGAGATCGATGCCGCCGTGCGACGCCTGGCGCAGATGGCGCGTGCAGCCGGCATTCACCTCATCATGGCGACCCAGCGTCCCTCGGTCGATGTCGTGACCGGCACCATCAAGGCCAATTTCCCAACGCGCATCAGCTACAAGGTCGCCTCCAAATTCGACAGCCGTACGATCCTCAACGAGCAGGGCGCCGAGCAGCTGTTGGGTGAGGGAGACATGCTGTTTTCCAATGGCGCTGGCCGCACCTTGCGCGTGCACGGGCCGTTCGTGGCCGACGAGGAGGTCGAGCGCATCGCCGCCTATCTGCGTGACCAGGGCGCGCCCCGTTACATCGCAGGTATCACCGAAGCGTCTGCTGCTGAGGCCGAGAATGGGGATGGGCATATCAGCGACCTCTACGACAGGGCCGTGGCGATTGTTCGCAGCGAGCGCAAGGCTTCCGCCAGCTATCTGCAACGGCGCCTCGGGATCGGCTACAACCGGGCGGCCGACCTTATGGAGCGCATGGAGCGCAAGGGCATCGTGAGCGGACCCAAGATGGGTGGGCGGCGGCAGGTCCTGCTTGTCGAGGGGGCCGCGGACGGCGAAGCGTGGTAGGAGAGCCGCAGGAAGCGCAATACTTTTGTCGCGTCAGGGGGCGCACGAAGCGCCCACAATCTCGTCTC
>DATBGH010000017.1:0-31332 GCA_036558085.1 Hyphomicrobiaceae bacterium
GACGGTACCGCGCGGTAGCGAGCGCTTACGCCTGACGCCGACCCCCTACCACACGGATGCCGACATCGACCGCCTGGTCGTGGCGCTGGCGACCCTGTGGACCGAAATGGGATTGCCGCTCGAGGGGCACGCGCAGGCCGCCGAATAGCGCCGCCACGCGGAGGATCTCCCGCAAAGATTTGCCTCTTCCTCCGAGCAGCGAGGCAACGCCAGCGATCGAAAGTGGTGCGCACAGATGCGGGGGGCCGATCTCGGCCGGCCGCGCTGGGTGGATATCGCCAAGCGCATCTTGCATTTTGGACCTGGCCGGCGTCCATGTCCTGTGGGGCAGCATTCCACCAGGAAGCCACGACCTCGCCGCGCATTTTACCACTCCTCACCAGCGCCAAAGCGGATGGCGCCCGAGGTGACGACGGGCGCGGGCGCGCCAAGCCGCAAACCAAGGCCGCAAATCAAGGCCGGAAATAACCGCTGGTCGCGCAGACCAGGCGAGCCGCGGGCGTAAGCGCCTAGCCCACGGGGGGCCCACTAATATTTTTTAGGGGGCTCGGGAGGGCGAGCCAATTCCGCCTCGATGTCGACGGTCTTGCAACCCTTGACGGCGAGCTCGCCATTGTAGGCCTCAAGCTTGGCGCGCTCGCGCGCATAGATCGCTTGTCGGTCGGGCGCCTTGGTGGAGCCGCCATAAAGTGGTGTAGACAGCTTCTGCGCGGCCGAGGACATGGCCGATGCCTCTTGTCGGACGAGAGGATCCTTGAGCCGGCTAATGGTGATCTCGATCGAGCCCGTGAGGCGCTTGCAATCCATGGCCTTCTCGGCCGCGCTCATCTCGTAGCGGCCCTCGGGACCAACCTCGCCGCTCTCCATAGCCTTCGCGAACTTGTTCTTGTCGTGCGATCCTTCGAGCGGAGGCGGCGTATAGCCGGGCACCGCCGCGCAAGAGGCCACAAGAGGCAGCACTGCCAGAATAAGGAGGCGGCGGAGCATGGGGTGCGTGCTACCAGATTCTCACGACACGGAGCCATCAAAACATGGCCGTGGGAGGGCGCCAGGCATGAACGAGCGCCATCAAGCCGCCATGCGGCTGTGCGCCCGATCACACGCCATTCTGAGGGAGCGCTGAGACTTCCTACCAGCTGCCAATTCACCCGCCGCACGGCCACAGGCGGGCGTTTGGCGCGATCGCCTGCTACCGGCCAAGCTGCAGCGCTCTGACGCGAGCAGGCCGCAAATATGCTAGGACTAGGATCGCCCGCCCGGCCCCCGCCGGGTGCGAAGCGTCTTTCGAAGGGAGGACAAGCGTGGCCCAGAAGATCGTCAAAAGCGTGCAGTCGATGGTTGAGGCCGCCAAGCGCGAGATTGAGGAAATCCAGGCCGCCGACGCCGTCAAACTCCACGGTCACGACGACGTGGTGCTCGTCGACCTGCGCGATCCGCGCGAGCGCGAACGCGATGGCAAGGTCCCCGGTACGTTCAATGTGACGCGCGGGATGCTGGAATTCTGGATCGATCCCCAAAGCCCCTACTACAAGGAGAAGTTTGGCGAGGATAAAAAGTTCGTGTTCTTCTGCGCCGGAGGTTTGCGCTCCGCGCTCGCCGCCAAGACGGCGCAGGACATGGGCCTGAGGCCGGTTGCCCACATCCTCGGCGGCTTCAAGGCCTGGAAGGATGCCGGAGGACCGGTCGAACAAGGGGAGCCGGGCGCGGGGAAGAAACGGTGAGCAAACAACTCCGGGCCGGCGATCTGGAGGTTTCAGGAACGGTGATCGAGCCGGGCATGGACGCAGCAGGCAAGTCCGTCGAGCCCAAAAACCTGCCTGCGACACGGCCAACCATTGCCTTGGCGTTGGGCGGGGGTGGGGCGCGGGGGCTCGCCCACATACCGATGCTGGAGGTGTTTGACGAGCTCGGCCTCAAGCCCAAGGTGATCGCCGGCACCTCGATTGGCGCCGTGTTCGGCGCGGCCTACGCCTCGGGGCTCTCCGCCAAGCTCATCCGCGCCCACACCGAGGAAGCCTTGAGCCAGCGGTTGGATATCGCGCGCCAACTCCTGTCGGCGCGTTCCGAGCCGGTCGTCAAGTTCCTGAACTTTCTGCCCCTGCGTTCGGCGCTGCTGAAGGGAGAGGCGCTGCTCGAGTTCATGCTGCCCTCCTCCGTGGCGCGCGACTTCGCCGAGCTCAAGATCCCCCTCAAAATTATGGCCACCGACTACTATGGCCAGGAGCAGACCATCCTGAACGAAGGCTCGCTGCGCACGGCGGTGGCGGCCAGCATGGCGCTTCCAGCGCTCTTTACTCCGGTCACCATCAACGGTCGGATGCTCATGGACGGTGGTCTCACCAATCCGCTGCCGTTCGACATCCTCCGCGGAGAAGCCGATATCACCGTCGCCATCGACGTGAGCGGTGCGCCCGTCATGCCGGGCAAGCGGCCGCATCCATCAGCCTTCGCCGTGCTGATGGCCTCCTCGCAGATCATGCAGCGCACGATCGTGCGCCAGAAGCTCATGGTGGCGCAGCCCGACATCTACGTCGACGTCGAGGTGGACGCCTATTACGTGCTCGACTTTCACCGCTTTAAAGACATCATGGCGGCAGCGGCCCCGGCCAAGGCACAGTTGCGTCGCCAGCTCGAGCGCGTCCTGAGCACCGAAACGTTGGACACGCTGCCCAGCGCGACGCGCGCCGAGCCGATCGCGCCGCCGCCGTCTCATGCCGTGCGCCGCACGCGTCGGCTGCCGCCACTGAACCGGGATTAGCCCATTTCGCAAAACTCATGTCCCGCAAGAGATGAGCCATGCTTGACGCGGGAGCAAAGTCGCAAAAGCTTGGGCCGCGCATCGCCCTGGCGCTCGGCGGCGGTTCGGCGCGCGGTCTTGCACATGTGCTGATGCTCGAGGCCTTCGACGAGCTCGGCGTCAGGCCCAGCGTGATCGCCGGCACCTCGATGGGAGCCATCTGCGGGGCCGCCTACGCGGCCGGCCTCACCGGTGCCCAGATGCGCGAGCACTTCACGGCCCTATTCGCCAAGCGCCAATACTTCCTCAGACGCTTCGCCGGCAAGCTGCGCGGTGGCTTCTCCACCCTGTGGAGCGCGCGCATGCCCGGCGTCGTCGACAGCGTCACCCTGTTTGAGATGCTGCTGCCCGAGGCCATGCGCTGTGACTTTGCCGCGCTCAAGATCCCGTTCCTGGCGATTGCTGCGGATTTCTATGCCATCGAGCAGGTCGTGCTCGACGAGGGGCCGCTGATCCCGGCACTGGCGGCGAGCTCGGCGCTGCCAAGCCTCACGCGCCCAGTGGTGCTCGGCGGGCGCACGCTGATCGATGGCGGCTTCGTCAACCCGGTGCCCTACGACGTGGTGCTCGATCGCGCGGACGTCACGGTCGCCGTCGACGTAACCGGGCTGCCGCGTCGACGGCCGGGAGGCAAATTGCCACGCACCCTCGATGCCGTCACCGGATCGACGCAGATCTTGTTTCACTCCCTGACCCGCGAAAAGCTCAAGGCGGCGGCCCCCCACATCCTGATTCGTCCCGCTGTCGGGGCCTTTGGCGCCATGGACTACTTCAAGGTCGAGGCGATCCTGACGGCCGCCCAGCCCGCCAAGGAGGATTTAAAACGGAAGCTTTCTCAAGTGCTTGCCCACGTTGATTAAGCCTTTCACGACAGAATCCCCAGGGTGCAGCGGAACCTGCTTGACCTTGGCAACCATGACCGTGCTACACGCCTTTGGTGTTAACCTTTCGTTGAGCACGATCCCGGGGGCTTGCGGAGTGCGGCGCGGGCAAAGCGAAGGCTTTCGCATCGATCTCGACCTTGATCACGCGCGGCGTGAGGCGGAGCGGGTGCGGGACATGCTGCAGGCCCTGCGGCGCCGGCACGACCTCTCCCGCTACGAATATACGCGGCTCGTCCGCATCGTGCCTGGCGGCGACACCTTCAGCCACCCGATGCTGACGCTCGGCAACCGCTTCGCCGAACACGAGGACCTGCTGCTCTCCACCTACCTGCACGAGCAGATGCATTGGTACCTGTGGTACTTGGGCACACCGGAGCAAGATCCCGTCGCACCGTTCCTTGACGAACTGGTGCGCCGCTATCCCGAAGCGCCGACCGATCTACCGGACGGGGCGCGCAACTACGAATCGACCTACCTCCATCTCGTGATCAACTGGCTGGAGGTGGCCGCCACATCCGAGTTTGTCGGCCGGGTGCGCGCCTGCGCGGTGGCTGAGGCCCAGCGCACCTACCGGTGGATCTACCGCACTGTGCTCAAGGATTGGGACCTGCTCGCCGAGCTCTACGAGCGACACGGCATCATCCCCATCCGCACGGCGCCGGAGCTTGCCGCCGACAACACCAAGTCGACACGGCGCGGGCTTAACGGCGGCCGGCGAAAAACTCCCGCAACAGCCGGCTCGCCCGCGTCTCCTCGATCCCACCGTAAAGCTCGGGTGCGTGGTGGCAGGTCGGGTGGCTGAAGACGCGGGCCCCATGCTCGACGCCGCCGCCCTTTGGATCGGCGGCACCCCAGTAGAGACGCCGCAGGCGCGCCAACGAGATCGCCGCCGCGCACATCGCACAGGGCTCGAGCGTGACGTAGATGTCGGCGCCGTCGAGACGCTCCGAACCGTGCCCGGCACAGGCTTGACGAATGGCGAGCATTTCCGCGTGCGCCGTGGGATCGGTAAGCTCGCGCATGCGGTTGCCAGCGCGCGCAAGCACGCTGCCGTTGCCCATCACCACCACCGCACCCACCGGCACCTCGCCGCGCGCGGCGCTAGCCTCTGCTTCGGCAAGGGCCGCAAGCATATGGCTCTGGTTTGGGCGAGGTGTCATAACCTGTGGTCGTGAACGTGCAGCGCTCGCGTGTGAGCGGGAACCCCGATTCCATGCAAAAAACCGAGAGCCGTCAACGTGCAAGGTCGCGCGGTCCAGCGCCAGCGCGCGAAGGAGCACCCCCGGCCCCAATGCGGATTGCCAAGGCGCTGGCGCGCGCGGGATTGTGCTCGCGCCGAGAGGCGGAGCGCTGGATCGAGGCGGGACGCGTGTGCGTCAATGGCGAGGTCCTCGCCAGCCCCGCGCGCGACGTGGCGCCCAGCGATCAGATCCTGGTCGATGGCAAGCCTTTGCCCGCCGCGGAGCTGCCGCGCCTGTGGCGCTATTATAAACCGAAGGGTCGCGTCACCACGCATCGCGATCCGCAAGGTCGCCCTACCGTGTTCGAGGCGCTGCCGGAGGCCATGCCGCGCGTCGTCTCCGTCGGTCGTCTCGACTTCAATACCGAGGGCTTGCTGCTGTTGACCAACGACGGCGCGCTCGCCCGGCATCTGGAATTGCCGGCCACCGGCTGGCTCAGGCGCTATCGCGTGCGCGCGCACGGGACGGTCCACCAGACGGCGCTCGACGCGCTCAGGCATGGGATCGAAATTGCCGGCGTGCACTACGGCGCGATCGAGGCCGCTCTCGACAAGGTTCAGGGCGCCAACGTCTGGCTGACGATTGGCCTGCGCGAAGGCAAGAATCGGGAGGTGCGCACCATTCTCGACCGCCTCGGACTGACGGTGAACCGGCTCATCCGCATCTCCTTTGGACCATTTCAGCTCATCGACTTGCGCCCCGGTGAGGTCGAGCCGGTCCCGCGGCGGGTGCTCGTCGATCAACTCGGCATCCGCGTTGCCCGCGAGCTCGGGCTCATGGACCCGAAGCGCCAAACCGGCGGCGAGGGGGCGCGGTGAGGATCGTGGGTGGGCGGTTCCGGGGCCGGCTGTTGGCGGCACCGACGCACGCGGGCACACGGCCCACTTCGGACCGCGTGCGCGAGGCGATCTTCAACATCCTCGCCCACGGCACTGCCGAGGTCGCGCTGGAAGGTGCCAAGGTGCTCGACCTCTTCGCGGGAACGGGCGCGCTGGGTCTTGAGGCGCTGTCACGGGGCGCCCTGTTCTGTCTCTTCGTGGAGCACGACCCCGCGGCGCGTGCGCTCACGCGCCGCAACATCGAGGCGCTCGGACTGACCGGCGCCAGCAAATTGTTCCGCCGTGATGCGACGGAGCTCGGCCCGGCGGGCAAAAACAGTGGCTTCACGTTGGCGTTCCTCGACCCGCCCTATGGCCAAGGTCTGGCGGCGAGGTCGCTGGCATCGGCTGCCGCAGGCGGATGGCTCGCTCCGGGCGCCGTCGTCGTGGTCGAAGAGCGCAAGGGCTGCGACGTCGCCCTGCCGGGCAGCTATGCCGCCTTCGACCAGCGCACGTGGGGCGACACACAGGCGTTGTTTGCGCACTTCATGCCCGACCGCAGCTGACGCCATGGCCTGGGGAACGACTTGGGAAACTCGGCTTGGCGACCTCGCCCAGAGAGACATGCCCAGAGAACTCGCCCAGAGAACTCGCCCAGAGAAAATCGCCCAGAGAAAATCGCCCGGAACTCGCCCGGAACTCGCCTAGAACTTGGGACTCATCTGGGAATGCGGCGGGAAGCTCCAACGGGGCCTCCTTGTAACGGCCGGCTTCCCTGGGCACAGTGGCCCCGGTTGGCTCCAATGCAGCCTCAGCGGCAGCCGTGCGGCGGCCGCGGCCATACGGGGCCCTTGGGTCGGAGACAAGCCAATGGCGGTTACCATCTTCGTCGTGCGCGCAACCATCACCAAAGACCGGGAGGCCGCCTTCAACAAATGGTACAACGAAGAGCACGCGCCGCAGGTGCTGCAATTCAACGGTGCCGTCAGTGCACGGCGCTACAAGAAAATCCTGGGCGAGGACAAGTTCCAGTACCTGGCCGTCTACGAGTTCGCGAGCGAGGCAACCTTCAAGCGCTTTCAGGAATCCGATCACCTGAAGACGCTCGTTAAGGACTACAACGCCAGCTTTGGCGAGGCCTCCGACCGGGAACGCTCAGCCTACGTGCAAATCTGGCCGTAGGCCAGCGATCGAGGTCGCACTCGAGGCCTCGCCTCGGCGCTTTGCGCCGGGCTCAACCGTTCGCACTCTTCTCCGGCTCACGCCTTGGCACCGAGGCGACCGAAGCCCAGCGCTGGCGCGGCGTCGGGGTCGAGTGGCCAGCGCGCACGCGCGGGCACATCGAGGTTGTCGGTCCAGCCGCGCACCAGCCGCTCGGCGCCCGCCCAGGCGACCATGGCAGCGTTGTCGGTGCACAGGGCTGGCGGGGGTATGTGCAGCACGTAGCCCGCGCTCGCGGCCACCTCGGCCAAGCCCGTACGCAGCCGCTGGTTGGCGGCAACGCCGCCCGCGACCACGAAGTGCCGGCGGTCGGGGGGATCCAACTGCGCATTCGCTATCCCCATCGCCAAGCGCACGCGGTCGGCCACGCTTTGGGCGGCGGCAAGTTCAAAGGCGGCGCACAAATCGGCGACATCCTGATCGTTGAGCGGTGCCAGAGCTTGCGCCTGCTGCCGCACTGCGGTCTTGAGACCGGCGAAGGAAAAATGCGGCTCGGCGCGCCCCGACATTGGCCGCGGCAGGGCAAAGCGCTCGGGGCGGCCCTTCATCGCGGCGCGTTCGACAGCGGGCCCCCCCGGCTGGCTCAGTCCCAGGAGCTTGGCGGTCTTATCGAAGGCTTCGCCCAGCGCGTCGTCGATGGTGGTGCCCAGCCGCTGGTAGCGACCAACGTCGCGCACTAGCAAGAGCTGCGTGTGGCCACCTGAGACGAGCAGCACGAGATAGGGCGGCCGCAGCCCGTGGGTCAGGCCGACAGTCAGAGCGTGCGCCTCCAGGTGGTTGACCGCCACCAACGCCAGGCTGTGCACCATGGCGAGCGCCTTGGCGGTCGTTACACCGACCAGCAACCCACCGATCAGGCCGGGGCCGGCCGTCACCGCCACGGCCGCAAGGTCGCCAAAGCCGATGCCGGCCTCGCGCATGGCCTCGCTTACGATCTCGTCGAGGCACTCCACGTGGGCGCGCGCGGCAATCTCCGGCACCACGCCGCCATAGCCGCGGTGCTGCTCCCACTGCGCTCGCACGACGTTGGCGAGTATGCGCCCTTGACCCTGCGAGCTGTGTGCGACGACCGCAGCGGCCGTCTCATCGCAGCTCGTCTCGATGCCGAGTACGAGCGTGGCGCGCGTGTCAGAAGAACCTGTCATCGCTGCGGTGAAGGCCTCGTTTGCGCCCCGGTCCGGTCGGGAGCATAAACGGCAGAGACGGACCGCCACCCCGTTAGCATCGCGGGTTCACCGGCGGCAAGTTTGGCGAGGGGTCAACCGGCATAGCTCCCCATGACGAATAGGCCGACGAGGCAGATCAGCTCGCGCCGTTCGGCGGCGGCCAGGCCGCGACGTCGCTCCCGCCGGCACGCGGATGGGTGCGCGCCCGCCGCCCCACTGGAGGCGACATCGCAGGCCGGTCGCGCCACGGTGGAGATCGGTCGCCTGCGGTACGGATCGGCTGGTGCGCCATGACGACAAAGATCGGCACGCGTGGATCGGTGCTGGCGTTGGCCCAGGCGCAGGAGGTACTCGCTGGTCTCAAGGCGGCGCACCGCTCGAGCCGAGAGGAGTTCGAACTGTGCATCATCAAGACCTCCGGGGATCGCATTCAGGACCGCCCGCTCGCCGAAGCCGGCGGCAAGGGTCTTTTCACCAAGGAAATCGAGGAGGCCCTGCTGACGCGCGAGATCGACCTCGCCGTGCATTCGATGAAGGATATGCCGACGATCTTACCGGCGGGGCTGGCGATCGCCTGCTATTTGCCACGAGCTGACGTGCGCGATGCTTTCATCAGCCCCAAGGCCGCGAGCCTCACTCAACTGCCCGCCGCTGCAGTCGTCGGCAGCTCGTCGCTGCGGCGGCAAGCACAGGTGAAACGGCTGCGGCCCGACCTACAGGTCGTGCCTCTGCGCGGCAACGTCGGTACGCGCCTGCGCAAGCTGGAGGAGGGCGCAGTGGACGCCACGCTGCTCGCCTGCGCTGGGCTCGCACGCCTGGGCCTTTCGAGCCGCATCACGCAGCCTGTGTCGGTCGAGGACATGCTGCCGGCGGTGGCGCAAGGGGCGATCGGCGTCGAGATCCGCGCCGACGACGACAGGACGGCGCGCCTCCTTGCGCCCATCAACCATGTGCAGACGGCTTTGGCGGTGGCCGTGGAACGAGCATTCCTCGCCAGGCTGGACGGCTCGTGCAAGACGCCGATCGCTGGCCTCGCCCAGCTGGTGGCGCCCGATCATCTGGTGTTCCGTGGCCAAATTCTCTCCCCCGATGGTCGCCGCTGCCACGCGACCCGCCGCGAGGGCCGGCCCGAGGCGGCCATCGCCATGGCCGAGGATGCGGCCGGCGAACTTATCGCGCTGGCGGGGCCCGACTTCTTCCGCACGCTGAGCTGATGCGCCTTCTCGTCACCCGCCCCGAGCCCGATGCGCTGAAACTCAGAGCCGCATTGGAGAGCCGCGGACACCAAGCGACCGTGGAACCACTGCTCAGCGTCTCGTTCGACGACGGTGAGGAGTTTGACCTCGACGGCGTTCAGGCGCTGATCGCCACCAGCCGCTACGCGCTGCGCGCCCTCAGAGCCCATCCACTGCGCGCGCAAGCGCGCAAATTGCCGCTCTTCGCCGTCGGCCGTGCAACCGCCGCGGAAGGCCGGGCGCTGGGGTTTGAGACCGTGATCACGGGTGCGGGCCGCGTTGAGGAACTCGTCGCTCACGTCGTGGCGGTGACCGATCCGGCTGCCGGCCTGATGCTGCATCTTGCCGGCGATACCCTGGCCGGCGACCTCAAGGCCGATTTGGAATCGCACGGATTTCGGGTTTTGCAGCGCATGGTCTACCGCATGCGTCCGGCCAACGCGTTCGGCGAAGACACGATCGAGCAGCTGGCTTTAGGCGAGATCGACGGCGTCATCCTGATGTCGCCGCGCACTGCGACACTCTACGCCTCCTTGCTGCGCAAGCATGGGCTAATCTCCGTCGCCCGCCGGCTGATCCATTTCTGCCTCTCTAGCCAAATAGCCCAGCGACTGAAGCCGCTGGGTGAGGCCCCGATAGAGGTTGCCGAGACGCCCCGGCTGGAAGAAGTGCTTGCCCTGATAGATGACGCCGCTGCAAGATCGCACGGCTGAACGGGCCGTGGCACGGGGAGGGTCGGGGGCGGGTGCGACTTCGTTAAGGCGAAGCAGCCACTCTCGCAATCGCTTCCTGCAACTCGAGGATCGAGCCCCATGGCCAACAACAAGGAAGAAGCCGGCAAGGGCACCCCGCGACCCGGCGAGATGCCGGGCAGCAGGCGGACCTTTGCAACCCTCGACCTGACGGCGGCAGAGGTGGAGGGCAGGGCTGGGCGAGCCCCGACAGCCGCAGGGGCCAACACGACGTCCACAGCCGTGTCGGCTGGAACCCAGGCCACCGCCCACGCAACGTCGGCAAACAAATCGCAGGCCAGGTCCCAGGAGAGGTCGCAGGCGGGATCTGGGCCAGTTGAGAGCGAAACTGGGGGCAAGCCGGACGACCAGCCCACAGGTGCCGCTGCCGCGAGCGCGGACCCGGCTGCCGAGGGCGCGCCGAGGGCAGCGACGTCGATGGCTCCACGGCGGCTGGGGGTGCCTTGGTTGACGCATTTGGCGTCCGGCGCGCTCGGCGCCCTCGTGGTGCTCATCGTGACCGAGCTTGCAACCACGCGGCCGCCGCCGCCGCAAGCCCAAGGCAGAACCCAGGACATGGGTGACCTCGTTCGCCGCGTAGCGGACCTCGAAACCGCGCTAGGCGCGCGGGCAGGCGTTGAGCGGGCGCGCATCGAGGAGCTCGGCCGCTCGATGGCGGCGCTCAGTGACGCCCAAACCAGGCTCGCGCGCGAGGCCAAGGCGGTCGATGCCAAGCTCGCCAGTCTGCCCGACCTGCCGCCGGAACTGTTGCAGCGGCTGGGCAAGCTCGAAGAGGCGCTGAGCCCGGGCGCCGCGGCCGATCCGACGACACAATCTGCGCAGGTGGCGGCGCTGTCCAGCAAGCTCTCCGAGGTCGACAAATCCGCGCGCAGCGCCGCCGACCTGGCGAAGTCGAGCGTTGGTCGCTTCGAGGCTGAGCTCGCGGCCCTGAGGAGCGATGCCGGCCGCCTCTCCCAGCGGCTTGACACGCTCAAGGGCGAGATCGAAGAGCGCCTCAAGGGAGCAGCCAAAGCGGCCGACCTAGGCACACTCACCACCGCGATGACGGGCCTGGAGCGCCAGGTCGATACGCTCCGCAAAAGCGAAGCCGATCGGGCGGCCAACGCCAATGTCAATGCCACGCACATGCTGCTCGCGTTGGAGCTCGCCAATCTCAAGCGCGCCATCGATCGCGGCGAGGGCTATGCCGAGGAGCTGGCGCGGGTGAAAAAACTGGCCGGCTTTAGCGCCAATTTCGCGGCGCTCGAGCGCCACATGCAGGAGGGTGCACCGCCCGTTCCAGAGCTCGCCAAGTCCTTCCGCAAGGTCGCCGATGCGATGCAGGACGCCGAGGCCGAAGCCGCCGATGCGACGCTGATGGAGCGGCTGCTGTCGGGCGCGCGCTCCATCGTGCGTGTGCGCAAGGCCGGGCACGCCGCCGACGACATGAGCCTTGAGGCCGTCATCTCCCGCATGGAAGCAGCTCTGCAGGATGGCCGCCTCGGCGATGTGCTTGCCAATGCCAAGAAGCTGCCACCCAAGGCGGCGCTTGCCGGCGAGGACTGGGTTCGCAAGGTTGCGGCGCGCCAGGCGGTCGATCAGGCCATGGCCGAGGTGGAAGCCCAGCTCAAGGCCGCGCTCGCAGGCAAGACGGTTGCCGCACCGGACGACAAGCGATGATGCGCATCATCGCCTTTCTCATCTTCATCCTTGCCGCAGCGGCCGGCCTGCACTGGCTCGCGGATCGACCGGGCACGATCGTCGTCGAGTGGCAAGGCTACATCGCCGAAACCAGCGTGTTCCGCGCCTTCATCATCTTGGCGGTGGCGATCGGACTTGCGGTGCTGGCGTGGTCGGCCTTGCGCGCGTTGTGGTCGAGCCCGGCTCTGATCGGCCGCTTCCTCGATCGGCGACGGCAGCAGCGCGGGCTCGGCGCGCTGTCGGGCGGTATGATCGCCATTGGCGCCGGCGACGGCCCGCTCGCCCTGCGCTACGCCGGCCAGGCGCGCAAGGCGCTGCCAAACGAGCCGCTCACGCATCTGTTGCGGGCGCAGACGGCACAGCTCGTCGGCGACCGGGCCACATCGCGGCGCATCTTCGAGGCCATGCTGTCCACGCCCGACACGGAGCAGTTGGGCCTGCGCGGCCTCTTCCTTGAGGCGGAGCGCGAGGGCGAGTGGGAAGCCGCACGCCAGTTCGCCGAACGGGCACTCAAGCGCAACCCGCGGCTTGCCTGGCCCGTCGAGGCGCTGTTCGACCTGCAGTGCCGGGCGGAGGATTGGGAGGGGGCGCTCAGCACGCTGGCGATTGGCCAGCGCTACAATCTGATCGACAAGCCAGTCGCGGCCCGACGCCGCGCCGTGCTGCTCACAGCCCAGGCGCAGGCCGCCGAGGACGGGGCCGCCGACAAGGCGCTGGAGCTCGCGCGCGAAGCGCATCGGTTGGCGCCCGACCTTGTACCGGCCGCGGCCATCGCCGGCCGCGTGCTGGCGGCCCAAGGCAACACGCCGCGGGCCGCGCGCGTGCTCCTCAAGACGTGGCGGCTTTCACCGCATCCCGACCTTGCCGCGGCCTATGCCTTCGCTCGCCCCGGCGACAGTCCCCGCGACCGACTTCACCGCATGCGCCATCTTGCACGCCTGACGCCGCACGACAGCGAGGGACCCATCGCGCTTGCCATCGCCGCCATCGAGGCGCGCGAATGGGAGGAGGCACGCGCAGCCCTGGAGCCCCTGCTGGAGAGCCGCCTGACACAGCGCGTCGCCGCCCTGATGGCGCGCATTGAGGGGGAAGAACACGGCGATGCCGGCCGCGTGCGCGAATGGCTGGCGCGTGCCGTCAACGCGGCGCGCGATTGCGCCTGGACGGCCGACGGCGTTGTCTCGGACCGGTGGGCGCCGGTCTCACCCGTGACGGGCGCACTTGACGCATTCCGCTGGCGTGTGCCGGTGGAGGCGATCGATAAGCCGGCCGGCGCGCTCCTGAGCGCTAAGCTCGGAGCCCTCGTCGGGTTCGCGGTCGGCAACGAGCCAGCGCTGGCGCACCGGTCAGCCTCCACACCGACCGCGGCCATTCCGGCGCATGCGACCGTGGAGCCGATCGAGACGCCACCCGCGCCCGCCCACACGGGCTCCAATAGCACGGGCCCCAATAGTACGGGCCCCAATAGTACGGGGCCCGGTGACACAGGCCAGAGTGGCACAGCCCCAAGTGGCACAGCCCCAAGTGCCAGGGATGGTAGGGGTGCGAATGGCACGGCCCCAGCTGGCAAGCCTGCGGTCATGCATGACGCCGGTGCCGTGCCGGCCGCCAGCGCCGCGACGACAAAGCCCCGCGTCGTGCCTGCCGAACCTGAGGACGCAGACGACCTCAAGGAACACACCAGGCTCGCGGCGCAAAGAGCCATGGCCGGCTCTGCCGCTCCGACCCCAGAAAATCCGGCAGCTGCCAACACCCTCCGCGCCAAAAAGCCCGCCGCGTCGCCGCGTCAGCCCAAGACGGTCGAGCCCAACATATTCGTGTCTCCGCGGGCGCCCGACGATCCGGGGCTTGAGTCTGACCCTAACTCGCGCGCCGCCGAGGCTGGCTTGGAGTTGGAAGGATCCCGCTCGCGCGTTGCCAAGGCGTAAAGCGAACCCGATTGCCCACGGCTGAGGTGGGCTCAAGGCGACGCCTGCAACAGTCGGAGGCACACTGATGGAGCTCTTCGACGCGCTCTCTTTGGCGAGACTTCAGTTCGCCTTCACCATGTCCTTCCACATCGTCTTCCCCGCTTTCACCATCGGCCTTGCGAGCTATTTGGCCGTGCTCGAGGGACTGTGGCTCGCCACCGGCCGGACGGTCTTCCTTGCCGTCTATAACTACTGGAAGAAGATCTTCGCACTCACGTTCGGCATGGGCGTGGTGTCGGGGATCACCATGAGTTACCAATTCGGCACCAATTGGAGCGGATTTGCCGACAAGGCCGGCCCCGTGATCGGGCCCCTGATGGCCTACGAGGTCCTGAGCGCCTTCTTCCTCGAAGCGGGGTTCCTGGGCGTCATGCTGTTCGGCATGAAGCGCGTCGGACCTGCGCTGCACTTCTTTGCCACCCTCATGGTGGCCGTCGGCACCTTGCTATCGGCATTCTGGATCCTGTCCGCCAACAGCTGGATGCAGACCCCGACGGGCTATGCGGTCAATGCCGTAGGCCAGTTCACCGCTGCCGACTGGTGGACCGTCATCTTCAATCCCTCGTTTCCTTATCGCCTGATCCACATGGTGCTCGCTGCCTATCTCACCACCGCATTCGTGGTGGGCGCGGTCGGCGCCTTCCATCTCCTGCGCGATGCCGGCAACGAAGGTGCGCGCCTCATGTTCTCCATGGCCATGTGGATGGCCGCACTCGTCGGCCCGCTGCAGGTCGTTGCCGGCGACCGTCACGGCCTCAATACCCTTGAGCATCAGCCAGCCAAGATTGCCGCCATCGAAGGGCACTTTGAGACCCGCAGCGGCCAGCCACTCATCCTGTGGGGCTGGCCCGACATGGCCGCCGAGACCACCCGCTACGCGGTCGAGGTGCCGCGCCTGGGCAGCCTCATCCTGACGCACGATTGGAACGGTGAGCTTAAGGGCCTGAAGTCCTGGCCGCGCCAGGACTGGCCCGATTCGCCGCTCGTGTTTTGGAGCTTTCGCCTCATGGTCGGCGTGGCCGCGCTGATGGTGTTCACCGGGGCTTGGAGCGTGTGGTTGCGCTGGCGGCAGCGGCTCTATGAGGGCGTTTGGCTCCTCCGGCTCGCCCTCGTGATGGGGCCCTCGGGCTTCGTGGCCGTGCTCGCCGGATGGATCACCACCGAAGCGGGTCGCCAACCCTATGCCGTCTACGGCGTCCTGCGCACCGCGCAAGCCGTGTCTCCCATCGACACGCAGGCGGTGGCTGCCTCGCTCCTTGCCTTCATCGTCGCCTACTTCGCGGTCTTCGGGGCGGGGCTCCTCTATATTGTGCGCCTGATGGGGCACACCCCACGCACGGACGAGCCCGATATCGAAGCCGGTGCGCCCTTGCGGGCGGCAGGCATCACCCAGGTTCCCGCGCTGGAGCTGTCCGGGCACCGTGCCGGCAGGGGAGGGTCTTAAGCCATGTCGGATCTCGCTTTCATCTGGGCCGGGCTCATCGCTTTTGCCGTCCTTGCCTATGTGCTGTTCGACGGTTTCGATCTGGGCATCGGCATCCTGTTCCCGTTCCTTGCAAGCGACGAGGAGCGCGACCAAGCGATGAACTCGATTGCGCCCGTGTGGGACGGCAACGAGACCTGGCTGGTGCTTGGTGGGGGCGGGTTGTTGGCGGCCTTTCCCGTGGCGTACGCAATCGTTCTGACCGCGCTCTATGCACCGCTCACAGCCATGCTGCTGGCGCTCATCTTCCGCGGCGTCGCCTTCGAGTTTCGCTGGCGGGCGTTCCGTAAGCGGCACTGGGATTGGGCCTTCGCCGGCGGCTCCATGCTGGCCACGTTCGCTCAGGGCATCGCACTGGGCGCCCTCGTGCAGGGCATCGCCGTGTCCGACCGCGTCTATGCCGGCGGCTGGTGGGACTGGCTCACCCCCTTCAGCCTGCTGACCGGCGTGGCGCTGCTCGTAGGCTACGCACTGCTCGGCGCCACCTGGCTCGTGCTCAAGACCCAGGACGGTTTGCAGGAGCGGGCCTTCCGCTTCGCCTGGGTGACCGGGCTTGGCACGCTCGCTCTGATCGGGGTCGTCAGCCTGTGGACGCCGCTCATGAACCCCCAATTCATGGCGCGCTGGTTTGCCTGGCCGGCCATGCTCTATACCGCGCCGATGCCGCTCCTCCTCGCGGTTACCTCCGCCGTGCTGCTCATGGGCCTGTCGCGGCGTCGCGAGATGGCGCCGTTCCTGGCGGCGGTGGGCCTGTTCGTGTTGTCTTATATCGGCCTTGGCATCAGCTTTTATCCCTACATCGTCCCCCCCACGGTGACGATCTGGTCGGCCGCCGCACCCGACTCCAGCCTGCGTTTCCTCCTGGTCGGTGCCGGCGTCCTAATTCCGCTGATCGTGGCCTACACGGCGTGGTCCTACTGGGTGTTCCGCGGCAAGCTCGATCCCTCCGCGGGCTACCACTGATGGCAGGCAGCGCCGAGAAGAGACTGCTCGTGCGCTTGCTCTGGTTCGCCGGCCTGTGGCTCGCGGGTGTGGCCGCTTTGGCAGTGGTTGCGCTGCTCATCCGCGCCGTGCTGTAACCGGCACAGGCTCAAGCTGGGGCGCGCGCTGCCCTAACGCAACCGCGCACACAGGTGCACGGTCGGGCGCGCGGTCGTCCGCGGTCGGGAGGTGGGACGATGCGCGTCGTCATCGTCGGCGCTGGCATCGGCGGGCTCACGCTCGCTCTGATGCTCAAGGCGCGTCGAATTCCATGCGAAATCTTTGAGGCCTCCGCACGCATCCGCGAGTTGGGCGTTGGCATCAACGTGCTGCCACACGCCATCGCCGAGCTGAGCGAACTTGGCTTGCTGGAACGCCTCGACGCCGACGGCGTGCGCACGCGCGAACTGATCTATGCCAACCGCTTCGGCCAGGAGATCTGGCGCGAACCGCGCGGGCTCGAGGCGGGCTACCAGGTGCCGCAGCTGTCCATCCACCGCGGCCGCCTGCAGGGCGTGCTGCGTGATGCCGCCATTGAACGGCTTGGGCGCAAGGCGATCCATACGGGTCACCTGTTCCAGGCCTGGATCGAGGGCGAGGGCTCCGTCAGAGCCCGCTTCAAGCGCACGCTCGATGGCACACGCATGACGGTGGTCGGCGATGTGCTCATCGGCTGCGACGGCATCCATTCCAGCGTGCGCCGGCGGCTCTATCCGCTGGACGCGGGGCTGAGCTGGAACGGTGTGCTGATGTGGCGTGGCGCAACCAACGCCAAGAGCTTTCTCGATGGCCGCACGATGATCGTGGCCGGTGGCTTCAACAACAAGCTGGTGCTCTATCCGATCGGCAAGGGCAGCAAACCCGGCACGCAGCTCATCAATTGGGTCGTCACCTATCGCATGGGCGACGGCTCAAGCCCGCCGCCGCGACGCGAGGACTGGAACCGGCATGGCACGCTCGCCGAGCTGATGCCGCATGTGGCTCGTTTCAGCACACCGCACGTGGATCTGGTGAAGCTGGTGAGGGGCGCACCGGCCTTTTACGAATATCCCATGGCCGACCGCGATCCGCTGCCGCGCTGGACGCACGGGCGCGTGACACTGTTGGGCGATGCGGCGCACCCGATGTATCCAGTGGGCTCCAACGGGGCGAGCCAGGCGATCCTCGACGCGCGCAGTCTGGCGGATGCGCTTGCCAGCAGCGAGCACGCCCGGGCCGCGTTAGCGGCCTACGAAGCGGAACGGCTGCCAAAGACGGCCGAGATTGTGCGCAACAACCGCAGCGGCGGACCCGAAGGTGTCATCGACGAGGTGGAGCGCCGCGCCCCCGACGGCTTCGCCCACATCGATGACGTGGTAAGCCGCGCCGAACGCGAGGCGATCGTCAAAGGCTATGCCCAGCTCGCCGGCTTTGCCAAGGAGCAGGTGAACCGGGGCCCAAGCCCCGCCCCACTCTCCCAGAAGCGCCGCTCACGGCGCAACGCCTCCCGCTAGCCGCGCGCCGCGGCCAGAACGCTGGGTCTCCCTCGCTCGGGATCAGCTCTTGTCGGGAGGCGGCAAAAACCTAACATCGTGCAATCCGGCGAGGCGGGTAACCTCGGCAGGGTCAGGCACATTATCGATCTTCTTGAACAGCTCGAACAGCTTGCCCGTCGGCGACACCCAGAACAGGCACTTCACCGGCTGATCGCTCTTGTTGAAGATACCGTGCGCCATCCGCATCGGCAGGCGGATGAGGTCTCCCGCGGTGGCCGACGCGTCCTTGCCGTCCAGGAACAACTCGAAGCGCCCCTCCAGCACGTAGATGAACTCATCCTGGTTGGCATGGATGTGCGGGGGCACAAAGGTTCCCGGCGGAAACAGCGCATGCCACGAGAAGGAACTCTCGCTCACGTGCTTTGGCGTATAAGTCTGGCCCAGGATATTCCACACGATATTGTCGATGCCCTTACCTGCCTTGGTGACGCCAGCCTTCATTGCCTTCATGGAACCACTCCGGTACTCGTGACGCGCCCAGTTTGCCACGAAGTGCCGAGCCTGCGCTACCCGCGCTGCTCGCGTTGCGCCATCGCCATCGACATCCCGCTCGCGCCCAACCGCGACTTGCCCCGGGGCGACGCCGATGCAGCCACCTAATTGCAAACAGGCGTTGAGCTGCAGCTGTTGCAACCCAACGCCAGCGCGGTGCCGAAGGTCATGGCGGGATCTCGCCCCAGTCGTCGTCTATTGCCGTGTTGCCGAGTTCGACGGTCCTATTCTCCACGGCATCGAAGACCTGCAGGGCCCGGGACGATCTCGCCCGCGGCATAGCGGCATCTGGAAGCGATTGTCGATGATGCCGGCGATGCGCTTTGCGAAGTACTCGCACCCAGCCTGTCGAACGACTTGGGCCAGCTCGTGTTCTATTGGGCGCACACCGATGATCATGCTCCCCAGAGGGGTGGTCGCCGCCGCGGACACGCCCGCGGTGGCGCCTGTCTTGTTGTTCCGCCGCCTGGTCGGCGCCCAGCCGAACGTGGTAACGTTCCCGGCAGACAGCGTGGCTCGAAAACCGGCGGAGATTTGGGCATGAAGATTGGCGCGTACTACTTCCCGACCGACTACGGCATCGACATCGCCGAGCTCGCGCGTGCGCTCGAGCAGCGCGGCTTTGAATCGCTGTTTGTGTGCGAGCACACGCATATTCCCGTGAGCCGACGCACGCCGTTTCCCGGCGGCGGGGAACTGCCGCAGCGCTACAAACACACCCACGATCCCTTCGTTGCGCTCGCGTTCGCTGCGGCGGCAACCAAAGCCTTGCGGCTTGGCACGGGCATCTGCCTGATCCCCCAGCGCGACCCGATCGTCACGGCAAAGTCGGTGGCGAGCCTCGACCAGCTCTCCGGCGGGCGCGTCATCTTTGCCATGGGCGGCGGTTGGAACGTCGATGAGATGGAAAACCACGGCGCCAAGTACGCGACGCGCTTCAAACTGCTGCGCGAGCGGGTCCTCGCCATGAAGGAGCTGTGGACCAAGGAGGAAGCCGAGTTTCATGGGGAGTTCGTCAACTTCGACAAGGCCTGGCTATATCCCAAGCCAAAGCAGAAGCCACACCCGCCGTTGTTCCTCGGCGGCGAGAGCGACCACACGCTCAAGCGCGTGGTGGAGTTTTGCGACGGGTGGTTTCCGCGGCCGCGGGGCGGCTTCGAACCCAAGGCCGCCGCAGAGCGCCTGAGGACGGCGGCTGCCGCCGCTCGCCGCGATCCTAAGACCCTGTCGATCACAGTCTTCGCCGCGCCTGCCGACGCGGCCAAGCTCGCCCCCTACCGCGAGGCCGGGATTGATCGCGTGCTGCTTGAGATACCAGACCGCAGCCGCGACGAAATCTTGGCCGTGCTCGACAAGAACGCGGGCCTGCTCAAGGGATGAGCGCAGACCGGTCGGCAGCGCAACCGGCAGCCTAGTTCGTTGCCGCCATCAGGCGGGCCATGAAACCGCCGACGGCAGCGCCGTCGATCCAGCGCAGCACGGTGACGAGGTCACGGGCAGGGTCGATCCAAATCATGTGGTTGCCGGCGCCAACGGCGAATACGCTTGATGGGGATGCGGCCGGCCGGCGCGCCGCGCCCGCATTGAGCCACCACAGATAGCCATAGCCGGGGTTGGTGGGGGAGGGTGAAAAGGCATCCCTGACCCAGCTCTCGGGCAGCACTTGGCGGTCGCCCCAGCGGCCGCCGCGCGCCATAAGCAAACCAAGGCGGGCGTGATCGCGAGCGCCGATGACCATGCCGCCACCCCAGTGTCCACCACCCGCCACCGATTGCACGCGTCGGCCGCCAACCTCCGTCCACGACGTCGAATAGCCGTGCCACTCCCAGCTGCGCGATGCTCCGATCGGCTCCATAACGCGCTCGCGCAGCACATCGGGCAGCGGTCGACCGAACCGCTGCAGCAGGCAAAACGCCAGCAAGTTCACGCGTACGTCGTTGTATTCGAAGAAGGTGCCTGGCGCCATCGGCGCGCGGCGCTGGCCCTTGCGGCTCTGGTCGGCCCCCGCACCGGTTTGGCGGTTGTGGTCGACTTGATCGGACTTGCCCCACAGCTCGCCCTGCCACTCGCTCGATTGCTGCAGCAGATGGCGCCAGGTGACGCGCGCGTTGTGTGGACCGGCAAACCAGGGACCTTGCACCGTAGCGCCGACCGGTTCGTCGACGTCGGCAATGCGCCCGTCGGCAACAGCAAGGCCGGCCAGCACGGCAAGATAGCTCTTGGCAACGGAAAAGGTCATATCCGGGCGCGCCGTGTCGCCCCATTCGGCCAGCACCCGCCCGCTCTTGAGGACGACGCCCGCCGGGCCACCGCGTGGCCGCACGGGCCCCACAATCTCGCTCCAAGGCCCCGTCTCGTTCCATTCGACATTGCCGACGTAGCGCCCGTCCGCGTGGTAGAGGCTCTGCGGCCAGGGACTGTCGTGGGCGAGTGCGAATTCGACGGCCGCATCGAGGCGGGCGCCATCAAAGCCGCCGTCGGCGGCGCCGAGGCGGGCCCAATGTTGCGCATCGGGCACATAATCATCCTGTGCGTTGTGTGGCGCGGGCGCTGGTTGCATCTCACGTTCCCATAAGTTGGAGGCCCATAAGTTGGAGGCCCATAAGTTGGAGGCCCATACGGTGGAGGCCCATACGTTGGAGGCCTATATGTCTTGGGCCATAATGATGATCACGCGCCGGGACTACCGGCTTGAAGCCGTTCTCTTGATCTTTGCGCATCTATTGTCTCGCCGTCGCGATGGATCTCCTCACCCCATAGCACCCCCGTGCGTGGCACCGAGGCAACTTCCCGTGTAAAAGTCCCCGCAGCCCCGGCGCCATCGCCCCTCGCGCACCTCCAGCCGCAAAGCGCAGTAGAGGATCTCGATGGTAGGCGGGCCGCCGCACCCTCTAGGCTTTGAACTTCGCCGCCATCTCACGCAGCTTGAACTTCTGGATTTTGCCGGAGGGCGTGCGCGGCATTTCGGTCAGGAGCTCCAACCGCTCGGGCCAGTAGGGCTTGGCCATCCCCTCGGCGGCCAGGAAGCGGGTGAGCTCGTGCAGATCGAGCTGCGCATCGGCCTTGGGGCGCACGAAGGCGCACGCGCGCTCGGACAGCCGATCATCCGGCATCGCCACCACGGCGCATTCGGCCACCGCAGGGTGGCGATAGACGAGGTTCTCGACCTCGGCCACGGGAATGTTCTCGCCGCCGCGGATGATGACGTCCTTGGTGCGACCGACGATGCGGATATAGCCATCGGCATCCATGCGGGCGAGGTCGCCGGTATCGAACCAGCCGTCGGCATCGATCGAGTTGAGTTGCGGCTTCTTCAGATAACCGACGAAATGGGTTATTCCACGCGCCTGCAGATGGCCAACGGTTTCGGGTGGCACCGGCTGTTGCTGATCGTCCACCACGCGCACCTCATTGCCGGGCAGCGCCCGACCGTCGGTCTGGAAGGCTTTCGCCTGTGGATCGTGCTTGCGCGTGATGGTGAGGCCGGCGTTCTCGGTCATGCCCCAGCACGAGAGCACGTCGAGGTTCATCTCGGCCTTGGCGCGCTGCACCAGCACGCGCGGGATCGGTGCGCCCGCACACACCCAGGTGCGCAGCGTGCGGCTCACCCGCGCGCGGACCGCATCGGGAAGGTTCACCACATCCGATAGGAACGGCGTCGATCCCATGGAGAAGCTCGCGCCCTCACGTTCGATCAAGGGAACCGCATCGCCGGCCGACCAAACGTCGAGAGCAACCGTCGTCGTGGCCAGCATCACCGGCATCAGCATGCCGTAAAGGAAGCCGGTCTGATGCGCGTAAGGAGAGCCCATGAACACGATGTCGCGGCCAGTGAGGCCGATATCATCGACGAAGCACCGCGCCGGCGCCAGCACCGTATTGGCAGTGTGCATGACGGCCTTGGGCTCGCCCGAGGTGCCGGAGGTATAGATCAGCTCAACCACCTCGTTGGGGCCGGGACGCAGCTTGGCGAGCGCTTCTCGCTCGGCCTGCGTCACGGCTGGGCGGTCGAGGAGCGCCTGTTCGAATGACGGGCCGTCCCCGCCACCTATGGCGAAGACGTGCTGCAAGCGCGGCAGGTCGGAACGGAGCTCACGCAGCATGGCCGTGTGATCAAAGCCGCGCCACAGCCCGGGCACCACCGCGACCTTGGCCTCGGCGAAGCCCAGCATGAAGCGCAGCTCACGCTGGCGAAAGATCGGCATCAGCGGATTGGCAACCGCGCCAATCCGACAGCAAGCGTAGAACAGCGCGGTGAACTCCCACCAGTTCGGCAACTGAAAGGCGACCACGTCGCCTTTGCCGACGCCACAGGCCAAGAGGCCCAAGGCGATCTTGTCGACGCGCTGGCCAAGCTCTGCATAGCTGAGCCGGATCTCGCGGCCTTGCGCACTGTTCCAACCCACAAATGCGGTGCGCCCGGCGCCGTTGCAGATGGCCTCGTCGAGGTCGTCGATGGGCAGCCGGTCAAGCCACAGTCCCCGCGCAGCGGCAATGCGCGATTGCGGCAGATGGATTTGGAACGCCATGGCGCACTCTCCCCGGGGCCCACGATGCCTCTGAAGGCCATTTCACACTGTAGGCCGGGTCTCATCGCGCTGCCAAACGGTCCACGGCGCGCGGTTCGGCACCAAAAGGGCGATACTTGTGGGAGGCGAGGAGCCGCCCTGGGGATGCCCAGAGGCAAAGCCGCAGCGGCATTTGCCAACGCCCCACCCCACCCGGGTCTCCGCATGGCCGAGGGCGCGGAGACTGCAGCTGAACCCAACGCGGCGACCCCAGTGCACGACCCCAGTGCGCGATCCCAGTGCGCGATCCCAGTGCGCGATCCCAGTGCACGACCCCAGTTGCACGACCCCAAAGCGTGACCCGCGCGCAAATTGGAGCTCGAACTTGGCCGCGGTTTTCCCGCGAAGGGCTCACCCTTACGCTTTTTTAATCTCCCGTAAGGGCTTGTCGCCTTGACCTTGTCCGATTGACCGGTGCATGTGCCTCGCCAGACGAGGTGAAGCGCGTTGTTTGGGGGCCTCCTTTCCTTGCGTACGTTATCCGTCGGCCTAAGTTTGGCCGCAGCTGTGTTTGTCGTGGCGTTGGCCTGCATGCCGTCCTACAGCGGTCCGCATCCCGGTGATGCGATACTCGCACGGGCGCAGGAGGCCGGATTCTCACCGGGCGATCCCGTGATGGTCCGCATCTTCAAACGCGAGTCCCAGCTTGAGCTGTGGATGCGCAAGGACGATCGCTTCGAGCTCTTCGCCACCTACCCGATCTGCTTCTGGTCCGGCAAATTGGGACCCAAGGAGCACGAAGGCGACCGGCAGGCACCCGAGGGCTTCTACGCCTTCACGCGAGAACAATTGCGCACTGGCGGGCGTCATCCCCTTTCCATCAACATCGGCTTTCCCAATGCTTTCGATCGGGCGATGGGACGCACCGGTTCCTACATCCTCCTGCACGGCGGCTGCACGTCGATCGGTTGCTTTGCGATGACCGATCCGATCATGGAGGAGATCTACAAGCTCGTCGATCAAGCATTCGGCAACGGTCAGGATCGCGTTCAGGTGCAGATCTTCCCCTTCCGCATGACCGACGCGAACTTAGCGCCCTATGCCAGCAACAAGTGGTACGGCTTTTGGCGCACGCTCAAGCAAGGCTACGATGCATTCGAGAGCACGCGTGTGCCGCCGGCCGTCAGCGTCTGCAACAGCACTTATGTCGTGAGCGCCGCGGATTCCGATGGAAGTGCACCGCCGTCGGCCCGCGTTGCGTCCGATGCTTGCTCCTCCGAGCCGCCCGTCGTAACCGCATCTGCTGGCCCTACCCCCAAGCGGCGCCATCTGAAGGCCAGGCCGCGCGTGGCGAGCTCGCACAAGGCGGGCAAGGCCGCACATGGCGCGCGCACGGCATCTCGCCCGATCCGGTATGCGGCCGTACGGTTCCACAAGACGGCCGCTGCTGGCTCCAAGCGCATACGGTGAACGGCTCCCCGCTACGGCGCGGGCCAGTGGGGTCCGACGAGGCAGAGCCTCGGGGGGCTGCTGCCAGCTCAAAACGCAATATAAAATTGGGCATTTCGCTGTGCGCGGATCACCCACCCGGCCCCACTGCGCAGCCCCTTTTTCCTGGTTAAGCCGCACAGAGAGTGCGCCCAAAGTCGGCTTAGCATGCCGTTTCGCACGCGCGGGCACCTGCACGCGATGCGCACTCCCCCTGCAGTGCGCAATAGCCGCTAGAATATAGCCATGTGGATCTCTATCCTGCAGACGGGCGTCGATGGCGCAGCGGCAAGGAGAACGTTGATGGCAAAGTGCGCAACTCTCGGCGGGTTGCCGAACCTGGCGGCCGCGTTCCTGAACGCTGGACTGCCGTTGGTGCCCGCCCGCTCTCAAGGGCCGCAGATGAGCATCCTTCCTACCGCAAGCCTCACCAACGCGACAAACGTCTGGCGCAGGCTGGCCCAGGTCGAGCACGTGCGCGCCGCGCTCATAGCGCCGTCAGACGAAGCGCCGGAGAGTGTCGTGGAGCGGACGGATGCCGTAGCCGATCCCAGCGTGGCCGCCATCGGCATTTTTTCGGACGGCATGCGCCCGCCGCCCCTCTCTCCCGCGGCGCTGATTGGCATCAGCCAGCGAGATGTTGCCGCCCTCCCCGTGCAGGAAGGGTTCGACAAGGCCAAACCGGCGTTCCAAGCGCAGGGCCTCACGGTTCCCTGATCGGTCGTGCGAGGGCTGAAGGGCAAGGCGACGACCCAGGGATCCGCAAGGCGTCATGCCATGGATTGGATGGCCCTCAGCCCAGAGGAATGGACAGCCGTTCGGCTCAGTCTCAAGGTCGCTACCGTGGCAACGCTGGTCGGCTTGCCGTTCGGCATCGGCGTCGCCCTGGCGCTTGCGCGCGGTCGCTTCTGGGGTCAATCGCTGCTCAATGGCCTCGTGCTCCTGCCGCTCATTCTACCCCCCGTCGTCACCGGTTACATTTTGCTCATCGTGTTCGGAAAACGCGGGCCCGTCGGCAGCTGGCTGGCCAACCACTTGGGTATCGTCTTCTCGTTTCGCTGGACGGGCGCGGCGCTTGCTTGCGGGATAATGGGCTTTCCCCTGATGGTACGGGCCATCCGGCTCGCCATTGAATCTGTCGACGCGCGCCTGGAGGAGGCGGCCGGAACCCTGGGCGCCAATCGGGTTTGGGTGTTCGTCACGGTAACGCTGCCCCTCATCATTCCCGGCATTCTCACCGGCATGATTTTGTGCTTCGCCAAGGCCATGGGCGAGTTTGGTGCTACCATCACCTTCGTATCCAATATCCCAGGCGAGACACAGACGCTGCCCTCAGCGATCTACACGTTTACGCAAGTGCCCGGCGGCGATGAAGGTGCTTTGCGCCTCACGCTGGTGTCAGTCGCCATTTCGATGCTGGCCCTGCTCGCCTCGGAGGTGCTGGCGCACACCGCCCACCGGCGGCTCGAGATCGAATGACGCTCGCCATCGACATCCAACACCGGCTCGGAAGCTTCCAGCTCGAAGCCAAGTTCGCGACCGGCGGGGGGCTGGTCGCCTTGTTTGGACGATCGGGATCCGGCAAGACGTCGATCGTCAACATCATCGCCGGGCTTATCCGGCCCGACCACGGCCGTGTCGTCAACGACGATGTCGTGCTGGTGGATACGGCGCGCGGCATTTTTGTTCCGCGTCACCGGCGCAGGATCGGCTATGTGTTCCAGGAGGGCCGGCTGTTTCCGCATCTTACCGTGCGGCAAAACCTGCTTTACGGGCGCTTCTTCGTTCCCGATAGCCAGCGTGGCGAAGGCTTCGCCTCGGTTGTCGACCTGCTCGGTATCGGTGCGCTGCTCGACCGCCGACCTGGCCGCCTGTCTGGCGGCGAGAAACAGCGCGTGGCCATCGGACGAGCCTTGCTTGCCGGCCCTCGGTTGCTGCTCATGGACGAGCCACTCGCTTCACTGGACGAAGCGCGCAAGGCAGAAATCCTCCCCTACATCGAGCGATTGCGCGATCAAAGCCGAGTGCCGATCGTCTACGTCAGTCATGCGCTCGGCGAGGTTGCGCGACTGGCCTCCACCGTCGTTCTCATAGCGGAGGGAAAGGTTGCTGCGGTGGGGACTACCGCGGACGTGATGCACCGGCTCGATCTCTTTGCGTTGACCGGCCGCGCCGAGGCCGGTGCGATCATCGAAGCCACCGTGGAGCGGCACGATGCGGCATTCGGCCTGACCGAGCTGCGCTCGCGCGCGGGGCTGTGGCGATTGCCGCGGCTCGACCTGGCCATCGGGGTGCGATTGCGCCTCACCGTACGCGCCCGCGACGTGATGCTTGCCAAATCGGCCCCTGCAGATTTGAGCGCCCTCAACATCGTGCCTGGAATCGTTACAGACGTGGTCGGCGCGGAAGGTAGCACGGGTGCGATTGTCGAGATCAAGCTCGACTGCCATGGCGACGTCCTGATCGCCCGCCTCACGCGCTATTCCGTCGAACGCCTTGGCCTGGCGCCAGGACAACAGATCCATGCTCTCATCAAGAGTGTGGCCCTCGATCGGCGCGGCCTCAGCGGGCCGATGCGGGGCGCCGCGGGCGCCGATGCGGAAGCCAACGAAACCTAGCCCATCATGGGCTCTCCCGGCTCGGCGGCTTTGCCGGCAATGCCAGCTTGAGGGCCCGCAAATCGGCGGCGGACGCGACCGCGGCGGCACCCTCAATCGCCCGGTAGCGACCGACCACGTCGCGCCCGAGCTTGGTAAGGCGAGCACCCCCACCGCCGGTACCGCCCATCTGCGTCTCGACGAGCGGCTCGCGGAACATATGGTTGATCTCATCGACCAGCAGCCAGGCGCGACGGTAGGACATCCCCATCTTGCGGCCCGCCGAGGTGATGGAACCGTGCTTGGAGATGAGCTCGAGCAGCGCGACCTTGCCCGGACCCAGCGAGCCCCAGTCGCCCAGATCGATGCGAATGGTGAGGCCCAGGCGCAACTCGGGGCCATCGCTTGCCGAGGAAGCCGCCGCTCGGCCGCCGCGGCGCATCGGTCCTGGCATTTGCCGCCTGCCAATACCTGGACGCTCCCAATAACTCTCATGACGTCCAAGGCGCAGGCATCTTGCCATAAATTCGGCCGCGCCGGGACAAAAATGGCGACTTTAATATCGTTAGCGCGAAACCAGACCGCCAGCTCTGGCCTTCGGGCGCCAGCGCGATGATGACACATGCCGGTGCGCCAGCCCTTGCATCGGCCCCATGTGCGGCACCGTTGATCGGCACGCGATGCGCGGCGGACATGCCTCGTGCGCCCATGACCCTGCACGCGACTCACTCTACATGAGCATCACCGCATGGTTGTCACCACATGATTGCATCACCTGACCGCCATCGACCGGCATCACATGACTGGCACCACATGACTGACACCACATGACTGACACCACATGACTGGCATTAGCCCCAAGGCGTCGCTCGGCACGCGGACTACCGGTAGCGCCGACTTGCCGCTGCATCACGGTCGCGTCCCCAAATGGCTGGCGCTGCGTATGAGCCGCCTCGGCGCCGTCATGGGCGAGGCCATCATCCATCACTATGGGCGCGACGAACTGTTGCGCCGGCTTGCCAGTCCCTTCTGGTTTCAGGCTTTTGGCGCCGTGATGGGGATGGATTGGCACTCCTCGGGGATCACGACCAGCGTCCTCGCCGCGCTCAAGAGCGGCCTTGCCCCGCTCGAGCGCGAGCTCGGCGTGCACGTGTGCGGCGGCCGCGGCAAGCATGGCCACAACACGCCGGCCGAGCTCATCGACATCGGCGAACGGGTCGGACTGGATGGTGCCGCCTTGGCAGGCGCCAGTCGGCTGATCGCCAAGGTGGACAGCGCAGCAGTCCAGGATGGATACAATCTTTACCTCCACGGCTTCATCGTCGCCGATGACGGCAAATGGGTGGTCGTGCAGCAGGGTATGAACGCCGGGATGAGGCAGGCCCGCCGCTACCATTGGCTGTCGGAGGGCTTGGCGAGCTTCGTTGAAGCGCCGCATACGGCCATTGCAGGGCCGAGCCAAGGCCAGATCATCAATCTCACCGACCACAGAGCGGCGCCATCCCGGCAGGCACAGCTCGAGCTCCTGGATCGCCTGGGACCCGACGGCATTGCGCACAAGTTCTCCGCCCTCGTAGTCCACGACGCGGCCAATCGCCCGCCAGCCCAGCTCACCTTGCACCTCGTCATGCCCTCCCATCACGCCATCCGCCCAGGCGATGTCATCGCCCGCCGCCTGCGCGGGGCGCTGGCCGCAGCGGCCAATCAGGGACCCAAGGATTTCCAGGACCTGCTGCTGACACCAGGCGTCGGCGCCCGCACCGTGCGCGCGCTCGCCATGGTGGCTGAGATCGTCCACGGGGCGCCCTTCCGCTTCAGCGACCCTGCCCGCTTCGCCTTTGCGCACGGCGGCAAAGATGGCCATCCGTTTCCGGTGCCGCTCGCCGTCTATGACGAGACCATCAGGATCCTCAAGTCAGCCGTATGCAAGGCAAAGCTCGGCAACGACGCGGAGCTGGCAGCGCTCAAGCGCCTCGACGCACAAGCGCGACGTCTGGAGTGGAGGGCCGCAGGTCCGTCCGTGCCCGAGCTCATCGCTCAAGAGCGCCACCGCTCATCCGCTTGGGGCGGCCGCAGCGTGTTTGCCCATCCCCCGCGCGAGCTGGGCAAATAGGGCGGAACGTCTCGGCCTTCCCGGCCGCACCCAACAGGACGCATGGCCATTGCCAGCAACGGGAGCTGGCAGTCTCACTCCCGCTCGATTGTTCTAAGCCATGGTAACGCATTGAACTAACAGCGCAAATTTTTTCGATGGCCCACGAAACACCGTTCTCGCGATCCGTCAGAAATCTGCGCTCTTGAATTCAAATGAGAATTTTCGCGATCCGCGATTTCCTTGCTTCCGGCATCTATCGGCATGTATTGGTCGATTTTCGGCGCTCCTTTCAGCGTACCATGACCCGCCGCCTTGTGAAAAAACACCGTCACCGTCTCTTAGTCGTCGCAGTTTTCCGCTGCGGCCATGCGCTCACCCGCCGTCCGCTAGCATTCCCGAGCGCCGGAGCAGACGCGGCACGGTTAGACCCTGGATAAAAATTGAAAAGGCCACCACCGCAAAAGCGGCACCGATCAATGCATCATGTTCCGGTAGGCTTGCTGGCGCGGTGAGCGCCAGCGCCAACGCAAGCGCACCGCGTAAGCCGCCCCAGAACAATAGGTGACGTGTCATTCCGGTGATAGCCAACCTTGTCCGCGAATAGATTGGCGAGAGGGCATAGATCGACGCAGCTCGACCGGCAAGCGCAAGCACCGTGCCGACCAGAGAGGGCAGTATGTAAGCCGCGAACGGCAGGTTGGCTTCCCGGCCTCCGATAAGGAGAAAAATGACGGAGTTTGCGAGGAACGCAGCGAAATCCCAGAAACGAACCACCGCCTCTCCGCCACGCTCGCTGAGACTGCGCTGGTTACCGCGGTTGCCAACGAGCATCCCAGCCGCCAGGGTCGCTAGGACGCCGGACACTTTAAACTCCTCGGCCACGGCGAATGATCCATAGGCGGCGAGAACCGTGAGTGTCAGCTCGACAAGATGGTCATCGGAACGGCCTGCTAGCAGGAGCATAGCAGCGCCGATCGCCAGGCCGCACAGAATGCCACCGAACACCGTCAGGAGCAGCGAGAGTGCAACGCCGCTAACCGTGACAGAGGCGCCGTTGATGACAGCGACACCGAGAAAAAAGAGAACCGCTGCCGCACCGTCGTTCACGAGGCTTTCGGCCTCCATGATGAATCGAATCCTCTCCTCTGCCCGCTGCTCTCTCATCATCACGATCACAGCCACTGGATCGGTGGCCGCGATCAGAGAGCCAAACAACAGTGAGGCCTGCCAGCCCCAGCCTATTATCCAGTGCATTCCGCACGCGATCACCGCAGCGGACAGAATCGTACCTACGAACGCCAGGTTCAGAACAAGGGGTGCCTCGCGGCAAAACTGTGCCCATTTGAGGTGCAATGCAGCTTCAAACACGAGCGGCGGCAAAAGAAGGGTGAATATCAAATCAGGAGTGAGACTGATACCGTTCCTATAGCCGGTAATGTTTAATCCAATGCCAGCAATCACCAGCCCGACGGTATAGGGGAACCCGACGCGCCGGCTAATAATCGCCACTATGCAGGCGACAAATAGCAGAAGTCCTACCGTTACTGAGCTGGCTTGGTGCATTCCCGATGCCTTGTGAGTAACTACGCCAATTCCAGGCCAGTCCTTCCACCTCTTCTTGCAGCCTTAACCGAACTCGAAGCGCCGAACCCGGACGCCAACGTCTTCAATGGCCCTATCAGGGTTCTTCTCACAGCAATTTATACAGGGGAACCTCGAATAATATGCCGATTTGAGCGTTTAGGGCTCTGTCTGAGCGGGTGATGCAATTGGTCGTGTCGGAATGGGGCCGTTTTCGGCCCATTTTTGCGCGCTCCGCGTTGCGGCGGAGGCCTTCTACGCAACTCAACACAGACCCCACCCATATACTCAACTCAACCGGGCGCCGCCGCCCGCTCCAGCCAAACGAAGCGGCGCATGTTATAAACCATGTTCATCATGCCGATCCTCGCAGCCGCACGTGCCATGCCGATGGTACGCACGAATATCCCACCCATCCCGTTTTCCTGATCCGCAAATACGTGCTCGACGCGGGCGCGCACCCGCGAGCGCGTGGTGTTGGCGGCCTGCTGGCTCTCAGGGAGTGGATGGTTGCGGGCACCCCGACAATGAATCCGGCTCTTGTAGCCCTGCTCCTTGAGCTTGGCTTCCATCTCCGCCGACCGGTAGGCACTATCGGCCCACACCTCGTTGCTGGTATTGGCTTTGTCCAGAACCTCATCGAGCTTCTGGCTATCGTGGACGGAAGCATCGGTCTCTGCGTAGCGGCGGATGATCTTGTGCTTGCGGTCGATGCTGACGTGGTTCTTGTAGCCGTAGAAGCTCTGGTCGTTCTTTTTGGTCCAGCGTGCTTCCTTATCCTTCTGCGCGTTCTTAGCGGGCTCTTCTT
>DATBGH010000018.1:0-110323 GCA_036558085.1 Hyphomicrobiaceae bacterium
CACCTACGAAAAAGGCATCAGGATCAGCAACGCCCAGATGCGCACCCTCGCCATCGACGCCGACATATTCCATCCCGAATGGAACTATGCGATCAAACCGAGGCGACCGACGCCCACGTAGCGGTTATTGTTGGAAGTGTCCTAAGACCGGCTTTGGCGATCGCCTCTGTTCTTTGCCGATCGCCTCTGTTTGGTTGTGGCCCTGTTGCCGGGGCGACAGGCCCTGCCCACGGTGCGCCGCGCCGCTCACGTGAACCAGCTCGCCATGACCCCAGCGCCCCTCCTATGCTGCCAGACGTAGCCATGCGCCCCGTCATCCCAGCAAGGGAGCGAACCTGCGATGAGCGAATTCTACGTCAAGCCCGGCGATAGCGTAACTTTCGCCAAAACGGTCGGCGAGACCGATATCTATCTTTTCGCCGGGATCACCGGGGACTTTGCCGTCAACCACGTCAACGAACAGTACATGGCGCGCTCCAAGTACGGCAAACGCATCGCCCACGGTGCGCTTCTGATCGGTTTCGCCTCGACCTGCTCGAGCCTGATGATCGACAAGTGCCACGGCACGGCCGGCGACGAAACCGCCGTCTCGCTGGGCTATGACAAGGTGCGTTTTCTTGGTCCCGTCTACATCGGCGACACCGTCACGCTCACTTACACGATCATCGAGGTCGACCCGGGAAAGCGCCGGTCGCGCGGCGATATCAAAGTGGTGAACCAGAGGGGTGAACTCGTCGCAGTGGCCCAACACCTCATGGCTTGGGTCAAGGACCAGGCGTGAGCCGCGGGGGATCCCGACCCCTTAGACCCAGGGAGGCCCGAGGAAGTCCCAGGGAAGGCCCGAGGAAGGCCCAAAGACCGCCTTTGCTATCCAGCTCGACCCCCGCTCTTGGGCGCGGATCTGCGGGCGCGGTCAAGCCGGCTTGAAGTCGAAGGCGTCCTTCCAGCGCACGAAGCGCCCTCGGGAGGGCGAGGGGAAATGTGCGGTGCACATGATGGTGGAGCTGTCGCAGAGGCGCCCGAACAGCTCGCGCCGCGACCGTCCCGCCTGCGCGGAATCGTAATCCGACATCATGCCGAACTCGGGGTAGCGCGCTTGCAGCGGCGAATGGATCATATCGCCGGTGATGACGGCATCGGCGCCCGGCCTGCCAACCTGCACGGAGTAGTGGTCGATGGTGTGACCGGGGGTCGGAATGAGGTTGATGAGGTCGTTGAAAGCGTACTGGCTCCTGACGATGTCGGCGCGGTTGGCTGCCACGATCGGCAGCACCGAATCCGTCACCCAGGGGCATTGGGCCGCGTCGGCCTTGTTGCGCTTGGTCCAAAACTCCAGTTCGCGGTCGGCGAAGACGTAGCGCGCCTTGGGAAAGGTTGGCACCCAGCGCCCGTTCTCCAGCCGCGTGTTCCAGCCGACGTGATCAACGTGCAGGTGCGTGCACATGACGAAGTCGATGTCCCCGACGCCGACCCCGGTGGCCGCCAGCGCTTTTTCGAAGCGGTCCGACCGCATCATGTTCCAGAAGGGGCGGGTGGGGCGCGGCTTGTCGTTGCCAACACAGGTGTCGATCAGAATGTTGTGGTGCGGCGTCTCAATCAGATAGCTCTGGATACACAGCATGAGCTCGTCATTTGGGCTCATGTATTTGGGCTGCAGCCATGCGCGGTTCTCTTCCAGCACCTCCTTGGTGAGCTGCGGAAAGAACTTCAGCATCTCAAAGAAGGGACCTTCCTGCTCGACGATGCGATGAATGGTGATGTTGCCCACTTTGATGGGGTCTGCCATGGATTGGTTCCTCTTCGGGCAAGGTGCGCGAGGATGGTAGTCCCACAGCCCCTGGCCGCCTAGGCGCTGTTTGCAACCCTAGCCCCGCGGCCGACGCGCGGCTTGCGGCATTGGCGGGAGACTATCTTGAAGCTCAAGGGAAGGAGGAGGGCATGGGGTCCAGGATCATCGTCGTTCCGCCGTCAGCCGAAACCGGCGAGATCGCCCGCGAGATGGCACCGGCCAACTTCGAACTGGTGCTGGCGCGCAATGGGCCGGAGCTCGAAGCTGCGCTTGGTTCCGCCGAATATATGATCTGTTATCCAAACGTGAGAATGCCGGAAGCCTTCTATCGCGCAGCGCCGCGGCTGAAGCTCGTGCAGCTCCTGAGCGCAGGCTATGATGCCGTCGATCTCGAGGCGGCCCGTCGCGCCAAAGTGCCGGTTGCCAACAATGGCGGGGCCAACGCTATTTCCGTTGCCGAGCACGCCATCATGCTGATGCTCACCGTCGCGCGGAAAGTGATCTGGCAGCACGCCAACGTCTCGGCCGGCCGCTGGCGCGGCAACGGTCCAGCACCGCGGATGTACGAGCTTTACGGCAAGACGCTTGGCATCATCGGTCTCGGCACCATTGGCAAGAAAGTGGCGCGTCTGGCGCGAGGCTTCGGCATGCGCGTCCAGTATCACGACATCGTTCGCCTCAGCGAGGACGCTGAGGATGCGCTGGCTGTCAAATTCCGCCTATTGCGCGAGCTGTTGCAATCCTCCGACGTGGTGTCGCTCAACGTGCCGCTCAACCGGTCGACGCGCCACCTGATCGGTGCGGACGAGCTGGCGCTTATGAAGCCGACGGCCATCCTGATCAACACCTGCCGCGGGCCGGTGATCGACGAGCCGGCCCTCGTGCGTGCGCTTGCCGAGGGCAAGCTCTTCGGCGCCGGCCTCGACGTCTTCAACGAGGAGCCACCACCCGCCGACAATCCGCTTCTCAAGCTCGACAATGTGGTGCTCACGGCACATTTCGCGGGCCCCACCTGGGACAACCATGTCGCTCGCTTCCGCAATGCCTTCGATAACGTCGAGCGCGTCGCCCGCGGTGAACCCCCGCTGTGGGTCGTGCCAGAGCTCCTCTAACGCACGGAAACTCTCCAGTCATCCGGTTTGGCGCCCGCGAGCGGACGGATCGGTTGAGCGCAATCGGCGGCGATCTCGAAGTCGGGGGCCTGCGGATTGCGACCAGCGGATGGACGCTATGGTGGTCCTCGCTGCAGCGATCTATGAAGGGCAGACATCGGGTGGGTGCCGCTCGGTCCAGCTGGTGGCGCGCTCATAGGCCCGCGCGATGCGGTAGAGCATGGCCTCTTGCCAGGGATGGCCGATGAGCTGGAGCGATAGGGGCAGACCGTCTGGGGTAAAGCCGGCAGGAATGGCGATCGCTGGCTGTCCCGTGACGTTGAACGGCTGCCGCGCCTGGCGCGGATAAAGACGGGCGCAGGCATCCGTGTCGTCGATGCGGCAAGTCGGGTCGAGGCTGGATGCCGTCAGGGCAGCGTCGAGGCCGGCGAATATCTCAAGGGTCATGCGCGTGAGCCTGGTCCTGAACCGCTGGGCGTCGACGTAGTCGGCGGCGCTCACGGCGGCGCCGTCGAGAATGCGCTGGCGGGCGAGATTGCCGTAGTCGCCCGGCCGCTCCGCCAGCCAGCGACGATGGATGGCGAAGGCCTCGCAACGGATGATGATGCGGGTACAGGTGGCGTAATCCTGCAACGGCGCCAAGCGGATCTCACGCACCTCGGCGCCGAGGTCACGCAGCGCCTCCGCAGCGCGATCGATCGCCTGGGTCTGCTCGGGATGAGCCTGCATATCCTCGGCGTAGAAGTGGCGCACGAGGCCGATCTTCAAGCCCTTCACGCCGCGTTCGAGGTCGGCGGCGTAGTGCGAGACCGGTACATTGGCGCTCCCGGGATCGTCGGGGTCGTGGCCGGCCAGTGCCTGCAACAGCAACGCGTTGTCGCGTACGGTCCGCGTCATCGGCCCCACATGGTCGAGGGAGTAGGCGAGCGGAAGGACACCCCGGCGGCTGACGCGGCCATAGGTCGGCTTCATCCCCGTGATCCCACACATGGAGGCCGGGTTGCGCACGGATCCTCCCGTGTCGGTGCCGAGCGCGGCGGGAAGCATGCCCGCTGCCAGCGCTACCCCGCAGCCGCTGGAGGAGCCGCCGGGGAAGTGGGCGCCCCCCCACGGGTTCACGGCGGGCGGCCACGGCAAATCGAAGGAGGGTCCGCCGATGGCAAACTCGTGCGTGGCGAGTTTGCCCATCACGATGGCGCCCGCGGACTTGAGGCGCTTGGTCACCATGGCGTCCTCGGCTGCGACGTTGTCCGCCAGCACCTTGGAGTGCGCCGTGGTGGGCACGCCGGCGCAGTCGATGATGTCCTTAAGGCCGGTCGGTATTCCGTGCAGGGGCCCGCGCCAATTGCCGCCGGCAATCTCCTTCTCGGCCTCTTGGGCCGCTGCCAGGGCCAGATCTCGCGTCAAGTGGATGAAGGCATGATAGCGACTGTCGAGGCGGTCGGTGCGGTCGAGGAGCGCCGCAACGTACTCCACCGGGGAGAGCTTGCGCGTACGGATCAGGTCCGCCGCATCAGCAATGCCAAGAAACGCAAGGTCCGTCATGGCTTGCGCCCCCCGGCTGGCGGCCCCCCGGCTGGCGGAAGGCGGAACGTGACGGCGATCTCTTCGCTGTAGTGCAGATCCTTTGGCAATTTGTCGCCGAGCTCGCGGGCCGACTGAACGGCGCGCTGCAGTTGCGCCAATTGCGCCTGGTCGAGCCTCATCAATCCGGCTGTCGCGGCGGTCTGAAGCAGGACGTCGTCGTTGGTGGCCATCTCCTCCTCCTCCCCGCACCGGTCACACCTGGCAATACCAGGGAAATGCAGCATGCGTGCCTCCGATCGCCACGGCGACCTCGGTGCTCAGACCTCTGGCAATCACCGTTCCACCCGAGCCGATCACGGATAGGATCAACGTCATGACGGGTTGCGGCGATTTGGCTCGGGGTGCAATGGCCTTGGCATGGACGTGTCTCACCCGGCCGAGAGCGCAAGCCGAGCTCGCAATCAGCGACCAGCATGCTCACGCTCCAACAGCGGCCACTTCGGCAACTTCGGCCTCGATCGCATAAATGAGGGCTTCAATCCAAGCTTGGTCGATGTCGCGCCCGATGCACACCAGCCGGCTGCGCCGGTCCTGGGATGGCCAGCGGTCCAACCATACCGGTGGGTGGAAGACGTGCTGCACGCCGTGGATGACCGCGGGTCGGTCGGGGCTTTCGGCAATGTTGACGATGCCCTTCAGTCGCAACAGATCGCCGCCGCAGTGCTCGGCGAGGGCCTCGAGGAAGAGCGTGAGCGCAACGGCCTTCACGGGCGCATCGCGCAGGATTGCAAAGCAGGAGACCTGTGCGTGGTGACCCCCCGCGGGTGCCTCACCGTGCGCCTCGAGCCCGAGCCAATCCGGCAGGTCGTGGGCGCGCAGGGAGACGGGGTGTCCCATGTCGAAGAGGCGCGCCGGGTCGACCTCGCCGAACGAGGCCTCAAGTCGCTTGGCCGCGGGATTGAGGACGGCGAGACGGGCAACGAGATCGGCGCATCGGGCGTGCGCCAAATCGGTCTTCGTCAGGATCAGGCGGTCCGCCAGCGCGACCTGTTTGACGGACTGAGGGTAGCGCTCAAGTGTGGCAAGGCCATTGACGGTGTCGACCGTCGCCACCACTCCGGCGAGCGCCAGACGTCGTGCCAGGCCAGCATCGCTCATCAACGTGTGCAGGATGGGTGCTGGATCGGCAAGGCCGCTGGTCTCGATGGCGACGCGCTCGAAGGGGGACACCGTGCCCGCATCGCGCCGGCGCAGCAGGTCCTCGAGTGTCAGCGCCAGGTCACCGCGGACCGCGCAGCACAGACATCCGGTCCGCAACTCAACGAAGCTTTCCTCGCTCGCCTCGACCAAATCATGGTCAAGGCCGACCTCTCCGAATTCGTTGATGATGACGGCCGTACGTGCGAAATCCGGGTGGCGCAGCAGACGCCCTAACAGCGTGGTCTTACCGCTGCCAAGAAAGCCGGTGAGGACCGCGACGGGGATCATGATATTGGCGGCAGAGGCGCGATGCGCAGTCGGAGGGAACGATAGTCGCGATCGAGCGCAGCCCGGACGTGGCGCAGCACGCCCGTCACGGAGGTGGCTCCGCGCCTGCGCCCTGCGTCCGCCACAGTCCACCGGAACGGCAGGTCCGCGGGAGCCCGCGCGACGCGCACGCGCTTGTTTGCGGCGGCGATCAGCAATGTTCCATCGGCCTCGCGGTCGATCTTGCCGTTCATCCGCCATGCCCTGAGGCTGTGCTCGAGCAGTGCACACACGGCCTCGTCAAGCTTGCCACTCACAGCATCGGCCCGGCGATGATCTCGGACGCGATTTTGCGCTTGAGGTACTGGCCCCCACCCTCGCGTCCAAGGAACCGGCCGTTCTCGACCATCACCTTTCCACGCAGCACTGTCACCACGGGCCAGGCGAAGATGTCGTGGCCCTCCCACGGCGTATAGTCGGTCTCGTGCAGGTCTTCCGCGCGTACCTTGCCGCGACGGGCTGGGTCGAGAATGGTGAGATCGGCATCGCTGCCCGCCGCGATGGCACCCTTGCGTGGGTAGAGCCCCATGATCTTGGCGGCGTTCGTCGATACCAGATCGACGAAGCGGGAGAGCGAATAGCCGCGTCGCATCACCATCTCGGTATACATCACGCCGAGACGTGGCTCGACCCCCGAATTGCCGCCCGTGGTGTCGTCGATGCGCCGACCCATCGTCTTTTCGCGCAACGTGCAGCACAGCTCATCGGTGGCCACGCAGTTGATGGCGCCCGAGCGGGTCCCCTCCCAGAGAGCCTTTTGGTCATCGGCCGACTTGAGCGAGGGATAAGTGTGATAGATTTGACCATTTGGCAATTTATAGTCTTCGGCCGTGTGCAGCATGTACTGGTGCAAGCTCTCGCCATAGATGGGCAGACCCTTTGCACGGGCTTCGCGGATGGCGGTGACGCCGGTCGCAGCGGAGACGTGCATCATATAGAGCGCCGTTCCCGGCACGCTCTCGGCCAGTCTGATAATGCGGCGAAAGCTCAGATCCTCCGACAGGGTGTTGTGCACCTCCGCTAGGTTCTCATAGCCAACGCGCCCCTCGCGGATGAGCTTGGCGTACATGTGCATGACAATATCGTTGTCTTCCGCGTGGATGACGCCAAGGCCGCCCTCGTGCGCCAGAACCTTAAACACCTCCCAGATGTCGCCGAAGTCCACCATGCGGCCGGTGCGGTGCGGCCAGATGTTGGTGGTGAAGATCTTGATCGTCGGGTACCCGGCCTGGATGGCCTCGGCCAGCTCGGCCATCTGCGCGTGCGGCGGCTCGCTTGCCAGCATCAAGTGGTAGGCCCAGTCGCAGCAGCTCTTGGGCGCAAATTGAGCATCGCGCGCTTCGATGCCCTTTTGCACGCTGCGGTCCGCGGTAGCGTAGGCAAAATCGATCAGCGTGGTGGTGCCGCCCCACAGCGCTGCCAGGCCGACCCGGTCGGGCCCCTGGGTGTAGAGCGTGTTGCCATCGGGCGTCATGAACGGATGGGCCATGTGTACGTGCGGATCGATACCGCCCGGCATGACGATCTTGCCCGCCGCGTCGATTACGCGGGTTGCCTCGCTGTGAGCCAGGGCGCCGGGTGCGGCCACGGCGGCAATGGTCTCACCCTTGATGGCGACATCGCCCTTGGCGACGCCCTGCGGGGTGACCACATCCCCGCCGCGAATGATGAGGTCGAGCATGATGCAATGCCTCCCATGGCCTGCGATGCTGCTGGGGGATTGCCTCCAGGTGATCCACCATAATCCGCCCTGCGCCTGCTTGTCCCGCGCATCTGGCGGGCGTCAGAGCACCGCTTGGCGCCTGAGCCTGTCGCGCGAGGCGCATGGACAACGGAGGGGACAAGCCCATGGGTTGCGCGCGCGCCGTTAAGCCTCGGCCCAATCTGCCAAACGGGTGAGGAAGACCAGGCACTTCTCGAGCTCCTCGATGTGGATGAACTCGTTGGCGGTGTGTGCCTGAGCGATGTCGCCGGGGCCACAGATGATGGCGGGCGCTCCACCATCTTGGAAGAGCCCGGCCTCGGTGCAATAGGAGACGGCCAACGTCGCGTTTTGCCCCGCGAGCTTGAGGGTCAGCGGCACGATGCCGGACACCGTGTCGGCAGCAAAGGCAGAGACGTGGTTCACGGCGCGAATGTCGATCTGGGACTCTGGGGCCACCCGACGCATATCGGGCAGACACACCTCGGCGGCGAATTTCTCCAACCGCCGCTGCAAGGTGAAGGGATCGAACTGCGGCAGCGCACGGGTTTCCCAGCCGAACCAACAGGGCACCGGCACCACATTGGAGGCCGTGCCACCCGCGATCTGCGTGACCTGCGTGCTGGTCCAAGGCGGGTCGAAGCGGGAATTGAGTGGCCCCGCCTTCAGCTCCTCCTCCATGCGCAAGATCTCCCCGATCAGCCGACCGGCGTAGGCGATGGCGTTTACGCCATACTGCGGCATGCTCGAATGTGCAGCCCGCCCGGTGAGTTCCACGCGCCAGCGCACCGGACCCTTGTGCGCGTCGACGACTGCCATCTTGCTGGGCTCGCCAACGAACACCATGCGCGGGGTCGGTAGCGTCTTGCCAAATTCATCGATCATGGGCCGCACACCCGTGCAGCCCACCTCCTCGTCATAGGAGAAGGCGATGTGGAATGGCACCTTGAGGCGGCGTGTCTGCAGGTCGGGCACCATGGCGAGGCAGCAGGCGAGATATCCTTTCATGTCGCAGGTCCCGCGCCCGTAGAGTTTGCCGTCACGCTCGACCAGATGGAAGGGATCGCTGTCCCAAGTCTGGCCCGCCACCGGCACCACATCGGTGTGACCCGAAAGCGCGATGCCGGCGCCTTCGCCCCTGCCGATGGTGGCAAACAGGCTGGACTTGCGTCCATCGTCGGTCGCTACGCGCCGGCTGGCAACGCCGTGCTCCGCCAGATAAGCCTCCACAAACTCGATGAGAGGAATGTTGCTGTTGGTGCTGGTGGTGTCAAAGCCAACGAGCTGCGCCAGCAGCGCCTTGACCGTGCTTACACTGGGGCTCATGGTGTCCTTCAGTTGAGGCTGCGCTTGGCATAGGGACTATCAAGCGAAAAGGCGGGGATTGCCACGTTGAACTGCTCGCCGGTGTCCGTGGTCATGCGGTAGCTGCCGACCATGATGCCTGACGGCGTCTCCAGTGGACAACCCGACGTGTAGCGGAACGATTGCCCGGGTTTCAGCACCGGCATGTTGCCAACGACCCCCGGTCCTCGCACCTCCTCGTTGCGCCCGCGGCTGTCGGTGATGTGCCAGTGGCGGGAGCACAGCTGCACCGTCTCGCTGCCCTCGTTGCTGATCTCGATGGTGTAGGTCCAGAAGAATTTGCCGTCATCGGGGGAGGATTCCTCCTCCACGTACTGCGGCACAACGCGCACACGGATGCTGCGAGTGAGGGCTTCGTACATGGCGTGGCGGCGCTTTGCTGTTGGCTCCTCAGATTCTAGAGGCTGCCAGTGCCCGGTCAATGTCGGCAGTCAGGTCGCCTGGAGTTTCGAGGCCAACCGAAAGCCGCAACATGCCCTCAGAGATGCCAAGCTCGGCCCGCGCCTGGGGTTTGAGGCGCTGGTGTGTGGTGGTGGCGGGGTGCGTGATCAGGCTCTTGGCGTCGCCCAGGTTGTTGGAAAGCTGAATGAGCCTCAGGGCATTGAGGAAACGGAAGGCGGCCGGCTTGCCGCCGGCGATCTCGAACGTCACGACTTGACCGGGGCCAGACATCTGCCGCTTGGCGAGGGCGGCTTGCGGATGATCGGACCTGCCGCAGAAGAGCACGCGGGTGACGTCCTTCCGACCGGCCAGGTGGTCTGCGACCATGGCCGCCGTCTCGCATTGTCCACGCACGCGCAGCGGCAGCGTCTCCAGGCCCTTGAGCATCACCCAGGCGTTGAAGGGGCTGAGCGAGGGACCGGTATGCTTGAGGAAATTGTGCAAGTGGTCTTTCACGTAGGCCTGGGAGCCCAGCACCATGCCGCCGAGGCAGCGGCCCTGGCCGTCGACGTGCTTGGTGGTGGAATAGACGACCACGTCGGCGCCAAGCGCGAGGGGCTTCTGCAATAGAGGGGTGGCGAAGACGTTATCGACTACCACCAAGGCGCCGGCGCCATGGGCAATTTCCGAGACCGCCCTTATGTCGACGAGGTCGAGCGTGGGATTGGCCGGCGTTTCAAAGAAGACGGCGCGGGTGTTGGGGCGGAGGGCGCGCTCCCAGGCGGTAATGTCGGCCCCGTCAACAAGCGTCGAGGTGATGCCGAAGCGCGGACAAAGGTCCTCCACGACGTAGCGGCACGAGCCGAACAGCGCGCGTGCCGCCACAATGTGGTCGCCGGCCTTGAGAAAGCACAGCAGCGATGCCGTGACCGCAGCCATGCCCGTTGCCGCGGCCCGCGCCGCGCCGGCGCCCTCCAGGAGACGCATGCGCTCCTCGAACATGGCGACGGTGGGATTGGCGTAGCGGCTATAGATGAAGCCGCCCTCGCTCTTGAAACGCTCCTCGGCTTCTTCGGGGGACTTGTAGATGTAGCTCTGGGTAAGAAACAGCGCCTCGGAGGTCTCGCCGAAGCCAGAGCGCAGGCCGCCGCCATGCACGAGGCGCGTTTCGAGGCCCCAATCTTCCTGCTCTCGCCGATCTGCCGGTTGGTTGCTCATGCGCGCACTCCCTGGGCCCGGCGCTTGCCAGGCAACAAAAAAACCGGCCAAACATGGCTCCCGCTCAAAGCCGGGCGCCTCTTGGTCGGTCGTTGCGCGCGGCCTTTTAGCGATTTCTTTAGCGTGGCTGCAAGCCGGCCGGCCAAATCACCACGTGACTGCCGGAAATAGCCCCTTTGGGCGCTCCGCGTCAATGATGATTTGGCGCCAGCGACAAGGCTGGGGTGGCCCAACCGCGCGGGATGGGAGGAGCACTACGAGTGCAGAGCGCGCGCCAGGCCAAATATCTTGGGATAACCTGTGTCAAAGCGCAGGCGCGGGCGGGCAGTCCCCGCACGCCCGCGTGACTGGGCATGGGGGATCCACTAAGCGTGCCCGCTTGGGGCCCTGTGGCTGCGAGTCGTGCACCTGGGAGCCCTTGCGCCACAGGGACGAAGCAGGATGATGTTCACGGCCCGGGAGCCCAGCCTGTTTGAGAACGATCCTAGGTGGAACGCCTTGCAGCCGCCGCGCCGCGCCCTCGGTCTGCGCACCGGCGTCCTGCCGAGCCAGGCCCTGCGTGCGCTCATCGCGCGTAGAGAAATCTATGCGGATGAGACCGCCATCGATCCATCCCAAGTGCAGCCAGCGAGCCTCGATTTGCGGCTCGGGCCCATCGCTTACCGCATCCGCGCAAGCTTTTTGCCGGGCAGGGGCCACAGCGTGGAAAGCAAGCTTGCGGCCATGCAGTCCCACATCGTCGATTTGAGCAAGGGCGCGGTGTTGGAGACGCAGTGCGTTTATCTGGTGCCGCTGATGGAGCGGCTCGATTTGCGCGCAACGCTGTCGGCCACCGCCAATCCTAAAAGCTCGACTGGTCGACTGGATGTGTTCACACGGTTGATTGCAGACGGCGCGGACGCCTTCGATTACGTGCCGCCGCAGTACAGCGGGCCCCTCTATATCGAGATATCGCCGCGCAGCTTTAGCATCCTGGTGCGCCAGGGCTCGCGCCTCAACCAATTGCGCCTGCTGCGGCGGACCACGCGCCAGGCCCGCGATGAGCGTTTCCTTTCCGATGCAGAGCTGATGGCGCTGCACACCGCGAGCGCCCTTGTCGACGCCGTGCCTACCGTGCGCGACGGCCTCAACTTGAGGGTCGATCTCACACCGCAGACGCGCCAACGGCTGATCGGTTACAAGGCCAAACGCTATGCTGGTGTGATCGACGTCGACAACGTCGGCGGTTATGAGATCGGCAAATTCTGGGACGAAATCTACGATGAGGAGGATGGGCGGCTGATCCTCGATCCGCACGAGTTCTACATCCTTGCCTCCAAGGAGGCGGTGGTGGTGCCGAGCAAGTACGCAGCTGAGATGGCGCCCTTCGATCCGATGATGGGGGAATTCCGGGTGCATTATGCCGGATTCTTCGACCCGGGCTTCGGGGTGGTCGATGGCATGCCGAAGGGTGCCAAGGCGGTGCTGGAGGTGCGCAGCCTCGACATCCCCTTCATCCTGGAGGACGGTCAAGCGATTGGCAGGCTGCTCTACGAGCGCCTCGCCGACGTGCCCGAGGTACTCTACGGCCAGCAGCTGGGCTCCAACTATCAGGCGCAGGGACTAAAGCTGTCGAAGCACTTTAGGTAGCGCCGGCGAGCTAGGGCGCGTGCACCGATTTCGCGGAGGGACAACCTCGGCACGAGAGCGTCGCAGGGGTCCTGATGGCCCTGGTTGGCCCTGGTTGGCCCTGGTTGGCCCTGGTTGGCCCTGGTTGGCCCTGGTTGGAATGCACCGTCAGTGACGAGCGCTCAAGGGCAGAGGAGCAGGCTGCGGGCTTGCTCCAGAGTGGCGCGGGCGTAGAGGGCAAGGTCCCCTTCAGAGGCGCTGCTGAGGGGGTGGTCGATGACCGCAAACTTGTAGTCCGGCATGCCCAGCACGCGGCACATGAGCTCGGCCGCAGAGACAAAGCGGCTTGTCATGACCCCGATAGCCGGGACGCCGGCTCGCTCCGCGGTGATGGTGTCGTGCAGACTGCACGACGAGCAGCTGCCTCAATCACCGACCCCGGCCACCACGGCGTGCCAGCGTTTGATCTGGTCGACGATGTGGGCGTCGGCGGGCGCGCTATAGTTCGATTTGGTGCACCACACCACATCGGCGACGCCGAGCTCCGTGCGCAGGAGGTGCTCCAGGTGGGCGAAGTAGCCCTTGGTGCCTTCCTTGCCGTTGGAGATGAAGCCCACCGTCTTGCCCCGCAGCGAAACGGGTCGCGCGGCCGGCTGGCCAGCGCCGGATCTTGCCTCATTGGTCGGGTCGAGCACCCGCAGCGTCATCGGTCAATCCTATGGCTGTCCGCCAATTGATAGCACATCCAGCCTCGTTGGCTCACCCCTGGCCGGGCGCGCAATCGACGCAGGCACCGATCGCGACGGTCACGGCCTTTGTCTTGTCGCCCAACCAGGGCGGGACGACGGCTCCGAAGCCTCCGGCCGGTCCACCCGCGGCAACCACAAGGAGATGGTCCGGTCCCGCCAGCGCGGTATAGACGCTGTCGCCGCGGTCTCGCACCACTGCGCCCTTGCCGACATCGGCCCATTCGGAGCGGCGCACGCGCGCGCGCTCAAAGATGAACTCGGCGATATCGGCCTTGGTCCAGCCGGCCGCCTGAATGTGATCGCGCAGCTGCTTGGCGATGACGATGGCATAGTTGCCACCATGGATCGAGTAATGCCGCTGGTTTGCCCGCATCTCCGCGGCGAAGGTCTCAAGGATCTCTTTTGGTTCCCGTGTCCACTCGTTCATGATCTGGCGCGGTGCCATGGCCGCCATCACGGTGACGGCGGAGGCGCCGGGCGGAATGCCGCGCACCACCGACAGGGGTTCCCAGGTCGTGTCCTCCTCATCCTCGGCGAGGCAGTAGGAAAATTTGCCAGGATGCCCAAGGGTGGAGCGGTCGATGCTGCCGGGCCGCACGTCCATGAGATTGATGAGCGCCAACCGCAGCGCGCGGCCGATGACGGCGGTGGAGCGGTCGCTGTTGCCCAGCGCGTTGAAGGTGGGATTGGCGCCGATCTCGCGGCGGATCGGCCCGTTGAGGACGACAAAAATGGCGCAACCGCCGGTGCTGGCGGTGACGCCGTGCAGCAGGAACTCCTCTTTCATCATGGCTTGCCAAGCCGCCACCACGACCGGAAAGTGCATGGGCAGGCAGCCGGCCATGACGGCATTGATGGCGAGCTTTTCGGCGCTGATGGGCTGCGCGCGGACCGGCTCGATACCGATGAGTTGGTCGGGGGGCATGCCGGCCCACTCCAGGCAGGACGCGACAGCCGCTTCGGTCGGCGGCACCACCGGCAGGCCGTCGGTCCAGCCATTGCTATGATAGAGCTCCTGGGCGGCCGCGAAATCCTCAACCTCGTAGGTCTTGGCAAGGAGAGCAGGCTTGACCGACAATTGCATGGGACCGTTCCGGCTGCTGGCTGCCCGAGGATACAGCCTCGGAGGCTTGCTTCAAGTGGCGAGCGTCCGGCCGATGCCATTGCCCTCCGTCCTGCCTCACCTGCGCGACCAGCGTGCCGCGCGCTTCTCGGCGAAGGAGGCGAGGCCCTCGGCAGCTTCGGGCGTCTGGCGCTTGCGGGCGTGCGCTTCAACGAGGGCATCGAAGGTGCGCCGCTCGAAACCGCCCCAGGCGCTCATGAGCGTCGCGGCCTTGGTCTCAGCCATCGCCTCGGGTGCATTTTCGAGCAGGCGGCGGATCATTTCCTCTCCCGCCGAGGCAAGATGCTCGCCCGGCACCACTTGGTGCACGAGGCCAAGGCGCTGCGCCTCTGCGGCACCGAAGCGCTCGCCGGTGAGGGCGTAGCGGCGCAACTGCCGCACCGAGATGGCATCGCTCAGCTGCGGGATGATGATGGCAGCCGTCAATCCCCAGCGCACCTCCGAGATCGAGAACAGGGCATTGTCGGCGGCGATGACGATGTCGCAGGCGGCAACGATGCCGGTGCCACCGCCAAAGCAGCCGCCCTGCACAAGCGCGACCGTCGGCACGGGCAGGCGGTTAAGCCGGTCGATGGCTTCGGCCGTGGCGCGGCTGACGCGGATGTTCTCCTGCGGCGAAGCGCTGGCAACCGACCGCACCCAGGCGAGGTCGGCTCCGGCTTGGAAGTGCTTGCCGTTGCCCGTGAGCCGCAGGGCACGCAGCTCGGCGACCGCGAGCGCATCCAGGGCCGCCAGCAGACCCTCGATCATGTCGCCGTTGTAGGCGTTGCCGACTTGGGGTCGGTCGAGCGTCAGGGTGGCAACCCCACGCGGGTCGAGGCTGTGCAACACGGGTGCGCTCATCGCGAAGGCTCCAAGGATCGGCTACAACGGCACGGACGCTCCGGATCATTGTGCCGAGCGCCGCTCCTTCCGCAAAGAGACTTTGTCTCGGCCCGCGCGATCTTCGGCCACGTCGCGACTAGCCAAGGCATAGGTGCACACCCTTCAAACCACGAGGGCTGGGCTGATGTTGCGGCCGACTTGATCCCTCGCGGGGTCCCAGGCAGGCAAGTTCGGCGCACCCTGGCGCAGCGGCCCAGGTGACATGCCAGTTCCCGGCCGCCAAGCTGCGATCGCAGGCGGCTCCCCGCACACGGGGGGCGTTGGCGCCATGTAATGGATGGACGAGTGACATGTGCAAGCTCGCTCTGTGGCTGTGCTCGGGGATCGCGTTGGCGGCGACAGCGACGCGGGCCGAAGTGGGCGAGGTGCGGCTTGGGCAACAGTTTGGCGCAGTCTACCTGCCGGCCATGGTCATGGAGAGCCAGCACCTCGTGGAGAAGCATCTGGCCGCGGCTGGCATGGCCGACGTCAAGGTCGACTGGGTAAAGCTTGGTGGGCCTGCTGCGGTCAATGACGCAATGCTCTCTGGCAACGTGCACTTTGCCTGTCAGGGGGTCCCGTCGCTCGCCGTGATTTGGGATCGCACCCGCAGCAGTATCGGCGTCAAGGCCCTCGGCGCGCTCGCCAACAACAACCTATGGCTCAATACGCGCAACCCTGCCATTCATTCGCTCAAGGACTTCACGGAGAAGGACCGCATTGCGCTGCCCTCGCTCAAGGTCTCGACGCAGGCGCTCATGCTGCAGATCGCGGCCGAGCAGACGTGGGGGCCTGGCAATTACGCCAAGCTCGATCACATCATCGTGGCGCTGCCGCATCCCGAGGCGACGGCTGCCGTGCTCAATCCCGCGCACGAGATCAATACGCATTTTGCCACCTCGCCCTTTCACGAGGCCGAGATGAAGGCGGGGCTGCGAACGGTAACGTCAGGTTTTGACATCATGGGTGGACCCACGACCGGCGTCACTTTTACCTCGCACGACAAGTTCCGTGCCGAGAACCCCAAAATCTTCGCGGCGGTAACGCGAGCCTTCGAGGACTCATTTGCATGGATCCATGGGGACAAGCGACGCGCGGCCAGGCTCTACCTCGAAATGACGAAGGAGAAGAAGCTCACCGACGACGAGTTGACGGAAAGCTTCTCTGGCAAAGACATGGAGTACACCCAGGTGCCGAGCCGGGTCGGCAAGCTCGTCGATTTCCTCTACCAGACCGGCTTGGTGAAGACGAAGGCCCACTCCTGGAGGGACCTATTCTTCCCGGAAGCGCACGCGCTTGCGGGGAGCTGAGCGGTGAAGGGCCGGCCCCTTGCCAATGGCCCGCGCCGGCGGCGGCGACGAAAGCGGTTGATGACAGAGGCGGTCGGCAGAACTAAATAAGGCGCCATTGCCAACGAGACCGACCGCATGACTGCTGTGCTCGATCTATCGACCCTGCCGCGGGGGAGCGTTGGCCGGGCCTCCTTGGCGGGGTTCGGGCGCGAGCGGCTGCGCGCCGCACTGGCGGGGATCGGGGTGCCTGACAAGCACCTCAAGATGCGCGTCGGCCAGCTTTGGAGCTGGATCTACGTGCGCGGCGCCACCGCCTTCGAAGCCATGTCGGACGTCTCCAAGGGGCTGCGTGCCACGCTGGCCAGCGCCTACAGCCTTGAGCGGCCCGAGATCGTGGCCGAGCAGCTGTCCGGCGACGGCACGCGCAAGTGGCTGCTGCGATTGCCCAAGCGCGGACACGAGATGCGCGCGCCCGAGATCGAAACGGTCTACATTCCGGAGGCCGAGCGCGGCACGCTGTGCATCTCAAGCCAGGTTGGCTGCACGCTCACCTGTTCGTTCTGCCACACTGGCACGCAACGGCTCGTTCGCAACCTGTTGCCGGAAGAGATCGTCGGGCAAGTGCTGCTGGCACGCGACCGCATCGGCGACTGGCCGGGTGGCGCCTTGCCCAATGATGGCGGCCTGCTCCCGGTCGCGGAGCGCAAAATCACCAACATCGTGCTGATGGGCATGGGTGAGCCGCTCTACAACTTCGACAACGTGCGCGACGCAGTGGCGGTCTTCGCCGACGGCGCGGGCCTCGCATTGTCCAAGCGGCGCATCACGCTCTCCACTAGCGGCGTGGTGCCGGAGATCCCGCGCTGGGGCGAGCAGGCGGGCACCATGCTGGCGATCTCGCTTCACGCGGTGCGCGACGAGCTGCGCGACAAGCTGGTGCCAATCAATCGCAAGTATCCGATCGCCCAACTGATGGCGGCGTGCCGCGCCTATCCGGGTCTCTCCAACGCGCGCCGCATCACTTTCGAGTACGTGATGTTGAAGGGGCTTAACGACAGCCTGGCGGACGCCAGGGCGCTCATCAAGCTGCTTGCGGGCATTGCCGCCAAGATCAACCTGATCCCGTTCAATGCTTGGCCCGGCGCGCCGCATGAGGGTTCTGACTGGGAGCAGATTGAGCGCTTCGCGGAGGTGGTCAATCGGGCGGGTTACGCGAGCCCAGTGCGCACCCCGCGCGGTCGCGACATCATGGCAGCGTGCGGGCAGCTCAAGTCTGAGAGCCTGAAATTGAGCGCACGGGAGCGCCGGACCGAAGGCGGCGGCGGGTAAGCGAGGGGATGCCTGATAATGCGAGCCTTGGGACGGATCATCTTGCTGCCGATCGCGTTCGTGGTTGCGGCCATGGCCACGCTGTTTGTGGTGTTCTCGCTCGGCCAGGAGCGCGTGGTCCAGGCGATCAGTGCCCGCAGCCAGGACGAGGTGCCGGTCGATGCGATGATGGATCTCCTCCTCTTGGGACTGAGATTTGCTTCCGTGCATACGCTGGTGCCGGCCCTGCTGCTCGTGATCGTCGGCGAGGCGGCCCGCATCCGCAGCGTGGTCTATTACATCGTCGGGGGCGGCATGGCGCTGGCCGTCGTGCCGCTCCTCACCCGCATTGGCCAGCCCGCGACCTTGCTTGCGTTGTCGCCGGCGGTTTGGCAGGTGCTCGCAACGGCCGGCTTTGCCGGCGGTTTTGTCTATTGGCTCCTGGCCGGCCGCAACGCCTAACGGCCGGGCAAACCCGCACGTGCCAAGCGCAGCTGGTCGGCGCCGATGGAGGCGGCTAAACTAAGCGGCGAGGGTTGGGGGGCCCGGGGTAGATCCAGCCTTGGCGTCCTTTCGTCCTCTGTCCCGCAGTTCCGCATTGGAGCGAACATGGTCCTTGGCATGCTTCGGGTTCTGCTCGGCTTTGCTCTCGCCTGCCTGGCAGCTGGTCTCACCTTGGTGTTGTTCGTCTACACGCCGCTCGAGCTGGCAAGGGAGCATGCCGGTGAGCGTATGTCGCAAGCAAGCCTCCTCGCGTTGGCGGTGGCCACGCACACGGCCGTGTTCGCGGCACCGTTTGCCCTGATCGGTTCGGGTTTTGCCGAATGGCAGCGGATCGGGGGTTGGCTTTATTATACCCTGATCGGGATCGCCATCGCCGCCGTCGGCTTTGCGGCGCAATCTTGGACCGAGAGCGGAGGCGAGGCCCAAGGCAGCATTCGCAATGGCTACGCGGTGGCGGCTTTTCTCGTCACGGGAGGTGTGGCTGGCCTCGTCTATTGGCTCTGCGCGGGCCGCTTGGCATCCGCGCGCGACGGTCGGCGGGTGCCGGCGCCGAACCCGCCAGCCCCGTCACCGGTGTCCCAGGCCGGAAAGCCCGAGGGGACCTCCGCCGGCATCGCCAGCTGACGCCCTGGCTTTGCCAGCATCGCGGACGCACGCGATTGTTGCGCCGCATTAGAATTCTTGTTGCAGTGCACGAAACCGGCTAGCATCTGCGGGTGCATCACGCGCGAGACGTTCGTGCGAGGAGCAACCCTCATGCTCGATTGCAAGGCGCAACCGGATCTGGCCGATGCCGTCGTCGCATTGGTCCTGCGAACCCAGCTGAGTGCGACCAGCGAGGCGCTGGCGGCTGCTTTGCGGGGTTGCTCGATGTTGTGGACGCAGATGCTCAAGACGTGGCCAGCGATGGACGAGCAGCCGGCACCGGCGCCGCTTTGGTCCATCACTGGGTCCATCACTGGGTCCATCACTGGGCCCATCACTGGGCCCCTCCTTTGGCCCATCCCCTGGCCAGTGCCCCCGTCCTTAGCCTGGTCCATCGCCCGTTCCATGGCCTGGTCGATGCACTGGCCGTCGCCTCGGCTGTCGCTGAAGCCCTGGCAGGATGGCACGGGCGACAGCACCCGGTTGGGGTTTGTTCCCCTTGCGCCGATTTGGTGGACTGCCGGCCGTGCGTTCTGGGCGCCATCCGCCGGGGCGTGCGTGGGGACGGCTCGGCAGCTTGCCGCGCCCAACCGCTTGCGCCAATCGATGGCTGAGCCGCCCTCGGTGGCGCACGCCACCGCTGGCCTGGACGCGAGCTTTGCCAGTTACCGCTCGGCGGGCGGTCACGCGCTGGCACAAGTCATCGTTCCGTCCACGAAGGAATTGGCGGAGGCCACGGCCACGGCTCGGCGCTCGCCATTTGAAGCCATGCTTGGTGTGTGGCGCGCTGCTCTCGGGGTCTAGCTTGCCGCGGCATTGCGCGGGCGCACCAGCTCGCCCTGCAACGCCCGCGTGATGAGCGCGCGCGTGTTGTCCACGCCGTAGAGCTCAATGAAGCCCCCGAAGCGCGGTCCCTGCGATTGGCCGAGCAGCACCTCGTATATGGCCCCAAACCAGAGGCGTAAATGGTCGGCAAAGCCGTGGGTCTTGCCGGCTTCATAGACGATGTTTTGCAGCGCCTCGGCGTTGGCGCTGGGGCTCGCCTTGCCCAGTGCGTCGGCCAGCGCTGCGAGCGCAGCGCGCTCAGGCTCCGTCGGCAGGCGGTAGGTTTTCGCGGGCTTGACGAAGTCGTGGTAGTAGCAAAGCGCGTAGCCGACCAGCTGGTCGAGCAGCGGATGTTTTTCGGGCGTGGCTTGGGGCGCATATTTGCGAATGAAGCCCCACAGCGCCGCCTTGTCCTCGGCATTGGAGACGGACACCAAGTTCAACAGCAGCGCAAAGCTGATCGGCAAGTCGGCGTGGGGCGGGGTCCCGGCGTGGATGTGCCAGACCGGATTGTCGAACTTCGCCGGCGCGGCCTCGGCAGGGTACTTGGCCAGGTGGGCCAGGTACTCGTCCACCGTCTTGGGGATCACATCAAAGTAGAGTTTCTTGGCGGCCTTGGGTTTCTGATACATGAACAGTGCCAGGCTCTCGGGCGAGGCGTAGGTGAGCCACTCGTCGACGGTGAGCCCGTTGCCCTTCGACTTAGAGATTTTGCCGCCCGCTTCATCCAAGAATAGCTCGTAGATGAAGTTCTCAGGCGGCGCGCCGCCGAGGGCGCGACATATCCTGGAGGAGAGCGTCACAGAATCGATGAGGTCCTTGCCGCACATTTCGTAGTCAACCTCGAGCGCCGTCCAGCGCAGGGCCCAGTCGGCCTTCCACTGGCACTTGACAAGACCACCCGTCACCAGCGTCTCCACCTTGCGTCCACTGTCGGGGTCGACGTAGACGACGGTGCCCCGCTTCGGATCGCGTTCGAGCATGGGGACCTGCAGCACCTTGCCCGACGTCGGCGAGATGGGAAGGAATGGCGAATACGTGGCGCGGCGCTCGGGCCCGAGCGTGGGCAGGATGATGTCCATTACCGCGTCATAGGCCTCGAGCATGCGGATGAGCGAGGCGTCAAAGAGGCCGGCCTTATAGCACTCCGTGGCCGATAGGAACTCGTAGTCAAAGCCGAAGCGGTCCAGGAAGCGGCGCAGGCGGGCGTTGTTGTGGGCAGCAAAGCTTGGATACTCGCTGCCGAAGGGATCCGGCACAGCGGTAAGGGGCTTGCCGATATGCGCGGCAAGCATTTCCCGGTTGGGCACGTTGTCCGGCACCTTGCGCAGGCCGTCCATATCGTCGGAGAAGCACACGAGTCGGGTCTTGCGGCAGCCGCCCGTCAGCACCTCAAAGGCGTGACGGACCATGCTGGTGCGCGCGACCTCGCCGAAGGTGCCAATGTGCGGCAGGCCCGAGGGACCGTAGCCCGTCTCGAACACGACCGGCTTGGTGCCGCCAAGGCTCTCCAGCCGCTTGATGAGCCGGCGCGCCTCCTCGAACGGCCACGCGCGCGCGAACTGGGCGGGCGCGAGCGCGGCTTTTTTCGGCTGTGCCATGGTGTCGTCCTTGGCCGGTGGGCGCAATCCTGCGGCCACAGGCAGCGGACCGTATTGGTGGCCCGGCGCTCAGTCAATTGGTGTGGCTGACCGCCCACCATCGGACAAGGGGGGCGTTGGCGGCCACGGGCCCGCAGACGTGCGGGGGGTACGTTGGGCCTGGTCGGCGCAGTCCCGTGAGCCGGGAGACCCATTGGGCCTTGCACCCCAAACCGAGGGTCCGCGGCGCGTTGGCTGTGCACGTTGCGCCCCGAACCAGCTTAGACTGGCTCAGAGGCAACGCGCGGGTGGCAACTCCTGCTCTCGCTGCCAGGAGCGGGGATGGGCAGAAATTGTGGCGCGGCCATGAGCGCCCCGAGCGACGGCTTCGTCGAGCGGGCGAGGAGGAGGCTTTGATGCTTTCGGGGGTGCCGCTGGCGGAGCTGGCATGGCTCGTAGCCGCGATCCTCCTCGCCGGCATCGTCACAGGGGTGTTTGCCGGCTTATTTGGCATCGGCGGAGGGGCGGTGATCGTCCCGGTGCTCTACGAGGCGTTCCGCGTGTTGGGCGTCCCAGAAGACGTGCGCATGCAGCTTTGCATCGGCACCTCGCTTGGCATCATCGTGCCGACCACGATCCGCTCCTATCTCGCCCACCGCGCCGCAGGCTTGGGGATGGCCCAAGTGGTGCGCGCGTGGAGCCTGCCGGCCGTCGCCGGTGTGGCCGTGGGGGCCGTCGCCGCGGCTTACGCGCCTGCGGCGGTGTTTAAGGTTGCATTCGTCGTAATCGCCGCGGCAATCGCCGCCAAGCTGCTGTTCGGACGGGAGACTTGGGTGATCGCCCATGCTCTGCCGGGTCGCGCGGCGATGGCTGTCTACGGGGCACTGATTGGCCTTGCCTCCTCGCTCATGGGCATCAGCGGCGGATCGATCTCGACCATCGTGCTCACCCTTTACGGGCAGTCGATCCAAAGCGCAGTCGCCACCTCGGCGGGGCTCGGAGTGCCGATCACGCTGGCGGGCAGCATCGGCTACATGATTGCGGGTTGGTCGCAGCAGGCGCTGCTGCCGCCGCTCTCGATCGGGTTTGTTTCCCTCGCTGGAGTGGCCATCATGGCGCCGATCTCAAGCTACGTGGCGCCCTACGGCGCGCGGCTGGCGCACGCGCTGCCCAAACGCACCCTCGAGATCTCGTTCGGGCTATTTCTCTTGGTCGCCGCCGTGCGCTTCCTTGTCAGTCTCTTGTCAGCCTGAAGGGCGGCGCGCAATCACTGAAAGGCTGGCGAGCTCAAACGGCCCAGGGACATGGTTGCCAAGCGGTCAAAGTCCGCGCGCGCCGCCTTCCCACCCGCCCTGATTGCCTTTGGGCGATGCCAGCACCTTTGCAAGAAACGCCAGCATCCATCGCAAGAGCCCGGTCTTAGCGGGCGCGCTGGATGGCTCTAACTGCCGGGCTCCGATATGCATGTTCATGGCTGCGTAACCCCATCAAGGTTCGTCAGCATGCTGCCGCAACGCCGCGCTGAGCGCTGTGCCCTAGGTCACAGCGCATCGGGGAGTGTGCCGGCGCCCCGCAGGGGTTGATGCGAAGCGCTTGGCCGCTCGTTGTGGGCCCGGCAAACGATAGAGAAAGCGCTTGCAGCGTGACGGCGCCGATCACCCTAGGTCCCGCAGTTTGGTCTGTTGCGCGAGGATTTTGGCGCATTGTGAAAGGCATGAGCCGTGCAAATGTGCGGCTCGTCCTCGACGTCGAGGTGATGCCGGGCAACAAGCACACATCCAATCACTCCGTTCCCGGATTGTGGGCGCTTCTGGATCGCATAGGACGGGACTGTTGGCCAACGCTACTTCGTGGGGACAAGAGCCTTTCGTCTGATGCGCTGATGAGCGAGTGCGAGGCGCGTGGTCTGCCCTATCTCATCAGGCTGCGCCTGACAAACAACGTAAAGCGGGCCATTGAGCGCATCGCCGGCAGCGGCGGGTGGAAGAATGCCGGGCAAGGTTGGGAGGGTATCAAGGAGTGGCTGCAGCTCTCAGGATGGTCACAGGCTCGCCGTGTCATTCTTCTACGCCGGCGCATCAAGGAGCAGCTCGCCCACAACCATCGTGATGACATCACCGGCCAGCTCCGACTTTCGTTCGCCGAGATCGACAAGGGCGAGGTCTACGAGTACGCAGCGCTGGTGACTTCGCTCGATGCTTACTCTCGGCCAGCTCTATCGCGACAGGTCGGATTGCGCGAATATTTTCGATGAACTGAAACCAGTGGGGCTGGGGCGGGTTTACGATGCACGATCTCGTCCGCTGCCGGCTTGCGGCGCGTCTGGTCGCCCTCGTCTACAATTGGTGGGATCGGTTCGTCCGGCGCGCGGAGCCTACTTGGCATCTTGAGGCGATCACCAGCCGGCCTTTGCTCCTGACCAGCATCGCCGAGCGCCTTCGTCACGCCCGCCAGACGCCTTTGCGCTTTGCCAGCACCCACGCCGAAGCGCACGGGGCGGCTCATGTTTTGCCACGTATCGCCGAGTTTTTGCGCGGTCTAACGACAAGTGCGGAGCAGTTGACCCCCATCGAGCGCTGGTACCGCATCCTCACACATGCGCTTCGACATTTTTTGAAAGGACGCGTGCTTCGGCCGCCGCCGCGGCTGCCGGCGCCGGCCGTTTGACCCGCACGTCAGAGTTGAAATCAGATCGCGCTGACGGCAGACGACACTACCGAACTGCCGTCTCTAGGATCACGGGTGCCGTGCGACCGATCACCGGCCCCGGCTGCGCGAGCCAAGGTTTGGCGGGCGAGCTCGGGCACCCCTGCTGATGGGTTGCCTGCCCGCCTCAGGCCGAAGGCGTCTTGAGCAGGTTCGAAAGGCGCGCCTGCTGTTCCTCCAGCGTCTTGACGCGCTGGGAGAGGGCCTCGAACTGCTCTGCAGTGGGACCTGCACGCGCGCTGCTTCGCGGCCTGACCCCGATCGCGCCCACCTCGAGCGGATCGCCATGGCCGGAGCGCTCTACAACGCGAGCGCGCCAGGGCTTGAGCGCGACGAGCGCCAGCATGGCGGCGAGCACGTTCGCGCCAGCAGCGATTATGAACACGAGGTCCCAGCTGCCCCAAGCGTGCTGCAGCGTATTGGCATAGGGCACCAGAAGCGCAGCCGTGCCCTTGGCGGTGTAGAGCAGTCCGGCATTGGTGGTGGCAAATTTCGAGCCGAAGGTGTCCGTCGCGGTGGAGGGAAATAGACTGTAGATCTCACCCCAGGCAAAGAATACGAGCCCACTCAGCACCACGAACCAGAACGGATCGGCGCCCAACAGATACAAGAAGTAAATGCCCACGCCCTCGATCGCGAAGGCAATGAACATGGTGTTCTCGCGACCGATGCGATCGGAAATCCAGCCGAAGAAGGGCCGCGTCAGGCCGTTCAGGATGCGATCGAGCGTGGCGGCGTAGGTGAGGGCGGGGAGGGTCAAGCCGGCGAGGGCCACCGGTATGGCATCCACCTTGAGGTCCTTGGCGATCGGCGCCAGGTTGGCGGTGACCATCAAACCGCCGGCGCCAACCAACACGAACATGAAATACATGAGGGTGAAGATGGGTTGACCCTTGAGCAGGACCACCGACCCGCCGACCAGAAAGATGAAAGCCGCCAGCGCCAGCGGGATATAGAATTGCAGTCCGCTCCACCACATGGCCATGCCGCCGGTGAGAGCCAGAACGGCGCCGACGATCCAATAGGGATGGGGGCCGATCAGCTCGGACGGCGAGTACTGGCGCCGGCTTTGCAGCACATTGGCCCGCATGCCGGGCTCGGGGGCCTCGCCACTGCGTGGCGAGCGCAGCAGGAGGGCCAGCAGCACGATGACGACACCCTGCCACAGACCGAACCAAAAGAAGGTCTGCTGAAATCCCTTGGCCGCCGTCTCCAGGTATACGGGAACGCCGAACAAGGAAAAGTCCAACAGCGGCTTGCCGGTAATCATGTTCTGAATAGGCGCCACGGTCAGCGCCGATCCCGCGCCGAAGCCGGCGGCCGTCAGGCCCGCTGCGAGCCCGCGCTTGTCGGGGAACCATTTGAGCGCATTGCCGATGCATGTGCCGTAGACCCCGCCGGCGCCGATGCCGGCGATGATCTGGGCGGCGTAGTAGCCGGTGAGCCCGCCAAGGGCGGTGGCGTAGGAGTTCATCACCCAGCCGAGCCCGGCCAGGATGCCACCGCACAGAATGACGAGCTTGGGGCCCCACTTGTCGACGAACCAACCTTCGATCGGAACGAGCCACGTCTCAAACAGAACGAAGAGGGTAAATGCGATTTGGATCTCGGCTCGCTGCCAATGAAATGTCTTTTGAATATCCGGAACAAAGAATGTCCAACCGTATTGCAGGTTGGCGATCATCACCATACAGATCACGCCAATGATGAGCTGAGTCCAGCGAAACAAATTGCTCGCGCGAGCCGTTTGCGGCTCCGACAACGTGTCCATGGCGCCTCCCACCCCGCGCGCCATCGCCAGCGCGCGTTGATTATGCTTCTTTGCTTGGCAGGTATGCGGTATGCCAGCGCTTAAACATAACAGCTCAAGAGCCGACGCTCAATGCGTGAGCTTGGCCTGGGTTCCCCCCACCCGCTGCCGCGAGGGGTTGCAGTCGCCCGGCGTTTGTGGTGTATGGTATACCAGAATCCAGCACGTCGCCGTTTTGTGCCAGCGAGTGTGATGTGGCCGACACCCAACTGAAGATAGCGCCCATCGGGGAGGGCCTGAGCCTCAAGGCGCGGGCCTATGATGCGCTCAAGTTGGCCATTCTCAACATGAACATCTACGCCGAAGGCGCCCAGCTGCGTCTCGACGAGCGCGATCTGTCGCAGCGCTTCGGGGTGAGCCGCACGCCGCTGCGGGAGGCGCTGGCCCAGCTCGATCAGGAGGGTCTGGTCAAGATTGTGGCCCGTCGCGGCATTTTCATCGTGCGCAAGACCAAGGCGGAAATTCTGGACATGATCACGGTCTGGGCGGCGCTCGAGAGCATGGCGGCCCGGCTCGCCACCCAGCACGCCGAGACCGATGCGATCGCCCGCCTGCACACGCTTGTCGACCAGTTTTCGCAAGACGAGGCAGCGCGCAACACGGGCGAGTACTCCGAGGCCAATATCAAATTCCACCAAGCCATCATCGGTTTGAGCAAGTGCCCGCTCATTGCCGAGATCACCAACGGCTTGTTCTTCCACATGCGTGCCATCCGCCAACGCACCATTTTCGAACAGGACCGGGCGCGGCGCTCGATCGTGGACCACAAGGAAATCGTCTCGGCACTGGAGGCGCGCGATGCCGATCGCGCCGAGCGTCTGGTGCGCGAGCACACGTTGCGCCTGCGCGACCACGTGGATTGCTTCGTGGAACTGGATTGACTGGGACGAACGCCGAACGACGCGTCAGAGTGAGGAGGTCCACCCATGGTGGCGCAAGCAGCGGGCGAGCACGAACTGACGGACGGTTTTCATCTCGTTATCGAGGCACTCAAGCTCAACGGCATAACCACGATCTACGGCGTGCCCGGTATCCCCATCACCGATCTCGGGCGCATGGCGCAGGCCGCCGGCATGCGCGTCATCTCTTTCCGCCACGAACAGAACGCAGGCAATGCGGCCGCGATCGCCGGGTTCCTGACGAAAAAGCCCGGCATTTGCCTCACCGTGTCGGCGCCGGGTTTCCTCAACGGTTTGACGGCGCTCGCCAATGCGACGACCAACTGTTTTCCGATGCTCCTCATCTCGGGGTCCTCCGAGCGCGAGATCGTCGACCTGCAGCAGGGCGACTATGAGGAGATGGATCAGCTCGCCATTGCCAAGCCGTTGTGCAAGGCGGCCTTCCGGGTGCTGCACGCCGCCGATATCGGCATCGGCATCGCGCGCGCCATGCGTGCGGCGCTGTCGGGCAGGCCCGGCGGCGTCTATCTCGATTTGCCGGCAAAGTTGTTCGCCCAGGTGATGAACGCGGAGGCCGGGGCCAGGTCGCTGGTGAAGGTCGTTGACCCAGCCCCGGCTCAGATCCCGGGTCCGGCCGCCGTCAAGCGCGCGCTCGATGTGCTGCGCAGTGCCAAGCGCCCGCTGATCGTTCTCGGCAAAGGTGCCGCGTACGCGCAGGCCGATGCAACGATCCGCGACTTCGTCGAAAAGAGCGGCGCGCCATTTCTGCCGATGAGCATGGCCAAGGGATTGTTGCCGGATACGCATCCCCAATGCGCTGGTGCGGCCCGCTCGACGGTGTTGCGAGATTGCGATGTCGTCATGCTGATCGGTGCCCGACTGAACTGGCTCCTATCGCACGGTAAGGGCAAGACCTGGGGCGAGCCGCACGCCAAGCGGTTCATCCAGATCGATATTGAGCCCAAGGAGATGGACTCAAACGTCGAGATCGCCGCGCCGCTGGTCGGTGACGTCGGCTCCTGCGTTTCCGCCTTGCTTGAGGGCATGGAGGGCAAGTGGCCCGCACCCCCGGCGGAGTGGAGCGACACCGTCAGGACGAAGAGGGAGGAGAACGTCGCCAAGATGGCGCCGCGGCTCATGAAGAACTCGGCGCCGATGGACTTTCATGGCGCGCTCGGCGCCTTGCGCACGGTTATCAAGGCCCGGCCGGATACCATTCTCGTCAATGAAGGCGCCAACACGCTCGACCTCGCGCGCGGCATCATCGACATGTATCAGCCCCGCAAGCGGTTGGACGTCGGCACCTGGGGCGTCATGGGCATCGGCATGGGCTATGCCATCGCCGCGGCCATTGAAACCGGCAACCCCGTGCTGGCCGTCGTCGGCGACAGTGCCTTCGGCTTCTCTGGCATGGAGGTGGAGACGATCTGCCGCTACCAGCTGCCGGTCTGCGTTGTCGTCTTCAACAACAACGGCATCTATCGCGGAACCGACGTCAACGCCGCCGGCGGCACCGATCCGGCAACGACCGTGTTCGTCAAGGACGCGCGCTACGACAGGATTGCGGAGGCGTTTGGTGGCATCGGCGCGCATGTGACGACACCTGACGAACTCGCTCGTGCGGTCAACAAGGCGATGGAGGTGCGCCGGCCGACCCTCATCAACGCGGTGATCGATCCGGCGGCCGGAAGCGAGAGCGGCCGCATCGGCAATCTCAATCCGCAGAGCGTGCTGAAGAAGAGACAATAGCGCAGCGAGCCATGGCGCGAATATTGCTAAAATTCCCCCACGGTTCGGCGGCGGATGATCGCGCGGCGCTGCTCATCGGAAGGGGACGGCACGTGTGCCGCAATGGCTCGAGCTGGGGCGCCTGCGCGCGCCGTCGGGTCGCCAGCGCGCATGTCGTCGGGGGCATGACCACATCGCTCACGCGCGGGCACTCGCAAGCGCTCGCGACCATATCGTGTGCGGCGCGGGAACCACACTTGGTTCGCGTCGTCGACGCGCGCAAATAAAGGAGATTGTTAACATGGGCAAGGCGCTGGAAGGCGTAAAGATCCTCGACTTCACGCACGTCCAATCGGGGCCGACGTGCACGCAGCTGCTGGCCTGGTTTGGCGCCGACGTGATCAAGGTGGAGCGTCCGGGCGTCGGTGACATCACGCGCGGGCAGCTGCAGGACATCGCCAAGGTCGACAGTCTCTATTTCACGATGCTGAACCACAACAAACGCTCCATCACCATCGACAGCAAGAACCGCAAGGGCATGGAGATCCTCGAGCGCTTGGTGAAGCAGTGCGACGTCCTGGTTGAGAACTTCGCGCCGGGTGCGCTCGATCGCATGGGGCTCACGTGGGAGCGCATCCAGCAGCTCAATCCCCGCATGATCTATGCCTCCGTCAAGGGCTTCGGCCCAGGACCCTACGAGGATTGCAAGGTCTACGAGAATGTCGCGCAGTGCACGGGCGGCTCTGCCTCCACCACCGGCTTCCGCGACGGCCCTCCTCTCGTCACTGGCGCCCAGATCGGCGATTCCGGTACCGGCTTGCATTTGGCGCTTGGCATTGTCACGGCGCTTTATCATCGCAGCGTGAGCGGCCAAGGCCAGCGCGTCACCTGCGCCATGCAAGACGGCGTTTTGAACCTTGCCCGCGTGAAGATGCGCGACCAGCAGCGCCTCAAGCATGGAGCGCTCACGGAATATAGCCAATACGGCGAGGGCATCCCGTTCGGCGATGCGGTCCCGCGCGCGGGCAACGATTCCGGTGGCGGGCAGCCTGGGCGCATCGTCAAGTGCAAAGGCTGGGAGACCGATCCCAATGCTTACATCTATTTCATCACCCAGGCCCCGGTTTGGGAGGCGATCTGCGAAGTCATCGGCGAGCCCGGCTGGAAAACACACGCCGACTATGCCAAGCCAGCCGCGCGCCTCACGCGCCTCAACCAGATTTTCGCGCGCATCGAGCAGTGGACCATGACCAAGACCAAGTTCGAAGCCATGGACATTCTTAACAAGTACGACATCCCCTGCGGACCAATTCTGTCCATGAAGGAGCTCGCGGAGGACAAGGCGCTGTTTGCTACCGGCACCATGGTGGAGGTCGCCCACCCCACGCGCGGCAAGTATCTGTCGGTCGGCAACCCCATCAAGCTCTCGGCTTCACCCTCAGAAGTGAAGCGCTCGCCGCTGTTGGGAGAGCACACCGAGGAGGTCCTGCGCGAGCTAGGCTACTCGGGCGAGGAGATCGCTGCGCTGGCGCAGGCCGGCGCCACCGCGCCGATGAAGAAAGCGGCCGCGGAGTAGGCGGGCAACCGGAGGCTGAAAGGGTTGGCCTGACATGGGTGTCTCCTCAGGCCGGAATGGTAAGCGTCACCTCGCGCAGAGGTCTGCGCAATAAGCTTCACTGGAGTAGAGCCAGATGCGTATCGTTGTGCACGGCCAGCAGGCCTTCGGAAAGGCGGTCCTTGAGGCGCTGCTCAAGCGTGGGGAGAACGTGATCGCGGTCTATGTGGCGCCCGAGAAGCCGGGGGCTAAGGCAGATCCGCTCAAGGACGCGGCGATGGCCGCAAACCTGCCGGTTTTTCAGCCCACCTCCTACAAGAAGCCAGAGGTGTGGGCCGAGTTCAAGGCGCTGAAACCGGACCTGCAGGTGATGGCATTTGTCACGCTGTTCGTGCCTGAGGAGTTCCTCAACATCCCCACACACGGGTCCATCCAATATCACCCCTCGCTGCTGCCCGCTTACCGCGGCGCCAGCGCCATCAACTGGCCCATCATCAAGGGTGAGACGGAAACGGGACTGTCGATCTTTTGGCCCGACAACGGTCTCGACACGGGAGATGTGCTTTTGCAGAAGACAACGCCGATCGGTCCCGACGACACGCTGGGGACCGTCTATTTCGATCGGCTGTTTCCGTTGGGCGTGGAGGCCATGCTCGAGGCGGTTGATCTTGTCAAGGCCGGCCGGGCGCCGCGTCGCAAGCAAGATGATTCGAAGGCCACGTACGAGGGCCGCTGTGGTCCCGACAATGCACGGATCGATTGGGGCAAGCCCTGGGTACAAATCGATCGCCTGATCCGCGGTTGCAATCCCGCGCCCGGGGCATGGACGACGCTGGCCGGCAAGCAGCTCAAGATCTTCGATGCCAAGCCGCTGCCGGCCAAGGATCCAAAGGGCATCGCCGGAAAGCTGGGCGAGATCGTAGCGGTTGAGGCCGACGGCTTCAAAGTCGTGTGCGCGGACGGACGCTTCATAGTCACTCGCGTTCAACCCGTCGACGGCAAGAAGCTTGAAGCGGGCGCATGGGCGATAGCAGCCGGCCTCAAACCCGGAGTCGTCTTTGACAAACCATGACGCCGCAGCCCGCCAGGCGGATGCGCGCAGGCGCTAAGCCGCGCCAGGGGGAACGCAAGTCGCAGCGCAAACTTTCATGACACGACGGCGTGGCATCCCGGCGCGGGGTGACGCCTCGCAAAGGCAAACTGGAGTGAGAGAATGGCCGTGAGATCAGACATCGAAATTGCCCGCGATGCGACGATGAAGCCGATTGCCGAGGTGGGCAAACGCATCGGCATTCCCGACGGCGCGCTGCTGAACTACGGGCCCTACAAGGCTAAGGTGTCGTTCGATTTCATCAATGAAGCGCAGAGGAACAAGGACGGGGCGCTGATCCTGGTGACTGCCATTACGCCGACGCCGGCGGGCGAAGGCAAGACCACGACCACCGTTGGTCTGGGCGACGGGCTGAACCGCATCGGCAAAAGGGCCATGTGCTGTCTGCGCGAGCCCTCGCTTGGGCCCTGCTTTGGTATGAAGGGGGGCGCGGCGGGTGGCGGCTACGCGCAGGTGGTACCGATGGAGGACATCAACCTGCATTTTACCGGGGATTTCCATGCCATCACGAGCGCGCACAATCTGCTAGCGGCGATGCTCGACAACCACATCTACTGGGGCAACGCGCTGGGAATCGACGCGCGCCGCATCGCTTGGCGGCGCGTCATGGACATGAATGATCGCGCCCTAAGGTCCATCGTCAACTCGCTCGGGGGCATCGCCAACGGCTTTCCCCGCGAGGATGGCTTCGACATCACCGTGGCCAGTGAGGTGATGGCCATTTTGTGCCTCGCCTTGGACCTCAAGGACCTCGAGCGCCGGCTGGGCAACATCGTTGCCGCCTACACGCGCGACAGAAAACCCATCAAAGCGCGCGACCTCAAGGGCGACGGCGCGATGACGGTGCTGCTGAAAGACGCGCTGATGCCCAACTTGGTGCAGACGCTCGAGAACAACCCAGTCTTCATCCACGGCGGACCGTTCGCCAACATAGCGCACGGCTGCAACTCGGTGCTGGCCACCAAGACGGCACTCAAGCTGTGCGATTACGTGGTGACCGAGGCGGGCTTCGGCGCCGATCTGGGGGCGGAGAAGTTCTTCGACATCAAATGCCGCAAGGCTGGGCTCAATCCCGCCGCCGCCGTCATCGTCGCCACCGTGCGTGCGCTCAAGATGCATGGTGGCATCGCCAAAGACGATTTGAAGCACGAAAACACCGCTGCTGTCGCCAAAGGTTGCGACAACCTCAAGCGACATTTGGAGAACGTCCGCAAATTTGGTGTGCCGCCGGTTATCGCCATCAACCGCTTTGTTACCGATACGGACAAAGAGATCGCCGAGGTGATGAAGGCCGCGGAGAGCTCGGGCGCCAAGGCCTTCTTGTGCACGCATTGGGGTGACGGCGGCAAGGGCATCGAGGGTCTGGCGCGCCATGTCGTCAGCATGGCCGACAGCGGACAGTCCAAGTTCAAGCCGCTCTATCCCGACGACATGCCGCTGCGCGACAAGGTCAGAACCATTGCCACCGAGATCTACCGTGCTGCCGACATCGCTTGTGATGCCGCAATCGAGGCCCGCTTCAAGGAGCTGCAGGCGGCCGGCTACGGCCATCTGCCGATCTGCATGGCCAAGACGCAGTACTCCTTCTCCACCGACGCCAACAAGAAGGGCGCGCCGACAGGCCACATCGTTCCGATCAGGGAGCTACGGCTTTCAGCTGGTGCCGAGTTCATCGTCGCCATTACCGGTGAGATCATGACCATGCCTGGGCTTCCGCGCGTCCCGGCGGCCGACGTGATCCACCTCAACGACAAGGGCCAGATCGAGGGGCTGTTCTGAGCCGGAAGGCCCCTTCCAAGTGCCCGCCGTGCGTTTGTTGGGACCCGAAGGGTCCAGGCGCACGGGATCGTTCGTTCCCGTCAGGGCCCCTATGGTGATCGCCAGCCCAAAGGCGTGCGGCTATGGCGCTGGCCTCGCAGCGCCCCCAACGGGCAAGCCTCGCCGCGACGGCCAAGGCGCTAATCTCGGCAGGGATAGGCGACCGCGGTGCAGACGTGCTGGCCACCCTCTTGACCGCAGCGGTAATCGGCGGCAAGTGCCTTATACCAATTCGCGTAGGCGGCGCCCAAGGTCGGCATTGCGCGCACCTTGGCACGCCAATTGCCGCGCGCTTTTGCCTTGGCCAACGTCTCAAACCCTGACGGATCACCGCGCGCCGTGATGGGCTGTTCGGCACAGGTTGTGGCGGTCGCCGCCGCAGCCGTGGCGGCAAGCGCCCACGAGACCGCCGCAGCTGCAGCCAAGCACCGGATCGCAGGCATAAGTCGGCCGTCGGTTGTTGATCATTCATCTCAACGATACGACGTCACGCGAGCGGCGCATAGCCCGCCATCGGAGAGCCTGGCCAGATCACGCGCCGGGGACTGCCGGCTTGAGCCGGCAGCGCAAGGCGCTCTCTTCAGGTCGCCGTTGACATTTGTTATGCGACGCACGTATGTCGCCGCATGGTCCGAGATCGCTACGCCAAAAACCCCGGCGCCGTGTTCAGCCTGAAGTACCACGTCGTGTGGTGCCCCAAGTACCGGCGGCCGGTACTGGTGCCGCCTGTTGATCGCCGGCTGAAGGAGCTGGTCAACGAAGTCGCGACTGAGTACGGGTTCGTCGTGCACGAGATGGAGGTGATGCCCGACCACGTGCACCTGTTCGTTGAAGCGGACCCGACCCGTTCTGTCGCCGAGATCGTCAACCGCTTCAAAGGCGCTACATCGCGGTTCCTCCGACAGGAGTTCCCCCGCTTGCGCTCTCGGTTGCCGACCCTGTGGAACCGGTCCTACTTCGCCGCCACGGTCGGTGCCGTCACCGAGACGGCCGTGCGCAGGTACATCGAAAACCAAAAGGGCAAATGACGCGTGGCCGTGCAGAGCTACAGTTACCCCACCGCGGCGGCCCTCGCCTCGGGTGCATGTGCATCACGTGAGCTGCCAGTTTGAGCGAGCGGGAATTGCGCTAGGCGACATGTTCGACACGCGCCGGCGTGTTGGGCCCAGCTTCGGGGGCTGATTTGTGCGACCTGCCACCTCGTGGCAGGGCCCGGGGGGTGGGTTGCGATCTCGCGTTGCCCCGGCGTACCTGACCCCCCTCATCTCAGGCGCCATTATCTCAGGCGCCATTAATCCAGGCGTTCTTATTCCGAAGTTCTTATTTCCGGCGTCCTTATCCCCGGCCCCTTGCCGCATTGGGGGATCGGGCCTGAGGCGGCGAGGCCAGTGGCCGTCAATCCCAGGCATCTGACGTTGGTTGGGCCTGACCCGGAGACGCAAATCCCACGCGACGGGCACGACCGGCACATCCAATTGGCCCACAATGGATCCCCAGCGGTGCCCATGCCATCCCTTGCCACACGAGGTTGATGGCGTCGCCCATCCCCCATGAGCTGGAAAGGTTCGCTCCGCGGGGCACCTGATCGCGATTGGTTCGGGCGGAACGGTGTGCTAAATCGTCGGGGGCGAATGCAGCTAACCGCGGCGTGGAGCGGGCACGCGAAGCATGCCCGGAGGCGAACGAGATCCGCTCGCTTCCGGCGTGCGGGTAGGACGAGCAAGGACATGGGAAAGAAGGGAAGAGATCGGGGCCAGCGCCGGCGCGGATTTGACGACGACGCATTCGGCGGGCCAGACCCGCGCGATGAGGTTCCCTACCAGCCACCATTCCGCAGGGCGCCGCGTCACGATGCGGCCCCGAGCGGTCCACCGCTGGACGCGACGGTCAAATGGTTCAACTCCGAAAAGGGTTTCGGCTTCGTGGAGCTCGGGGACGGTTCCGGCGATGCCTTCCTGCATATTGGTGTTCTGCAGAACGCCGGGCACGAAGCTGTCGCGCCGGAGACCAAACTTAAGGTTCAGGTGGCTCAGGGCCAGAAAGGTCGCCAGGTCACTGCCGTTCTCGAAGTCGATGCGAGCAGCGCCGCAGCGGCACCAAGCAGGCGGCCGGCACCAAAAGGACCGTACGATCGCGCGCGGCCCGATCCAAGCACGGCATCCTCGCTTGCGGGAACAGTGAAGTGGTTCAATCCCGACAAGGGTTTCGGCTTCGCTGTGGCCGAGGATGGCGGCAAGGACGTCTTCATCCACATCTCCGTGGTGGAGAAGGCGGGCATGCGGACACTGTCCGACGGACAAAAGGTGTCGATGCAGGTCGTCAAGACCCCGAAGGGGCGCGAGGCGATTTCGCTCACCGCGGCGGAATAGTCGCCCAGTTCGTTCGGCCAGATTTTAGAAACGCACACGCATGGCGGCGTGCCCCGCGTGCGCTCGGAACCATCTATGCCATTGGTTGTTCTCCGCCGGCGGACACTCACGCTTGGGAGTTGACCGATGGCAAAGCGCTATTCGCCGCTTACGGTTGTCGTGTGGGTTGGCGCCTTTGCACTGCTCGGTCACATGGGCGCGCGCCTTTCACAGAAGCCGACGTTACTCAAGAGCGCAGGTCCACCCCCAGCCGCCGTCCACCGGGCCGACAGCAGGCGGACGGTCGCGCCATTCGTGCGCGATAGCAACATGCTCGCTGCCAGGACGCCTGCGGCGACCACCAAGTCTGTCAGCGAGGTCGCCCACGCCAGCGCACAGACCGGTTTGGCTGCAGCCCCACCTCTGCCGCCTGGGCCGAGCGTGGGCGCAAGCACGCCGGTCCGCCCGGTGCCACCCCGGTCCGCTCAACCAACAGCGCCCGCGGTGGCGGTCAAAGACGCCGGCGCGCCGAGGAGTTCGGCAGAGACCACTCCTGCAGACACAACCGGGCCGCAGGAGCCTCGCTCGCGCTTGGCCGCGGACGTCGCAGCGGCAGGGCAATCCGCCCTTGGTGCAGCCGACATGCCGGTCGAGCAATCCCGTGGCAAGCGCACGCGTTCACAGCACGCGAGGCACCGCGAAGGCGTGGGCAACGGCGTTTCGCCCGTTCGGTCGCACGATCGTCGCTACGCCGCGCGGGGCGATCTGCCCGGCCCGCCAGCGCCAGGGTTTCGACTGCTCCCATTCCTGCCAACCTTCTTGCCGTTCTAGGCGGGGCAACGTCACAACCGCCCGCGAGAACTGTCGGGTGTCCGCGTCAACGCCCACAGCGCTATAGGCCAACGACGATCACGCCCGTGCCGTTGTGAGCCGCTCACCGCTGCAGAAGTAGCAGCCGACGCGAAGTTGCGCGGCCTTGGCGTTGCGCGACATGGAGGTTGCGGGGCTTTTTTCATCCCGGCGCGACGGTGAGGTCATGCATTGCTCATCCCCCCAACGCCGCACCAGCCAAGCGACTGGCAACCACTGCCGCCAGTTCCATCCTCAAGCGCCCACAACGGCCGGCCGGTGAACGCGCGCCCCACAAGCCCCGCGCCATCGTCCCCGGCGGTCGCTTGCGCGCCGACAGCGACCGCATCCCCTGGGGCAATGGTTGCACTGGGGCGGCCATTCTGCTTCGTGGATTTGCGGGCGCCAGCTTGAGCGTCCCCGCCGATTGCCCTAGCCAATGATGTGGCGTGGTAGACGATGTTGAGCCATCTTCAAGTTCAGAACGCACCGGGCGCAAATCGCAAAACGGGCGGGACGTCCTCTGTCAGTGCCGGGGAACCACGCGCATATCGCAACTCTTGGCGTGCTCCCCTCGAGATGGCTCGCAATGCCAACAAGTCTGTGATTGGAATGCTTGTGCTGGGACCACGGATGCCGAAGCCAGCAGCGCTGTCGCGCGAGCAAGCGCAATGGGTCCACTGAAGAGCTGAGGAAACGCCAATGGCCAACGCAAAAAAACCGACTGCCGCCCAGATTAAGAAGCTGCGCTCGCGGCAGTGGTTCGACAATCCCGACAACCCCGACATGACCGCGCTCTATTTGGAGCGCTACATGAACTACGGCTTGACCCGCGAGGAGCTCTCCTGCGGCAAGCCGATCATCGGCATCGCCCAATCGGGCTCCGACCTATCGCCCTGCAACCGTCATCACATCGGGCTGGCAATGCGCGTGCGCGAAGGCATCCGCGAGGCAGGAGGCATCGCCTTCGAATTTCCCGTGCATCCCATTCAAGAGACGGGCAAGCGCCCGACGGCCGCACTCGATCGCAATCTTGCCTATCTGGGCCTCGTAGAGATCCTCTACGGCTATCCGATCGATGGCGTCGTTCTTACCACCGGCTGCGATAAGACCACCCCCTCCCAACTGATGGCGGCAGCCACCGTCGATCTACCGGCCATCGTGCTGTCGGGCGGCCCAATGCTCAACGGCTGGTTCCGCGGCGAGCGCACCGGTTCGGGTACCATCGTGTGGAAGGCGCGACAGATGTATGCCACCGGTGCGATCACCTATGAGCAATTCATCGATCTCGTCGCCTCTTCAGCCCCCTCACCGGGACACTGCAACACCATGGGCACCGCCTCGACCATGAACTCGCTGGCCGAGGCGCTCGGCATGGCGCTGCCCGGATGCGCCGCCATCCCCGCGCCGCACAAGGAACGCGCGCAGATCGCCTATGAGACGGGAAGGCGCATCGTGGACATGGTGTGGGAGGATCTGCGGCCCTCCAAGATCATGACGCGGGAGGCTTTCGAGAATGTGATTGTGGTGAATTCCGCCATCGGCGGCTCGACCAATGCACCGATCCACTTCAATGCCATTGCGCGTCATGTCGGAGTGAAGCTCGATAACGACGACTGGGAGAAGGTTGGCTACTCCATTCCGCTGCTGGTCGACATGCAACCGGCCGGCCGCTATCTGGGCGAGGAATACCACCGCGCCGGCGGCGTGCCGGCGGTCGTCAACGAGTTGATGAAGGCAGGGAAGATCCACGCGCACGCGCTCACCGTGAACGGTCGCAGCCTGGGCGAAAACTGCGCCGAGCGGGTCGTCATCGACCACGACGTGATCCGTCCCTTCAAGAAACCGCTGAAGGACAAGGCCGGGTTTCTCAACCTCAAGGGCAACCTGTTCGATAGTGCCATCATGAAGACCAGCGTGATCTCCGACGAGTTCCGCAAGCGCTACTTGTCGAACGCGAAGGACACCAACGCTTTCGAGGGGCGCGCCATCGTGTTCGACGGGCCGGAGGATTATCACAAACGCATCGACGATCCCGCCCTCAAGATTGATGAAACTTGCCTCCTGTTCATGCGCGGTACCGGGCCCGTCGGCTATCCCGGCGGCGCAGAGGTGGTGAACATGCGGCCGCCCAATTACCTCCTCAAGCGGGGCGTCACGGAACTGCCCTGTATCGGCGACGGACGACAATCCGGCACCTCGGGCTCGCCGTCGATCCTCAATGCCTCACCGGAGGCCGCGACGGGTGGCGGGCTTGCCATCCTCAGGACCGGAGATCGCGTGCGCGTCGATCTCGCCAAGCGCCGCGCCGACATCCTGATAAGCAAGGAGGAATACGACAAGCGCCGCGCCGACTTGCAGGGCCATGGCGGCTATCAATATCCCGCGCACCAGACGCCATGGCAGGAGATCCAGCGCGGTCTGGTCGACGATTTCGCACACGGCATGGTGCTGAAGCCCGCCGTCAAATACCAGAAGATTGCCAAGAGCAAGGGCGTGCCACGCGACAATCACTGAGGCTCTAACGCTGAGCCAGCACCAGCCGTCTGTGACGTGTCGGCCCCCGTGTCGGGGGGCTGGTGCTCATTGGCGGCTTCGGCGCAACACGCGATGATGTTGACGGACCCGCGGGTTGCGCTTGCACGCACCCTGGCATCAGCCTCCTGCAGAGCCGCGCGCCTCCTTGCAGTTGCATATCGCAGGAGCCGCGTGCGCACGGGCTGGTCCCTCTTGGACTTGCGACGGCGACCGCCGCCGCCCGGGTATGCGCCGATCCGTTTTTGCTAACCAGTCCTCAGGCGACTGCGGGCCTCGTCGATTTCGTCGAGCAGGCGTGCGCGCTTGCCTTCCCCCAACGCAATCAATTCCTCAAGGATGGACAGACGCCAACGATTGAGGGTGGCCAACTTCTCTCCCCGGGTAAATAACTGCTCATTGACGATGCCAAATGGGCTATCGAACGTTCCCTCCGGATCCTGCTTGGCAAGACTCCGATTCAGCGCCTTGGTTGACATGCTCTCTCCCCCGAAAGTGCACGCCGAAATATGCGGCTCGATTCGCGGCAAAAGTGTGTGCGCAGCGCGATTTAATTGTCGTTTGGGTTATGCTCAATCCTAGTGCAGAACATTTGGCGTTGTTGGGCGGCCGGTGGTCGAAGCGCATGATTTTCTTGCGCTCCGAGGTCTGACTATCTCAGCCCTCGAGCAAGACCTTATGCAGCGATCAGCAAGGCTCCACAGAAGAGGCCGATCATCGCCCCGCGATGGCGCTACACGGAATGGCGGCGCTTGCCAGCAGCCCAGTGCACGTATCACGAGCGTAAAGATCGCCAAGAGATAGATCGGGCTCCAGGGGCCCCATGACCGGATCTCATCGCCCAGAACGAGCTTAGGGCGACCAGCTGCGCGGCGCCGAGGACAAAGGCGTCAGCGCCGCAAAGGCGTTGTAAGGTCCGTTTCCCGACTCTACGTTAATTCTATTAACATAGAGCTGGGCTCAGCTCTGACACGCTAGACTAAGACTAGCAGTCACCAGGCACGGGCCAGGGCGGAGGCAGGCAAGGCAACGGCCAAATCAAAACGGGATTTCGTCGTCGACCGCCTTATCGAAACCTTTTCCGGGGGCCGACGCGGTGCCGCGCTTGGCACCGGTGCCGTTGCCTGACGGGGTATAGCCCGCCCCATCGTCCTCTGGCATGACGGCACTGGCACCTGCGCCACCGCCGCGCGCATCGAGCATGGTTAGGACACTGTTGAAGCCCTGCAAGACCACTTCTGTCGTGTAGCGGTCTTGGCCGTCTTGGCCTTGCCACTTGCGCGTCTGCAACGAGCCCTCGATGTAGACCTTGGCGCCCTTTTTCAGATACTGCTCGACCACGCGGCAGAGGCCCTCGTTGAAGACAACGACCGAGTGCCATTCGGTCTTCTCGCGGCGCTCGCCGGTCGTCTTGTCACGCCAGGTCTCGGAGGTGGCAATGCGCAGGTTGGCAATGGGGCGCCCGTCCTGCGTGCGCCGGATCTCAGGATCCTTGCCCAAATTGCCAACCAGGATGACCTTATTGACGGAACCGGCCATAGAGGCCTCCTCTCACTTGGATCTTGATCGCCGCAGATAGCGGTAGGCGAATCTGTTGGTCTGCGGGCCGCAGGTTAGCCGCTGCTTGCCAGCGACGCTCGGCCTTCGGGTTGCTTGTCCACGCTTTGCTGGGCGCGCCGCTTGGCTCACCTGACTTAGGGCCCACTCCACTGGGGGGCTCACTCCACTGGGGGGCTCACTCCACTGGGGGCGCTCACCTCCCTCGGGGCTCAGATCTCCTGGGCTCATATTCCCCTGGGCTCATATTCCCCTGGGCTCATGTTCCCCTGGGCTCATGTTCCCCCTGGGCTCATATCTCCTGGGCCCAGATCACCTGGCCTCAAATCAGTTTTGGGCTCAGGAGATCCGTTTTGAGCTCAAGCCATCGGCTCATCGCTCGTTCGAGGCTTCCCAACTTTGCCGGGCTCCCGGGTCGTTGTTCGCTTTATGTTCTAAGATAGGGATGAATCAGGCTGCCCGCAAGGGGGAGAGTGCGGCAGCTGCCCCTTATCGTGCATGGGCCTGCGTCACGCTCATGCTGGCAAAGCGGCTGGTAAAGGGGCCGGTAAACGTGTCGGGGATACCAAGGTGCGGTCGCAGCCAGCGGCCGGGCGACACAAAAGTTGCGTTCGCGTGCGAGGTCGGCTGCAGGCTCAAAATGCCGGTTACCGGCCCGAGGAGGTTGGACGACGAACCCGGTGCCGGCCCAGCAAGCGGAGCGCGCAACGCTTGCGGCGCATTTGCGACATGACCGACAGTTACGTCGCCTGTACACCTTGTAGGGGTGAGAGGGGCTGGCCCACGCGGCCCTCGCCGAATTTGCTCGTATGGCGCTTCGTCCGCCCCAACGGCACCAAGGTAGACTTGCGGGAGGGGCAGCGAGGCCTGGCCTCGAGCGCTAGCGGAGGAGATGACATGGCGCAGTTTGACCTCACAGGGCGCGTCGCGGTGGTGACAGGTGGCAATGGCGGCATCGGCCTTGGCATGGCCCGGGGCTTGGCGCAGGCGGGCGCGGCCATCGCCATCGCTGCACGCAACACCAAGAAGGCCGAGGCGGCGGCCGCCGAGCTCGCCAAGCTCGGCGCCAAGACTGTGGTGCTCGCGGTCGACGTGGTGCAAGAGGCTCAGTGCCGCAAGATGGTGGAGGACACCGTGGCCCAATTGGGCCGTCTCGACATCCTGGTCAACAACGCGGGCGTCAACATCCGCAAGGTGCCGCACGAGCTGTCGCTCGCCGAGTGGCGGCAAGTGATCGACGTCAATCTGACGAGCATCTTCACCTGCTCACACGCGGCCTATCCTGTTATGCGTGACACCGGTGGCGGCAAGATCATCAACATCGGCTCGATGCTGTCGATCTTCGGAGCCGCCTTCGCGCCCGCGTACGGGGCCTCCAAGGGTGGCGTTGTCCAGCTGACGAAGTCGCTGGCGACGGCGTGGGCCAAGGACAACATCCAGGTCAATGCGGTGCTGCCGGGCTGGATCGATACCGAGCTGACGAAGCGGGCGCGCGAGGAGGTTGCGGGGCTTAACAGTCTCGTGCTCATGCGCACGCCCGCCAAGCGCTGGGGCGTGCCCGACGACCTGTCGGGTGTCGCAGTGTTTCTGGCCGCGCCAGCCTCCGACTTTGTCACGGGCGCGGCGATACCCGTCGACGGCGGCTATTCGGTGCAGGTTTAGGACTGTGCATGATCGACAAAATCAAGGCCTCGGCGGCGGAAGCCCTTGCCGATGTGAAGGACGGCTCGACCGTTATGATTGGCGGCTTCGGCACGGCTGGAATGCCGTACAACCTCATTGATGCGCTCATCGCGCAGGGCGCCAAGCACCTGACGGTCGTCGCAAACAATGCTGGCAACGGCAACACCGGTCTTGCCGCCCTGCTGAAGGCGGGTCGAGTTCGCAAGATCCTGTGCTCCTTCCCGCGCCAAACGGACTCATGGGTGTTCGACGAACTCTATCGTGCCGGCAAGATCGAGCTGGAAGTCGTGCCGCAAGGCAATCTCGCTGAGCGCATCCGTGCTGCCGGAGCGGGCATCGGCGCTTTCTACTCTCCGACTGGGTACGGCACGCTGCTCGCGGCCAACCGCGAGACGCGCCGGATAAACGGCCGCGACTACGTCTTAGAATACCCGATCCAGGGTGATGTCGCCCTCATCAGAGCCCACAAGGCCGATCGCTGGGGCAATCTCGTCTATCGCAAGACGGCGCGCAATTTTGGGCCCGTCATGGCCATGGGTGCCAGAACGACCGTCGCCGAGGTCAGCGAGGTGGTCGCACTCGGCGCGCTCGACCCTGAGGCAATCGTCACCCCGGGCATCTTTGTGCAGCGGATCGTCAAGGTCGCAGAGGCTGCGGCCCAGCGCGCCCCCGCAGGAGAAAAGTGATGTCGGCCACGCTCGCCAACCTCAAGAAACTGAGCCGCAACGCAATGGCCCAGCGCGTCGCGCGCGACATCCCGGAGGGCGCATACGTGAACCTCGGCATCGGCCTGCCGACGCTGGTGGCCAATTTCCTACCCGCGGACCGGGAGGTGTTCCTGCACACGGAGAATGGGCTCCTCGGCATGGGTCCGGCGCCAAAGAAAGGCGAGGAGGACCCCGACCTCATCAATGCCGGCAAGCAGCCGGTGACCGCTCTGCCGGGCGCCACCTTTTTTCACCACGCGGACTCCTTTGCGATGATGCGGGGAGGCCATTTGGATATCTGCGTTCTCGGAGCCTTCCAGGTGTCGGTGACCGGGGACCTTGCCAACTGGCACACGGGCGAGCCCGCCGCCATCCCAGCTGTCGGCGGCGCCATGGACCTTGCCATCGGAGCCAAGCGCACGTTCGTGATGATGGAGCATCTGACCAAGGCCGGAGAGAGCAAAATCGTGCCCACCTGCACGTATCCGCTTACCGCCAAGGCGTGTGTGGCGCGCATCTATACCGATCTTGCCGTCATCGATGTCACGCCCGGTGGCCTCGTGGTCAAGGACATGGTCCCCGGACTGTCGGTGAGCGAGCTCGCTGATTTGACCAAGGTGGCGCTGGCCGACGGCCGCGGGCCCGCAATGACAGCCTGATGGGAGGTCGACTGAGGGTCGACGCCGGCTGGCGCGGGTTGAGGATGGTGGGGTTTGTTTTTTTCTTTGGCGGCTTGCCCAGCAAGGCGGCTTGCGGGACGCATCTGGCGGCTATGTCCCCGCCACAGTTTCTCCGCTATGGTCGGGGCAAGTTGCCGCCGAAAGGGCGTCTTGGGGGGTATTGCACGTATGAACGAGTCGAGCCCGGGCGTAATCGACGCGGAGACGCCCGTCAATCCCTATAGCCTACTGGAGGCCGTCAACCGCTCGAGCGATTCTGCCAACGTCGCATGGCTGATCTACATGGCGCTCATGAGCTATCTGCTGCTCACCGTGGCCGGGATCGGCCACAAGCAGCTGCTCTTGAGCAGCGACGTCGTGCTGCCCGTCCTAGGGGTGAAGATCGAGCTTACCCGTTTCTTCATCTTTGCACCCATCCTGGCCGTGCTGCTGCACTTGGGGCTCATGGGCCAGCTCGTTCAGCTCGCGCGCAAGACGCTGGAGTTCGCCGCTTCCATCCGCATGCTCGAGACGTCTGACCAGCGTACCCATCCGCTGCGCCTCGAGCTCGACAATTTCTTCTTCGCCCAAGCCATTGCCGGACCCGAGCGCAGCCGGATTGTCGGCATGTTCCTGCACGGGATGTCGTGGCTCACCATCGTGGCCATGCCGGTCCTGCTGCTTGTCTACATGCAACTTGTGTTCCTGCCCTACCACGATGTGGGCGTCACGTGGGTGCATCGGGTCGCGCTGATCGCCGACATTGCACTTTTGGTGTTGATTGGCGTTTTCATGTGGCGGCTTGAGACGTCGTTCCTGCGCGCCTTCCTGCACACCAGCCTGCATCACCCCGTCAGTCTGCTGCTCACGGCAGGATTGCTGATCGCGGCGGCGCTCTTCTCGATCTTCGTCGCCACCATCCCCGGCGAGGCCGGCGAGCAGTCGGCCGCGCCCGGTGCGCGCCAAGCGAGCGCTGGGCGGCAGCTATTCGGCTATACGCTGCAAGGTCTGGCCGAGGGTTCTCTCCTTGGCTTCTTTCAACGCAACCTCAACGTTACGGATACCGATCTTGTCATCGATAAAGATGTGACGCCGGGTCGACCCACCCTCAACCTGCGCGGGCGCGATCTGCGTTTTGCCAAATTTGACCGCACCGATCTGCATCAGGCCGATATGACGGGCGCAAATCTCGATGGCGCCAGTCTGGTCGGCACCGATCTGCGGGGTGTCTGGATGAGCTGTGCCGACCTAAATGCACTGCTCCTCTCTGACAGCCATCGCGCCGGGCAATGCGCTAGCGCGCGCGGTGCCAATTTGTCCAAGGCGCGCCTTGCCGAGGCCAAGATGGCGGGTGTGGACATGCGCTTGGCCAAACTCGACGAGGCACGGCTCGAGGGCGCCCAGCTCGGCCACGCCATTCTAAGCGGAGCGAGTTTCGCCAGTGCGCGTCTTGATGGCGCCGACCTCTCGGGTGCTTGGCTGCATGGGGCCAATTTCATTGTGGCGTCGCTGCAGGGTGCCGATCTTTCGGGGGCCAAGCTGGAAGGCGCCGATTTTACCAGCGCGACCATGCAGGGGGCGAGCCTTGCCCTCGCCGGCCTTGAAGGTGCGAGCCTGCGAGATGCCGAGCTTGAGGGCGTCAATCTGGCGATGGCGCGGCTGGTTGGTGCTGACCTGTCGGGCGCCAAAATGCAGGGCAGCGACATGCGGGGCGCCGTCGTCTGGCGCGCACTTCCGCCCGCGGGTGGCGATGTCCCAGCGCTGGCCGACATGGCCCAGATCGTCATACAGCAGCCGGCCGAAGACGAATGGGTCGCCCTCGCAGCAACGCTGCTGCGACTGGAGGATGGCCAGCTTGGGGCTCGCCTCGGGGAGGCTATGGCGCGCCTCTCCGATGGCGCGCAAAACGGCGCCTGGAGCGGCTCGCCGGAGCAGCAGCTGTGGCAGGCCCTCGTCAAAACCGCAGAAGGGCTGGGAGCTGACGACTACAAGGGACGCCTTACCGAATATCTCGCCCGCCTCGCGTGTCGTGCGCGCTTTGCCGACGGTGCCGTGGCGGCCGGCCTGGCGCGTCGGGCCATGGCGCCTGGCTTCAAGGGCGATATGCCGGCCTTAGTCGTGCGGCTCAAGAACGCTGAGTGCGCCGCGTCTGGGTCGATGAGCCCGCGCCTGATGCGCGAGCTGGCGGCCGCTGTTGATGCGGCCCGGGGACAATAAAATGGGTGTGTGGGAGACTTTTGGAGAGCCTGCGGGTCCTGCTTTGCCCCTCTAAACCACCGGCCATGCCTGCAGAGCTGGTTATGATCGACTAGGGGACCGGCCGCATCGGCACGCGCTCTGCTGGCAACGGCGCCACCCGCGCTATAGCCAAGGCCGGTGCGCTGCAATATGAAGCGGCCTCATGCCGAAGCGCACCGACATCCAATCGATCCTCATCATCGGCGCCGGCCCCATCGTCATTGGGCAGGCCTGCGAGTTCGACTATTCGGGCACCCAAGCCTGCAAGGCACTCAAGGCCGAGGGCTATCGCATCGTGCTGGTCAACTCCAATCCGGCCACCATCATGACCGATCCGGAGTTGGCCGATGCGACCTATGTCGAGCCCATCACGCCCGACATGGTGGCGAAGATCATCGAGCGGGAGCGCCCTGACGCCTTGCTGCCGACCATGGGCGGTCAGACCGCGCTCAACACCGCCCTGGACCTCGACAAGGCAGGCGTGCTCGCCAAATTCGGCGTCGAGATGATCGGCGCGAAGGCGCCGGCGATCGCCATGGCCGAGGATCGGCAGCTATTTCGCGAAGCCATGGCCAGGATCGGCCTTGCCACGCCCAGGTCGGTGCTCGCCCACAGCCGCGCCGAGGCGCTCGCCGCCCTTGAGCACGTGGGTCTGCCGGCCATCATTCGGCCGTCGTTTACGCTCGGTGGAACCGGCGGCGGCGTCGGCTATAACCGCGAGGAATTCGCCGAAATCGTCGAGCGCGGCCTCGATGCGTCGCCGACGGGCGAGGTGCTGATCGAGGAAAGCGTGCTCGGCTGGAAGGAGTTCGAGATGGAGGTGGTCCGCGACAAGGCGGACAACTGCATCATCGTCTGCTCGATCGAGAACGTCGACCCTATGGGGGTGCACACGGGCGACTCGATCACCGTTGCGCCAGCCCTGACCCTGACCGACAAGGAATACCAGATCATGCGCAACGCCTCGATTGCGGTGCTGCGCGAGATCGGTGTGGAGACGGGCGGATCGAATGTCCAGTTCGCGGTCAATCCAGCGGACGGGCGCCTCGTTGTCATCGAGATGAACCCGCGCGTGTCGCGCTCCTCCGCGTTGGCTTCGAAGGCGACCGGTTTCCCGATCGCCAAGGTCGCAGCCAGGCTCGCCGTCGGCTACACCCTGGACGAGCTCGACAACGACATCACCGGCGGCGCAACGCCTGCCTCCTTCGAACCCACCATCGATTACATCGTCACCAAGCTCCCCCGCTTTGCGTTCGAGAAGTTTCCGGGCGCGGAGCGTGCGCTCACCACCTCGATGAAGTCGGTGGGCGAAGTCATGGCCATCGGGCGCACCTTCGCTGAGAGTTTGCAGAAGGCGCTGAGGGGGCTGGAATCGGGCCTCACGGGTCTCGACGACTTGGCGCTCGATGGCCTGGGCGTGGGTGACGACAAGAACGCCATTCGTGCCGCGTTAGGTACGCCCACGCCTGATCGCATCCTCAAGGTGGCACAGGCCATGCGGCTCGGCGTCGAGCACGAGCAGATTTACGCTTCGTGCCGCATCGATCCATGGTTCCTGGAGCGCATCCAGGAGATCGTGGATCTGGAGGCTCGCGTGCGTGCGCACGGGCTGCCGCCGGCGGCCGAGTCCTTCCGGATGCTGAAGTCGATGGGCTTTTCAGATGCACGGCTCGCGACGTTGGCGCGACTGACCGAGGCCGAGGTACGCACGCGGCGGCTCGCCCTGGGGATCCGGCCGGTGTTCAAGCGCATCGACACCTGCGCGGCCGAGTTCGCCTCCCCCACGGCCTACATGTATTCCACCTACGAACGCGGCCTGACCGGTGCGCCGATCAATGAGGCCGAGCCGTCCAAGCGCGACAAGGTCATGATCCTAGGCGGTGGGCCCAATCGGATCGGTCAGGGCATTGAGTTCGATTACTGTTGCTGCCACGCCTGCTTCGCCCTCTCCAAGGCGGGCACCCAGACCATCATGGTCAATTGCAATCCCGAGACGGTCTCAACCGATTACGACACGTCCGATCGGCTCTACTTTGAACCCCTCACGGCGGAAGACGTGCTGGAGATCATCGCCGTGGAGCAGTCTAAGGGACGGCTCAAGGGCGTGATTGTCCAATTCGGAGGCCAGACACCATTAAAGCTCGCCCGTGCGCTGGAGGAGGCTGGGGTGGCGATCCTCGGCACGTCGCCGGAAGCCATAGACCTCGCTGAGGACCGCGACCGCTTCAAGGCGCTCGTGGATCGACTTGGCCTCAAGCAACCGCAGAGCGGCATTGCGCGCAACCTCGTCGAGGCGCGCAGCGTGGCCGATGCGCTGGGCTACCCGGTGATGATCCGCCCCTCCTATGTGCTGGGTGGCCGGGCCATGGAGATCGTCACGGATGGCGGCGAAATCGACCGGTATGTCGCCCGCTTGGCGGTTACGCTCGATCAGCCTTCCGAGCTCGCTGTATCCGACACGCGGCCGCTGCTGATCGACCGCTATCTTGCCGATGCCATCGAGGTCGACGTCGACTGCCTTTGTGACGGCACGGACACGTTCATCGCCGGTATCATGGAGCACATCGAGGAGGCCGGCATCCATTCCGGTGACAGCGCCTGTTCGCTGCCCGTGCACTCGCTCGCCTCCTCGATCATCGTGCGGCTCGAGAAACAGACGCGCGACCTTGCTCTCGCCCTCAACGTGGTCGGTCTGATGAACGTGCAGTATGCCATCAAGGGTCGCGACATCTACATCCTGGAGGTCAACCCGCGTGCCTCGCGCACGGTGCCGTTCGTGGCCAAGGTGATCGGCAAGCCGATTGCGGGTATCGCCGCGCGCATCATGAACGGGGAGACGCTCACCTCCTTCAAGCTCAAGCCCGGGAAACTTGGCCACGTGGGCGTCAAGGAGGCGGTGTTTCCCTTTGCGCGCTTCCCCGGCGTTGATACCGTCCTTGGTCCCGAGATGCGCTCGACCGGCGAGGTCATGGGGATCGACCGCGACTATGCCATGGCCTTTGCCAAGAGCCAGCTGGGCGCCGGCAACACGCTTCCCCTGAAGGGGGCCGTGTTCGTGTCGGTGCGAGATGCTGACAAGGAAGGCATTCTGGGTGCCATGCGCGATCTTGCCGACATCGGCTTCCGCATCCTTGCCACGCGCGGCACGCGGCGCGCTCTGGTGGCGCACGGCATCCCCTGTGAGCAGGTGAACAAGGTGCTCGAGGGGCGTCCCCACATTGTCGACCTAATGAAGAACGGCGCGGCGCAGCTCGTCTTCAACACCACCGAGGGCGCCAAGGCGCTGGCCGATTCCAAGGACATCCGCCGCACTGCCTTGCTCAACCACATTCCTTACTATACAACTTTGGCTGGTGCCCTGGCGGCCACGCAAGCCATAAAAGCACTTGCGGCAGGCACCCTTGGGGTAGCGCCGCTGCAATCCTATGTAAGCGACGCATCCTGAGGATGCCGCGGCTCACCGCCGAAAGAAGGGTGCCCAAACCCAAGTGTCTGAGTGAAACTGTGTTCCGGTACGGGCGTTGTGTCCGGACCGATCTGAGAGAATAAGCCATGGCCATGGAAAAAGTGCCGATGACCATCGAGGGGTTCAAGAAGCTCGAGGCCGAGCTGCACCGCCTCAAGGTCGAGGAGCGTCCGCGCATCATTCAGCAGATCGCGGACGCTCGGGAGCACGGCGATTTGTCCGAGAATGCCGAGTACCACGCCGCCAAGGAGGCGCAGGGTCTCAATGAGGCCAAGGTGGCCGAGATCGAGGACAAAATCGGCCGCGCCGAGGTCATCGACACCTCAAAGCTCAGCGGCAACAAAATCAAGTTCGGCGCGACCGTCGCGCTGGAGGACGAGGACTCCGGCGACAAGGTCAAATACAAGATCGTCGGTGAGGACGAGGCGGATGTGCGTGATGGCAAGATTTCGATCACGTCGCCCATTGCGCGCGCGCTGATCGGCAAGGCCAAGGGCGACAGCGCCGAAGTGACGACGCCCAGAGGCACGCGCAGCTACGAAATTCTCAAGATCGAGTACAAGTAGGCAAGCAAGCCTTGCATGCGAGCGCATAGGGCGCTGGAGGGGCTCCAGCGTCGGGCGCTTTTGCGCGCCGTCGCAGCAGTCGTTAGATGTTGCTTTATTGCCATGCCGGCGGCGCCGACCGCACCGTGAGAGAAAACCCAATGTTGATCTGACGGGTGCGCAACCTTCATAGTCGACGGGCGCCTCGAACGGTCAGCTGCCGAGTTTTTCCACAGCGTCGTCGAACCTGGCCCGGAGAGTACTAGGCGCATCGCGAAAGTGCATTAAGCTTTTGCGCTGCCGGGTGTTGGCCGCGTTGGGGGGATGGCCAGAGTTATGCTGTGGGATTCACACGTCCATGCAGCAATGGGGGTGTTGTTGATCGGGGGCGCTCTTGCGAGCACCTGTGGCCTGGGTCAGGCCAGAACCCTGGATCTCCCGCAGGCGACGGAAAGCGCGTCCGACATCGGGCAAAGCAGCGCGCCCGGTGCACTTCGCGCGCCCCTGCTCCCAGGGCTCGCCCCGGCAGGCGCGAAGGATACATCCACTGCGCCGGTCTTGAGAGTGGCCGCGCCACGTCACGGTCCGCAGTTCGATCCACAACGGCCCCCACCGGTGCAGCAACAGCGCCCACCGGACGCCGAACGGAGCCGACAGGCGCCCCAGGCTCACGGGAGCACCCCAGCGGCTCGACAGTCCCCATCGACCACTGGACCAGCGGCAGCGTCCTCCCCGCCAACACGACAACAGGGATCCCAGCCGATACCTGGGCATCACCACCCCCAGATGAGCGGGCCAGGGCGAGCGCCCCAGGCGTCGGCGCCGGTCGGCGGACCGCCGACCCAGGTTCAGGACGCATCGCAGCGCCGGACAAGGAACGAGCAGGAAGATGCCGTGCGACGCCGCGCCAGAAGCGAGCAGCGGGAGCTGGAGCAGCGGGCAGACCATGAACCGCACACCGGCTCGCGCGGGGCGCAGCCAGAGCACCGCGCACAGGAAGAGGGACCGCGCGCCGCGTCGAGCTCTGCCGCGGCGCCGCAGCCTGCTCACCAAACCGCGAGCGTTCCCGCGGCTGTGCCCGCGGCGGTGACCCCGGCGCCCCTGCCGAGCGCACCCTCGAGCGACCCGTCAGCTTCTGCCAACGCCTTCCCAGCGACGGCGACGCCGGGCGCCGCCGATACGAGCCCCATTGCTGTTGCTTCCGGTTCGGGTCAGTCCGACGGCACGCCGATGATGCGGGTTGGCGTCCCCACGGATCGGGACAGTCCCGGTGCAACGGCCAAGTACACGCTCACAGGTGCGCCGGCCAGCGCTGCAAGCGCGCAGGCGAAGAAGTCCGGCGCCCGCGACGGTGCCGCCAGCCGGTTCGGCCTCTTGCGGCTTCCCCCGCCACCAGACTCCTACCGACAGGCCGAGTTCTTGCTGGCGAACCCGTCGGCCGTACTGCTGTCGGAGTTGGGCCGACGGCACTACACGGTCGAACCGCGCAATGCCGCCGGCTTGGCCCGCGTTGTCCTGCCGGAAGGTGCTCCAAACGCATGGGACGTGATGCGCGATTTGGAGGTTGCCTTCCCCGGGCCGACGTTCGGCCTCAATTCGATCTACCGGCCGCCCACCTACACTCCCTACCGCCTACAAGACGGCAGCGCATCGGCTGGGGTTGCGCCAACGCGCCATGAATTGCTCGCGCTCATCGGCTGGGAGGGGAAGGGAGACCTCGCCGCGTGCGCCGCCGGTGTCGAAATCGGCATGATCGATACCCTGGTGGACGAAGGTCACCGCCTGTTCGCCGGAACGCAGATCAAGACGGTCAATTTGGCCCTCAAGCAGGACGCGCCAGCTGCCCCGCATTGGCACGCGACGGGCGTCTTGTCGATCATGGCGGGTCTTCCCAACGGCAACACGCCTAGTTTGATCCCGGGGGCACGATTCACGGCGGTCAACGTCTTCTTTACCAACAAGGAGGGTCAGCTCGAGACGGATACGGCACATTTGACCGAGGCGCTCGCCTACCTCGAAGAAAAAACGAATGTGCAAATCGTCAACATGAGCCTGGTGGGTCCCAAGGATGACCTGGTGCACGCGCGCATTGCGGCCATGGCGCGCAGCGGCAAGGTCTTCGTCGGGGCGGCGGGCAACGGCGGTCCGAATGCGGCTGCGGGGTACCCGGCCGCGTACGAGGAGGTCATTGCCGTCACTGCTGTCGATGGGAAGGGCGGAAATTGGGATCACGCGAACCGCGGCACCTACATCGATGTTGCCGCTCCCGGCGTGCAGATCCGCACGGCGTTGCCGGGCGGCAAAGACGGCCTCGTGAGCGGGACATCATTTGCGGCCCCGTTTGTCACCGCGGCAGTCGCCGTCGCCTACAGGGACAGTGGTTTGGAGGCAGCGGTGAAGCAGGGCGAGGAGCCCGTGGAACTGAAACGCCACGTCCTGGCACAACTGCTGAGCAAGGAGCAGTTGAAGATCCGGAGCCCCGTATACGGGCATGGTGTGATCACTGCCCCCTCCACGTGTGCGGGTTCGCGGTCCTGGGCTTCGAGGGTAAGGCCCCAACCCGCGGCACCAGCGCCAGTCCCGGCTGCGGCGAGGAGCTCCGACCCAACGCCGACAGTTCCAGGCGGTTGGCACGCGAGCGTGCAGCAGGCTTCCCTGCCACCCAAATCGCCTTGACCCAGTCAAGCACCGGCGGCCAACCAAGGAGCGGCACCAAGCCGGCACTCCGCCGAGGTGCGGGGTGGGTTGCGAGGTGACCCGATCAAACCAACTTGCAAGGGGAAGCAACGATCGGCGTGGTGCGCCATTGCAAAGGCGGGGGTGCGGGCGGGAGGGCTATGTCAGGCCCTGTCAGGGTGTCCGCTTGCATCCTTCTGCCGCGGAGTGAACCCCGCGAGCCGACAAGCCCATTACTTTCTCGCCCAATGCTCGGCGATCCGCTCTGCCTCCTCTTGACGTCCCAGGACATCGCCCTTTTTGAGCTGCGACCTGACGCTGTCGAGGATGCCTTCGCTCTCCGATGGTGGCGGTCCCGCTGGTAGATGACTGCTTGCGGAAGGCGCGGGTCCTGCAGCCGTCAGGCCGGTCTCCATCAACACCTGCCACACACCGGCTTCGTTTCGGCAAGCCACGCCGCCTGATTCCAAGCTCTCCGGATAGCTGAGGGTAAATTGCCGGCACCAGGCCTTATCTGGCCGCGCAAACGTCAGGCGGAGCTTGAGCCGCACACCGTGCGCTAGGTCCACTGCGACATCAGACGGGGTGGCCTCGAGAGCATACTGGGCCACTGCGGAGGCAAGGGGATCGCGAGCGTTCGCGCCCGCACCGGTGGCCGTGTGGAGCAGCCAGCCGGCAGCAATGCTGACCGCGAGCGCGGGGAGAGCGACGGCGGGCGAGAAGGCGGGCGCGTGCAACACCTCGGCAAACCACGCCAGGCTGGCCCTGCCTTTCCTGGCCCAGCTCTTCCGGGCCCAGCTCTTCCGGGCCCAGCTCTTCCCCGCCCAGCTTGTGCGCGGGGGCCTGGATCGTCGCATCCGCGGCGAGGGGATCTCGCGAACAGTGCGCAGCAGGCTGTCGGGCAGCGGAGCGGTGAGCACAACGTCGAAGGGGCGCGCGAGCGGATCGCGGGTGAAGCGGAAACTCCCGTAGAGTTCTTTAAGGCGTGGATTTCTCGTCAATACCGCGCCGAGGGCCGCGCGCTGATCGGGCGACAGCCTGCCATCGACTTCCAGATCGGCGCACAGCATGACCAGGATTTCGTCAGCGGGAATGGTCTTCTCAGGAGTGTCGCTCATGCGTCGCTCCCCGGCTTGGCGGCCTGAGGGCGCGCCACCGTCTCACGCGGGTGCCCCTCCAGCCGTGCATGCAACTCGCGGCGCGCCCTGGCGAGCCGGCTCATGACCGTGCCGATGGGGGTACCGGTGATATCGGCCGCCTCCTTGTAGGAGAGCCCATCGATGCACACGAGTCCTATGAGCACGCGTTGTTCCTCCGGTAGAAAGGCCATGGCTGCGCCGACCGCATCGAGCGCGAGCCGGCTCTCCACCACGGTGCGCCCGTTGGCGCCGGCTAACACCTCGGCGGCCTCAACGTCGACTTGGACCCCGCGCACCTTTTTGGCACGCATGCGGTCGAGCCACAGGTTCTGTGCGATCCGATACATCCAGCTGTCGAGCCGCGTTCCGGGTTGATATTGATCGACCCGTGACAAGGCACGCACGCATGTCTCCTGCACAAGATCATCGCCTTGATCGAGATCACCGGTGAGGGCCACTGCAAAGCGCCTCAGACGCGGCAACAACTCGACCATCCGGCTACGGATCTCGTCCGTCACGCGCCTGCCTCCCCGCGGGTCCGGGAGATAACGTGTTGTGACCGGAAAAATTTCCGGTGGGCGGCAACACAGATGTGCCCAATGGGCATCAGGGCGGGAAAAACAGCCCTCATCCGCTGCGCCGGCGTTGCGCCAGGGCCACGGGTACGCCCGGTTCAAACTTCACGCGGCGAATGACAAGCGTCGTTTTGACGCTCGCCACATTGGTCGCCGCCGTCAATTCGTCGATGACGAAGTCCTGAAACGCGGTGAGATCCGGCGCCACGCACTTGAGCAGGAAGTCGGTCTCCCCCGAGAGCATGTAGCATTCCCGCACGAGCGGCCACGATAGCACACGATCCTCGAAGCTGCGCAGATCCGCTTCGGCCTGGCTGTGCAGGCCGACCATGGCAAAGGCAATAACCTCAAAGCCGACGCTCTTCTCGTCGAGCATGCCAAAGTAGCCTGCGATCATGCCCGCCTGCTCCAGCGCGCGCACGCGTCGCAGACAAGGGGGCGGAGAGATACCAACCTTGCGCGCAAGGTCAACGTTGCTGATACGCCCGTTGGACTGCAGCTCCTTCAGGATGCGCCAATCGGTAGCATCGAGGCGGGCGCGCATGGGGCTAAGACTCCCAAGCCGTGGTCCACAGCTGCGGGAGTCTGACCCAGCAAGCCGGCTGGAACAACTTTATTTCGTCCGTGCGACAGAAAAGGGGCCTGCAGCGCAAGTAAATGACGGAACCGCTCAAGCCCACAGCCGGCAGACGCGGCTGGATCATCAGCGATGGCAAGGCTGGCAACGACGTGCAGGCGCGCGGCGTGTTCGATGCCCTACGGCTCGACTACGAGGTCAAGCACGTCTTTCCCACGGGTATTTGGCAGGCGCTGTCGCCTTGGGGGCCCGTGGACCCGGCTGAGCGGTTCGGAGCGCCACAGAGCCGGTTCTGCCCGCCATGGCCCGACTTTGCCATGTCGATTGGGCGCCTCACCACCCCCTACATCCGCAAACTCAAACAGGTGGCGGGATTGGCGACTTACACGGTCATCCTGCAAGATCCGAGAGTGGCAGCCAAGACCGCCGACCTCTTTTGGGTGCCCGAGCACGACACGCGGCGCGGCCCTAATGTCATCACGACGCTTACCGCCCCGCACAGCTTCACGCGCGAGCGCCTGAGGGAGTTGCGCACATTCCTGCCCGCCGACATCGCCGCGCTGCCCAAGCCGCGCGTGGCCGTACTGCTTGGCGGCCCGAACGGCTACTTCACCTACACGAAGGCCGCGCTTGCACGTCTCGCAACGGCTCTTGGCACGCTTTCCGCGCAAGGCGCTGGGCTCATGGTCACGCCTTCTCGGCGTACGCCGCCCGAGGTCGTGGCCTGCGTGCGCGAGACGACGGTTGGCGCGCGACGGCTTTTGTGGGAAGGCTGTGGCGACAATCCTTATCCGGCGTTTCTCGCGCATGCCGATGCCTTCATCGCGCCCGCCGACTCCGTCAACATGACTGGTGAGCCGTGCGCGACCGGCAAGCCGGTCTATGTGTTCACGCCCGCCGGGGGATCGTCCAAATTCACGCGCTTTCACGCGGCCTTACGCGGCTATGGTGCCACCCGTCCCCTGCCCGATCCCTTCGAGCGGCTCGAGAGCTGGAGTTATGTGCCGTTGAGCTCTTCCGATGCCATCGCCGCCGAGATTGCCCGGCGCTGGCTGAAGCGCAGACAGATGCTGGGCGCGCCGCCGTCCGCTCATGCCAGCGAGGCTTGATGCCATGGTCGTGCCAATCGTTCCGCTGGTGGTGGCCACGGCGCTGTTCATGGAGAACACCGATTCAACCATCCTGGCCACAGCGCTGCCGACGATTGCGCGCGACCTTGGCCTCGATCCAATTTCACTGAAGCTCGCTGTCACGTCCTACCTGGTGAGCCTTGCCGTGTTCATTCCGGTCAGCGGTTGGGTGGCAGACCGCGTGGGCTCGTGCACCACCTTTCGCCTGGCACTGGCCGTGTTCATGATCGCCTCGATCGGCTGCGCCTTCTCAAGTTCGCTCCGTCAATTCGTGTTCTGGCGAGCGGTGCAGGGGATGGGCGGGGCGATGATGGTACCGGTCGGTCGCATGGTGGTAATCCGCACGGCGCCGAAATCGGAGTTGGTCCAGGCGTTGTCCTTCATCTCCATGCCAGCATTGATTGGCCCAATGCTGGGTCCGCCGCTGGGCGGCCTCATCGTCACCTATTGGGACTGGCGCTGGATTTTCTTCGTGAATATTCCCATCGGCGTGCTTGGCATCGTGCTGGCGAGCCTCTTCATCCCGGAGATCCGGGAGGATACGCCACCGCTCGACGCCAAAGGTTTCCTGCTGTTGGCATCGGGCCTTGGTGGTCTAATCCTCGGTACGGCAATGCTCGGGCGGCGCATTGCGCCACCCGAGGCGGCGGCGGCATCGATTGGCGTCGGCGTCATCACCCTGCCGCTCTACTGGCACCATGCCAAGACAGCTGTCCGCCCGCTGCTCGATACACGGCTGCTGCGTCTGAAGACCTTCGAGGCCGGCATTGCGGGGGCGTTGTTCTTCCGCTTCGGCGTCGGCGCCAGCGCCTTTCTGCTGCCGTTGATGTTGCAGTTGGCGTTCGGCCTCGACGCTCTGAGCTCGGGTCTCATCACCTTTGCCGGGGCCCTTGGGGCGCTCGCCGTTAAACCGCTGGCGCGCGGCTTCCTCCGCCGCTTTGGTTTTCGCCGCCTGCTCGTTGTCAACGGCATGTTTGCCTCAGCGGTGCTGCTGGCGAACGCCCTCTTCACCCCCACGACACCGCATTTCATCATCACCCTCGTTCTGCTCGTCGGCGGCTTCTTGCGCTCGCTCCAATTCACCAGCCTCACCGCCATCACCTATGCCGAGGTGCAACCGCGCCAGGTGGGCTCGGCCACCGGCATGGCGAGCGTCGGCCAGCAGGTCTCGGTCAGTCTCGGCGTGGCGATGGGTGCGATGGTAGTCGAGGTATCGGAGTGGGTCAGGGGCCATGCCGTGCCCGAAACCAGCGACTTTGCCACGGCCTTTGTGGTCGTGGGGCTGATGTCGATAACTTCGGCGTTCTTGATGCTGCGCCTGCCCGCCGATGCGGGCGATGAGATCTCCGGCCGCCGCTTGCCCGTGCGCGAGGTTCCAAGCACGCCCGGTGCTCCAGGCGGAGGCGGCTAGGAACAAGGCACCGTCACCACCTCGCCGATGCTGGGGAAGTACTTGCGGCATTCGCGCGGTGTCGCTGCCGCCGGCTGGGCGCTGGCCGTCTCTCTCGGGCGCGGTCCCGGCAGGATCGTGCGCGCGGTCTGGTTGCCGAGCGGCTCGTGGATGATGCCGGCATTGGCTTGAACGAGATCGGCGCCCGTCTGCCAGTAGTCGGAGTTGACAGTGCGCGGCTTGAGGTCCGCGATCCAAGTGTCGGACACGCCGGCGGGTCGCAGATACGTGTCGACGAGGCGTTCCCAAGCCGCGCGATCGAGGCGCGTTGTCTGCCTGGTCACCGGGTCCGTGTGCGAGACCTCATGGAACAGCCAGCTGCTGGTGAGCGCACCATAGCGCTTCTGGCCCTGGACATAGATGAACACGCACATGGAGGCGCACACGTCGCCTTGCAAGACCGTGGTCTCGAGCTCATGCGTCGCTTTGATCCGCCCGAGAACCTCGATCACGCGCTCGCCCTCGGCAACTGAGCCGCCATAGGAGGAGATACGCAGCACAACCCGGCTGGCCTGACCCTTGCGGCTCTCGAAGGCATCACGGATCTGACTGGCCATGGGAGCCATCACCGGCCCGGTCCAGCTGAGGAGCATCGTGTTGGTGCGCGTGTTGGAGAGGCTGACCTTGAGCTCGCCGCGGGGGAGTTCCATGGCGCCGGCCGGTGCACGTTGCCCGATGAGCGATAGGCCGAGTGCAAGCGCGGCGAAGAGGGCGTGGAACGCACGACCTGCGGTCTTGGCGGTCCGACTTTTTTGCCCGCTCCGCGTGCGCATTTTCTGCCCTCCATGGTTCCGTCTGGACGATCGCAAGGTCGTCCGGGCCGCCAGCCCCGTGCCGCATGCAAGCACTCTGGCTTAAGCCGTGGACCACGGCTGTTTCCCTGGGTACAAAGGGTGTCGCGGAGGCTCGCGCACGAGCGGAGGGTGTGGGCTTCCGTACGTTACGGAGCAATTCTCAGCTGGAGCAACTGAGCCCGCGCCCCTCGATCTGCAAGGGTGGAGAGGCAACCAAGAGGAACGGCCACAAGGAACGGCGACAAGGAACGCTATGAATAACCCCCTCAAGACCGCTGTCACCTGTCTCAGCATCCTCGCCATCGCGGCGGGCTTGGCTGGCCGGGCCGGCGCCGAGCCCGACAAGAAGAAGCGGCTGCGGGCACCCTACGCGGGCAAGCTGCATTCCAGGATTTATGGCCACCGCGACAGCGACGACAGCATCGCAGGCTATTACGAGCACCGGCTTGACGCCGTCCGTTTCGGTTCGCAGCGATGGTGGAAGATCTATGACGAACAGCACGGCGGCAGCAATCGGCGCTGATCAGCCGAAGGCCGGCAGCCCTTCTTTCCGGGTGCGCCCATGAGGACAGTGACCATCGGCTCGTTGCTGGCGCTCTCGCTAGTGGCCGGTCTTGCCGGTCACGCCGATGCGGGCCAGCCGCACAGGAAGCGTTTGCACGCCAGCCAACCTAGCACCCATGCCCCCAAGGTGCGCGATCACAAGCCCGGCTCGGGGGTCGCCGACACTGGCTACTACGAGCATGTGCTGGAGAAGGTGCCGTTCGGTTCCAAACGCTGGTGGGACATCTACGAGGAACAGCACGGCACGCCGGACTGACATGCACGCCATCATCTGAGGTCATCATGGTCAGCTTGCAGCGGATTGCCGCGTCAGTTGTCGTGGCCTTGTTGGCGGCGGCCCTGGCAAGCACTGGCATGGCAGCGCCCCACAAGAAACGGGCCGGCCCGGGCATCGCGCGTCAGGCCGCGATACCCGGGCGCTCGTTGGGGGCCAACGGCCAGGACGGCTATTACGAGCAGATCCTAGACAAGGTGCCGTTTGGCTCGCAGCGTTGGTGGCGCATCTATGAGGCCCAACCCAAGGGTCGATGAGGCGCGAGATCTGCCAAAGTACGGCCCCGCCTTTACTGGCCTTGAGCTGGCAGGGCCGTTTGGGTTACAAGGCGCGCCATCCCATTCGATATGCAACGCGAGGAGTCGCCGGTGGCGAACCCCCAGTACGTCTATCACATGCACAAGCTCTCCAAGACCTACCCGGGGGGCAAGCAGGTTTTGAAGGACATTTCCTTGTCGTTCTTCCCCGCGGCCAAGATCGGCGTGGTGGGGCTCAACGGCGCCGGCAAGTCCACGCTGCTCAAAATCATGGCTGGCGAACTCGAGGACTACGTCGGCGAGGCGTGGGCGGCCGAGGGCGTTCGCGTGGGCTATCTGCCTCAGGAACCGGAGCTTCACGCCGACAAGGATGTGCTCGGCAACGCCATGGAAGGGGTGGCGGAGAAGAAAGCTCTGCTTGAGCGCTACAACGAGCTCGCCGCCAACTACTCGGAGGAGACCGCCGAGGAAATGGCCAAGCTGCAGGACGCAATCGAGGCGCAGGGCTTATGGGATCTTGATGCGCAGGTGGAGCAAGCGCTCGATGCGCTACGCTGTCCGCCGGGCGATGCGGATGCGAGCACGCTTTCGGGCGGCGAGAAGCGGCGCGTCGCGCTTTGTCGCCTCCTGTTGTCGAAGCCCGACATTCTGCTCTTGGACGAGCCCACCAATCACCTTGATGCGGAATCTGTCGCCTGGCTCGAGCGCTACCTCAAGGAGTACGCCGGCTGCATCATGCTGGTGACGCACGACCGCTACTTTCTCGACAACATCACGGAATGGACGCTGGAGCTCGATCGCGGACAGGGCGTGCCCTATAAGGGCAACTACTCAAGCTGGCTTGAGCAGAAGGCCAAGCGCCTCGAGGTGGAGAAGGGCCAGGAGGAGGCCAAGCAGCGCACGCTCAAGCGGGAGTTGGAGTGGATCCGCTCAAGTCCCAAGGCGCGTCAGGCCAAGTCGAAGGCGCGCATCCAGGCCTACGATCGGTTGGCCGAAGAGGCAGCGCGGGAGCAAGCCGGTAGGGCCCAGATCCAGATCCCCCCGGGGCCACGCCTCGGCGGTGTCGTGGTGGAAGTCGATGGCCTCTCGAAGGCGTTTGGCGACCGTTTGTTGATCGACAATCTCTCCTTCAAGCTGCCGCCTGGCGGCATTGTCGGGGTCATTGGTCCCAACGGCGCGGGCAAGACCACTCTCTTCAAGATGCTCACCGAGCAGGAGAAGCCCGACGCGGGAAGCATCAGACTGGGCGACACTGCCAAGCTCGGCTACGTCGATCAAAGCCGGGACCACCTCAACGACAAGAAGACGGTCTGGGAGGAAGTGTCCGGCGGGCTCGATGTCATCAAACTCGGCGACAAGGTGGAGATCAATTCCCGTGCCTATGTGAGCTGGTTCAACTTCAAGGGTCCGGACCAACAGAAGAAGGTGGGGCTCTTGTCAGGTGGTGAGCGCAACCGCGTGCACTTGGCCAAGATGCTGAAGGGAGGCGGCAACTTGCTGTTGCTCGATGAGCCTACCAACGATCTTGATACCGAGACGCTCGCTGCCCTGGAGGCGGCATTGGAGGATTTCGCTGGCTGTGCCGTGATCATCAGCCATGATCGCTTTTTCCTCGACCGCATGGCCACTCACATCCTCTCCTTCGAGGGCGACAGCCACGTGGAGTGGTTTGAGGGCAACTTCGCCGACTACCTTGAGGACAAGAAACGCCGCCTCGGCGAGGCTGCAGTGGAGCCGCATCGCATCAAGTTCAAGCGCTTTGAAAGGCGCTAGCAGCAGCTCCTGCGCCCTTGCGCGCACGGGCGGCAGTTGTGAGGCCGCTTGCGGGTCGCGGGCGACTGACCGGGGGCCCGCGCACGCTTGCGACGGGATCTGCCGGGTCACGAGATCTGGGCCGATGCACCGGGCGCTTGCTGGAAGGCTTTGACCAGAGTGTGGTTGCGCAGAGTGCTGCTGCCGGGCACTCCAAGACGAATGCACATTGCGGGGCCGCGCGGTGCAGCAGATATCGTGGCTAGCGGTTCAAGGCTGCGGCGAGAGCGCGTGGGTTGCCACCGTTCTTGGCGATGTAGTCCTCAAACAGGTTTTTGAGAAAGGGCGTCATCCAGAAACCCAGCACCATCGCGTCCCGCACCTTGTAGCTTGCGCCATACTTGGAGAGGGCCCAGCGCACGTCATAACCTGTGCCGTCGGCCAGGATTATCCTGCTATCCACCATGACCCCGGACCCGCTGCGCACGCTCTGGTTGGCCCACTCGACGCGCGCGACTGGGTATTTCGGTGCTTCAGCAGCGGCATAGCGTCCGATGAACCGGGCGGTGCCGGAAAAATAGCTCGGTCGCTCCTCGTGCGGCAGCCTGGCGCTGTATTCGCCCAGGGAATATAGGCCGATCCGGGTTAGATCCGCGTGACGCTCAACGACGCTGGCCATGGCGCTCGGCGAGCGGGTGCGCGCTGCAGCCATGAGGTCCCGGCCGACCTGAGCCATGAAAACGACGGCGGGATCGGCGGCCCGCGCCGGCGGTGCCCCCATTGCGCCCCATACCACGAATGACCCCACCGCGGCGCATGCGGCGGCAAGCTGCACCAAGCTGCGCCGCCGGAGCAGCGCCCCGCGCTCTCTGAGAACAGTCATCATGCCCTGTTGGTCCCTCGGTTCCTCCTCGTCAGTCGAGAGGACGGCCCCACATCCCCTCCACCGCGCGCAGCCCCAAAACGCATCCCGCGACGGAAAACGAAATTGCCCAGCTACAATTGCGTCCCTGCCAAAGCATTCGACCCGAACGCGGCCGGTTTGAACATGGAACGGGTCCGGCCGTCAAAGCGCTTGGCGGCCGGAGCGCAGAGCTAGAGCAACAGCGCGCCCGGAGTGTGGCAAAAAAGAAAGCGGGCCGACCTGCGGCCCGCCTCCCGTTTGCCATGCAAGGGGCCTGCTAGCTCTGCTCCTTGACCTCCGGCAGCTTACCGACCTCGTCGGCGGTCATGCCAAGCTGGACGTTGTCGCCGTTCCTGGTGAAGCGACCTTCGGGGATGGCAACCAGCCTGGCGCCAAAGCCCAAGAACCCGCCGGTCCTGATGTGGAGGCTTTTGACCGAGCCGTCCGGGCCGGTGCTGACACTGTGCACGGTGCCGACCTTGCTTCCGTCCGATGAAAATACCGCCATGCGGATCAGCGGATTGGCCGAACCGGGCGCGGTGGCCGATTTTCCGCCGCTGCCTGGTTGCATCACCCCGGGAGCCTTCGGCATTTGCTCTGGGCGCCCGCCGGGAGGCGGCGCACTGGACGAGGGTGGGCTCGGTGCCTGGGTCTGCGCCACAACAGGCAGCCACGGGGTGGCCGCCAGGACAACGACCGTCCCGACCAGGCGAACCAACTTGAGGTGCGACATGGCTCACTCCTTTCCTTGCACTGGTTCGACAACGGTCCTGGAGTAGACGGGTTCCAGTTCAGCGGCTGCAAAGCGGCGTCGGTGCCCAATAATTCTTCGTTCTAAATCAATTGACTATAAATATAGATCCGCATCCGCGACCATCTATTCGCCACAATTTCGCACGTCTTTTGGCCAATTCATGGCGATGCTTGCCGCATTACTGTTGGAATTAGCGACCGTCCTCGGCGGCAGCCCGGAATGGCGCGAGCTGGGCACCCCCCGCAAAACCTCTTGACGTATAAAGATATCTTTATATCATCAGATCGATGCTTGTTGTGGGTGGTACTTGTGCGATTGCCCGTCCAAACCGCAGTCCTCGCCCTCAAGGCCATGGCCGAACCGACGCGGCTGCGCCTGTTGATGCTGCTTGCCACGGGCGAGCTCAACGTCAAGGACTTGACGGGTATCTTGGGTCAGAGCCAACCCAGGATCAGTCGGCACTTGCGGCTTCTTACCGAGGCCGGCCTCATCGAGCGCGCGCCAGAGGGCAGTTGGGTGTATTTCCGGCTTGCCGAGGGCGATGCGGGTGGGGCGCTGGCGCATCTGCTGCTCGATGCCGCGAACCCGGCCGATCCCGTGCTGGTGCGCGACCGTCGCCGCGCCGAGGCGCTCAGAGGCGAGCGCGAGAAGGCGGCTCAGGCCTATTTCCAGGCCCATGCGGGAGAGTGGGATCGGATCCGCGCCCTGCACGTCGCCGAGGCCCAGGTGGAGGCCGTCATATCGCAGGTGTTGGGGCCTGGTCCCTTTGATCTTTTCCTCGACCTGGGCACCGGTACGGGCCGCATGCTTGAGCTCTTTGGCGGCCGATATCGGCGTGGCCTTGGCATTGATCTGAGCCCGGCCATGCTCGCCTACGCACGCACCAAACTTGAGCGTGCAGAGCCCTTGCGCGCGCACGTGCGCCAGGGTGACATCTACGATCTGCCGCTCGCCGACCAAACGGTTGGCGCCGCTGTGATGCACCAAGTGCTGCATTTCTTGCGCGATCCGCAGCGTGCCGTGCGCGAGGCCGCGCGCGTGCTGGCGCCGGGCGGTCAATTGCTGATCGTCGATTTTGCTCCCCATGATCTTGAGTTTTTGCGCGAAGAATTCGCCCATGAGCGCCTTGGGTTCTCCAATCAGCAGGTGGCTCACTGGTTCGCCGATTGTGGGTTGGAGCTGGTCGAGACGCGCGCGCTCGCGCCCGAGCGCGGCGGGAGCGCTAATCTCACCGTGGAGGTGTGGCTGGCCCGACGGCCGCAGAGCGCCGATACCCCGCCGGAGGGCGCACCGGAGCGCAAGTTGGAGCGGACGAGCTAGATGGTCGATCTCGTGCGAGAGCGGCGCAGTCGCTTGGTGGGCGATGGTGACATCAATGTTTCCTTCGAGTTCTTCCCGCCCAAGACCGAGAAGATGGAGGAGACCTTGTGGAGCGCCATTCGGCGGCTGGAGCCGCTGCGGCCGCGCTTCGTGTCCGTCACCTACGGCGCGGGCGGTTCCACGCGCGAGCGCACGCACACTACCGTGGCGCGCCTCGTGCACGAAACTTCGCTCGTGCCGGCCGCCCATCTCACCTGCGTTGAGGCGACCAAGATCGACGTGGACGAGGTCGCCAAATCCTACAGCCAGGCAGGGGTTCGCCACATCGTCGCGCTGCGCGGCGATCCCGCCGCCGGTGTCGGCACGCGGTACTGTCCGCACCCCGGCGGCTATGCAAACGCGGCCGATCTTGTGGCGGGGCTCAAGCGCCTCGGCACGTTCGAGGTCTCGGTGGCCGGCTATCCCGAGAAGCACCCCGAGAGCGCCTCGCTCGCTGCGGACCTTGACAACCTCAAGGCCAAGGTCGACGCCGGCGCCACCCGCATCATCACGCAGTTCTTCTTCGACAACGCGCACTATTTGCGCTTTCTCGAGGCAGCGCGCGCGCGTGGGATCTGGGCCCCGATCGTGCCGGGCATCGTCCCGATCCACAACTTCCGCCAAGTCGCCGGTTTTGCCGGCCGTTGTGGGGCGACGATGCCGGCGTGGCTGGCACGGCGCTTCGATGGATTAGACACCGATCAGACCACCACGCACCTGGTCGCGGCCGCCACGGCCGCTGAGCAGGTGATGGATCTTGTCGATCAGGGGATCCGCCAGTTCCACTTCTACACGCTGAACCGCGCGGATCTCGTGTACGCCATCTGCCACCTGCTGGGCCTGAGGCCCACGCAGAAAATCGCGAGCGGCATGGAGGCAATCACGGCATGAACCGAGAACAACGCGTCGCTGCGCTCAAGGCAGCCGCCGCTCAGCGCATCCTAATCCTTGATGGCGCCATGGGCACGATGATCCAGCGCCACAAGTTCGACGAGGCGACCTTCCGTGGCAAGCGCTTTGCCAACCATCCCCGGCCCGTGCAGGGCAACAACGACCTCTTGGTGCTGACGTGCCCGGAGACGATCAGCCACATCCACGCCAGCTACCTTGCCGCCGGTGCCGACATTATCTCTAGCAACACTTTCAACGCCCAGCGCGTCTCGCTCGCCGACTACGCCATGGAGGGCCTTGCCTACGAGATGAATGTGGCCGCCGCTCGTCTCGCCCGCGCTGCTGCCGATGCTGCTTATCTGAAGACGCCGGACCGTCCGCGGTTCGTTGCCGGTCCGCTCGGCCCCACCAACCGCACGGCGTCGATCTCTCCCGATGTCAACAATCCAGGCTTCCGCAACGTCAGCTTCGATGAGCTGGCAGACGCCTATCGCGAACAGGCGCGCGGCCTCATCGAGGGTGGGGTCGATCTGCTGTTAATTGAGACGGTATTTGATACGCTCAATGCCAAGGCGGCAGGCTATGCCGTGCTTCAGACCTTTGATGAGCTCGGCGTGGAGCTGCCGCTCATCGTATCGGGCACCATCACCGACCGCTCCGGGCGCACGTTGTCGGGGCAAACGCCGGAGGCCTTTTTCTTCTCGATCCGCCACCTGAAGCCGTTCGCCGTCGGTCTCAATTGCGCGCTCGGCGCGGAGCTGATGCGCCCCTACCTAGCCGAGATCGCCGCCGTTGCCGATACCTGGGTCATCGCTTACCCCAACGCCGGCCTGCCCAACGCCATGGGCGAGTACGACGAGGGTCCCAACGAGATGGCCTGCCACATCGAACCGTGGGCCAGGGAGGGCCTGCTCAACATCGTTGGCGGCTGCTGCGGCTCCACACCCCAGCACATCGCCGAGATCGCAGCGCGCGTGGCGAACCATCCTCCACGCCAGCTGCCGAAGCTCGAGCGCGGCATGCGTCTCTCTGGGCTCGAGCCGTTTGTGCATGCGTGAGCGCCATGATCGATGCGAGCGGGAAATTGCCTAAGGTCGCGCCCGGGGCGCAACCCCTTGCCGTTGCGGTCGGGAGGGAGAGGGTGAGGCGGCACGCGCCCGCACCGCGTTGCGCCGGCGCGGATCTGACACGCCGCAGGCACTTCGCCTCGGATCGTGCCCCCAATCGTGCAATGGCCGCGGCCATTGGCGGCCAACGTGGAGAAACCGAGTGACCACCAACCGCAGCGCGGCGACGGCGTTCATCAATATCGGCGAGCGCACGAACGTCACGGGATCGGCCAAATTCCGCAAGCTGATCGAGGCGGGTGATTATCAGGCCGCGCTCAGCATCGCGCGAGGTCAAGTCGAGAACGGCGCGCAGATCATCGATGTCAACATGGACGAGGGCTTGCTCGACTCGGAAAAAGCGATGGTGACCTTTTTGAACCTCGTCGCTTCCGAGCCTGACATCGCGCGCGTGCCGGTCATGATCGATTCATCCAAGTGGTCGGTCATCGAGGCGGGCCTCAAGTGCGTGCAGGGCAAAGCCATCGTCAATTCCATCAGCATGAAGGAGGGCGAGGCCGCATTTCTCGAGCACGCGCGCAAAGTGCTGCGCTACGGCGCGGCCGTGGTGGTGATGGCGTTCGATGAACAGGGCCAGGCAGATACCATTGCACGCAAGGTGGCGATCTGCGAGCGCGCCTACGCTCTGCTGACCGAGAAGATCGGCTTTCCACCCGAGGACATCATCTTTGATCCCAACATCTTCGCCGTTGCGACCGGTATCGAGGAACACAACGGCTACGGCGTGGCGTTTATCGAGGCGACGCGCCAGATCAAAGAGAGGCTCGCGCACGTGCATGTGTCAGGCGGCGTCTCCAACCTGTCCTTTGCTTTCCGCGGCAACGAGCGCGTGCGCCAGGCGATGCACTCGGTGTTCCTCTACCACGCCATCCGTGCCGGGCTTGACATGGCCATCGTCAATGCCGGTCAGGTCGGGATCTATGACGACATCGACCCCGAACTGCGCGCTCTCTGCGAGGACGTAGTCCTCAACCGCCGGCCCGATGCCACCGATCGGCTGCTGGAGGCCGCCGCGCGTTACAAGGGCGAAGGCCCAAAATCCAAGGAAAAGGATCTGGCCTGGCGCAACGCGCCCGTGACAGAGCGACTTTCCTTCGCATTGGTGCACGGCATCAGCGATTACATCGAGGTTGACACCGAAGCGGCGCGGCGCCAGGCGAACAGACCCATCGAAGTGATCGAAGGTCCGCTGATGGCGGGCATGAACGTGGTGGGAGATCTGTTCGGGTCGGGCAAGATGTTCCTGCCACAGGTGGTGAAGTCGGCCCGGGTCATGAAGCAGGCCGTGGCCTACCTGCAGCCCTTCCTCGAGGCCGAGAAAAAGGCCTCGGGGCTCGATCAGATACCCGCCGCCGGCAAAGTGGTGATGGCAACCGTGAAGGGCGATGTGCATGACATCGGCAAGAACATCGTTGGCGTCGTGCTCCAGTGCAACAACTACCGGGTGATCGATCTCGGTGTGATGGTGCCAGCGCAAAAGATACTCGAGACGGCACGCCGGGAGAACGCCGACATCATCGGACTGTCGGGGCTTATCACGCCTTCGCTCGACGAGATGTGCCACGTTGCAGCCGAGTTGGAGCGGGAGGGGTTCAAGGTGCCGCTTCTGATCGGGGGCGCCACCACCAGCCGTGTGCACACTGCGGTGAAAATCACGCCCAACTATGCGTTGGGCCAGACCATCTACGTCGCCGATGCCAGCCGCGCCGTGGGCGTGGTTTCGAACCTGATGTCGGATGCGGAGCGCGGGCCTTACGTTGAGAAGGTGCGCAAGGAGTACGTCAAGATCCGCGATGCCTATCTCAAGGGCGAGACCACCAAGGCTCGTCTGACCCTCAAGGCGGCACGAGATAATCGCTTCAAGGTCGATTGGTCGTCGTACACGCCCCCCCGGCCTCGCCTGATCGGCACACGCGCCTTCAAGGCCTATAAGCTGGGCGAACTGATAGCCTACATCGATTGGACACCCTTCTTTGCGACGTGGGAGCTCAACGGCAAGTATCCGCGCATCTTCGAGGACAATGTCGTCGGCGCCGAGGCGAAAAAGCTCTTCGACGACGCGCAGGCGATGCTGAAACGGCTCGTCGCCGGCAAATGGCTTACCGCCAATGCGGTCGTCGGCTTTTGGCCCGCCAACGCCATGGGCGATGACATTGAGCTTTATACCGACGAGGCGCGCACATCGCGGCTTGCCGTGCTGCACACGCTGCGCCAGCAGATGGCGCGCGAGAACCGATCGGATCGGGCCAACACCGCGCTTGCCGATTTCGTGGCGCCGAAAGAGAGCGGGCTTGCCGACTACATTGGCGCCTTTGCCGTCACCGCCGGCATCGGCGAGGCCGACGCGCTCGCCCGCCATATCGATGCCACCGACGACTATGGTCGCATCATGCTCAAGGCGCTCGGGGACCGCTTGGCGGAAGCCTTTGCCGAGCGCATACACGAGCGGGTGCGACGCGAATTCTGGGAGTATGCTCCGCGCGAGAAGCTGTCTCCGGCGGCATTGATAGCGGAGGAATACCGCGGCATTCGCCCTGCGCCCGGCTATCCAGCCCAGCCCGACCACACCGAGAAAGGTACTCTATTCCGCCTGCTCGAGGCGGAGGCGGCGGTGGGGATCAAGCTCACCGAGAGCTTTGCCATGTGGCCCGGAGCGTCTGTGTCCGGTCTTTATTTCGCGCACCCCGACAGCCACTACTTCGGCGTCGGCAAGGTCGAGCGCGATCAGGTGGAGGAGTACGCCGCGCGCAAAGGCTGGACCCTGGAAGAGGCGGAGCGATGGCTCTCGCCCGTGCTCAATTACGACCGCACCGTTGCGCGCAGCGAAGCGGCCTAGTCGCAATCCTTCCATGTCGCTTTGCGGGCCAGCGCGCCTCCGGTTAGCCGCATTTGACCCATTTCGTCGGCGCCGCGGGCGAGGTGTGGGGGATGGTGCTCGGCGCAGTTCGAGCCCTGTGCGGGCTGGCTGCCGAGCATGTTGGGCCGGGGCAGGGGCATGCGACGTTCGCTGTGGGCGATTTTTGCTCTCTTGTGGCTGGCGGTAATCGGGCCTACCCCCTGTGCTGCGCGCGAGTTGCGGCTTTCCCACCAAATGCCGGAGAGCGACGCGCGCCACAGGGCCGCACGCGTGCTCGCTGCTGAGCTCAAAAAGCGCGTGCCCGATCTGGCGATCACCGTTCATCCAAACTCTACCCTGATCGCCGATCCGCCGCAGCAATACGAAGCCATCATCGAAGGCAAGGTCGAGATGGCCGTCTATCCGATGGGATATGCCTCGGCAAAGTTCCCGGAGCTGTCCATCGTCACCATGCCTGGGATCCCCTCGAATGCCGAAGCGGCAAGCTTGCTCAAAGGATCGCAATTCGAGGCTAAGCTGCAAGAGATCTGCGAGGAGAAGGGGTTCCGCATTTTGACGTGGTGGTGGCTCGACGGCGGCATGATCAGCCGAACGCGGGCCATTACCGGGCCTCAGTCGGTAAAGGGGCTCACCGCGCGCAGTGGCGGAGGCAACGACTACCATGTCGTTCTCGCCGCCGCCGGAGCCAGCATACTGCCAATGCCCTTAAGCGAGGTCCGGCCCTCATTGGAGGGGGGCAAGCTCGCCGTGGTGCAGAACTCCTTCGAGGCTCTGGTGAGCTTCCGTTTCCACGAAGTCGCGAAGTTTGTCACCGTTGGCGGCAGCTATGGCACGCTCACCATCTTCACGCCGATCATCATGTCCCAAAGGGTTTGGCAAAGCTTGAGCGAGGAGGAACGGCAAGCGCTCGAGGATGCAGCCTCCGTCTCCAACATCTTCTTTGAAGCGACCCAGCGGGAAGCGCACGAGGCGGCAGTCGAGGCATTTGCCAAGGCCGGCGTGAAAGTTGAGCCGCTGTCTTTCGAAGACTATGCCGCCTGGCTGCAGCTCGCCAAGGACACCGCCTGGAAGAAGTACCGCGCGATCGGTCCGCGGGCCAATGACCTGTTCGACGAGATGCTGAAGAGTTTTATCAACAGCGGCAGACCCTAGCCGCCCGGAGCGAGCCGAGGACAGGGCCAGGGAGGGGGGCCACGGGCGGGCCCAGAACGGGCCAACACGGGCCCAGAACAGGCTCAGGACAGAAGACATGTCTTGCTGGCCCGCGAAGGGCCAAAGGTACGAGCCGCAAGCCCTACCTCCGGGGCTCGCCGCCGGCAGGCCTGCCTGTTACCCTCGGGGGGATGCCGCGTGGCGAGGGGATTTGGCGGCCTTGCAACTCTCGGGGGAGATCATGTTTTCGCGTCTGATACTCTTGGGGCTGCAGCTCATCGTTGCCTGGTTCGCTGCGCCCGCCATCGCGCGCTACATCCCAGGGTTGGGTCGCCTGGAGCTCTTCGTCTATGCGGTGGTCTTTGCCGTGCTCGTGTGGCTGGTCGGTATCATCGGCGCGCAAGTGCTCAAGGACACCGGCACGCCGACCAGTGGCGCGCTTGCCAGCGCCTTGATTTTGGCGGCTGTTGGAGCCGCCCTATACCTCTGGCTACCGGCGCTGCTGCCGGACGCTCGCGGGGTGATGCTCAGCCTCCAAGAAAAGGCCTATCCTCTGATCGGTGCCGCGATCGGCTACCACATCAGGAGATAAGCCGCCGGGGCCCCTCGCAAGACCCCCGCTTGCGGCAAACTGAAGGGCGCGGAAACGGCGTTCCGCGCCCTTTGCAACTGGTAGTAAGTGCCTAGTTCCAGTGGCTTTCGTCGAGTGGCCTGCGGTTTCGCCGGCCCTGCTTGCGCGACCGGCGCCCCATACCTCCTCCCGCCTCAGAACATGCCGAAGACGACCGCAGTCAAGAAAGCGAAGGATATGATGGCAGCAAGCACGTTGAGCCTCGTCTGCAGTTCCATCACTGCCTCCTTTGCCGGATCACTCCAGCCGGTTGACGCAAGTTGCCCCGCGCCAACTCATGAATCTAAGGCCGTGTTCCGCCGTTGGCCAGCGTATTTCGATGCTGCGCCGCAATAATTCCATGGTTAAGTCGATAGTTTCCGCCGTGCCGCACCGAATGATGCACAAGAACAACGCTATCGCAGGTCTTATACAAGAGCTTCTTCTATGTAGTTCTCATGTATTAATGTGTTATTAATGAAGTTATTCTTCAATAATCTCGAATTCAATCCCAATAGCTCCGTGGCTGAACTCAGCAAGCGCATTCAATAGCCGGGCACCAGGAACGCTCTCAGCATGTTGCGAGTTGGACACAGGCGGGTCTCCCGCCTTGCCCGTGCAAGTTAGCACGCACCGCAAGGAGCCTTGAGGTCACCGGCAATACGGGCCTTTCTCGACAGTGCGACCCGAATGGCCTAACCAAGCCCCGACCGATCGCCTGCTTTCCGAGAGCAACCGGAGATCAACCTATGCAGCGCTTCCAAGCGTTGGTCGCCTCGCAGGGCCAGCCGCAACCCCAGCTTGCCTGGCAGGAGTTGGGCGAAGCCGATCTGATGGATGGTGACGTCCTCGTGCGCGTCAGCCATTCCACCATCAACTACAAGGACGGCCTGGCACTGACCGGAAAGGCGCCCGTCATTCGCCGTTGGCCAATGATCCCCGGCATCGACTTCGCCGGCGCCGTGGTGTCTTCCTCGCATCCCAATTTCAAGGTTGGTGATCGGGTCATCCTCAACGGTTGGGGTGCGGGTGAGACGCATTTCGGCGGCTATGCACAGATGGCTCGCGTGAAGGGAGACTGGCTCGTGAAGATGCCGCCCCAGTTCACCCCAGCGCAGTGCATGGCGATCGGCACGGCGGGGTATACGGCCATGCTGTGCGTGCTGGCGCTGGAACGGAACGGCGTGAAGCCCAGCAGCGGTCCTGTCGTGGTGACGGGTGCGGCTGGCGGGGTTGGCAGCGTTGCCATTGCCCTGCTGGCACGGCTCGGCTACCAGCTCAGCGCGGCGACCGGCCGCCCGGCCGAAGCCGATTACCTCAAGGGCCTTGGGGCGAGCGAAATCATCGACCGTGCGGAGCTTGCCAAACCTGCCCGGCCGCTCGCCAAGGAGCGATGGGCGGGGGCTGTCGACGTGGTCGGCAGCCACACCCTCGCCAACGTGATCAGCATGACAAAATACGCTGGTGCGGTCGCTGCCTGCGGGCTGGCTGGAGGCATGGATCTTGTGACTTCGGTGGCCCCCTTCATCCTACGCGGGGTGACGCTGGTCGGCATCGATTCCGTCATGGCACCGTTGCCGATCCGCATTGAAGCGTGGAACCGGCTGGCGCGCGATCTCGACCTGGGCAAGCTCGCGGCCACGTCGGCAACGCGGCCCGCTGGCGATGTCGTCGCCCTTGCTCCGCAGATCCTCGCAGGTCAGGTGCGCGGGCGGATTGTACTTAACTTGGAGTAGCCGCCCGGGCATCCGAGCGCGAGCGCGCGTAGGCCTCACGATTGGCCCACCGGGGCGGCGCCTCACCACAGCGTGCACGGCTTGGCGCTCACCGAGCAGCGCTTGAATTTCGCCGTGCCGCCACAGTCGACCCTCTGCTCTTGCGCCTTGTTCCAGAACCGGTACATCCAGCCATAGGTATCGCGCGCCCGCTTGCTCCAGTTGGCAATGGCCTTGTCCCTGGCGCGCTTCTCGCGCGACGCATCGCTCAGCTGCGCAGTGGAGCGCGCCTGCGCCGCGATCGCTTCCTTGCATGTTTTGGCGTGTGCGGGAGCGAGCGCGACCACGCCGACAAACGCGCCAATGAGGCCAAGCTTTAAAGCGTGGAGCACGGGATGTTGACCCAACCAGATCCGAGGCATGCGCGCAGCCTGTAGAGCCGGCAGCAGAACGACACAATGGCGCCCGTTGCCACGGGTCGGATCGGCAGGCGCTCGACAAGGAGCGACGGAGTAGGGCCGAAATCCAGGTGCGACGCCCTCGCACGAGGGCGAACTGGTCGCCAACCTTCAGCAACGATGCCGCCGCCGATCGCGGGCGTTGATCGGGGAGTTCGGACCATTGGCGGCCGCGAGCGGTGCCGCAACAGGAAGGGTGCTGGCCCTCGCGCCAGCCTTGCACATCTAACGGGGATGCTATGCCTGGGAATGCTATGCCTGGGAATGCTGTGCCTGGGACGCAAGGCCGTGGTGTGCAACGTGACCTCGCGGGGGTGCCTCAGATCGTGCCGCGCTCGGTCAACGCGGGGTGAGACGCCACGTTCCGGTCGCAGCCTTGGCGATGGCCTCGCGCCTGGTGGGTATCTCGATGTAGTCCACCTTCGCCCAGCGATCGGCGAAGGAGCGATAGAAGGGCGAGAAGGGATTGCCGGACTGACCGGTGGTCTGGATATAGAGCGAATGCTCAAGGTTCGCAAAGTCGTAGATCGCCCGATAGGTCGAGGCGCCACGGTTGGGGAACGGTGGATCATCCGCAAAATCCACGATACCGCGGTTGAGGGTATAGGGATCGCCGGGGCTGGGCACCTCGACGTTGAAAAACGCGGCGATGCCGGGGACGAGCCCGAACGGACGATGCTCGCCAAAGGCAAAGTGCACAGGGCCCCAACGCCATCGCGATGGGTCGGGGCCAAAATTGCGCTCGAGCTCGATCATCGCTTCCCTGAGCGCGCCGGCGATGAGGACGTCGCACGTCTCATGCTCTGGCGTCGTGCGGTCCTCGCACCAGTCCCGGCTCGTGGCGCGGCCCTCCAGCAGTCGCGTCAGCGTCAGCGCACGGGTGGCAAAGAAGCGCTCGAACGCCGCGCCGAGGTCGTCGCGGTAAATTGCCCGGATCGTTTCGCGCTCCCACGCCATAAAGATCAGCGGCTCGCCGAGGTCCGCGCGCATCTTGCCATCCCAACGCTCCAGGCGGTCGAGGATAGTGCGATCCACACTGCCCGCGCGCCGAGCGGCCGCGATCATCAGTGGCTTTAGACGTGCGAAGGCGAGCGAGAGCACATCCGCCTGGGCTGCTCGCATGCTGGCAACGTCGTGGGACCCTCGGTCGAGGATCAACTCCTTGATGCGATCAAGTCGATATTCCACATCCCAGTCGTAGGTGAGATGGTAGGGATAGTTGGGCCCGACGATGCGGGCGTTGGCGGTAGCGATGGCGCCCGAGGGCGGATTTTCCACGCGCGGCAGATCCTCAAACCGCAGATAGCCCTTCCAGTCGTAGGTCGCGTCCCACCCCGGCACCGGTGCGCGCCCTGCCACCTGGTTGTTGGGGTCGCGCACTGGCACGCGACCCGGCGCGATCATGCCGATGTTGCCATCGGCATCGGCGAGCACCATGCTCTGCATTGGCACCACATACTTGCGCATTCGTTCCATGTAGTCGCGGACGCCGTGGATGCTCGGGTCGAATACGCCGGCTTCAATCGTGGTGTCGTCGTCGCTCAGCGCCGTCCACTGGAGGGCGGCAACGTAGCCCGGCGCCACGAGCTCCTCGATGTTGCGGTAGCCACCGGGCAGCACAGGTCCATGTCGCGTGCGGCGACGCTCAACGATGCGGACGCCGGTGCCCCTGACGGCGATTGCCATCGGTTCGATCGCTAACGGACGCCAGCCATCGGGCGTCAGGTATTGCTTCGGGTCGTCCGGGTTGATCTTCTCGATGAAGACGTCTTGTACGTCGGGGCCCGTGTTGGTGAAGCCCCACGCCAGGGTGTCGCTGCGGCCGAGCAGGACGAGCGGAAGGCCGGCGAGTGTCGCGCCAACGACGTTGATCGCCGCCGCCTCGGGCCGTACCAACGCAAGGTGCGCAAGGTACCAGGTCGATGGTGCGGTCAAGTGCAGATGCGGATCATTGGCGAGCAGCGGCTTGCCGGAGCGCGTGCGTGCCCCCGAAACGACCCAATTGTTGGAGGCGCCTCCACCGATCATATCCCTCACGTCATCGCGGGCGGCGTGGTTTTCTACGCCGGGGCGCCTCAGTGGGTAGAGCTGGGCCAGCTCCGGCAGTGGTGGCGGAACATCGTCGTTGTCGCGCGGCATGAGGTCTTCGATCTCGGCGGAAGTGAGGCCTTGGGCAGCCAGCGCGAGCCGCGTCATTTCATGGTTGAGGTTGGTGCTCAAATTGAGCGCCATCATCTTGGCAGTGACGAGGCTATCGGCGACCCGCCACGGCTCCGGCGTGTGGCGCAGGAGCAAGAATTCGGGCGGCAGCCGCGGCTCCAAGAGACCAATGTTGCGCGTGAGAAACGCATTTACGCCCCGCGCGTAGGCTTCAAGGCTCCTGCGCACCTGGGGTGAGAGGGCCGCTTCGGAGCGCTGCGCATAGCCGTAGAGATCGAGCGTGCGCAGGAAGATATCGGTGCCAAAGGTGCGCTCGCCAAAAATCTCCGACAGGCGACCCTGTCCGGCGCGCCGCGTCAACTCCATCTGCCACAGGCGGTCCTGGGCGTGCAGAAATCCCAGGGCGAGGAAGAGATCATCCGTCGTTGATGCAAAAATGTGTGGTACGGCTTCGTTGTCGCGCACGATCTCCACCGGACCTGACAACCCCGCAACCGCCAGCGCGCCTGAGGCGGACGGCACGCCATTCCTGAACGCCACATACGCGGCGCCGACGGCAAGGAGAGCCAGCGCCACAACCAGCGCTGCCGCCCACCCGATCCACTTCAGGACCCGCTTCATGCGTGCCGACCGTACTTGGCGTGGCTAGGCCATCATGCCGGTGCTTGTCCGCCCTTGGGCCGAGCACCGGTCGCTGACGGGTGGGCCCTGAGAGGTGCCGGCCCCGATGCAGGCCCATCGCTGCTCTATTCCCAATCTACCCCGGGCACATCCTGGCCTAGCACCGGCCCATTCACTTCGCAGACCTCCCCCGAGTGCGGGATCGTCGCTGCAAAGACGCTGGCCGAGCGCGAGCACCGCTGCGACTGCGGTTGCGTTCTCGACCGGGACTTTGCTGCAGCGAAGGTTGTGCACTTCAGGGCCTTCGGTTTCTGGCCCGGAGCGGGCCGTGGGTCGCCAACCCAGCGGGTTGCCGCCTAGCTTGACTGAGAAGCCTTAGTTCACCTCCAGCTCGGGCCAGGTCTGTCCTGGATTGGGCCGGGGCCTGATGCGCGCCTGTGGTCGCGACCCCCTATCGTGATCAAAACAGCACCACGCTGCGGATGCTCGCGCCGGCATGCATCAGATCGAAACCCTTGTTGATGTCGGCGAGCGGCAAGGTGTGCGTGATCATGGGATCGATCTCGATCTTCTTCTCCATGTACCAATCGACGATCTTCGGCACGTCGCTGCGGCCCCGCGCACCGCCAAAGGCCGTCCCCTTCCACACCCGGCCGGTGACGAGCTGGAAGGGGCGCGTGGCGATTTCCTGGCCGGCACCGGCAACGCCGATGATCACGCTCACTCCCCAGCCCCGGTGGCACGCCTCCAACGCTTGGCGCATGACCGTGACATTGCCAGTGCAGTCGAAGGTGTAATCGGCACCGCCAATTTGGTCGGCACCCTTTTTCGTCATGTTGACGATGTGGGCGACGATATCGCCGCCGATTTCCTTCGGATTGACGAAATGCGTCATGCCGAAGCGCTCGCCCCACGTCTTCTTTGCCGAATTGACGTCGACGCCAATGATCATGTCGGCACCGGCAAGTCTGAGCCCCTGGATCACATTGAGGCCGATACCACCGAGGCCGAACACGGCGCATTTGGCACCGGGCTCCACCTTGGCGGTGTTGAGCACGGCACCGATGCCGGTCGTCACGCCGCAGCCAATGTAGCAAACCTTGTCGAAGGGCGCGTCCTCGCGAATTTTTGCCACTGCGATTTCGGGAAGGACCGTGAAGTTGGCAAAGGTCGAGGTCCCCATATAATGGAACAGCTTCTTGCCCGCGAGCGAGAAGCGGCTGGTGCCGTCCGGCATCACGCCCTGGCCTTGGGTGGCGCGGATCGCCGTACAAAGATTGGTCTTGCGCGACAGACAGGAGGGGCATTGCCGACATTCGGGTGTGTAGAGCGGGATGACGTGATCGCCTTTCTTCACGCTCGTCACCCCGGGCCCAATATCGACCACGATGCCCGCGCCCTCATGCCCCAGGATGGCAGGAAACAATCCCTCCGGGTCCGCCCCGGAAAGCGTGAACTCGTCGGTGTGGCAAATGCCGGTGGCCTTGACCTCGACCAGCACTTCGCCGGCTTTCGGACCTTCAAGATCGACCTCCAAGATCTCAAGCGGCTTGGCCTTTTCGACGGCTACGGCGGCACGGGTTTTCATGCTTGTCGTCCCCTGTTGGGAGAGCCTTACGCAACGGCGTGCCAGCGGCGCGAGGCGCCGGCATCACGGGATGCACGAGCCTCAGGCTAGCGATCGATTGCTGCCCTTGGTTCGCGCCGATACTGCACGAACGCCGACTTGGCCGCCACCTTGTCATAAAGGGCGCGCGCCGTGGCGTTCGTCTCCTGCGTCATCCAGTAGGTACGGCTGCAGCCGTGAGCGTCAGCATGCGCATAGACTGCTTCAATCAGGGCCCTGCCGATGCCCTTGCCGCGCTCGCGCGGATCGACGAACAGATCCTCCAGATAACAATACCATCCCCGCGTCCAAGTCGAGCGGTGATAAAGCACGTGGGCAAGGCCCACCGGCCTGTCGGTCGCATCGACGGCGAGGAGCGCGATGGGAAAACCCTCAGCGCCTTGCATCACTCTCTGCCAAAGGGTGTCGATGACGTCGTCGGGCACAGTCGCCTGATAGAACTCGATGTAGCCCTTGAAGAGGGTTAACCACATCGGCCTATCCTCCGACTTCGGTGGGCGCACGCGAATGCTCATGGCTCGCCTCCAATCAGGGATCCCAGCTCCAGCGGAACTTTCAAACACGAAAATGCTTCGCTGCGCAGGCGCAAAAGAGCAGGCGTATCGGCGCTGCCCAAGCTTATGCCGCTGGCATCGAACAAGGTGCGCTCGCCATTGATGCGCCGGTGCGACGGCCGAGGGTGCATTGCTAGGGCGCGGCGCGGCTGCCGCCCAACGGCTGCGGTTCCTCGCCATGCGAGGCAGCGAGGCACATGCCGGCGAGCTTCAGCTCGCCCCGCCGCAGCTCGACGTCGATCTGTCCGGCTCGCGCTTGACTGCCTCCAGCCGCTCCGGGAGGGCAAGCGCAATCGCGGTTGGCGGCGCGTGGGACGAGGCAGCGAATGTTGCGCTCACCTCAACCAAAGCGACGCTAGGCCAAGAAAGGCGAAGAAGCCCACCACATCGGTGACGGTCGTCACGAACACCGTGGAAGACACCGCTGGATCAAAGCGCAGGCGCTTCAACGCCAGTGGGATGAAGATGCCGGCCAACGCTGCCGCCAGCAAATTGATGATCATGGCAGCACCGATCACCGCACCAAGCTGGTTGGACCCGAACCAGAAGAACGCGATCGCTCCCATGATGATGGCAAAGGCGAGCCCGTTGATGAGGCCTGTAGCCGTCTCGCGTACCACGACGCGCGCGGTGTTGATGGCACCGAGCTCGCCGGTAGCGAGTGCCCGTACCGCCACCGTCATGGTTTGAGTCCCAGCATTGCCGCCCATGGAAGCCACGATCGGCATGAGAACCGCAAGGGCCACCATGTGCTCGATGGTCGCGTCGAATTGCTTGATGACGGCGGAGGCGAGGATTGCTGTGGCCAGGTTGACCAGGAGCCACCAGAATCGCGCCGGCACGATTTGCCGCACGCTGTCGGTGATGCGCTCGTCGCCGATGCCTGCCAAGCGCCGCAGGTCCTCATCCGCCTCTTCCTCGATCACCTCTACGACGTCGTCGACGGTGACCACACCGACGAGGCGCTTGTCGGCATCGACGACGGGGGCAGACTTCAGATCGTAGCGCTCGAATTGGCGTGCCACCTCTTCCTGATCCGCTGTCGCCAGCACCGTCTTGCGCCCCTCCTCCATGATGGCGGCAATGGACACCTGCCGCTTGGTCCGCAGAAGCCGGCTCAGATCCACGCTGCCAAGCACATGGTAGGTCGGATCGATCACGTAGATGTCGGAGAAGGTTTCTGGGAGGTCTTCTGCCTCGCGCATGTGGTCAATAACTTGGCCTACCGTCCAGAATGGCGGCACGGCCACGAAGTCCGTCTGCATGAGACGGCCGGCCGTATCCTCGGGATATTCGAGGTTGCGCTCCAGCGCGGCGCGGTCGCCTGTCGGCAGCTGCGCCAAGATTTCCTGCCGGACCGGTTCGGGGATATTCTCCAAGAGGTAGGCGGCGTCGTCGCTTTCGAGCTCTGCGACAGCCTTTGAGAGCACATCCTTGGGGAGTGCCGGCACAAGCTGGTCGCGGACCGTTTCGTCGAGTTCGGAGAGCACCTCAGGGCGAAAGGCGGTCCCCAGCGCTGCCACCAGGGCCACACGCTGGGCAGGCTCCAAGAGCTCGATGAGATCCGCGAGGTCGGGCGCCTCGAGGTGCTCCGCCAGCGTGCGTGCGTGCGCCGTCAGGCCCGATGTCAACGCCTCGGCCACGGGTCTGGCGAGCTCGGATGCGGCCGCCCGTGGAGGGGAGCCCGCCTCATTGGGAACCTGTGCTTGCATGGGTTCTGGTCGGCGTTGCCTCAGGCGCCGGATAGCACCGAGATCGACAATGCGCCACGGCCTTCACGCGCGGGCAATTCGTTCCTGTGCGTCTCTTCGCCTGCCGATAATGGGCTCCTCTCGCGCGGTGTAAAAACGCGGGTGTTGCCCAGATGTCGTGGGCCGAGCGCCATTAGGCCATGGCGCCGGCTCGGCGCCTTGCCCTCACCGCCGGCGCGTGCCACAAGCGGCCTTAGGCGTTCGCGCCGCAAACCCGGCCAAGATAGGCCAGGGATGAAAACTGGGGATTGGCCTTGGGGATTGGCCTTGGGGATTGGCCAGGGGGATTGGCCAGGGGCCGGTCATGGGGACTGGCCTTAAGGACTGGCCTTGAGGACTGACCTTGGGGATTGGCCCTCGGGGTTTGGCCAGCCAAGCGGACGACTGGGGGAAGGCATGCGAATGTTTCTGGCCCTGGGCTTGGCCGCAGGCGTGTTTCTGGCTTGGCTTCCCCCTGTCGACGCTCAGACGCCCGCACCGCAAGGCGATGCGCCGGAGCCCCGCGTGCCAGAGTCTTGCGTGGCGGGCCCCGACGCGCTCGGCGTGGCGCGGACGATCGAGATCGACACCATCGCCGGTCCGCGGTTCGGCGCGCCTTTCAAGGAGCAGGACATATTGGCCGACGGCGAGGTCGTGCTCACCTTCGACGATGGACCGTTACGCGCCTACAGCCAGCGGGTGCTCGAGGCGCTGCAGGCGCATTGCGCCAAGGCCACCTTCTTCGTGGTCGGCCGTATGGCCGTGAGCGATCCCGAGATGGTGCGCGAATACGCGCGTCTTGGGCACACGGTCGGCATCCATACCTGGTCGCACCAGAACCTTCATCGACTGACACCGCTTCGGGCGCGCGCCGAGATCGAGCTTGGGTTTAGCGCCGTGCAGCGGGCGTTGGGCAAGCCGGTGGCGCCCTTCTTCCGCTTTCCCTATCTCGCCGACACCCGCTCCATGACGATCCATTTGCAGGAGCGGCATATCGCCATTTTCTCGATCGATGTGGACAGCAAGGACTACCGCACGCGCAACGCGGAGAGCGTGCATCGCAAGGTGATCGCCGACTTGGCGCGGCTGAAGAAGGGGATCATTCTGTTCCATGACATCCAGCCCTCGACCGCCAAGGCGCTGCCGGGGCTCCTCGCCGACCTTAAGGCCAAGGGCTATCGCCTCGTCCATTTGCAACCCAAGGCGGATGCGACCACCATGGCCGAGTTCGATGCCATTGCCCAGCAGCAGCTTGAGCGTCGACAAGCAACGTTGGCCTCCGAGCCGCTCGCCCGACGCACGTTTACATGGCCAGCAAGCGGCGTCCACGCGGAGCCGGCGGTGGCCCACGAACGCGTGCGGTCGAACCATCGCCATGGCCAGCGCTCCCCTACCCCGACGCAGGATTGGTTCTCCAACGCGACGCGCTGGTAGAGCACGCGGAAGGGCTTGCGGCGGCAGCCGTCGGGGAGCAGTCTCGACCTCTATCGCGCGCCCGCCCCGTGCAAGGAGGAACCGCCATGGCTGTCCAATCGCAACGCGAAGCCGTTCACGCCGATATCTTGCCCAACACCGATCCAAAGCTCGCCTCCCGTTTCATCGATGTGCCCAATATGCCCTGGGAGCCGACCAAGTTCCCGGGCATCCAGATCAAGGTGCTCTATTCCGACGACGATGGCCGCACGACCGCCCTCTTCAAACTGGCGCCCGGCGCCGTGGTCCCGCTGCACGAACACACCGCGCTTGAGCAGACCTATGTGCTCGAAGGCTCACTGGAGGATCACGAGGGCGTGTGCGGTCCAGGTCAGTTCTGCTGGCGCCCCGCCGGCAACCAACACGAGGCCGTGGCTCCCAACGGAGCGCTGATCCTTGGCTTCTTCCTCAAGCCCAACCGCTTTGCCTACGGCGAGAAGTTCTTTACTGAGCCCGGCGAGCGGTAGGCCCTCCGAAGTTCGCCGGAGCGCCTTGTCGGGCCCTCTCGCCTTGTGCTGGTCCTGTCCCTGGTCCCCTGGCCCTGGTCCGGGCATTCAGGGACAGGGCTTTCAGGGTTTAGGCATCACGGAGCATGCCCGCGCCGGAGGTCGCTCCGCCACGGACTGCGCTTGGTGATGACAGCCCCGTGGGAGGAGATGGCGCGATGACATCTCCTAGGAGGGACGGTCAAACGCGAGCTGGCTAAGGACAGGCGAGCCGCCATGGCTCTCGCGATTGCACAATCGCTTCGGGTGTGGCGTAATTGCGAGTTAGACCCAGCAAAAAACCGATCGCGGCCCGCGGAAGCTGCGAGGGAGAGGAGGCAGCCCATGTTTTCCCTGTTTCGTAAGGGGCAAGGCGCGGCGCCGGCAGCCCCGCCAGCATCAGCGGCGCGCGCAGCCACACCAGGGTCCTCGGAGAGCGGCATGACCAAAGTATCCATGACGGTGAACGGCAAGGCCGCGACCGCCGATGTCGATCCTCGCACCCTGCTCGTGCAATTCCTGCGCGAGAACTTGCGTCTCACCGGCACGCATGTGGGTTGCGACACCAGCCAGTGCGGCGCCTGCGTGGTCCATCTCGACGGTCGCGCCGTGAAGTCCTGCACCGTGCTTGCCCTCAGTTGCGACGGTTCTGAGGTGACGACCATCGAGGGGCTCGCCAAGGACGGCGCTCTGCACCCCATGCAGGAAGCGTTCCGCCAGAACCACGGGCTGCAGTGCGGTTTCTGCACCCCGGGCATGATCATGGCTGCCGTGGAGCTAGCGCAGAGGAAGGGTGCCAATCTCGACGAGCATACGATCCGCGAGGGACTTGAGGGCAACCTGTGCCGCTGCACCGGCTATCACAACATCGTGGCCGCGGTAAAAGCGGGCGCCGCCGCCATGGGCGGCGTGCGCCAAGCCGCAGAGTAAGCCGCGCAGGAGAGTGACTTGGGCTGCGCGGTGAGCCGGCGAAGCACGATTGCCCCGACCGGCTCCGGTGCCCCCCAACGACCGGTCCCCCGTGTTTGGACAAGCTCAGGGCGGCCGGTCAAGATGAGCACTGAGGTCCAGCAAGAGACGCGAGGAGGAAATCCGTGACCGCCACCGGCATCGGCGCTCCCGTTCGGCGCAAGGAAGATCAGCGCTTCATCACGGGCAAGGGCCAGTACACCGACGACATCAATCGGCCAGGTCAAGCCTATGCGGTGTTCGTGCGCTCTCCGCACGCGCACGCAACCTTGAAGACGATCGATACCTCGGCCGCGCTTGCCGCGCCCGGCTGTCTTGCGGTCTATACGGGCGCTGACATTGCCAAGGACAAGGTCGGCAACCTCATCTGCGGCTGGATGATCCATTCCAAGGATGGCTCACCCATGAAGGCCGGGCCGCACCCGGCGCTCGCCCAGGGCAAGGTGCGCTACGTCGGCGACCACGTCGCCATGGTCATCGCCGAGACGCTGGCGCAGGCGCGGGATGCCGCCGAGAAGGTGCGCATCGATTATGCCGTGTTGCCTGCAGTGGTCGACCTTGCCGCCGCGCAGAACGCGGGCCAAGCGCAGATCCACACCGAGGCACCCAACAACACCGTCTACCAATGGCACCTCGGCGACAAGGCCAAGACCGATGCCGCCTTCGCCGCCGCCGCGCACGTCAGCAAGGTCAGTCTCATCAACAATCGCTTGATCCCGAACGCGATCGAGCCGCGCGCGGCCATTGGCGATTATGATAGCGGTCAGGACAGTTTCACGCTCTACACAACCAGTCAAAACCCACACGTGACGCGCCTGGTGCTTGCTGCCTTTATCGGCATTGCCCCAGAGCACAAGTTGCGCGTGATCGCCCCCGACGTCGGTGGGGGCTTCGGCTCCAAGATCTTCATTTACGCGGAAGAGACGGTGTGCCTTTGGGCCGCCAAAAAAGTCGGCCGGCCCATCAAATGGGTGGCCGATCGTACCGAGTCCTTCTTGGCCGATGCGCACGGTCGCGACCACGTAACGACGGCGGAGATCGCCCTTGACGGCGGCGGCAAAATCCTAGCGCTCCGCGTCAAGACCAAGGCCAACCTTGGCGCCTATCTCTCCACTTTCGCCTCCTCCGTGCCGACGTATCTCTACGCACCGCTGCTGTCGGGGCAGTACGACATCGCCACCATCTATTGCGAAGTCGACGGCGTTTATACCAATACGGCGCCGGTCGATGCCTATCGCGGCGCCGGCCGGCCGGAAGCGACCTTCGTCGTGGAGCGCCTGGTCGAAGTTGCGGCGCGCGAGACCGGGCGCGATCCCGCCGAGTTCCGTCGTCAGAACTTCATCAAGAGCTTTCCCCATTCAACGCCCGTCATCATGACCTACGATGCCGGTAATTACGCGGCCTGCCTTGACCGGGCGCTCGAGCTTGCCGATTACGCAGGCCTTGGCAGCCGCAAGGCGGCGAGCGCCAACAGCGGCAAAAAGCGCGGGCTCGGGTTCTCGGCTTACATCGAGGCCTGCGGGATCGCCCCGAGCCAGGCGGTTGGCTCGCTCGGCGCGGGTGTCGGGCTCTGGGAATCGGCCGAAGTGCGCGTAAATCCGACCGGTTCCGTGGAGGTGCTCACGGGCTCGCACAGCCACGGTCAGGGCCACGAAACCACCTTCGCCCAGCTCGTCTCCCAGCGCCTGGGCATTCCCATCGAGCAGATCACCGTCGTGCACGGCGACACCGACAAGGTGCAGTTTGGCATGGGTACTTACGGTTCGCGGTCCGGCGCGGTCGGCATGTCGGCCATCTACCATGCGATCGATAAGGTGATCGTCAAGGCCAAGAAAGTGGCCGGCTTCGTCCTGGAGGTGCCGGAAAACACCGTTGACTTCAAGGAGGGCATCTTCTCCAGCTCGGCCACCAACAAGACGCTCACATTTCCGGAGGTCGCACTGCAGGCCTACATCGCCCACAAGGTCTCGGGCCAGCAGTTGGAGCCGGGCCTCAAGGAAGGTGCCTTTTTCGATCCGACCAATTTCACCTTCCCCTCAGGCGTGCACATTTGCGAGGTTGAGATTGATCCCGACACCGGGGCCACGACCATCGAACGTTGGACTGCCGTCGACGACTTCGGCACGCTCGTCAATCCGATGATCGTCGAGGGCCAAGTGCACGGCGGCATTGCCCAGGGGGTCGGCCAAGCGCTGCTCGAGGGCGCCGTCTACGACCGGGACGGCCAGCTCTTGACGGCGAGCTACATGGACTACTGTATGCCACGCGCGGGTGATCTGCCCTCCTACCAAGTGGCCATGCTCGGTACGCCCTGCCCGTCGAATCCGCTCGGTGTGAAGGGCTGCGGCGAGGCCGGCGCCATCGCGGCCCCTGCCGCCGTCATCAATGCCATCACCGATGCGCTGGGCCATGAGCAGATCGCCATGCCAGCAACGCCGCTCGCCGTGTGGCGCGCTGCCCAGCAGGCACCCAGCAAGCTGGCCGCGGAATAGGAGGAGCCGCCATGTATGCGTTTCAGTACCACCGCCCCGCGTCGCTTGCCGATGCCGCCAAGCTGCTCACCGGTGATGCCAAGCTGCTGGCGGGCGGCCACACGCTGATCCCCACCATGAAGCAGCGTCTCGCCAATCCGCCGGCGCTCATCGATCTTGCGCGGATTTCAGAGCTGCGTGGCATCGAGAAAGGCAGCAGCGGCGTCGTCATTGGTGCCATGACCACTCACGATGAGGTGGCGAACTCCCCAGTGGTGCGTTCGGCAATAGACGGGCTGTGCGACGTAGCGGGGGAAATTGGCGATCCGCATGTGCGCAATCGCGGCACCATCGGTGGTTCGATCGCCAATAACGATCCCGCCGCGGACTATCCCGCGGCGGCGTTGGCGCTCGCCGCAACGATCGTCACCAACAAGCGTGAGATCAAGGCCGACGACTTTTTCAAGGGCCTGTTTTCGACTGCCCTTGACGAGAGCGAGATCATCACCCGCGTCACATTTCCCGTGCCCAAAAAGTTCGCCTACATGAAATTTGCCAATCCGGCTTCCCGCTATGCCCTGGTGGGCGTGGCCGTGGCTCAGACAGGCGACGGTCCGCGTGTCGCCGTGACCGGCGCCGGCAGCAACGGCGTCTTCCGCCACCAGGCAATGGAGGCCGCGCTTGGCAAGGCTTGGTCGGCGCAATCGCTGGCAGGCGTCCCCACCAACGCCTCCGACATGGTGAGCGACATGCACGCCGATGCCGCTTACCGCGCCCATCTCGTGGGGGTGCTGGCCAGGCGCGCCGTGGCGAAGGCTCAATAGCGCTCGACGCGTCGACAAACCGCGGCGCCCGACGCGACTGCCGGCGCCCTCAACCCCGCTCAAGGCCAAATCGGTGGGCGGTCCGGGCTCGCGCCTTGGCCGCCTCCGCCTCGCGATTGCGCGGCGGCGTGTTGGCAACGAGCGCATCGAGCAGGTGCTGCGCCACGTGCGCTACCTCGTCCACCGCCCGCTGGAACGCCACCGCATTGGCCTTGGATGGGCGCGTGAAGCCACTCAATTTGCGCACGAATTGCAAGGCAGAGGCGCGGATCTCGGCCTCCGTTGCCGGCGGGGCAAAATTATGGAGGGTCTTGATGTTCCGGCACATGCGATGTCCTCGCTGGGGATGTCGGGGTGGGATTGCCCGTCAAGCCGTTCGGCAGGCGATTGCAAGGTTGTTCGCCCTCCCCCGTCAAATTGACGGGCTCCCTTGCGCGGCTAGCCGAGCTTGCCCATGGCCACGGCTGTATCGGCCATGCGGTTGGAGAACCCCCACTCGTTGTCATACCAGGAGAGCACGCGCACCAGCCGGCCGTCGACGATCTGCGTTTGCGTGAGGTCGAAGGTGGACGAATTGGGGTTGTGGTTGAAGTCGACCGAGACCAGCGGTTCTTTGGTCACGCCCAGAATGCCTTTGAGGTGCTGTTGGGAGGCATGCTCCATCGCCTTGTTGATCTCATCCACGGTCGTCTCGCGCCCTGGGATGATCTTGAGGTCGACGACCGAAACGTTGGGCACCGGCACGCGAATGGCCGTGCCGTCGAGCTTGCCCTTGAGTTCGGGCAGTACCAGTCCGACGGCCGCCGCCGCGCCCGTTGAGGTCGGGATGATGTTGATAGCGGCGGCCCGCGCCCGGCGCATGTCCTTGTGCGCCTGGTCGAGCACGTGCTGATCGTTGGTGTAGGCGTGAATCGTCGTCATATAGCCGGATTTGATGCCAACGAGATCGTGCAGCACCTGAGCCACTGGCGCCAGGCAGTTGGTGGTGCAGGATGCGTTGGAGACGACCTTGTGCTCGGCCTTGAGCTTATCGTGGTTCACGCCATAAACGACCGTCAGGTCCGCGCCCTTGGATGGCGCCGACACCAGCACCCGCTTAGCACCGGCTTCTAAGTGTGCGGTGGCCCTTTCCTTGTCGGTAAATATCCCCGTGCACTCCATGACGATGTCGATGCCAAGAGACTTCCAGGGCAATTTCTTGGGGTCGCGTTCGGCCAGTACCTTGATGGGGCCGAAGCCCACATCGATAGTTTCGCCCTCTACTTTCACCTCGCCGGGAAAACGGCCGTGCACGCTATCGAAACGCAGCAGATGGGCGTTGTCCTTGGCCGAGAACAAGTCGTTGATGGCGATCACCTGCAGGTCCTTGCGCCCGGCCTCGGCGATGGCGCGCAAGATGTTGCGGCCGATGCGGCCGAAGCCCGAAATTGCGATCCTGACTGCCATGGGGTGCTCCATCTTGGTTGGCCGGCCAGCCTTCGCCCTCACCTGCCGGCGGCGGAAGTCGATGGCTTCTCCTGCGCTCTCGGCGCACTGTCAATGTGACACATAAATTCACGTGCACAACGCCTCGGCCCGACCAACCGTTGCATGTCATAACGCGTCGGTTGACGGTGCAAGTGCCGGCTCCTATCGTCGGCACAACAGAGGGACGGGTGCCGCGTATCGACGGCACTCGATAGCAGCGGGTTCTCGCCGATGGCCCGGCGCCGCGCGAGCAAGGCGAGCGCGAAGTCTGTATCTGTCGTCGCGCGCGCGAAGGCGAAAGCTCGCCCGAGCGCCGACGCGTTGGCCGAGCGCCTGGCAGCACTCGAGCGTGAAAGGGATCTCCTGCAACAGGAGCTGGAACGCTCGCGCTCGCGCGTGCGCTTGCTGGAGGAGACGCATACCAAGGTGCGCGACCGCATAGCCTGGGCCCTCGATTCTTTGCACAACATCTTGGACGGCAAGGGTTGAAGCGATCCCACGCCGGCAGCCTCCCGCCGCGCGTCCGGGCAGCGCGCGTGGTGGGGACGAGCTCTGCGCGGCCGCCACAAAGCCTCGGCGGCCGTCCCCGAGCCGGGGCCCGTCGGGGGGGCCCGGCCCCTGGGCGTTCACGCCGCCGTCAGACGCGCCAGCACGGCGTCAGATACCTCGAAGTTGGAATAGACGTTCTGCACGTCGTCGTCGTCCTCGAGCGCCGCAATGAGCTTGAGGGTCGAAGCGGCCTTGTCCTCGTCAACCGCCGTGGTCTGCGTGGGCTTCCAAAGCGCCTTCACCGACGCCGCTTCGCCGAGTTTGCCCTCAAGCGCGGCCGAGACGATCGCCAGGTCTTCGAACGTCGAGGTGACGAGGTGGCCATTGACGTCGGACTGCACGTCGGCGGCGCCGGCTTCGATCGCCGCCTCCAGCATGACATCGGCCGAGGCCACAGACGACGGGTAGGTGATCTCGCCTACGTGTGCGAACATGTGGGCGACCGCGCCCGTGGCGCCGAGATTACCACCGTATTTGGCGAACACCGCCCGCACCGCCCCGCCCGTGCGGTTGCGGTTGTTGGAGAGCGCTTCCACGAGGATGGCGACACCGCCGGGGCCATAGCCTTCGTAGCGGATCGCCTCGTAGCTTTCGGTGTCCGCACCCGAGGCCTTCTTGATCGCGCGCTCGATGTTGTCCTTAGGCATGTTCTCGGCGCGCGCCGCCACCACGGCAAGGCGCAGGCGCGAGTTCATTTCTGGGTCGGGCAGGCCGTTCCTGACCGCCACCGTGATCTCGCGCGCGAGTTTGGCGAACAGTTTGGCGCGGGCCGCGTCCTGACGGCCCTTGCGGTGCATGATGTTCTTGAACTGCGAATGGCCAGCCATGCTCGGTCTCGCGCGCGAAGCCAATATTCCGTCGCAACAGGCTTATAAGAGGCCCGTGTGGGCAAATCCAGATCGACGCTGGACGGGACCGCCGCTGGCCGACAAGCTGTCGCAGGACACCGCCCTAGGTCGACGATAGAACCCTCTCCAGCCATTTTCTCCTGCGGACCAGCATGCGCCAGCGCGTCATCAATGCCTTCCTTGCACTGCAGGCGCTGAGCGCAGCACCAACCAACGCCATGGTCCTGGGCCTTGCCGTCTTCCTCTGGCTCGCCGCCTTGGCCTGGTTGCGCCCTCTGTCGCTCCCCGATGAAGGCCGCTACGTCGGCGTTGCCTTGGAGATGCTGTGGTCTGGCAACTGGCTGCAGCCGACGCTCGATACCCTTCCCTATTTTCACAAGCCACCGCTGTTTTATTGGTTGACGGCGGCGTCGCTGGGGACGTTCGGCATCAACGTATGGGCGGCGAGGCTAGGCTCGCTCCTTGCTGCCACCGGCTGCGCGCTGGGCCTCCATCACTTCCTGTGGCGCTGGAGCGGGCATGCCCATGCTCGCGTCGCGCTCCTTGTGCTGCTCACGGCCCCTTTCTTCTACGGCGGCGCCCAGTTCGCCAATTTGGATATGCTGGTCGCTGCCTGCATCAGCGGCACCATTCTGTGCGCGGCCCATGCCGTGCTTGGCGCACCGGATGCCGCCCGACCGTCCCGACTGGCGCTGGCAGGCGCATACGCCCTTGCCGCGCTTGGCCTCCTCGCCAAGGGCCTGATCGGCATCGTCATCCCCGCCATCGTGATCGGCATCTGGCTCGTGTTCCTCGGCCGGGCTTGGATGATCCTGCGCCTGGTGTGGCTGCCTGGCCTGGCGCTCTTTGCTGCGATTGGACTGCCGTGGTTCCTCCTCATGCAGGCGCGCTACCCAGGTTTCTTTGAGTATTTCTTCGTGCATCACCATTTCGAGCGTTTCGCCGCCCAAGGCTTCAACAACCCGCAACCGTTCTGGTTTTTGGTGGTGGTGTTTGTGGCTCTCACGCTGCCGTGGAGCGCCTTTCTGATCGAAGCGGCGCGCGCATGCGCACATTCCGAGCCCCGCGGCCGATCGAGGCAAATTCAGGCGCTGATGTGGATCTGGCTCGTCTCCACGCTCGTATTCTTCTCGATCCCGAAGTCCAAGCTCATCGGCTACGTTATGGTCGCCCTGCCGCCGCTTGGCGCCCTTGCCGCCGAAGGCCTGCTGCGCGCTGCGGGCACGCAGGCCCGCACCTGGGCGATGCGTGCGGCGGCTGGAGCAGTGGCGATCTGCGCCGCCATACTTATCGTGGTAGATGTTCGAGAGGAGGCGCGCGACAACACGCGCCAGCTCGCGGCCCAGCTGCGGCCACTGCTCACCTCGCCTGCCGACCCCCTGGTGGTGCTCTACCGCTATCCGTTCAGCTTGCCCTTTTATCTTGGCTATCTGCCTCCGCTCAGGGTCGTGGAGAACTGGCGGGATAGCCGCGTAATGCAAAGGGATACCTGGCGTCGGGAGCTCTACGAGGCTGCCGCATTCGATCCGGATCGCGGCAAGTCCTTGCTGCTTGTGCCCGAGGACATGCCCCTCTTGCTGGCCTGTGCCACCCGTCCCATGTGGCTGATCGTGGCCGGCGCGCGCGAGGACAAGCTGCCCAAGATCGGGCTCGAACGCGTGGCCCAGGTCGGCAATGATAGCGTCTGGCGCACGATGCCCCCGTCCGGCACCCCCGGTGATTGCGCCCCCTGAGGCCCTTGCCGCCGCCTTGCCGGCGGGTCAAGCTCGCCCTGAGCGAAACGCCGGAGCCCCGCGATGATGAAGACTGAGGTTGCCCTCGCCGCGCACGGGCCGACCCAGGAGGGCATCTATGGCACCACCTGTTGGGAGTGTTCCACCTGCTGCGGTGCCCTGGCGACCGTGCGCGGCGGCCGAGTGGTGGACTTCGCACCCAATCCCGACCATCCCTATTCCAAAGGCGCCTTTTGCATCAAAGGCATCCGTGGCGCCCCCGGCATCACGTACGGCTCCAATCGTCTGCTGCACCCGATGCGCCGCGCCGGCGGCCGCGGCGAGGGCAAGTGGAGGCGCATTGGCTGGGACGAGGCGTTGGAGGAGATGGCCGATCGGCTGTGCGAGGTGGCGCGAAAGTACGGGCCGCCAGCGATCGTGGGCGCCACCAGCGGCGCCTTTTTCAGCCGCAGCGTGGTACTCGCTCTGATGCTGCGTTCGATGGGCTCACCCAATTGGATGATCAACCAGGATCTGTGTGGCGGCTGCCGTGCGGTCAGCGCGCGTGCCATGGGCCTCGACATCGCGCGTGGGGAGGACATCGAGCGCACGCGCTGTGCACTGATCGTCGGTCGCAACTCATCGATTGCCGATCCCGTCGAGTGGGCGGCCCTGAAGGCGGCCAAGAAGCGTGGCGCTCGACTCATCGTAATCGACCCAAAGCGCACGCAAGCTGCACAGATCGCTGACCTCTGGTTGGCGCCACGTGTCGGCACCGATGCGGCGCTGGCACTGGCGCTCCTGCACGTGATGATTGCAGAGAACCTCTACGACAAGCGGTTCGTCGCCGCCAACTGCCACGGCTTCACGCAGTTGGCCGAACGCGCCGCCCAGGTTCCGCCGGACCGTGCGGAACGGCTCACCGGGGTGCCGGCCAGCGAGATTGCGGCCGCGGCCCGCATGTATGCCGACGGGCCTTCCGTCTTCGTCAGCGGGCACGGCATCGACGCCTTCAGCGCCGGGGTGCAGACCTTCCGCGCCTATCACTCCCTCCTCGCCATTTCTGGCAATGTCGATCGCCCCGGCGGCAATCTGCGCTCGCGGATGCCCAAGGGCATGCGCAGCTACATGGACCTCCTGCACATGACGCAGTTTCGGCTTCCCTGCGAAGTCGAGGCGATCACCATCGGCGCCGACCGCTTCCCGCTTTGGGCCGGGTCGAAAGGCTGGCAGACCGCCTGCCATAACCCGTCTGTCATTGAGGCCATGCTGACGGGGCGTCCCTATCCGGTGCGGGCGCTTTACGCCAGCGGTGTCAACATCCTCGTCACCTATCCCGACACCGCGCGCACCATGGCGGCGCTGCAAACGCTCGATTTCGTCGCGGTGGCCGCCCATACCATGACGCCAACGGCAGAGCAGGCCGATCTCGTGCTGCCTAAGACCACGACCTTGGAGGAGGAGGAGGTGTCCTTCATGCCCTCGGGGCCGACCGTCCTCTTTACGCGTGCGGTGGTGCCGCCGCAGGGCGAGGCGCGGTCGGAACTTGCTATCGCCCTGCCTCTGCTCGAGAAGATGGGGCAGCGGCAAGCCCTTTTGCGTCACCTATTACCGTGGCGCACGCAGCGCGACTTCAACACCTATCTGCTGGGCGACTCGGGCATCCGCATGGAGGATCTAGAACGCATCGGCTATCAACACGTGCCGCCCCAACCGGGTGCGCCTCGGCCGTTTGCAACACCAAGCGGCAAGATCGAGCTCTACTCCACGATCATGGAACAGACTGGTCTTGACCCATTGCCCGCCTATACCGCGCCTGGCCATGAGCGCCTGTCCGGCGAGACGGCCGAGCGTTTTCCGCTCATTCTCATCACGGGCGACCGCGAGAAAAGTTACCACCACTCGCGGTTTCGCGATCAGGCCTGGGCCATCAAGGTCTCGCCCCACCCGCGACTGACCATGCATCCCGACACGGCGCGCGCGATGGGGATCGCGGACGGCGCTTGGGTGCGTCTGGAAGTCGCCGGCGGCAAGGGCTCCTGCCGGTTGCGCCTCAAGTTTTCCGACGCCACACCGCCGGACGTGGTCAACACCGGCATGGGTTGGTGGTTGCCGGCCGATTTGACGCCCACCCACGGTGCCCTCGACGTCAACGTCAATGCCGCGCTCGCCTACGCCGGACCCTACGACCCCGCTTCAGGCTCCCCGGACATCCGCGGGTTGCGCTGTCGGGTGACACCGATCGCCAATTGAGCTACCGAGCCGTCAGATCACAGCGCATCGATCGCTCCCACGACCGTAACCACCTCCTCCCGCGTCAGGCCGCCGTGGTGGCCGTAGAAGTCGTTTTGCATGACCCTCGGCTCGCGCCACCAGATGAAGTTGCCGAGGTAGGGCAAGATGAGCACGTCGCCGAGCCGCTGGCGCAGTTCGGCGCATGCCGGCTCGGGACCGAACAACCCCTCGGCCAGCGCCGTTTCCATCGCCATGACGAGTGCCAAGTCGCTCAGCTCGCGCGTGAGGAGGGCCAGCACCTGTTCGCGGCGCTCCGGGTGCAGATGCAAAAAGACGTCACGCGGCGATCCGTTGGGGTAGATCGGGTTGTGCGTGTGACTTGTGGTCAGGGATGCCCGCAGCTCTGGGAAGCGCTCATTGAGATAAAGGGTCCGCTTGGCGTCGGCATAGACGTGGCCATGGTCGGCGGTAAACAGATAGAGGGTGTCCGGGCTCGCGACGTCCTGAAAAATCTCGTCAAACGTGTGCCAGAAACTCGCGATTTCGGCAGCGTGGTACGCGCTGCCCGGTCCGTGCACGTGTGCTACGGCGTCGACGGCTCCCCAATAGAAGTTGAGCCAGGCCTTGCCCGCGATGCCGAGCAGTGTTTCCTTGAGCTGGACCAATCCCTCGGCCGGTGTGCTGTGGCGCACGATCTCGGCACCAGCACTGGCCACACGGTTATAAGCCGAGGTGGCGTAGCTGCGGTGGGCGAATTGGAGCGACCGCACGCCTGCCCGCGCCAGACGCTGGTGCACGGTCTCATGCACCGCGAGCAGTTTCTTTGGATCGTATCCCTTGCCGACGCAGGCATCGGTGGGGTGCCGGCCAAGCGGCGTGAAGGCCAACGACTGGATCACCTCGCCGTAGGCCGGAATGTAGATGTTCCACTCGTAAAGCGCATGGCGACTAGGCAACACGCCAAGGTTCATGGTCGACACCGAGGCAGCCGTGGTGGTTGGAAAAAGCGCCGAGACGGGCGTCAAGGTTCCACTTTCCACCACGCGCCGCGTTGCCCGGAAGCGGGCATAGTAATCGAGCCAAAACTGCCAGCCGAACGAATCGATGAAGATCAGCACGACCTTGTCGGGATGCGGATAAGATCCGCCGAAGCAATCGGCGGGCAGCAGCGGTCCGCGTTGTGCGCCGGTCAGCAGGTATTCGACGGTGTTGGGGATATTGCCAAACGCATAATCCTCATAGCGCGGCCGCACCAACCGCCCCTCGGCCAGGGATTGGAAGCGCGCCAGCGGCGCAGCGTTGATCATGGCCGCGACCTCTACCTTCTGTTAACCTCTTGTTTCTCGGCCATGTTGCCGCAATGCGTTAGCCAATTCCTAGAGACAGAACCACGCCTAATATTGTCAAGGCTTGCCAGGCCGCTGGCAACAAGGGAGCCGCTAGCGCGCCTTCATCACTGCGCGAGTGCACTCCATTGTACCCTGGAGGAACGCCGACGCTCTGGGAGGGCCGTTTCGCGGCTTGTGACGGTTCCCTCGTTGCCTCGAGTGGGCCGGTCGGTTTTGTCGACCGGGGGGCAAGCGCAACCGAGGACCGTCGAAACAGGCTCAGACGACGCTAGCGGTGCTTCCGGCAGTCGGCGCGGCTCAGACCACCCAGTGCTCCCAAACGAAGGGACCGTAGAGTGCCACCGTCACGGCGCTGAAGACGATGCCAATGACGATCCAGGTCCACAGATTGGCTTGCTTTGTTTCGTCCATCTTGCGCATCGCCTGTCGAGCTTGTTCGCAACGATTAGTATGGCCTCGTTTTTTTGGTACTCGGCAGTTCCCGGAGAAACACCGAGGCAGCACCCACGGAGCGTCTTGAGGGTTGTGCGCTAGCAACAAGCACTGGCTACAGATAGGAGCGCTGAAGGACTTGGCCCACCCCTGTCTGGGGGAGACCCGTGTGGCAGCGCGTTCGATAAATGCAGCGGTCGCTCCAACAACACTTCCTGGCCCTGGACCAGTGGAGCCGGCCGATCACGCCGCGATCGAAATTTCCCCAGGGCGTCTCCCGCCTTTGACGAAGAGGGTGCGGTGGGTCGCTGCGAACTCCAGACGTGCCGTCACGGTGCCAAGAGATCCATGGAAAATCGTTTTCGAGGCCGTGACGTATGGGGTAACTTCCGTACGAATGCGTACCGGAACGCACTTTCAAACCCAACGTTAAAATTAAGCCCCCACAAGGGGTACGCGTCATCGCGCCGGGGCGTCGGTAGAATCTCCCCCCGGTTCGCCGGCGCCCTAGGGCGACGGCACGGGTCAGGTGTGGTTTGCCGCGCGCCTTGAGACGGTCGGCGGGGCCAACATGCTCAAGCTCATGCGCGTCGCGAACTGGCATTCTCAACTTCACCGACTAGGTGAGGTAATCCCGTTGATAGCTCCCGCTGTCCGCGCCGGGTGAGCATGGCGCTTGGCGCATCGGGCATGGCCCGCACGAGGAGAAGGGAAGGCCATTCGATACCACGCAGCGTCGCGCCCAGACGCTTGCAAAGCTTACCGGGCAGGTTACGGCGGGCGCGAATATGTGAGCGGGCATCACAAGAACGGCAATTCGCGGCGTTCAGCGCACATGGGCACATGCGCGACGGATGGCAGCGCGATCGTGCCAGGGCGAGCGATCCATCAAGGAGGTGAGCCAAAAAAGCTTGGCACGGCCGCCATCCTCAAGCTGGAGCGGAACGCAAAAAGAACCGCGAATGGCAAACGCTCACCGGTATCGAGCACAAGCAAGCGCAACTGGTCGACCCGCCGATGAAACCTCGCCACAGAATATTAACCTCTTGTTACTCGGTTTTACCGACGGCTCAAAGTGTTAGGCATTTTCGGAGCTCAAAACGGCACCTAATGATCTCAGCGGCTTATGTGGCCGCTGCCAAACGCTACCCATCATTCCGATCCCTGAAATCAAAACGGTCCGCGCCTACCAGAGCGCGGGCCGCATTGGGAGTCGTTGCGTCCGCAGCGTTGGAAAGAAAAACGCCGCACGAGATGGGCTCGGGCGGCGCGGAAACCTATGCAGTAGTCGTGGTTGACCGGAAAGTACGAGTAATCAGCGCTTTTTGCAAGGCGCATCCGATCGCGTTCCACACTTCAGTGATGGAGCGCCACAATGCGACAGTCAGCATTCAGCCAATTTTCTGATACAGGCGGCGAAGCCACCTCGCAGCAGTTTGACGAAGCCTACGAAGCCCTTGGTCATCTCGACACGGGCGACGTCGTCTTCGTCGACTTTGGCACCGGTCAAAGATCCAGGACCCCACCGCTTTCATGGTCCCAGCCAGCCGCGCAGCGCACCCCCTTCAAGGCGGTATGCGAGGACATTGTTGCGCTAGCTGCTGCAAGGGACGGGACGTGGGCGGCCGCCAAAGAGGACCTCCGCTGCCGAGCTGACCGAGAGGGCTTCTTACCCTCAACACTGAAGGTCCTCGGGTTCCTGCTCAAACACATCAATCTGAACCACGGACGCGACTGGCATCCCGCAGAGGCAATTGCCGAGGACCTGGGGCTCAGCATCAAATCGGTCGAGCTCGCGTTTCGCGAGCTTGGGCAGAAGCGCGCCCGCTACATTCTGCGCGAAGTCCGCGACGACGTGCCGACGAAGGGTACGCAAGCCACCAGGCCCTGGCACACAACCATCCCCATGTTGCTCGTGGTCGCGAAGGAGGTCACCGCCCGGCGGAAAGGACCCGACACGAAATTCAAGCGAAGGACCCCTCCAAATTTAGGGGTGCTTCGGGGGAAGGACCCCTCAGAAAAGGGCGGGAAGGACCCCTCAGAATTTAGGGGTAAATTGGAACAAGAGGAATTGGAACCTATTGTTGCCGCTCCCGCGGCTGCCGATACAACCAAAGGCTCAACGCCCAAGGGGAAGAAGACCCGCTCCCAGATCGCACCCGACTGGCAGCCCATGCCAGAGCTCGTCGCCTGGGTGATGGAGCGCTACCTGGCAACCGACGCACAGGTTGCCGAGGAGTCCCGCCGCTTCCGCGACCACCACAGGGCCAAGGGCTCGTCGATGGCCGACTGGTCGGCGGCTTGGCGCTCGTGGTGGGACAGCCCCTACCAGAAACGGTTTCCGCCCCGGCAACCCGCCAGCGGGGCGGCCCCGTCCAGTGACCCCAACAGCATCCGCCGCATCCTCGATGGGGACCCGGAACTCGCGTGGAAGGTCAGCGAGCCCTCGCTGCTCAAAGCCTACGAAGGAGTGCCGGAGGCCGAATTGCCGCGTCCGGTGCGGGACCGCCTGCGGGATCTCCGCGATCTCCGGGAGGCGCGGTCATGATCGAACCCGGCAAACTCAACGGCCGCACCGCAGCCACTGCAGCCCTGTCCTCCGACGCGCTGCCGGCTCGGGTCGTGCCCCACAACATCGAGGCCGAACAGGCCCTGCTTGGCGCCATCCTCATCAACAACGAGGCGCTCGACCGCGTCTCGGGGTTCCTGGCGGCAGCGGACTTCTACGATCCCCTGCACGAGCAGATCTTCGACGCGATGACCAAGCTGATCGCCTCGGGCAAGCGTGTGGATCCGATTACGCTGAAGCCCTTCTTCGAGACCGCTGAGGCCATCGATCAGACCCTAAGCGTGACGCAATACCTGGGCCGGCTCGCTCTCAACGCTCCCTCCATCATCAACGCGGCAGATTATGGCCGCACCATCAAGGATCTCTCGATCCGCCGGCAACTGATCTTGATTGCCGAGGACGTGCACAATGCCGCCTACGATGCGCCGGTGGACTTCCCGCCCAAGGAGCAGATCGAGGAGGCCGAGACGCGGCTCTACAGCCTGGCGGAGTCTGACAAGTACGGCCAGGGTTTCCTGACGTTCGGGGTCACCTCAGCCGGCGCGTTGGAGACGGCCGCGAATGCGCGCAAGGGCGGTGGGCTGTCCGGCATCGCCACGAAGTTCGTGGACCTTGATGCCAGGATGGGCGGCTTACAGCCCTCCGACCTCCTCGTGTTGGCCGGTCGACCTTCGATGGGCAAGACCGCGCTTGCGACCAATATCGCCTTCAACGTGGCACGGGAGCGCCACCGCTCAGAGGGGAAGGCCGGTGCCATCGTCGGGTTCTTCTCGCTTGAGATGTCGGCCGAGCAACTTGCACTCCGGATCCTGTCCGAGCAGGCGGGCATCCCCTCAGAGAAGATCCGTCGCGGCAGCCTCAATGACGCTGAGTTCGACCGGCTCGTAGACGTTCAGCGCGAGCTAGCTGAGATCCCGCTCTTCATCGATCAGACCGGTGGTCTGTCCATCGCGCAGCTTTCTGCCCGCGCGCGCAAACTCAAGCGCCAGCAGGGACTGGGCCTGCTCGTCGTCGACTATTTGCAGCTCATGACAGGCGCCGCCAAGAAGGGCGACAACCGCGTCCAGGAGGTGACCCAAATTACCACGGGGCTCAAGGCGCTCGCCAAGGAGCTCAACGTCTCCATCCTGGCGCTGTCTCAGCTCAATCGCGGCGTAGAATCTCGGGAGGACAAGCGCCCTCAGCTCGCCGACCTGCGTGAGTCGGGCTCCATCGAGCAAGACGCAGATGCGGTCATGTTCGTCTATCGCGAGGAGTACTACCTGGAGCGCCTGAAGCCGGCCGAGGGCACGATCGAATTCGCGGACTGGCTTGCCAAGATGCAGAACGTCAGGGGAAAGGCGGAGGTGATCATCGGCAAGCAGCGTCACGGTCCCATTGGCACCGTTGATCTGCACTTCGACGGCAAAGTCACCCGCTTCTCCGACCTCGCCCGCGAAAATCGCTATGCCGACGAGGAGCGCCGCTGATGGGGCCCAGCAGAAAAAAACACCCACCGGAACCGGCAATCGCTGCTCCGGCTCCAACGGCCGAGCAAGAGGACGCCATCGCGAAATTCCTTACCGGCGAGAGCCTGATCGTCAACGCTTTCGCCGGCAGCGGCAAGACGACGACGCTGGTTCAGATGGCCAATGCGACCTCGCGGCGCGGCCTCTATGTCCCCTTCAACAAGTCCACTGCCGCCGATGCGAAGAAGAAGTTCCCCGGCCGCGTGAAATGCTCGACCCAGCACGGGCTCGCAACCCATAACGCGTTCAAGCTGGGCTACGGGCCGAAGATGTTCGGCAAGGCCAACGGCGGCATGGTCGCCCAGGCGCTGAGCCTCGAGGCCCGGAACTTCGCAATACCTGGGAGCCCGCTGCCGGTGCGCCTCTCCAAGCGAGCATACGGCGGCTTGGTAGCCGAGACCGTCGAGCGCTGGTGCCAATCCGGCGATGACAACGTCAGCCCCATGCATGCGCCGAAACTTCCCGGCAAGCTCGACGCTCTGCCTCCCAACGACAAGGCCGTCTTCAAGAAAGATCTTGCCGAACGGGCGCAGCATCTGTGGGCACGCATGATCGACACGGCGCACGACATGCCACTCGGGCATGACGGATACCTGAAATTGTTCGTGCTGCAGCGGCCCATACTCGATGCCGATTACATCGCCGTCGACGAGTTCCAGGACAGCAACGACCTCATCCTTGGGCTGCTCCGTCACCAGCAGGCGCAGATCGTAGCCGTCGGCGATCCCTACCAGCAGATCTACGGCTGGCGCGGCAGCGTCAACGCCATGACCAAGCTGGAAGCCAAGCATGAGGCGAACCTCACGACATCGTGGCGGTTTGGGCCCGCCGTTGCCGGCTACGCCAACGCAGTGCTGCGCATGCTAGGCGCCAAGATGCCGCTCATGGGCAACCCGGAGCGTCAGAGCCTCATCTGCGAGATCGACCAGCCGCACTGCATTCTCGCGCGCACCAACGCCACCATCGTTGGGCTCGCGATCGAATACCTGACAAAGGGCATCGTGCCTTTCGTCCAAGGTGGCATCGGCGTTGGCGGCTACATCACGGCGACCGAGATGCTCCAGGCTGGCAAGCCCGCGGATTTCCCGGCGGACTTTTTTGGCTACGCCAATTGGAACGACCTGCAGCAGGCAGCCGAGAAGGGCGACGACCCGGACCTCGCCTCGTGGGTGTCGCTGGTCAACAAGTTCGGACTGCCAGCGCTCAAGAGCGCGGCCGATCAAGTTGCCAAGGAACCAGGTCACAGCCCCATCACGCTGAGCACTGGCCACAAGGCCAAGGGCGCCGAATGGGATCGTGTGCGGCTTTGCGATGACTTCCTGCGCAACGTCAAGAAGGGCGACGATGGTGGATTGCCGAGCCCGGGCTCGTTCGCGGAGGAACTGCGTTTGCTCTACGTGGCGGCGACGCGGGCGAAGGAGCAGCTCGAGATCCCCGAAGGCCTTGCCATCAAGTTCAACCTGCTGCGCGGCATCGCGTAGGCAGGAGCACAGTGCGCGCGTCGAGACCACCAAGGACACGACACCATGACGATGCCAGCGACCACGCCGCGTTCCCCGCGCCCGCTCTTGCGGCATAGCGAGCGGCCCAATATCCCGCGCATCCCCTACACGACTTACCTGCGCGAATTGACGCTTCCAGATGGGCGAAAGATGACCGTCGACAAGCGCAACATCGGCTTTCTGTGCCAGGGCAAGGTCGAGGAGTTCGGCGGCAAGGCCGTCGTCATCATCGGATGGCGGGGCTGGGCAAAGCCGGTGCCGGTCGTCGAAGCGTACGACGACGTCAAGGGATGGTGGCGTTTCGATCCCAGCGCGAACCGCAGCCCGCGGTGAGGGAGGCCGCGTGTGGCCCAGAGGTCAGTCAGCATCTGGAAACCTGGCCCCGGTGGCGGGGACGACATGTGGCTCGTGGTGGGCGAAGACGAACGCAGTTGGACGTGGACGACAGATCCGTCGCGGGCGACGACGTGGACCGTCCTGGGCGTTCCATCCGCGATCGCGAGCGCATTTCGTGTTCACCATGGGTTGGCGGTGCGCGTCGTCCGTTACACCCAGCGCGAAGCCGCGATCCCGATGAACCATGCGGAGCGGGCGGAATACTGGCGCCGGGTCCGCAAGATCGAGGACATGGCAGCTGCCGAGGTTCGCGCGCGAGCTGATACGCATGCCCCGCGCCGGAGGGCTTCGTGATGCCAACCATGCGCTGCGGCGACGGACCAAGGATCTGCGAGGATTGCGCCACTCAGCGCGGGGGTCTGAAAATTCCATCACCGCCCGGTGGGTTCCGAGGGGGTTTCTTCAGAACGGCCATATGTGCCTTCTGCAGAGGCGAGCGACCCGTAATCGCGTTGGTGAGCGATTGGAACTGGCGCAAGGAGGCGCCGAAGTTGGAGTTCGACTGAGTGCGCGTCAGACCATCGAGGAGATGGAGATGCAGGGAATTGAAGCAGCGCTGACGGGCACGTTGGGCAGAGACGTAGAGCTCCGAACATCAGCCGCGGGCAAGCCATGGTGCAAGCTCTCCGTGGCTGTGACGCAGGAGTCCAGGACTGAGAGCGAGACGACAGTCTGGATCCAAGTTGCTGTCTTCGGCGAGGTGGCAGAGCGGATGGCCAAGCAGGGGCACAAGGGCTCGCGCATCTATGCCGAAGGAACGCTGCGACTCGCCGAGTGGACGAGCAAAACCACGGGCGAGGTGAAGCAGGGCCTCGAGATGACCGCCTGGCGGGCGCAGGTTTTGGGTGCCGGGGCGATCGGTCAGAACAAGGTGGCATCAAAGAAGCCGAAGACCGATGCACCGGCGCGTGAGCAGCCGGCGAACGGCCAGGCCGACGCGAAGCGCGACTGGCAGGCACCACTCGACGAGCAAATTCCTTTTGCCCCAGAGGTGCGCTGAAAACCGCCGAACGACCCGATTCACAACGCACGACAAATCACGGCAGGGTGTGTGCGTTTTCTGCGTCGGCGTGCATGCGTCTCAGGTGGCCTGAACGAGCATGCAGCAGCGCATCCTCCCATTGAAGGCATGCTCCAAGTGCGGCTGCTCCCTACCTCTGTCCGAGTTCTATCGGCAGGCGAGGATGGCCGATGGGCACTTTAGCAAGTGCAAGGAGTGCACGAAGCGTGACATGCGCCGGGTTAGGCGGCCGCAAGAGTTTCAAGTAAATCGGTGCACGCGTTCGGTAGAGGATCTGAGCGCGATGCAACTGGACACACGCACCCACCCAGACACGATGCCCGCCAACGGTCATGATGCGGCAGATCCCGAGCGGCGTCTGCTGACGCTGTGGACCGCATCCATTGAGGCGCACCGGGAACAGGACAAACAGCGGAGCCTCCAGGATCGGCTGCTGGCGCAGGAGGTTTGCCCCGGCATGCATGACAACCGCGGGGGCGAAACCCTCACCGACCCGGAGCTGCACAAAGCCACGAAAGCTGCCGTCGTGGGTGCGGACGTCGCGGTCCACACGACGCTCGCGGGCTTGATCGACCAGGTCCTCGCTCGCGAGTTATGGCGCCGCTACAATTTTCCAAGCTTCGGGGCGTACTGCCTCGCGCCGGGGCGCGTCGGGCTGGGCATATCGACAAACCAAAGGCTCTATTTGCTGCGGTGTTGCCTAGACGTCCATGGGCGTCATTTGAAGGCATGGAGTTCCGTGCTTACGGTCTGCGACGCGCAAGTTCGGGTCCGCTGCCGCAAGGACGGCACGCACATCAACACCCTCAAAGGGAAATCGCTCCGAGCGTTGGCGACGGCCGAGGATCGCTCGGTCGCGGACGAGCTCTCATACCTGCCATCCACCGTGAACGGCCCGGGCTCACTGGATTCGGGCCTGATGCGCCTCCACCGCCTGCGCCCCGATTTGCACACACGAGTTGTTGAGGGCGCGCTGACGCTGCCGGAAGCGCAAGAGCTCCGGAAACCGAAGCGCAAGCCAGGCGATGGCCCCAGCAATAAGGGCCCCACCCCGTTCTTCCGCGTGCGCCGCATGATCCAGATGCTGGTCGGGTTCCTGAGCGCCGAGCAGAAGGCGCAACTGCGCGAGATGCTCGCGTGAAACACCCCGGCTGGCCCGCCGCTGACGAATTGGATCAGTGGGTCGCGGCGCTGCACCCGAAGCTTGTCGTCGAGACGGAGCGCAAGTTTGCGCTCGCCCTCAAAGGCATCATGGCCGACGCGGCGGTTGAGCTGCTGATCGATGAACTCGAGGTAGCGTGTGAAGGCTAGCCCGGCACTCACCGAGCCGGCACCTGACGATCGCGTGCACATATCGCTATCGGTGGGGTCGCTCCACGTCGTGCTCTCCGCGCTCGCGCGTCTCAAGGCAAGTGAGCAGGGCAACCTGAGGCTCGGTCCGGGAAGCAGCAAGATCATCCAGCAAGTGGAGCGCGCCGAGACGGAGATCCGCCAATGGCTGAAGTGATTCGGGCTGGCGAACGCGGTCCGGAACGGGGGCGGTTGAAGGGCCCTCGGAGCGCGGGGCGGTCCTCGAGGCCGCCTCGCGCTCAATCCTATCGTCGGTGCCGAGTTGTACCCGCCGGCATTATTCCTCCGAATTTGGCGCAGGACGGCCGACGGCCCCGGCAGCACCATGGGTAGCCACCCGCTCCCTGCCGCCAGCTGGCGCGTGGCCCCTGACTCGGCGCGAGGCATTCCCTGGGCGTGGGTCGGGTGCGGGGTGAAGTTTCGGGGTTGAAGGAGCAACGCGGAGGGAGTGGATGACTTGGTTTGACCGCATAGTCCTAACTGACGGTACTCACCCTGAGTTTGCCGCCTGGTACCGCGAGGAGGTGGCTCGGCGCGCACGCGTTGACCAGATCCACATAAAAAACGGTTGGGCGCCTCCGCTTGCTGGGCAGATCTACGTGGTCGGTCGGAAGACCGGTGGCCCGCTAAAGGTCGGCTACTCGTATCGGCCGTCCGCCAGGGCCAAGAAGTTGGGCGGTGAGCTCCTGTACCAGACCGACCGCTCCTACCGAAATGCGTACGATGTCGAGAGGCAAGCCCACGAGTTGCTGCGATCGGTGGGCAAGCAGCCGACTGAGGGAGCCGAGTGGTTTGCGATTACGCCAGAGGAGGCCCGCGAAGCTATCGAGCGGGCCGGACAGATAGTCCTTGCCAAAGCCGACCCTCTGACTGCGTCACATTAGCCGTATAATAGGACGGTGATTTGGCCCCGTTCCGGGCCGGCGAGGAGACCGTGGACGACCACAAAAGCCTGATCCCATCAGCAGGACAGCTGGCCCCGTCCAGTCCCATCTCCCGATCCGGCATCACCATCGTCGCCGCCACGCGAGCCAGCAGCGACCGTGAGCTCCTCGGCAGCTGGATCGACGGCCTCACCTCCAAGCACTCCAAGGCAAACTTCCGGCTGACCGTCGAGCGGTTCCTGCACGCCCTGGACATGCCGTTGCGTAAGGCCACCGTGGAGGATGTGCGCGAGGCCCTCGATTCGATCGCCATCACCGTCGACTCGCACGGCCAGGAGCGCCCCCTGGCGCAATCGTCGGTGCGGCAGCAGGTCCTGCGGGTGAAGTCGTTCCTCTCTTACGGGCAGCGCCTCGGCTATCTGCAATTCAACGCCGGTGCTTCCATCAAGGCACCACCCAAGGCCGAGACGCTCTCTAAGCGCATCCTCAACGAGGATCAGATCGGCGACATCGTGCACGCAGCGATCGCCGACCGCGACTATCTGATTGCCGCCGTGGCCTACACCAGCGGCGCCCGAGTATCCGAGCTCGCCGGCCTGAACGCGGACGATGTGTTGATTGTCGACGGCGCCGCCCAGGTCGGCATGGTCAAGCGCGTGCAGATCCATCTGCGTGGCAAAGGCGGCAAGACCCGTGATGTCCTCTTGCCGATCGAGGTCGGCGATGCGCTCCTCGAGCACATCCGCGACAAGCAACCCGGTGCGCCAGTCTTTTGCTCGAGCCGCAAGGGCCGCACCCATCAGCGTCTGAGCGTTCGCGGCATCAATCATCTGGCCAAGCGCCTGGCCAAAGACGCAACAATCACCGGGCGGTTCTCACCGCATTGGTGGCGCCACGCGCACGCCACGCATGCCATCGAGAACAACGAGCCCCTGCACGTCGTATCGGCAACTTTGGGCCACGCCTCTGTGGCGGTGACCAGCGTCTATCTGCACGTCCGGCCTGGCCGATCATCCGGCGATGCCCTCAATCGCAACATCTGGAAGCGTCGGAAACCCGAACCCGATGAGCAGCGCTAGCCGCCGGCGGCAAATCAGATCATCAGCATCATCACGGGGACATCACGGGTACCAAAAGCGGCGCCATGGTCGACAGCAAGCCTCTCACCCCCAAGCAGCAGGCCTTCGCCGAGCTCTACGTGCGCACGGGGAACGCTAGCGCGGCCTATCGCGAGGTCTACAGCGCGGAGGGCTCCAATGAGAGCACCGTCAAGAAGCGCGCGTCCGAGCTGTTGGCGCACAAGATGGTCAAGGCTCACATCGCGGAGTTGCGAGCAAAGGCGAGCGAGAAGGCGGGTCTCGATGCAGCCTATGTGCTCGAGGCGCTCAAGGAAAATCTCGAGGTCTCGCTCGGGCGGCGCCTGATCAAACTCAAGGAGAGGCGTCGCGATCGAGAGACCGGCGATATCTCGGTGGAGGAGATCGAAGTCAACGCGCACGATCCGCAAGCCGCGAACAAGGCGATCGACATCGCGATGCGGCATCTCGGGCAGTACGAGGTGGATAATTTGCAGCAGGCGACTGCGACGATCGCCGACGAGGTTGCCCCGCGTCAGCTGGCCCGTGTGGTGCTCGACATTTTGAGGACCGCAAACGTGGCCGAGGCGCCGTCTGAAAACAGCGCTGACGACCCCATAGACGATGAACCGCAAATCATCGAGGACGAAGAGGTCGGCGGTTTCAGACCTCCTTGGCCGCCGGCGTCCGGGGATCAGCTCCCGGTATCGGAGGCCGGGGCGTCCGTCCGCGCCCCGGCCGCCAACCTTGAGCCGCGTCCGCGTCCAACACAGTTGCTGGCTGGAGAGCGGGAGATCATCGCAACCAATGGGGCCGTCATTCAGCATTCAGTCGAATTTAGCCCTCGCCATTCGGTTCATGACGGGCTGGGTCGCCTTGCTGGATGGCGCCAGGATCTGGCGACGGCGCGCGCACTAGCCGAGAGCCTGAAACCACCGCCGCCGCCGGATGAAGGGAGAAGAAATGGCAGAGACTGAAAGCCTCGAAACCAAACGCAGCCGCGCTGAGGCGAAGCTCGCCGCTCTGCGGATGGCGCCGCCGGCAGCTGAACTGATCCGCCAGGCCGACGACGCGGCGCGCAAATACAAAGCCGAGGCTGACGCCCTTCAGGCTGAGGTTGACCAGGTCGATCGCGAGATGGGCGTCCGAGAGATGGACCGTCGCGCGGCGAGTGCGCGGCAAAAGGAAGAAGCCTGGCTGGCAGACCGCGCCGCTCTCTTGGCGGAGGAGGATCTTCGGTTGGCGGACATTGACGCCATGGAAGCGGCATGGCGCACGTTTGTCGCTAGGGCCAACAGCGTCACGGCGCGCATGGCTCGTGAGGCCGAGCTTGCGAGGCGCTTGAGCACAAGCGGCAAGGTGCCAAGCGCGGTGAACATCCACGAGTTCAGAACGCGGACTAGTGGACGGGTCGCGTGCTTGGGGCAGACCATCGATGGGTGCCGTGCCCGTTTCGGCGGGATCGCGTGGGTCGGAGCCGCGCTCTACAAGCCTAACGAGTCGTGGCGTGCCGCAGAAGAGGCGCGATTCGCCAGGGATTTGATTGAACCGTTGCTTGAACGAGGGAGAGCGGATTGATGGCCGTAGCAGCTCAGAAACAAGTTGCGAGTCCGGAAGGCCGTGAGGCGCCGATCCTGAAACCGTCTGCGCTCGTTTGGAACCACGAGGGTTTTTGTTGGCGCACCGCCATGATCCGATTGCCCGAGGGCATGCTGATCCAGGATCTCATGGACGTGCCGACCTGCTTCAAGGGGATTCAGTCTCAGCCGCAAACCCGCCTGCGCCGCTACGACCGCATCACGTGTGTCTCCCACGCAGGCGACTGGATGGTGAAGGACGTCGTGGTCACCGCCGCCGATCAGACGCAGGTGTTTCTGGCCCTCCGGCCAACGGACAAGATCACGCTGCCGGCGACGTTGCCGGGTGAGATCCCCCCGGAAGTCTGGTGAGGTCACCTGATGCCGATTGAGCGTTGGGACGAGGACACAATCGAGCACATCGAGAGCCCGCCGGCGCCTCGGTTGTCATCCGACCGGGATGACGTCGTAGTAGATCGTGATGATGGCAATGGCGGTGACGTACTAGCCGGGATCGATAGCCAGGACATCAGCAAGTATCGGAGCCTATTGTCCGACGGCTCGTTCACGCGCGAAGAGTTGGGCAAGTGCTACGCGCTGAGCGAGGCCCAGGTCGCCGCTTTGGCCACACCAGCAAGGCCGAGCGCAGCCAGCGTAGCCGCAGAGCTTGCCGAACTCGCACAGCTACGCCGCTCCAATCCTCGCGAGTATTGGCTGGAGCAAAATCAGCGGCGTGAGCGCGAGCTGCTGCAGCGCCAGGATGAGGCCAAAGCCGATGCGCCCGCACGCCGTGCTGACGGCCAGGCCGAAGGCTCTCTGAAGCGGATCGATGAGGAGCTCGCAGCCATCGCAGAGCGCCGGCGGACCGATCGCATTGGCTATATGAAGGATGACCAACTCCAAGCTCACGAGCGCGAGCTACTCGAGCAGAAAGCGCAAGCCACCGAGACGGCCCGCGCTCAAGAACAGATCACCGGCATCCTCGACAACGTGGAGAACCGGAGCCAGTTCGAGGCGGACTTCGATGCGCTGCCGGCGGAGTCGCTGCAAGCCGTTCGGGTTGAGCTCGGCAGGCCAGTGGAGGCGTCGCCTGTGCGGATCCCGACGGCGGCCGATCTCGAGCGGTTCAAGTCCACGCCCGAAGGCCGCGAATGCGCAGAACTTTGGGGCAAGGACGCACCCCGCAAGCTGGGGATCCTCAGAGAACGCATCGCGCGGATGGAGAGCGAAGCCGCCTGGAACTGGTTCGACTCTCTTTCCAGCCAGGACGCTCGCGCGGTGATCCTCGCGCTTTCTGGGGGCTGAGACGATGTGCGTGACCACACAAAGCAAAAGCGCCCGGCTTTCACCGAGCGCTCCGCTGGTCATACGACCCCTTGCCGCGCCTTGCCGGGCCGCGCCGGGCCTTGCCGAGCCGCGCCATGCCTTGCCACGCCTGGGCCCTACGTTGCAGGCCCTGTGGCGAGTGTCAACGGATAGCTTGAGGATCTGCACCATTGGGTGACGCTGCCGACATCGACGCCGACGATGACAGCCCTCCGTGGGAACGCCGCGCACCGGCGGCCACACAGGGGTCGCAGCCTGCTACTCCTACGCAGGAGCCATCGGGGCCCGAAGAGCGCCAGGCAATCGGCCCAGGGGATCGCGAGCCCTGGGCCATGCACCTGCCTCGCGGACTTGCTCTGAGCGACCACGAGTGGCCGACCGACCTCGATCATCCCAACTCGCAGGCAGGCTACGAAGCCCGGTTGAGCGACCTGCAGGCGGCGAAGACCAGCGATCCCTTTGAATACTTCGGGCGCACCATGACGCCCCAGGAACACGATGACGCTGCCGACGAGCTGCGCCGTGCAGCCAGCGAATACCACCATGGTGGCGACGATGGTGCCGAGGACGCCCGCCGCGAATACCTCCACGCCCTCGCTGACAAGGTTGAGGAGCATGGCGCGAGGGCGGCAGAGATCGAGAGCAGTGGCTTCGGGCTGCGAGCCGCGCGACGCAAGGCCGTGGATGCCATCCGGCAGATGATGACCGGCGGGCAAGAGGGACAACGGGAGAGCCCGGAAGACAGCGCTCGGCGCCTGGTCGAGCGCTTCGGTGGTGCGGACGAGCTCAAGGCTGTGGCCGACAAGTGGGCCGCGACAAACGTGAAGATCGCGGAGGCCTCAGAGCCGATGAACGCGGCCATTAGAGATTACACGGCGAGCGCAAAGACAGCTGCGGAGGACCCGCACAATCTCGGCATGCTCGGTGAGCTCGGCTTGCTCACCCCGGAGGAGCAGCAGGGGTGGTTGCGTGGGGAGCGTGTTGCCGCGGATCAGTCCCTTGAGGCACGCAAGGGCGCCGTCGCGCGTGCAGATCGGGCGGCCGACATCTTCGCGCAGGGCGCCCCTGGCAAGCCCATGCATCCCTGGATCCGGGAGCGCCAGGAGTTCGCCAACAAGGCCCTCGCCGATGCCCAGCAGCGCGTTGCGGACGTCAATGCCATGGAGGCGGGCGAGCGCCCCCTTGCCACCAAGAGCGCGTGGCGCGCCGGTATCGAGCAGGCAATGTCTGGGGCCGCGCGTGGTGGCAGCAGGATAACGGTCGGCGCGGAAATGGCAGGCGAGGTGCAGCGCGCCTTGATCGAGACGGCCGGCGGCCCCGCTGATTCGCCAGCGGCTCCATTCGACACGGTGGTGTTGTTGGGCGACGCGATTGCCGCGAAGGCAAAGGAGCTGTTCCCAGGCGACCCGGCGCGGCAGCATGAGGTAGGGCAAGTTCTTGCCAACCGCGCAGCGTCAATGCTCGGCCTCGCCGGCACCATCGCGGGGATGAAGTGGTGGCAGGGTCGCGGCGCCCGCAAAGCGGCGACAGGGGAGTAACAGAGCATGCGCAAGAAACGAAAACCAAATCGCCCCATACTGCTGCGCCTTTCGCGCAAGGATCGCGCCGCGATGGAAGCGGCCGCCCGGAGAGATGGCAAAACGCTGTTAGCGTTTGTCGCTACCGCAGCGCGCCAGCGTGCGATCGAAGTTCTCGATGGAGACGACCATGCGCAAGCCAATGACCAGGCAGGAGCTCTTGAAGGCAATTGCGAACTCGCGGCAGTGGGCTGAGGAGGCAACGGACCCGACGCAGCGACGGCGGTTCCTGCAGATGGCTCAAGGCTTGGAGGCCGAGCTTAGCAAGCTGCCGGGCGGCGACGCCAACCAGCCGATTACGCTTGCCGCTGTCCGGCAGCTCGTTGCGGCCATCGAAGATTTGAATAGGCCCAAGAGCATCGTGCGGGATGCGCAAGGACGCCCAGTCGGGCTGGTACCTGGCAATGCTGGCGCGGTCGATCCTGCAGCGCTGCAGCAAACGCTGGCCGCGCTGGGCGCCGCGATCTCTGGCATGAATGGGCCCAAGCACGTCGTGCGCGATGCAGGTGGACGGCCCGTAGGCGTCGCTCCAGCGGAAGTGACCATATCGCGAACGGACGAGGACGCTCGCGCGCTAAGCGAGCGTGCCGCAAGGAGTAGCTCAGTGCCGTCGACGATCGCCACCGATCGCTAGCAGCGCGCAGAGCTGCCGGTCGATGACCGCCAACTCAAGGACCACTTCGAGCTTCTGCAGCACTTGGCGCAGCGCTTGGCGGTCGCACGTGCGGTCGGCGGAGGCGCGCTCAATCGCGCGTAGGTACGCGTCGATCTTCGCCAAATCCGCGAGGTGTTGCTCGGCGTTCGTCATATAGGCTGAATATCACTTATTCGCAGCGGAGGATCACCCACATGGACGCGAACGTGCGTGCCGAGATGGATGCCCTGGAGAGGACGGTTGACCTCAGGGCGATCGTAGGCGAGCGATTTCGTCGTCAATTGCGGCTCGCATGGTCTCTAGGACTGATTGACGCGCTGCTGGCAGGGCCAAACGGTCAAAACCCACAACCGGTGTCCGACTTGCCCGAACCAGCGCTGCCTTCGGCAGGCGACATTCAATCCAGCTCTGCGCCTTGAGGGGATCCTCGTCATCGGCCAGGCGGATCCGAACGAAGGTGTCGGCGATTACGGTTTCGACCAGTTTCATGTCGGGCTCCAATCACGCAGGGCACGCTCGGCACCTTCACGTGAGGACGCGAGAGTTATGAACTCACCGTCAATGAAAATGCGCCACAGTCCCGGATCCATATGCGTGCGATCCTTGGTCACGAACCACGCATGCGCGTAGGTGCGCGGCGGGAGTAGGTTGACGTGGTGCCGGGTCTTTCCGCAAACCATGGACCCATAGTAGAAGCCCATGCCGTCCTGCTCCGGCTTCAGCTGGTAACTCGCGATCATTCCTCAGCGCTCCTCGTGATCGGTTTCATCGCGCATTAACTTTCGGCGAATACGTGGAAACACCGCCCCGATCAGGGCCGGGGTCGAGGAAATACATCAGCGTGTAGATTAGAGCGGCGGCGAGGACGACGCAGCCGAAGCATCGCGCTGCGTCGCGCCGCGTCGCGCAAACTGGCTCGATCAGTTTCATGGTTGGCTCCTGTAACAGCGGGGGCCGCGGTGCAGGTGTGGAAAGCAGCGCGACCCCCGCGCCCGGCACGGCCCCGCGTGACCAAGGGCGGCCGGAAC